>JAKAXA010000022.1 GCA_021816775.1 Pseudomonadota bacterium
CACTGCGCACGGCAGCCAGTGCCACCGGAAGGACTTGGCGTCCTGCGGCTTGCACGGCGCATCCCTGCCCCGCGCCTCCCTGGTGAGGTAAGATTTTGGCCCAGCTAAGACAATCGATCGATCCACCGCCTCAGGAGCCCCCAGCCCCCTGCTCCAGGCTCATACCTGAATTGGAAAAGACTGAACTGCGGCCCGCAGCGGCGATGCGCCGGCCCATCATGGAATCAACCGTTCAGCGGCTCGCACGGTTTCAGCGCCGCCCGCGCGAGCCGTCCGCACGAGATGCGCCGGCATCCGGGCTGCATACCGGTCGGCACCACGCTGACCCGCTCGCAATCTGCGCCCCATCGGCACCGGCGTGCTGCGCGCCTCGAGGCGCCGCCATAGCGGCTGCGAGCGAACGCCCATCCTGTCGGTGGCCGCCGACGCGCATGCAGGTGAACCCGTCGCCGCGGCAAGGGTGCATGCACTTTCCATCAGGGGACCATGCCCCTGCCGTCATAGCGCAGGGATTCGTGTTGGCGGATGCACGCCGAAGCGGCCAGGAGACAGCGCATTTCGGGACACCGAACTATCATCTGCCGGATGTCAATTGTACAATGCGCGCGCTCGTTGTCCCCCGAGGAGATACGATGAGCAGAACTGCAAACGTTGGATGTGCCGACCGGCACCCCATCGTCGGCGCGCCCAGCGCGGACTGCAACGGCTGCCGCGCATGCCGTTACTGTGGCAACGGGGGCGGTTGGCTGCAACGCCGTTCAGGTGTCACTCGATGAGCACCGGCACCGCCCGCAAACCCGGCACCACCCCGCACTGCAAACCCGATACCACCCCGCCTGAAATTGGCTCGAGCCCTGCCGGTGAGGAGCCCCGGGGGCGGCACGCGCATGCTGACCCTGGCCGAATCGAAGCCAGCCGATTACAGCAACCCGCCAAGACCGACATCAGCGTCGCGGAACGTCTGGGCCTGGTTTCCCGCAGGCACCCGCCGAGACCCGGCCTGATGGCGCGCGACCGCTGGCAGTGGACCGTGCTCACCGTCGTTCTCATCGGCGCGACGATGTCGGCGCTCGATGTCACCATCGTCAACATTGCCCTGCCGACCATCAGGATCGAATTCGGGACGAGCCTCACGCTCGTCGAATGGGTCTCGATGGCCTACATGATCGTCTTGGCGATCGCCCTGCCGATCGTCGGGCGACTCGCCGACATCTTCGGCCGCAGCCGTCTTTACAACATCGGGTTCGGGATCTTCGTCGTTGGGTCTGCGCTGTGCGGCGTGGCACCGGGTATCGGCACCCTCATCTTCGCCCGAGCGCTGCAGGCGGTCGGCGCCGCCCTGCTACAAGCGAATTCCGTGGCGCTCATCACGCAAGTGTTCCGCAGCCGGAAGCTCGGCCACGCACTCGGCGCCCAGGCCGCGGTCCAGGGCACGGCCATGGCTCTCGGGCCTTTCATCGGCGCGATGCTCATCGCATCCTTAGGCTGGCGGTCCATCTTCTTCGTCAATGTCCCGATCGGGATCGCCGGCGCATACGCGGCACATCGTGTATTGCCGCGGTTCCATCGCGTCCATAAAGACGTGAAGATCGATTATGTGGGCATCACCCTCCTCACCGTCGGGCTGATGGCGGTCGTTTTGGCGGTGAACCAGGCCGGATCCCTCGGCTGGACTTCGCCTCTGATCGTGTCCCACTTTCTGCTGGGCGTTGTCTGCCTTGGCGCTTTCGCCGTCACCGAGCGGATCGTCAAGCATCCGACGATTGACCCCAGCCTGTTTCGTCGCTATACGATCGCCGCGGGCAACATCACGGCTCTTCTGGCCTATTACACGCTGTTCAGCGTCTTGTTCCTGCTTCCTTTTTACTTCGAGCAGGTCCTGCACTACAGCGCCGTGATCACCGGACTCATGCTGACTGCGGTCCCGTTCGCGATGGCCGTCGTCGCGCCCCTCGCCGGCCGTAAATGCGATCGGTTCGGATCCCGCAAGTTCCTGGTCAGCGGCTCATTGATGCTCGCGGCCGGCTCCCTCCTTCTTGTGTTCGCGCCGAGCACCCCCCGGCCGACCGAGCTCCTCGTCGCAATGTTCGTTCTCGGCACCGGGCTCGGGGTCTTCACCCCTGCGAACAACCGCGCCACCATGGCGGCCACGCCGCGCGACAAGCTCGGCATGACTGGGGGGTTTCTGAACATGATGCGCTCCCTCGGGGTTATCCTCGGTGTTGATATCTCAGGCATGGTTTTCCTCGCCGTCGCCGGCGCTCACGCGAGCGCGCATCCGGGCGCGGCGCACGAGAGCCGCGAAGCGCTTGTCTTCTCCAATAAGGTCGCCTTCATGGATGGTTTCCATGTGGCCATGCTGACCCTGGTCGGCGTGGCGCTGCTTTGCGCACTGTTTTCCTTCTTCCGCAAGAACGAAACCGGCGGCCCGACCCAGTCCCTGCCCGGAGAATCGCTCGAGCTGGCCTGAACTTGCACGGTGCAGTGACCCGCCTGAGGCTGTGGTGACGCGTGTGCCCGGCGCGCACAGTCGCGACAGCGCACCGTAGAGAGTCATCGGCCTCTCAGCCGCGCGCAAGCCCGCAGCACGATGCCAGCGAGACAAGCGGCGCGCGGCTCGCCATCCGGGTCGGCCGGCTACGCGCCTCAGACGTCGCCCTCGCCCCCCCGACTCCGAACTGCGATTGCACCCTCCTCGCTCCAACGGCCCGCAACTCTCGAGGACGTTGATGGAGGGCCTCCACGGGCTCGCAACTCAGGGCTTCCACCACAGCGCGAAATGACACAATGTCTTAATACGTCTCCAAGTCCGTTAACCTTCGAGCCCCTAAGGACGCCAAGAAACCTGACACGTCCGATTACCCGCAGGGCCATTCAACGAAGCAGCTGCTATCACCACCGTTGAAGCCGCCGTTACTCACAGCCCCCTCACCCCTTCAGTCGCCTACGTGGCAGTAAATCGCACGTGCTCTGATGGCATGTTGGCAGCCCATTGCCGACCTTTCGGTATCGTTAAGGCGTAAATTCACCTACACGTCTAGACGAGCGCGTCCAAGTTGCCCGGCCCCTTGCAGGTCATCTCATGTTGCGATGACCATCTGCCCGCCCGGCAGCGCGACTGATATCCTGGCGAGGGATTTCATTTTGCCGCCGCGGACCACGCGACAGCGATGCGAGACGACAATTCCCCCTGACATGCCCAACTTTGCCCGCGGGCCACTACTGCGGGCAGCCGCCGCTCACGCGCCGCGTTCTACTTATGCTTTTTTGCGATTCGCTTCTCAACGTTACCGCGTGCAATCGCTGCACTTGCGCCGACCGATGACAGTTGACTCACCTCGACCGGGGCGTCGAGACCGATCGCCTTTTCCTTGATGCGATGCAATACTTCCATGCACGCCCGAAGCTCCTCGGGCGGGACCCCTTCCAGAAGCTCGGCGCTCAGGCGCATAGCGACAGCATTGATCTGCTGAAGCAACGTGCACGACTTGCGACGAAGGTGCACCATCTTGATGCGCCGGTCGGTGTCCGAGCCGCGCCTCTCGATCCAGCCATCGGCTGCCATACGATCGAGCAGCCTCGCAAGCGTGGGATTTTCCACGCCCAGACGCTCTGCCAGCTCCCTCTGGGACATGCCGTCTTCGGCCCAGGAAAGCTTAAGCAGGGTGATCCACTTCGCCTGGCTCAACCCGAGCGGCTTGAGGCGCTGATCGAGCCGATAACGCCAGGCTCGGCCCGTTTCGCCGAGCAGCGTGCCGAATCCCGGGAACTCTGCCTGCTTAGGCATCGCTTGTGGCCTCAAGGTCGTAAGCCCCACCGCCCCGCCGTCCGCCCCGCTCTGAATTCAGGATCACGCGGGGAGCCTCAGCGCAGCGCATCGGCGCCGGCGAACGGCCCCCACGCGTCACTTGCAACCTCGTTCACCATGCTCCGGGATCGGCGCGCGCAACCGCGATCGTCCGTGTTCTCGGCTCGGCAGCAATCTCACGGTTTCGCGGCCATCGTGGCGCTGGCGCGCCGATCGCGAGCCAGATACGTGTAAATGACGGGCACCACATAGAGCGAAAACAACGCGCCGATGGCCAGGCCCGCAGCAATCACCAGACCCATGTCAAAACGGCTCACGGCTCCGGGGCCGGTGGCAAACACAAGCGGCAGAGCACCAAAGACCATTGCGCCCGTCGTCATGAGAATTGGACGGAGGCGAATACTCGAGGCCTTTTCGACCGCCGCACAGCGGTCGAGTCCCTCGGTTTCCTGGATCACGTTGGCGAACTGCACGATCAGAATACCCTGTTTGGTGATCAATCCGATGAGGGTAATCAGTCCAACCTCGGTGTAGATATTGATCGTGCCGGCACCGAGATACAGGAATACGAGCGCACCGGTGATCGCCATCGGCAGCGTCACCAGGACGATCAGAGGGTCCCGGAAGCTCTCAAACTGTGCTGCGAGCAGCAGATAAACGAGCAGCACCGAGAGCGCAAACATGACGATGATCGCGTGGCCCTGCTGCATGTATTGCCGTGACTCGCTCGCATAGTTTATGCCGAAGCCAGGCGGCAAGATCCTCTTCGCCTCCGTCCTCAGATAGGAAAGCGCCTGCCCAAGGGTCACGCCGGGTGCCATGACGCCCTGGATCGTTGCAGAATTGAGCTGCTGGAACTGAGGCAGGTACTCCGGCTGCACTTCGGTGTGCACGCTCATCAACGTCGAGAGAGGGATCAGTGCACCTGTGCCGCCGTGGATATAGTAGTCCCGCAGCATCGACGGATGGGCACGGAAGCGGTCCGACACCTGCGGAATGACCTTGTAGCTGTGGCCCGAGATATCAAACCGGTTGACGTAGTTGCCGCCGAGCAGCGGCTCAAGATTATCGGCGATGTTGGCCATGGTAATGCCGAGATCGCCGGCAAGATTGCGGTTGACGTGCAACACGACCCCCGGGGAGTCATAGCGCAGGTCCTTGGTGAGGAAGGCGAACCGTCCGCTTTGCATCGCCTTGCCGATGAGCGCGTTGGCCACCTGATCAATCTTGCTGAAGTGGCTGCTTGAGGTGATGACGAATTGGACGGGGAAACCTCCGGCTGAGCCCGGCAGCGACGGCTTGGGGAACGCCGCGGCCTGCACGCCAGTAAGCCGATTGAGTTTCTGCTGCACCTCGGGCATCAGCGCCATCTGTGTCTCGGAGCGCTGGCTCCACGGCTTGAGCTTCATCCCACCAATCATCGCGTTGTCGACCGCGCCGCTGAGGGATATGCCATTGATCTGGAAGACTTGCTTGGTCGCCGGAAAGCTCCTGAAAATGCTTGCGACCTGGCGCGCGTAATGGTTCAGATAATGCAATGTCGCCGTCGCAGGTCCGGTGGCGGAGACGAGGATCAGCCCCTGATCTTCGGTGGGCGCCAGCTCGCTCGGTGTGCCGAAAAACAGCACCGGAATTGACACGAAGACCGCCACGGAGACCACGAGCGCCGCCGAACGGTACTTGAGTACCGCCGCAAGCGAGCGATCGTAGGCCCGTCGAAGATGCTCGTAAGCGACATCGAGTGCATGCGCGAACCCGTGCGACGGCGACGGCCGCAGCACCTTGGACGAGAGCATCGGTGAGAGCGTCAGCGCGATGACGGCTGAAACCGCGACCGTGAAGACGAGCGTAAATGCGAATTCCGAAAAGAGACTCCCCGTCAATCCACCCGTCAGGGCGATCGGTGCGAATACGGCTGCGAGAGTCGTTGCCATAACGATGATCGGGCTGCCGAGCTCGCGCGCACCGAGGATCGCGGCATCAAATGCGCTCATCCCCTCCTCCATGTGCCGGTGGATGTTCTCGACGATGATGATGGCATCGTCAACGACCAAACCGATGGCCAGCACGACGGCGAGCAGCGTGATGAGATTAATCGTGTAGCCGACGGCAATCATGAAGATACCGCCGCCCACGATCGCCAAGGGAATGGCCACGGCGGGGATGAGCAGCGAGCGCAGCGAGCCGAGAAACAGGAAGATCACGACCACGACCACCACGAGCGTGATCGCAATAGTCGTCATGACCTCATGGATCGACTTCTGGATGAACACACTCCCGTCGTACGGAATCGCCGCCTTGATGCCCGGCGGGAGGGCGCGCGTCAATTGCGCAAAGGCCTTGTGCACGCCCCTGGCCACCGACAGGCTGTTGGCATTTGGAGATGCGAAGACGCCGATGAAAACGGCGGGTTTTCCGTTGTAATAGACCGCTTGATTGTAGTTCTGACCGCCGAGCGTGACCTTGGCTACATCACCGAGGCGCACCAAGGTGTTGCCAGAATGCGCCACGACCAGATTGCGGAATTGGCGCGCGCTGTGCAGGATCGTGTCGGCCCGGATCGGTCGCGCGATATCGGCCGAGCGGGTGCGGCCTACGGCGCTGATGTAGTTGTTCGAGGCAAGCGCCGCGGACACCTCGGCGGGCGTCACCCCCAGGGCCGCCATGCGGTTGGGATTGAGCCACACGCGCAGCGCGAAGCTGTCCCCGCTCGGACCGGTGCCGGCGGGAACGATCTGCGCCTGGCCGACGCCCTTGACGCCCTGGACTGCCGGCTGCACGACTCGCAAGACGTAGTCGTTCACCTGTTGCTGCGAGAGCGTATTGCTGTAGAACGCGAGGTACATCAACGCGGTCTGATTGCCGACCGTCTCATTGATCACCGGCGCCTGGGTGCCGGTCGGCAACTGGTTCTGCACCTGTTGCACCTTGGACATGATCTGCGCGACGGCGGCATTCGGGTTGTAATTGAGGCGCATGTACACCGTGATCGTCGAGGTGCCCTGCGAACTCGTGGCCGTCATGTAGTCGATGCCCGGCGCCGACGCGATCGCCTGCTCGAGCCGTGCGGTCACGAATCCGAGCACGGTGGAGGAGCTCGCACCGGGGTACGCCGTCGTCACGGTCACCAGAGTGCTCGTGACCTTTGGATATTGGCGCACCGCCATTTCGGTCCAGGCTCGCAGCCCGAGCAGCAGGATCACCAGGCTCAAGGCCGTGGCGAGCACCGGACGGCGTATAAAGATGTCCGTAAAACGCATCGCGCTGCCCTTCGTCTCAGTGCGCGCTGCCGCGATCAATCACGACCGGCGTCCCGTTGCGCAGCTTGATCTGTCCGGCAGTCACAACGAGATCCCCTCGGTGCAGACCCGCCAGGATTTCGGTGAGCTGGCCGTGTGTGTGCCCTGGCTTTATCGGCGTGGAAACCGCCACTTGCAGCTCATGAGAGCCTTCCTTGTGCTTCTTGATGACATACACATAATCGCCGAAGGTGCTGTAAGTGACGGCTACCGTCGGCACGGCCAAGCGCTTGCGCGCGGCACCGACCAGGATACGCGCCTCGCCGAACATGCCGGGCCGCAGCCGCAGATGCGGATTGTGGACGATGGCCTCCACCGTGACATTGCGAGTATTGGGATTGACCTGGGAATTGATTGCCGTGATCCGACCCTGAAAGCGTCGGCCGGGAAAGGCATCGACCGTGAGGTAGACCGTCTGGCCCCGCTGGATCAGACCGCTCTGGATCTGCGGCACGGTGAACTCGGCCCGCAGGGGATTCCACACGTTGAGTGCGGCGATTTCCGTGCCAGGCGAGAGATACTCACCGAGGCTCACCTGGCGCACCCCCATCCATCCGGAAAAGGGCGCGCCGACTTCAAGCTTCGCGAGGGTCGCGAGCACGTTGGCGACCGATGCCTTGGCGCTCTGCTCGTCCGCCCGTGCGGTATCCAGCGCCGCGAGACTGGTGGCGCGTGCGGCGTACAAGTGCTGCGCCCTTTGGTAATTGATGCGGGCGAGCGTTTCGTTGGCGCGATCCTGGGCCAGCGTCGCCAGCTGATTCGAATCATCGAGCTGGATGAGTCGCTGGCCCTTCTTGACGTGCTCGCCGGAATGGAAGTAGATGCCGGTGACCTGCCCGGAGAGCTGCGGAGTGAGATCTACGCCGGAGGTCGCAACCAGGCTCGCGACCGTATGAATATCCGACCGCCAAGACACTTTGACTACCCGTGCCGCAGAGACGCTGACCTGGAAAGGACCACGATGTGCCTGGGCAGCCCGCGCGGCGTGCTCCCGCCACAGCTTGATGCCGCCGATCACCGCAATCACCGCCGCGACGATGAGCACTGTGCGAAATATGACGCGCCGCTCGGGGTTCGCCATCGGTCACTTCTCCTCAGCCATGGGTGATTTTCCTCGGCTCGTTGCCGGGGGGTGCAGCCGGGTGGCCGCCGGCGGCTGCGCCGTCCAGCTCCCACCCAGGGCGACGAACAGACTCACGGTGTCGAGATAACGTTGCGATTGCGCTTGAATGTAGCTCAAGCGCGCGTTGCTGTTTTGCACCTCGGCGGTCAACAACGAGAGATAATCGACCGCACCGTCCCGGTAACTCGTCTGCGCAACACGCAGAGCCGCGCCGGTAGCGGCGAGCGCATGCTGCTCGGCACGCAACGTTTGGGCGTCGTGCTCGAGAGCGCGCAGGGCGTTGGCGACTTGCTGGAAGGCCCCCAATACCGTCTGCCGGTACGCTGCAAATGTAGCGTCGTAGGAGGCGACCGCTTCTCGCTTCTGCGCCTCGAGCGTGCCGCCCTCGAAGATCGGCATCACCAGATCGCCCGCGAGGCTCCAGATGTTGCTCGCCGCGTGGACGATTGCTCCGGGCGCGGTGCTTTCCTGACCGAACTGTGCAGTGAGCGTCACGGTCGGATACATCTGCGCCTTCGCGATGCCGATCTCGACGTCCGCATAACGCAGCTGCGCTTCTGCGGCACGGATATCGGGGCGCTGCTGCAGCAGCGTGGAAGGCAAACTCACCGGGATCCGCGCCGGCAGCCGAACCTCGTCCAAACGCGGCGAATGATCGGGCCACTGTGCAGGCAGTTCGCCCACCAGGATCGCCAGCTCGTGCCGATAGACCGCCCATTGCTGCTCCAACGACGGCAGGGTGGCCTCGCTCGAAGCTACGCGACTGCGCTGCGTGAGTACACTCAGGTAGGGCACAGCGCCGAACCGATATTGCGTCTCGGTGAGCTTCAGCAGCCTCTTTTCACTGGCGATGATGGAGCGTGTCGCCACAATCTGCGCGCGCACCGAGGCGGCGCTGATGGCGGCGGAGGCAACGTTCCCGATCAATGTCAAGCGGGCCGCATCGAGCTCATAGCGCCGGTAGTCCACCTGCGCCCGCTCGCCCTTGTAGACCAGGCGGTTGACGCCGAAGAAATCCGGGTAATAGCTGACCGCGAGCCCACCGGAGTACAGCGAGTAGATCCTCCCGGGAAAGGAACCGCCGGAGCTGGCCGCGGACGTCTTCTGCCGTGAGGCAGCGAGGTTTCCGCTGACCTGCGGGTAGAAAATCCCTGCCGCCGCCGCCATCGCGGCCCGCGCCTCCTGCAGTCGCGCCTGCTCCTGCACCAGCCCGGGATTGTTCTGCAGCGCGTGGCGAATGAGGATATCGAGCTTGGGCGAATCGAACTGCCGCCACCATTGGACCGGCAGTGCGGCACCGTAGGCAAACCGCTGCGCCTGACCGGCCGGTCCGATGGCGCTGACGGTGACACGCGGCGATGGGGCGCGTGTGTAAGATTCCGTGCGCACCGCAGGCAGAGAATAGCGGGGCGCGAAAGTACAGCCGGCGAGGCTCAGCAGACATGCGCAGCCGACTGAAAGCAACGCAGCAGCGCTTCTCGTCATGCTCGCCCTCGTGAGGCGCCGCGATGAGCCGCGCGGCCGGGCCAATCTTGGACAACGGTAATTCGGGAGCATCCTTAGCTCATGAAACGCAACTGCCGCCCGTGCGTGGCAAGGCGGATCAGTGATGCTCCCATTTGCGGAAGACCACGGTTCGTCGTGCGGGCGGCTATTGCTTAGCATGCTAACGTATCGGAAATGGGTATGCAATCCCACCCTTCGCGCCTCGCTCCGTGCCGCACGCGATGCGTCCATGGGACTGCAGGCATATCACCTTTCCGCGGCAGTCAACCACACCGTTGTCGGTAACGCCGGGATTCTTGTCGTCCAGGCGGAAGGCATGGGACCGGATTACACGGACCCTCCTGTTTGAGCCGCGCCATTGGGAGGTGGTTCCTGGAAGAAATGACGTTGACGTGACGCGTATCGCGCTTAGGCACCGCCTCCATGACTTCGGCCATCGTTCCCTGCATACCTCCCGCTGCGCGATGTGCTGCACTACAGAGGAAAGCGTCGCGATGCTGTGTCTTTGGCTGCTCCGGTGCGCGTCATTTTCTCTTCAGGTCGCTGCGGCGCTCGTAGCCGCGAATACCCACGCTGCAGCCCTCGTGGCTAATCCCGTCGCGTGCAACCAGGCGAGCCGGACGGCGCCTCGTCCATCGAATCACCACGCCCCGCCGAGGCAGCGCATTGCGGTGCATGAAGCGCGCTTGTGTGACCGCTCCGAACGGACGTGCACACACGCACCACGCCGCCCGTCGTTTGGTGCGACCGGGAAGTCTCTCCCAGGCCTAAGATGAAGATTAGGACGCGCTGCCTTCTGCTCCACCGATCCATTGCTCACGAAACGCTGTCCATCCCACAGGTCCCGGCCCGGCGGCGAAACCATCGGGCAATTCATTAGGTTAGGTGACTTAATGATCTACTCGCTGCGTTGACAGGAGTGCATCTCGGTCGAGGCAGATCAGTCACTCTGCTCGCAGGCTGAGGGACGCCGGGTTACCGGCCTTGTCCAGCGACACACCTCGTCGCTGCGCCTATTTCACCGGCCGGACGCTATTGCGGTTTACCTTCGAGCACTTGGATGTGCAGCCGAGCGCTCCCGTGGCGATCTTCCACGTCTTCGCGCCGCTGTAGGCAACACTCTCCGGTGGCCCGTAGACACCGGCTGGAGGCGGGAACAGCCAGGACAGGCCACCGGCCACAACGTGACTCACTTGCCGCAGCAAAGAGCCAAGACTGTCACTGCTGGGTCGGCGCCGCGTCGGCGCCGATACCCACTCAGGCACCGGCTTCTTCATGCTCGCCTGATTCGCTCCCAACCTTCTCGCCTGCGGCGCACTGGCGCAGCCCACGAGTGCCATCGTTAACAGTGCGGTGGCGAAAGATGCGCGAACGAATCGGTTGACTCGCATCGGCGTGCTTCTTTGCATCACATCTCGCGCGTCTGCGCTCGGCGTCTGGCGTTGCGCTGCAAGAGATGCCGTACCGGTGGCCATAAACGTGAGCGCGAAAATCAGTGGAAGTAGGCGAGAAACGTCTGCGCGCAGGGAGAGCAGTTCGCAAGCGAATGGCGAACCCACGCACGACGGACTCGAGTACCCGCCGACAAACATGCGGCTGGTGCGTCACGCTCTCTCATGCCCCAGACTACGCGACATGACGGCGCACACCGAACCGCAAGGCGTGACTCCGCCAGAATCGACCTCCCTCCGGCTACCGGACCGTCACCAACGCCCGGTGGCCGCTGCTGACCCGATCGATCAGCTCGTTGAAAGGGTCGATGCCGGCCTGGTACGGCTTGCCCCTCACCATGACGGAAATGGTGCTGTCGCCGTCCTTGACGGGATACTTGGCAAGGTACAAAGGCTTCTCGTCCTGCTCCCTGCCATCCTTGGCCTTCGCAAATACGCCAATCTCGATCGGGATATCCAGCTTCCCGCGACTCTCCTTGCCTTTGCCATTGGCATAGTACGCTGCGGCGTGAACGTGCATGGTGACTCGATACTGCCCATCGGGGAGCTTCCGTGCCGTCGCCGATTCCATCCGGTCGTCGAACAGGGTGATGCGATCGAAGAAATCGGTGATGAGATTCTGGTACTGCGGCCCCGCCTGCGCCCGCAGGTCTGCAATCAGGTCATGCGAATCCGTATACGGAGGCTCCTGGAATCGCACCTGGTCCAACCAAGTGCGAAGCGCTGCATCGACCTTGTCTTCTCCGATGTAATCCTGCAGGGAGTACAGGATCACCGCACCCTTGTCGTAGTCGATGTAATCTTGATTCTCATAAACGCGCGCCAGCGGCTCCTCCTTGACGCGCTCGCGGGCGCGTCCGGCTAGGTACCCGTCCAACTGGTACTTCAAGAACTTCCGCATGGCCAGAGGACCGTACAAGTGCTTCATCACCATCATTGCCGAATACTGCGCGAGCGACTCGCTCAGCATCGTCGCGCCGCGCACAGCCGCGCCGACCGCCTGGTGCGCCCACCATTCATGGGAGGTCTCGTGTGCGGTCACATACGTGATGTAGTCGATATCGGATGGTTTTCGCAAATCCTCCAACATGAACCGATGCGAGTACGGGATCGTATTCGGAAAGGTCTGCGCGTAGCTCGTGTAACCCGGGAACTCGACGACCCGCAGCTGCCGGAACTGGTAGGGGCCAAAGTGCTGCGTGTCATACGCCAGCGCGTCCTTCATGGACGCGAGCGTTCGCTGGACGCCATACGGGCGATGTCCGGTGTAATAGACTTCGAGCGCGACGTTGTGCCAGAGCTCGCGCGCGAGCTTGTAACGCGCCGACTGGAACGAGAAGAAATCAAGCGTCGGCGCGCTCAGGACGTAGTGAAAATAGCGACGGTGCCCCTGCGTCCACACCCTCTGCAGATGTCCCGAAGCGACCGCTACCTGATCGGCACTCGTGGACAGCGTGGCCGCGAAATGCACCCAATCGGCATCGCAGGAGATATAGGTATTGGCCCGGGCCGCCATATCCGAGCGCTTCGGCATCAGCTGCGCGGGGCCCAGTCCGTATCTGCGCCTTTGGTTGTTGTCGGTGAGTTGTCGGGTGGCGTCGTAGCAGAAATGCGGGAACATCCAATTGCCGAAGAACGTGCCGTTGCGCACGAATTGCTCGCCCACCGGCTCATTGGCGAAACCCGGGTAGGCAATCCGCTCATGAAATCGAAAGGCCATCGAGGCACCCGGGGCCATTGGGCTCGCCAACCGGTACAGGTAAAAGCCCTGTCTCGCGTTCGCGATCTCGGTCGTGTGCGCCGGGAAGGCCAGTTTGACCGTGAACTCCCTTGTAGTGGGAAGCGGCAGCTGCACCAGCAATTGATCGATCGGATGCGCGTGCTTGTTGACGAGTGTATAGCGACCGAGCATATCGACGCGGCGCTGCGCAGGAAACATCGCGACGTCCACCTTGACGTCGGTGATTCGTGGTTGCGCCAGGCCCAGGTACTTCCGATAGTCCTTCTCGTAGTCCGCGGCAAGGCGCAGCTTTTCGTCGTGACTCTGATAGCGATACAGTCCGTGCGTGTTGTGAAAGAGGAACACCCCAATGAGGGCGAACGCCGCGAGCGCCACTGCCAGCAGCACCCGCGAAGGCGCACGGAAGCGCTGCATCGCGATTTTTCCGCGCTCACGCCAGCCGCTCGGATTGCCGCGTATCCAGAACAGTGCCGCCACGACCAGCAGCGCGACGCTCAAGCAGTACCAGTAGGCCCGAAACCACAGATTTCCAACCCAGAATGGTCCGAACCCGTCCATGTCCGAATAAGGCGTTACGGGCGCGCTGCCCGGCAGATACAGATTGTCCGTGAGATGCAATTGCGTCAGCGCGATGATGCCGACGATGTAAGCCAGGATCAGCGCATAGCCGGCGAACTTGTTGCTGGCCATCGTTTGCAGCACTACCGCGAGGATCGCAAACCACGCGAACCCGAGCAGGTTCAGCCCCAGGAATTTCAGATACAGTAGGGGCCCAAGGTGATAGAAGCCATGCACCAGCTGGTAGCCCACGCAGAACAACGAGCCGGCCAGCAGGAAGGTCACGATCACGACCGCGAGCGTCGTAACTTTCGACATCAGCGGCAGCCAGTCTGGAGATGGAAGTGCGTCCATGACTTCGTTCACACGCGCGCCGCGCTCCCGCCACACCAGTTCGCCGGCGTAGAAACCCAGCACGATCCACAGCAACCACTGGTAGCTGCCACTGATGGCCTGCGCCATCAGGTGGGTGACCGGGTACACGGGGGTGCCGAAAATCTGTCCGGAAAAGATGAGTGATCCTGTGAGGTTCAGCAGACCGAACGCGAGCATCACGAGGAATGCCGTGCTGCCGAGCACGCCCGCGGTATCGAACCGGACGAGCTTGCCGAATTGGATAAGTCGGGCCGAAAATCCGGTCCGCAGACTCACGCTCGGCAAGATCACCGGCGCCGAGGCGCGCTTCTGCGCCGTGTCGCCCCTCGCCGCCTGCCGGTGGACCCAGCGCAACCCATCGCGATCCGGCCTGAACAGTGCGAGGCTCGTCCCGAACAAGGCAGTGGCCACAACGAGCCACAGCAGGCGGTTCTCCATCAGCAGGCCCGTCAGCGGCGGAATGCGGCTGTTTTGATCGGCGGCCGTCCAGTATCGCGTCGCCAGGTCCAATGCCCCGAGCCCAAACGGGTCGGTAAGCGCGGCGGCCGTTTGATGCGCGATGTTTCCGCGGCCAAGCGCCAGTGACGCCACGATCCTGAGCACGAAAAATCCGATGACCCCGACATATGTGGCGAGCATTGAGCGGGTCAGCGTCGCGAGCAACATCAGCAGCGCGGCGAGAAAGAGCAGGTTCGGGAGCACGATGAGCCCGAGCGCCCAGGCATACGCCGCCCACGGCGTCGGACCCAGACGAACTGGATCGAGCCATGGCATCATCGATCCCGACCACAGGCCAATGGCCACGGCGAACAGCACCAGAACGCTCGTCAGCCAGCCGGCCGCCAAGCGCCCCCCGAGATAGGCGCCGCGCGTGATCGGGGTTGCGAACACCATCTCCGCGGTGTTCGCCCCGAAGTCGCGCAGCGCCGCGCCCGCGACGAAGATCGGAATCAGGAACAGACCAATGATGGAGAACACACTGAGCGTATTGATCACGACAAGCGGGGCATTGCGGTGGATGTTGCCGATGTCACCCCCGATTCGTACGCTGTGTGAGGCTGTCGCCGCAAACGCCAGCGCTGCGAACAGGAATGCGATCATCCAGAAGAGCGGGCTGCGCAGCTGCTGACGCAGCTCGAACCGGGAGATCTCGCGAAACATCAGGCGACCCTCGCGCCGGCAGCCTGCTGCAATTGCCCGAAGTAGACGTCTTCGAGATCGGGCGGAATCGATTCAAATCCCTCTTCCGGCCGGCCGTCGGCGAGCACGTGGATCAGCGTCGCGCCGCCGGCAAGACGGGTGGACAGCACCGTCATGTGTGCGCGGTAGTCCGCCAGCGCGCCCTTGTCGATCACCCGCCGCCAGACGCGTCCGGCGAGCGCGCGGATCGTCTCGCGAGGCTCTCCCGCCAGACGCACGCGCCCTTCGGCGATGATCGCCATCCGCGGACACAGTTCACTCACGTCCTCAACGATATGCGTTGAGAGGATCACCACCACCCGCTCGCCGATTTCCGCCAGGAGATTGAGGAAGCGCTGGCGCTCCTCCGGATCGAGCCCGGCGGTCGGCTCATCGACGATCACCAGCTTCGGGTCGCCGATCAGCGCCTGGGCGATGCCGAATCGTTGACGCATGCCGCCGGAGAACCCGCCGAGCTTGCGCTTGCGGACTTCGTAGAGATTCACCTGGTGCAACAGCGCGCCAACCAGCTCGCGCCGCTCGCCACGGTGCGTGACGCCCTTCAGCACGGCAAGATGCTCCAGCATCGCTTCAGCGCTGACCTTCGGATACACCCCGAACTCCTGCGGGAGGTAGCCCAATATGCGGCGGATCGCCACCTTGTCGGCGAGTACGTCGAGATCGCCCAGCTTGATGCTGCCCGCGTCCGGCTCTTGCAGGGTCGCGATGGTGCGCATCAGGGTGGATTTGCCGGCACCGTTCGGCCCAAGCAGTCCGAACATTCCGTTGGGAATGTCCAGCGAGACGTCACTGAGCGCGCGAACTCCATTGGGGTAGGTCTTGTAGAGACTTCTGATTGTCAGCATCGATCCACTCCCATTTGTCCTACTTGTACTTTGTTAGAACCTGCACAGACTCAGCCGCCCGACTGGATTGCCAGTGACACAAACCCAATCGATTTCCGCATCCCCTTCGGCAGCAAGATAGCACGCAGCGATGGCAGCCGCGCCCTACCTCAGCGATGACACCCGCTCCAATCTCCCACCCGGCACATCAGGTACCAGCCCGGAACTCGCCGTTCAAGTCCGTCGGGTGCAATGTGATTGAATGCAACGCTACGACCCGCAAGCGACAGTGTGCGTGCTCCATCGGATTCATCCAAATACGCCGCAGCAGACCTTCGCTGGCCAACGGCAGATGGCTGGCCTATCTAGGCAGCGATGCGGCTCGGGCCGATGCTCTGGGAACGAAGCGGAGCATCCACCTCAAGAACACTGTTGATACGAGGAGAAGCACCGTATCTGCCTTGAGACCTAGCGGAATGATCCAGGACCCAAGCAACTCTTGACCATGGGGCCTTGATATCTCGAACCCCGAATTCAGATCGTGGTTTCTGGTGGAGGTCAAGAGTGGCGATGGCAAGCTTTCCGATTCCCTCAGATACTTTCAGACCCGGGCGCAGGCTCGCCACGCCTTTCAGGTTGTCCTGATTCGGCCATTGGCGGCTGTGGACTGCTTCGCGAGGACTGACCCGGTGCTTGTCGCTGCGCGCACCTTTTTGAGTCAGTTGCGCTGAGATTCGAGCGCGCATGTACTCGAATCGGTATGGGAGAAACCCAAATCGGGTAGATCGTGCCCCGGGGCACGATCCTCTGTATCGTGCACTGCCGGCGCTTCAGGCCAGCAGCCGCTGCAATGTGCCGGCCGGCTCCGATTTCGTCGCAGCCTCAGCACACACCAGCTGCCCTCGCCACGACGCTCCCGGCGCCACCCGCATAGTTCATACCCTTCCCCACCTGCCGAGGGCGCAAACACACTCTATCTGGGGCCACGCTCGCCGTCCTGGCTTCTTGATGCTTGGTAACACCACGTTAGCAGTGGCGGCCGTTCGCCTCGCCTGCCGCGCCCAGCTACCCCGGAAACGGGAGAAGAACCTGTTTTTATTGGTGGGCGGTACTGGGATCGAACCAGTGGCCCCTGCCGTGTGAAAGCAGTGCTCTACCGCTGAGCTAACCGCCCATCCTTCGAGGGACGGCAAGTCTATCCACGACCGCCGGCGGACGCAACGACCGCCCCGGCGGCCCGAATGCTGGCGGCTTCCGCCACCGCAATGAGACGGCCGTCACACTCCCTCCCGGCCATGCGACTCAAGTCCCGCATCGGGTGCGTCGATACAGAGCAGGAGACGAATGTCGCCCCCTGCCGGCTGGGCGGCTTAGGGGTTCATCGCGACTATGTCTGCAACCGCTGCGCTGCAAGCCATTGATTCGGTGCTGATTGTCGACGACAGCGGCGTCCAGCGGAGCATTGGCGCGGCGCTCTGCCGTGAATTGAGGATCAATCAGGTCCACCAGGCCGAGGACGGCGTGGCCGCGCTCGCCCTGCTCGACTCCCTTCCCGCCCCGCCGGATCTGCTGATCGTCGACCTGGAGATGCCGAACATGGACGGACCGGAACTGCTGGCGGCGCTGTCCGCCCGGCACCTGCGCTCCCCTGTCATCGTCGCCTCCTCGCGCGAGAGCTCGCTGCGCCACTCCGTCGAGGACATGGGCACGGCCCTGGGGCTGCGCATTCTCGGCAGCCTGCCGAAGCCGCTGACGCAATCGGGCCTCGGCACGCTGCTGCGGCGCCAGCCGGGCGAGATGCCCGCCGCCGACGAGACCGGCAAGGCCACTCCCGTCGACCCCGAGGAGCTGCGCGGGGCGCTCGAGCGCGACGAGATCACCGTCTTCTATCATCCACAGGTCGAGATCGGCACCTGCCGCGTCCGCGGCCTGGAGGCGCTCGCGCGCTGGCACCACCGCAGCCTCGGGTGGATCGCCCCTGACGCCTTCATTCCGGTCGCGGAGCAGCACGGTCTGATTCACGCGCTCACGCTGCGAGTGATGGACCTGGCGATGGCGCAGACCGCGCAGTGGTCTCGCCAGGGGCTCGACCTCTCGATTGCCGTCAACATCTCCCCGCTCCTGCTCGATCGCGGCGAGCTGGTCCAGGAAATCTCGGACCTGCAGCGCAAGCACAATCTGCGCCCCGAGCAGGTGGTGCTCGAGGTGACCGAGAGCTCACTGCTGCGCGAGCTGGCGGTCGCCCTCGGGGTGCTCACCCGGCTGCGCCTGCGCGGCTTCAGGCTCTCCCTCGATGACTACGGCACCGGCTTCTCCTCCATGCAGCAGCTGGCGCGCATCCCGTTCACGGAACTGAAGATCGACCGCAGCTTCGTACACGGCGCCGCCGATCGCGAGAGCCTGCAGGTGATTCTGCGCTCGGCGCTCGACATGGCGAGCGAGCTCGGCCTGGAAACCGTCGCCGAAGGGGTCGAGTCGCTGCAGGACTGGAAGCTCGTGCGCCAGTACGGATGCACGCTGGCCCAGGGATGGCTCCTCGCCAAGGCCATGTCGCCAGAGGACTTCGAGCCCTGGCTGCAGCGTCTGCGCACCCATCGCGTCGATCTGCTCGGCTGATCCGGGGCACGGCGGCCGTAGCAGCCGGTCCGAAGACTCCCCCTTTTCGCCAGTTGCGCCTCGGCAGACCGTACCCCGATACTGCCGGATCCCCTCCGGCCGTACCGCCTCTCCGTGCCCCAACGCCTGCCGCACAACGTTCGCTGCCTGCTCGCCGCCCGCGCGGCGCGCAGCGTCGGCCAGGGCGCAACCGTGGCCAGCTTCAGCCTGTACCTGCACGCGCTGGGGTTCGGCGGCACGGCCATCGGCGTGATTCTCATGGCGGGACTGGCCTTCGGCGCGCTGCTGACGCTGATCATCGGCCCGATGAGCGACCGCACGAGCCGCCGCCGGCTGCTCATTGCCTACGAGCTCGCCGCCGCCGGCGCGGCACTGGCGGCGATCGTCACGCCGAACGAGGCGGTGCTGATTGCCGCGGCCACGCTCGCCGGCTTCGGACGCGGCGCAAATGGCGCCGCCGGACCATTCGCGCCCGTCGAGCAGGCGTGGCTCGCACGTGAGGTCGACGGCGAGGAGCGCCGGCGCGCCCTCTCGCACAATGCGACCCTGGGCTTCCTCGGCATGGGAGCGGGCGCGCTGCTGGTCGCGGTACCACCGCTGCTCGGCTACGGCTACGGGGCGCCCACCAGTTACCGCATTCTGTTCACGCTGCCGCTCTTCGGCTCATTCGCCTCGCTGGCGCTGATTGCCTGGACCCGCGAGAGCACGCCTGCGCGCGCGGCGCCCGTGCGGGATCACATCACGGAAGTGCGCATCAAACGCGATGAGAACCGCAGCATCCGCAAGCTCGCTCTCACCGGCGCCATCAATGGTCTGGCGATCGGCATCATCGGGCCGCTGATTGCCTATTGGTTCCTGCGCCGCTACGCGCACGGGCTGTCGGCCATCGGCCCCGCGCTGGCGGCGAGCTTCGCGCTCGCCGCCCTCGGCGCCATGCTGGCCACCTGGCTCGGCCGGCGGTTCGGTTCCGTGCGCGCCGTGATCGCGATGCGGGTCATCGGGCTCGCGCTGCTCCTCGGCATCCCCTTCTCGCCGGACTTCGGGTTGGCCGCGACGCTGTACGCGCTGCGCGGGGTGTTCAATCGGGGCACCGCCGGAGTACGCCAGGCCGTGGCCGCGAGCCTAACCCGGGCGGAGCGGCGCGGCGTGGCCGCGAGCGTGCAGAACCTCTCGGTGCAGATTCCCCGCGCCGTCGGTCCGGTGATCGGCGGCTGGTTGATCCATCGCGGAGATTTCACCGCGCCGTTCCTGCTCGCCGCGGCGCTGCAGGGCCTGTACATCGTGCTCTACCGCCGCTTCTTCGGGGCGATCGAGCCGGCGGTGAGCCGCGAGTCGGCCACGGGCACCGACGCGGCGCCGTGACCGGCGCGCTCGCCAATACGCCTCAGGCGGTCAGGGCAAGCAGCGGCCGCATGACCAGCCCGCCGTAGACGATGCCGAGCGCCAGGACCGCGAGCAGCACCGGGATCCACAGCGCCGCGCTCGCCGGAAAGCCCAACACCCGGCGCGCTTCGGGCAGAGCGGGCCGCGGCAGCGGCGCAAGCATTCGCGCCACCCTGCGCCGCAGGGTCTGTCCGTCGCCGACCAGGCGAGCATGCGCCAACTGCGTTCCCGTCAGCGCCGTTCGCTGGCGCGGAGCAATCGCTCCGAGAAAGCGCACCGAGGCCAACACCGCCGCCGCCAGCTCCGACCCCTCGATGCCCTCGCGGCGCGCCTCGTCGTCGCGGGCCCATTCGAGCGCTTCGAGCCAGGCCTCGAACCGGCGCCGGGCGCGCGGCCACGGCCACTGCAAATCGGTGATGAGCTGCGCAACCCAGATGCGCAGCGGATCGCGGTGCCGGCCGTGCGCCCGCTCATGCGCGAGCGCCGCCTGGATCACCGGCTCATCGAGCTGGCGGGCGAGGAAAGGCGAGAACAGCACCAGCGGCGTCATGAAGCCGACGGTCGACACGCCGCACTCGGGCGGCTCGCGCACCAGCGCCCACACGGCCCGCAGCAGCGCGCGCAGAAACAGCAGCCCGAAGGGCAGCCAGAGTGCGACCACGACGAAAGGATCCAGCCGGTCGCGCACCGGGTCGGGCTGCGTCAACGCCCAGCCTGCGAGCCACGCTGCGATGAACAGCATGGGCAATGCCGGCAGACACACTCTGAGCCATGCCGCCTGCTCCAGCGAGTCGGCGTCCGCGATGGCGGGCAGCGTGCCCGGCCAGGCCGCCAGCGCCTGCAGCGCGCAGCCGCCGAAGATCATCAGCAGCATCGTCAGCAGCGTCTCACGTTCCATTCTTCGCCCTCCGCCGGGCCGCCACTGCCTGCTCCAGTTCGGCGAGCAGCTCCGGATCGAGATCCTCGACCGCCTCCACCAGCGCGGCGGCCGCGGTGCGCGGCGTCGCGCCGAGCAGACGTGTCAGCGCGTTGCGCGCTCTGGCCCGCTCGACCGTCTCCCGCGCCACCCTGGGGCGATAGTGAAACGCCGCGCCCTTGCGCTGGCGCTGGATCAGCCCCTTCTCGCGCAGGCGGTCGACCACTTTGGCGATGGTCGTGTACACCAGCCCCTGCGGCACGCCGAGCCGCTCGTGCAGCTCGCGCACCGAGGCGGTGCCGAACTCCCACAGCGCCGTGAGCACAGCGTATTCCAAATCGTCGGCAGGGAGCCGGAAGCTCTTCACAGCCCGAGTCTACGACCCGCGTCGTAAGCCGGCAAGCCGGCTGCACGCCCGGCCCAAGCGGCGCCTTGACGGCGACGGACGCGACCAGTGGAATGGCGCACCGGCCACTGAAGGACCGTCCGTGATCATGGTGCACGCCAGCCTCGCGAACGACATCACCTGGCTGATCGCGGCGATCGCGGTCTGCGGGATGCTGCTGCGCCCCTGGGGGATCTCCGAGGCACTGTGGGCCGTGGCCGGCGCGGCGCTGCTCGTGCTGGGCTCGCTGCTGTCGTGGAATCAAGCCTGGGTCGCCGTCGGGCGGGGAACCGATGTCTACCTGTTCCTCGCCGGCATGATGCTGCTGGCGGAGCTGGCGCGCGCCGAGGGCCTGTTCGACTGGGTCGCAGCGCACGCGGTGCGCGCCGCGCGCGGCTCGCCGCGCCGGCTCTTTGTGCTGATCTACCTGGTCGGCATCGGCGTGACGGCGCTGTTGTCGAACGATGCCACGGCGGTGGTCCTCACGCCCGCCGTCTACGCCGCGAGCCGCCACGCGCGCACCGAACCGCTGCCGTACCTGCTGGTCTGCGCCTTCATCGCCAACGCCGCGAGCTTTCTGCTGCCCATCGCCAACCCGGCCAACCTGGTGGTCTACGCCAGTCACCTCCCGCCGCTCGGCCGGTGGCTCGCGCAGTTTCTGCTGCCTTCGGTTCTGGCCATCGGTGTGACGTACCTGACGCTGCGCGCCACGCAGAGCAGGGCCCTGCAGGGCACCTTTACCCGCGATGTGCCGGTGCCGATCCTGAGCCGCGCCGCACGGCTCGCTGCCGCAGGCATCGGACTGACCGTGCTCGCGCTGCTGTGGGCGTCGGCGACCGGACGGCAACTGGGCGTGCCCACCTTCAGCGCCGCCGTACTGACACTCCTGCTCGTGCTCGTCATCGAGCGACGCAACCCCTGGCCGCTCGTCAAGGAAGTCTCCTGGGGTGTCCTGCCGCTGGTCGCCGGCCTCTTCGTTCTCGTGGCCGGTCTCGAGCGCACCGGGCTGCTGGCGGCGCTCGGGGCGCTGATCGGGCGCGTGGCGCTGCACGCCGGCCGATTCGCGCTGCTCGCCGCCGGAGGGGGCGTGGCCGCCGCGAGCAATGTCATGAACAATCTGCCTGTGGCGCTCATTGCCGCCTCCCTCGGCACCGGCCACGGACTGTCGGGCCTTCGCGCAGGCATGCTGATCGGCGTCGATCTCGGCCCGAATCTCTCGGTGACCGGCTCGCTCGCCACCATCCTGTGGCTGATCGCGCTGCGCCGCGAGCGCGTGCATATCGACGCGTTGACCTTCCTCAGGCTCGGCGTGCTGGTCATGCCGCCGGCGCTGCTCGCGGCGCTCGCGGCGGCGGCGTTGGGACACGTGCTCTGAGATCCGCCCCGTGCGCACAGCTCGCGTGACGCATGGCGCCCTGAGCGACCGGCGCAATCGGTTCCGTCGCTGCATGAAAATTCCCGCTGACGGGAATTTATTGGCGCCGCCCTCTGGCGGCCCGGCTGGAAATCCCTAAAATCTCCCGATGAGGATCAATTACCGGCTTCGCCACGCAGGGCTGCTCGGCATCACACTGCTGCTGGGCTCCCTCTCACCGCTCGCGCACGGCGCGCAACAGGCGGCAACGCCGCCCGCCGGCACGGCCATGCCGGCCCCGCTGCCGGCGCCCTCGGCCATTTCCTACCCGAAGAAGCGCTCGGAGCTGAAGATGCTCTTCTTCCGCTCGCTCGGGGACATGAAGGCGTACTACACCGATCCGCTGCACTGGAAGCGGCGCAACTGGGAGTACTTCGGCGGCGCACTCGCGGCCGTCGCGATCGCGCACCACTATGACACCGAGGTGCGCTCGCACTTCGATTCCGGCTCGAGACTGCCCTTCGGCGGCAAGCCGCCCTCGAGCGCCACACTCACCGATGCGATGCCGGGATTTGCGGCCTTCGCGCTGACCTTCGGCTACGCCGCGCTCACGCACAGCAGCGAGGGCGAGTCCGAATCCTGGAACATGCTCGAATCGGCGGGGCTTGCCTCCCTCACCGGCTTCACCATGAAATACATGTTCGGCCGCCAGCGGCCCTATCAGACCACCGACTCGAACAAATGGTTCGCCGGCGGCAGCTCGTTTCCCTCGCTGCACGTGACCGCCGCGTTCGCCATCGGCACCGTGCTCGCCGAATCGGGCAATCCGAGGATCCGCTGGCTGCGCCGCGTGATCGGCTACGGCATCGGCCTCGGCACGGCCTACCTGCGCATGAAGCACAACGCCCACTGGCTGTCGGACACCGTCGCGGCCGCCGCCCTCGGCATGGCTACCGCCCACTTCGTCATGGACCGCAGGGCCCGCCAGGACATGGGCAATTCGATGGTGACCGTGGTGCCCGTGCGCGGCGGCGCGATGCTCGCCTACGCCCACGATTTCAACTGACGGCGGCAGTGCCCGACGATCCGGCGCACTCACCAGGAAAGATCCCGATCGCGGCCCGCGCCGCGGGCATCGGCCCCCGCGCCGGACTCGCTCTCGATCGAGCGCTCCGGCTCGCCCGCCGGCTCGTGAGTCTCTGCCCCCTTCGCCCGTTCGGCGCGCCACGCCTCGATCGCTTGGCGCCGCACTGTCTCGGCCGGCGATAACTCGCCGCTCGGCGCGTCACCCCCCGCGGCGCGGCCATGCGCCTGGCGGTACTGCAGCCAGGCGCGCACGGCCTGTCGCTGCCGCTGCTCGGAGCCGCTGGACGCTGCGGCTTGCACCGCCGGGGGCGGGGGCGGCGGGGCCTCGTTGGCTGCAGCCGCCGGACGAGACGAGCCGGCGCGCTCGGCACGCGCGGCGACCCGGGCGCGATAGCGCTCGCGGATCCGTTCAGCGACTTCGCTGCGCTCGCCGCGCCGCTCCGAGGCGATGGCTGCGTATGGAAGGCGCGGACGCGGCTCGCGGTCGATGCCCTGAGCCTCCAGACTGCGCGAATCGACCCGCGCCGCGAGGTGTGCCGCGCGCAGATGCTCGTTGACGAGCTGCGCCCAGCGCTGGCGCAGCGCGATGAATTCCCTGCGGCTTGTGGGCAGGCCGAGCTCGGCGCGCGTCGTGCCCTTCATGTCCAGGCCCGCCTTCGCTCCCAGGCCATCGAGTGCAACCTCCCGCGTCGTGGTCAGCAGGTGCGCGTGGAAGTTGCGCTGATCTCCGAAGGGTCGCGGCGCATGGACCGCCAGATCGACCGCGATGTTGTAGCGATCAGCGATCTCCCGGGAGAACGCCCGCGCCAGGGCCACGCGCTGCGCGGCGGGCAGTTCCGCGGGCAGCGCGACCATGTACTCGCGCGCCACCCGCGAGTCCTGCCGCGTCTCGATCCGCTCCGCCGCATTCCACAGGCTCGAGCGCTCGCGCGCCCAATCGAGCGCCGCCCCGTGCTGCTCGAGCCGCGAGGGCAACAGGATCTCCTTGTGCAGCACGTCGCGGCGGTTGCGGTGATCGTAGACCGCCCCGGTCCGCTCGTCGCGGATCCGCTCGCCGGCGCGATACGCGGCCGACGCCGGTGCGTTACGGCCGCTCGAGCGCGACACCGTGTTGATCTGCATGTGGAAGATAGCCATCGCCGAGCCTCTGCAGCGTTGCGTCGATCCCGCTCCTCACACCGGCCGCCTCAG
This sequence comes from Pseudomonadota bacterium, assembly GCA_021816775.1. GTDB lineage: Bacteria > Pseudomonadota > Gammaproteobacteria > Steroidobacterales > Steroidobacteraceae > 13-2-20CM-66-19. Next base: position 24,817 of record JAKAXA010000022.1, read on the forward strand.
GCGGACTCTCAGCCAGCGCGCCGATGCGGCCGTCTTGAGAAAACCCTCGAGGTCCGGGAGCTGCTCGATTTCCGAGGGCAGCACGGCCATCTCCGTTACGCGCTGCTCGCTTACCTGCACCGAGCGGCGCGCACCCCGTGACCCGCCGCCAAATCCGCCCGACCCGTCGCGGCCGCGCGAGACGGTACGGCGAGTGATTTCCCGCTCGCCGATCAGGCGCGAGCAGAACTGCGCCGTGCCGCCGCGCTCGCTCGCCGAACAGCGCAGGATCAGCGTGTTGCCGCAGTTTTCCACGATGGTCTGCGCATCCCCCGCGCCGTAGATCGAGGCGACCTGGGCGATCGACTGCAGTCCGAGGACGCATCGGCCGCCGAACTTGCGCAGCCGCGCCAGGGCATCGCGCAGACCGTCGATGGCGCCCAGTGCATCGAGCTCATCGACGATGAACCACAAGCGCCGGTCCCCCGCAGGCCCGTCCATCGTCTCGAACACCGCCAGGCGCATCCAGCTGGCGATGAGCGTGCGCAGCGCGGCGATCTGCCCGGCCCGGTACGGGAGAAACAGCACGCCCCTGCCTTGGCGCACCCACGCGCGCACCGAGAAGCCGCGCGCACTCTGCTCGCGCACGTGCTCGAGCGCCGCGGTGCAGGCGGTCGCCACCGAGCGTATGGAGCCGAACATGCGCGCGTTCTCCGGCTCGAGAAAGGGCTGCGCGGGCGTGTCGCGCAGCAGCGGGCGCAGCTCCGCGCCCGGGGCGATCGCAATCAGCCGCCACAGCTCCCCGATATCCCCGCCGTGCTCGCCGGCGCGGCGCAGCACGGCGGCGAGGAAGGTGCGCGCATAGCCGCGCCACTCCCGGCCCGCGGCATCCTCGCCGGCGGCGATCAGGCTCGCGGCGAGCTGCTCCGGATCGCCCGGACCGGCGAGCTCGGCAAACGGGTCCCATTTCACGGCGCGCCGCTCGAAGGGGTTGAGGATGACATCCCCGCGCGAGGCCGCATGAAAGCGCGCGAGATAACCCCCATCGGGATCGGCGATCACGGCGCGATCGCCGCGCTCGAGCGCACCGCCGAGCAGCTCGGCGATGGCGGTGGATTTCCCGGTCCCGGTGGTGCCGATCAGCTTGAAATGCTTGCTCTCCTCGAGCGGCGCGATGGCGACCGAGGCCAGCGTCACGGCGCGGCCTGCGCCATGAGGCCGGCACCGCACTCGAGGGCGCCGGGCTCGTCGGCCGTCCTCGAGGCGCGCGCCACGGCGATACACATCGCGCCCTCGCCGGGTGCGCGCCTGCATGATCCCCGCCAGCGCCAGTCCCAGCAGCAGCGCCGCAGCGAGCCGGTACCGCGCAAGCGCGCCATCGGCCGCAATGCCCCAGGGCCGGATCACGGCGCCTTCACCAGCAGAAACTCCCCATGCGGCCCGTAGGCCGGTCCGGTGCGATCCACCCGCACGCACAGCCTGCCTTTGCTGCCGCAGCGGCGCAGCTCGACCGAACCGCCGTACTCGCGCAGGCGCCTGATATCCGCGGCGAAGCGCGCACGGCGCGCGCGCAGGGCGTCAATCTGACGTTGCGACGGCAACAGCATGTGCATCGCCCCGAGCGTCATCGCCGCACTGAGCACCGTCGCCGCAGCGCTCCAGGCGAGCAGCCGTCCATCGGCCGCCCGCCGCAGTCGCCGCAACGCCGCCGCCGCCTCGGCCGTCTCGGCGCTCAAGCCCTCGAAGGACTCGGCGGCCGACCGGCCGACCTCCGCACGCACCAGCGCCTCGAGGGCCTGTGTGTGCTCGCGCAAGCCTTCGAGCGCCTCCGCCGCGAGTCGCTGCTGCGTCTGCACGGTCTCGAGCAGCAACCCCACCCGCAGCGTCTCGTTCAGCGGCTCCGTCTCACCCAAGACTGCAGCCCTCCTCCTCGGCCGCGGCGGCCGAGTGAGCCGCGGCAGGCAATTCGGCGCCATGTCCCTCGACGCTGCGGTGCGCGGCGGGGCGCAATCGCACGCGCTGCCAGTCCGGCACCGATGCCAGCTTCAAAAACCCAGACAGGTCCGCCAGGCGCTCGATCTGCGCGTCCATCACCGCAGGCTCGAGCTGCCAGTGCTCGGCCTCGCTCAGCGAGGGAAGGATCTCCCCCGGCCGGCGTGAGCGCGTGCGCGTGAGGCGGATGATCTCCCGGTCTCCGATCAGACGCGACGCGAAGCGCGCGGTCCCGCCGTGCTCACTCGCCGAGCAGCGCAGGATCAGTGAATTGCCGCAGTTCTCGACGATGGTCTGCGCCTCTCCGGCGCCGTATGTCGTCGAGACCTGGGCGATCGACTGAAAGCCGAGCACGCACCGGCCGCCGAATTTCCGCAGCCGCGCGAGCGCATCCTTCAGCCCGTCGATCGGGCCGAGCGCATCGAGCTCATCGGCGATGAACCACATCGGCCGACCGCCTTCCGCCCCGCTGAGGGACTCGAAGATCGCCAGCCGCATCCACGCGGAAATGCTCGAGCGCAGCGCCGCAATCTGCCGCGCGCGGTACGGTACGTAGAGCACGCCCTGGCCGTGGCGCACCCACTGCCGCACCGACAGCGATGGCGCGCGCTGACGCGCCACGTGCTGCAGCGCGCCCACCGCCGAGCTGGTGACGGATCGGATGGAATCGAGCATGCGTGCGTTGTGCTCCTCGAAGAACGGCTGGGCGGGCGTGCCGCCGACCAACAGCTTCAGTTCGGCGGCGTCGGCCGTGACCACCAGATCGTAGAGCTCGCCCACATCGCCGACGCCCGCCGCGCGCGCCTGCCCGGCAACCGCGCTGAAGAGGGTCCGCGCGTATCCGCGCCAGCTGCGGTCGGCCCCCTGATGGTCGGGAATCAGCGCCAGGGCCAGCTGCTCGATGTCGTAGGGCTCGGATATCTCCCCGAACAGGTCCCAGCGCCGCCCGCCGGGCTCGAAGGGGCTGAGCAGAACATCGCCGCGGCGCGCGTTGAAGAACTGCCGCGCATAGCCGCCGTCCGGATCGGCGATCACGGCGCGATCCCCGCGGGCCAGCGCCCCGCCGAGCAGCTCGGCAATCGCCGTGCTCTTGCCGGCGCCGGTGGCGCCGATGATCTTGAAATGCTTCGTTTCGTCCGCGGCCGCAACCCGGACCCCGGCCAAGGTCAGTGCCGTCGCGCCAGCGCCGCGGACGTGCGAATGACCCGCCCCCGGCCGCTCGCGGCGCGCCGCCTCAGGGTCTGTTGCGTCGCGAACGACGGCCCCGCGGACGTGCACGACTTCGCGGGCGGGACGGGCTCGCGCGAATGCGCGTCCCGCGACATAACCCGTCAGGGCGCTGCAGCCGGCCGCGCCGGCCGCGCGCATCATCCCGCCGCCCGCGCCGAAGACGTGCAGCACCGGCTCGGCCGCCGCGATGCCCGCACCCAGGCCGAACGTCACCGCCGCGGCCACCACGGGCGAGGCGAGCCAGCGACCGAGGCTGGCGCGGCCGCGCGCCAGCGCCGCCCACATCGGCGCCTGCACGAAGCCGTAGGCGACCATGAGGCCAGGCCAGCCGTGCGTCAGCTCAAACAGCCCCTGCCCTGGCACGGGACTCACTCCTGCCGCGGCGGCGACAAGGGCGCGCGCGGACGGATCGCCCGGCACTGACGCGCAGAGCGCTGCGCGGTGGCGGGCGGCATCGACTCGGGCCGGAACCAGATTTCCCGCACGCTGCGCCGCTGGCGCTCGAGACCGCACTGGATGACGACGTCGATCAGCACGTGCAACAGACTTTGAATATCGCGCCTCGCCAGACCCCGCCCGCCCGGGCTCTGCTTGACCAGCAGAACCAGCTGCTCGAAGGCCAACGCCGCACTCGAGGCGTGCACGCTGGTGATCGAGCCCGGATGCCCGGAGTTGACGTTGCGCAGATAGTCGAAGGCTTCCTCGGCGCGCAGCTCCGCGAGCAGGATCCGATCCGGCTTCATGCGCAGGCACGCCTCGAGCAGCTGTTTCGGCGTGAGCCGCGAGAGGCCCTGATCGTCCTTGCTGTAGAAGAGGCGCACGTGGTTCGGATGCGCATCGAGCACGAGCTCCGGGGCGTCCTCGATCGTGATCAGGCGCTCCTCGGAGGGGATCTCCGCGATCAGCGCCTTGGTCCAGGTCGTCTTGCCGGAGCCGGTGGGGCCGGAGACCAGGATGTTTCGCCGGCTGCGCACCGCCAGGCGCAGGAATGCCTCGTAGCGGCCCGCGGCGAGGAGCGCGCCGAGCTCCCGCTCGACGCTCTCGCCGGGCTCGCGGGCGATGCGGGTCTCGCGCAGCGCGCCGCGCCCGGCCAGCGCCTCGATGGACCAGCGCGCCTCGGCCGGACGGCGGATGTTGATGGCCACGTGGCCCTGCTGCGTCGCCGGCGGCATGGCGATCTGCACGCGCTCACCGCTTGGCAGCGCGCCGCACAAGAGCGGGTGAGACTCATCGATGCGCTGGCTCGTATGATTCGCCACGAGCTTGGCAAACCGCCAGCACCACTCGAAATCCACAGCCGGCAACGCCTCGCGGCTCCACCCCTCACCGGTCTCGAGAAACGCCTCGCCCGGGCCATTGATGCACAGCTCCGTCAGCCCGGGACGGGCGAGCAGCGGCGCGAGCACGCGCAGCGTCAGCTCGAGCGCCGATTCGCCCGGCGGGTTGCGCGGCGCCGGACCGGCGCGCTCAGCGGGCAACGAGCTCATAGACGGACCGGAAGTCCACATCGCGGGCGACCAGCACTTCGATGCGCTGGCCATTGGGCACCTTGATGGTCGGGGCAATGTCCTGCGCGCTGCGCAACGCCTGCGTGAGGACATCCTCGCTGGCCGTGGGGTCGATGACGACCGCGCCGACCGAGTTCTCCGCCCGCGACTGAATGACTCCGGTCAGGGTCGAGATCAGCAGCGCTGCGCCGAAGCGCTCCCAGAAATGCCGATCCACCGTGCCGGTCAGGCCCGAGCGGCCGAGCGAGTCGGTCGCGGGCGAGTCGAGCCGCACGACGACGCCCGAGGGCGTGCGCGCCTGCGTCCAGATCACGAAGACCCGCGCCATGCCCTGGCGGACTTCGCCTCGAGTCTGCCCGATCAGCTCCGTGCCGCGCGGCAGCAGCACGACGGTACCGTCGGCGCTGAAGGTATCGGTCGCCGTGATGCACGTGGTCATCCCCGGCAGGGTCGAGTCGATTGCGGTCTCGAGCGTGCAGTCGATGAACGTGCCCTTGGCGAGCAGCAGGCGCCTCTGCGGCAGCAATTGCGCCCGCGTCGCGGACATCATGGCCGGGCGCAACAGCGCGCTGAGCCGCGTGCTGTCAGTCCCCTGTGCGCCGGATCGGGTCCGCGAGTGGGCCACAGCAGAGGGTGGCGCGCCCGGCGCGCGCTCCGCCGCTTCAGAACGGGCCGCGATGAACACCCCGCCGGAGAGCGGCCGGGCATGCCCCACGCGGGGCCATCCCGGCCCCGCGCCGGTGTGGGCAGGGTGACTCCTCGGCCGCCAGGGAGCCAGGGGAGAGGGCGGCAATGTCGGCAGCGTCAGTGCCGCAACGTCTGCGTGCACCACGGGCCCGGCAAGCGCGCGGGCGCGACGGGTTGGTGAAGTCGCCGGCGGCGTGGAACTCAGATGCGGCGGCGGAATGGCCCCAAGGGGCGGCGGGCCGAGGCCGCCGGCACTGGGGCTCACGACCGGCGCAACCGCTGCGGCGCGCCCGAGGTGCCGCAGCGCCTCCCCGTAGTACCAGACCAGCATGGCCGTCACGATCCCGACGGCCAGCGCGCCTGCCAACAGCGCGTTGAGACGCGCTTGGAGGGAGCGGGCGCGGCTCGCAAGCGTGGTGCCGCGCTCACCCGCCACGACACCGGCCTCGTGATCATCGTTCGGCACCGCCGGTCCCGGTCGGCCGGCCTCACGCCTCGCCCGTGCCGTCCACGGCCAGAACCGGCGCATCATCGGGATCCTCCCGGCCCACCGGAGCCGCTCCTGTGCCTCGCGGCGCGCCGCGTCACCCGCCACACGCGCGGCGAGAGCGTCCCGGAGGCCAGGCGGCGGCCCGAGCCGGCGAACGCCTTGTTGACGATGCAGCCGGTCAGCCGGCCGCGCTTGAGCACGAAGCGCCGCGCGATGCGGTGAATCACCATCTGATCGCCGCGCATGTCGAAATTCACGAGCGATTCGCTGCCATCGGCGTTGCGCACGAACACGGCCGGCAGCTGCTCGCGGGAGGGGAAGATCAAATGGGTCTCTGCGCCGTCGTCCCATGCCGCTTGCGGCTTCAGCGCGGCCGGGCCGCAATACCAGTAATCCTCATTGCGCGGCGGCGCATGCTCCGCGCGGTACAGATCCCGATCGACCCGCAGACGCTGCCGCTGCGCCGCGCTGCGGCGGCGCGCGGCGCGCGGATACTCGAACCGCACGGCGTAGACGATGGGGGTGCGACGCTGCCGGGCGGGCGTTGGCCGCACTCGGTAATTGAAGACGTACGCCCTGCGGTTCGTGAGCACCGTCATGTCCGTAGAGACATGCGCCGCGACCGGCTTGATGAACAGGTGATTCGCCGCGGCTGCCACCTTGATCGCCTGGGCATCGCCCACCCCCAGTCCCTCGAAGCGCTCGCCGGGGGCGAACTGCAGGTCGATCTCATACCCCACGTACCCGCGCAACCGGTAGACGCGATCGGCCTCATAACGGACATAGCGAATCCGCAGGTCCTGAGGCGCGCTCGCGAATCGCCCGTTGGGTGTGTGTGCGCCGATCGGCCCGGCGTGCGCGGCAGCCGGGCCGGCACCGATGCCGCTCAGCACCGCCCCGAGCGCTCCGAAGAGCGCGCCTGCAACCCGGCGCGCCATCACGAGCGCCCCTTTCCGGACTGCGCCGAGGGTGACGGGCCGAGCACCTCCCGATCGAGCTCCAGGGCGGTCACCTCAAATCCCAGGGGATTCCACCGCCGCACCGCGGGATTCGCCGGCGCGCCCGTGAATCGATACGTCAGGGTCGCAATCCACTGCCCTGTCCCGTCAGGCGTGCCGTCCACCTGCCGGGCGATGCGCTCGAAGCGCACCTGGGCGAGCCGTTCGCCCGAGACCCCGGGACCGAGAAAGCTCACCGCCTCGATCCGCACCGACACCGTGCTGCCGTCGCGATGCACATTGAGCGGGGAGCGGGGGTTGCCCCTCGCCCAGCGCGCATACAACGCCTCGTTCAGCTGGCTCGAGTTGAAAGCACCGCACTGCTCGTAATCGGCCTCGGCCATGGCGTAGTCGAAACGCTCGCAGACGGCGATGTAGCGCATGAGAAAATACCGCGCGATCGTGAGACCAAAGTGCGTTCCGCCCCGATAGGGCGGCACGACATCGACGACACCGGTGCGGCTATCGACCCGGATGAGGTAGGGCTCGACGCGTTTCAGCGGCAGCAGCACCACCAGCGCCGACATCAGGCCGAGCGCGCACAGGCATGCGCCGGCGGCGACCCGCCAAGCCATGCGCGCATCCCGTTGCGTCTGCAGCACGCGCTCGGCATCCCAGGAGGCCGCCTCTTCGAGGTAACCGGCGAGCGAGGGATCGCCGCTCATGGCCGCCGCCTCCCGAGTGGACGGTCCTTGTGCGCCGCTGCCGGGACCGGCGCATCGAGAGTGTGCGCCATGCGCATCCCCGCTGGCGCATTGATGGGCACCAGCCGATCGACGCAGCGCGACGCATCCGCGCAGCCGGCAAACGTCAACGCCGCGCACACAACGAGCAGTACTCTCATGATGGCCTGCCTCACTGCACTCGCACCGGGTTCACGCCGCCTCGCCGGAGCCGTCTGCACTGCGCGCGCCGTACCGGGCACCGACACGATGCAGGCCCGTTCGCGCAGAGCCGCCCAATGCCACTACCGCCCCGGCCGCCGCCGGCGCGGCGAGCCGCGCACCGGCACCGAACGGCCGTCCCGCCGAGCGCACCGCCCGGCTCATCACGCCGTAGGTGCTGAGGGCAATTCCACCGGACAGCCCCGCGGCGATCGGCATCACCTGCTGCATGAACAGAAACACGAGCACGGTCACAAGCAGGAAATCGAGCGCATCGACGGTATCGACCGCGGCCCCGAGGGCTGCGGTCTGCTCGGCGTAGAGCTGTACCAGGTGCAGCAGCAGCGCCGCCACCATGACCGTCAGAACCGTGATGAGCGCATAATTGGCCAGCTGCGCGAGCCAGGCGACGAACATGCGGCGCGTTCCCTCGAACAGCAGCAGCACCATGAACAGCGGCCCGAGCGCCAGCAGCACCGAGAGCGCAATGCTCGAGAGCGCCAACAGAAACATCGTGTACACGCACAGCAGTCCGACCAGCACCCATACGACGGCCCCGGCGATATAGAACCCCAGATCACCTCCCCACACGCTGCCCTTGTCGAACAGGCGCCCGGCGACGGTGCCGCCCTGATTCCAGATCGCATCCAGCGTCTCGACCGGGTAGGACGCGCCCACCACATCCGCCGCGAACTGCGCCGGCGCCTGATAGAACGTCGTGACGATCAGCGTGTTGTACAGCCACAGGTGCACCGCGACGCCGAGCACGAGCGCCAGTGTTGCGATGCGCCGCAGACCATCGCCCACCGGCTCCTGAATGCGCCCGCTGATCAGCAGGTAGCCCCAGCCCATGACATACACCGTGCCGAGCACGATGAGCGTCGGCTCAAGAATCGACGCCACGCGCGCGGTGGTCGTGCCGATGTAGCTCGACAACGCCCCGTTCAGCCACACCCAGAATGTCTCGAAGAATCCCATGACCGCTGCCTCGTGCCTGTTGACTGTCCGGACGTCTGATCGCGCGCCGCTCAGGGCGTCGGCTGAAAGCGCGTCGCAAAATTGCCCTCCTCTGCAATCGCCTCCTCGCGCGATCGCTCACGATCGATCCAGTGATCCGCTTCGGCGGCGGCGAACAGGACCCGCAGCTTCGTCTGCTCGTTCTCGAGCATGGCCTGCTCGGCGGAGATTCGCGCGGTGAGATCCAGGATCGCCTTCTGATCGCCTGCCGAGCCGATCGCCGCGATCAGCTGCTTCAGCCCGGAGAATCTGCCGCTGGCATTGGCCAGCGCCTCCGTCGAGACCGCCTGCAGCAACGCTGCGGTGCGGCGCTCGTCACTCAACTGCCGCTGCGCGGTCGTGGACAGCTGTGCGAACTGTGCCGGCGTCAGACGCCTCTGCGCGGCGACGTCCGCGCGCAGGGTTGCGGAGAAGGCCGGATAGCCCGAGGACTGCCCGGCCAGGGCGGCGCTCAATTGCGAGGAGTCCTGCGGCAGGTAGTTGCGCCGGACGTTCGCGAGCAGATTCTCCATGCCACGGTCTCCGGTCATGGAGCGCAGCTGCTGCTGCGCCTCCATGAACTGCTGCCGTTGCGTCGCGAGCGACTGCTCGAGGGTCTGGATCTCAGTGGTGAGGCGCGTGACGGCGGCCACGTCGATCACCGCCCATTGCGCGTGGGCGGCCGGCGCCGCCACGACAAGCAGCAGCACGAGGAATCTCAGCATCCGCTCTGTCAGTCTCATGGCACACCTCCGAGGGATCACTCTGTGACGGGCACCGCAAGGAATTCATCCAGCCAGCGCGCAGGCTCCGTGCCGCGCTCGCGCAGCAACTGCTCGAGCCGCCGCAACCCGCTCGATCGGGCCGAGAGCACCTGCATCTCGGCCTGAAGTCCCGACAGATCGAGCTGGCACACGAGGCTCTGCGCTCCCTGCTTGACGAGGAACGAGCGCGCACCCGGCTCGAGCTCGTCCTTGATCAGGGAGACTTCCCGCCGCGTCAGGCCGAAGCCCTGCACGAGCTCATCGCCGAACGCGCTCGGATTGGGGAAGAAGATCTTGGTCGCGGTCTGCTCGACGACCGTGCGGCTGATGCCGCTCTCGAGCACGTCGCTCGCGCTTTGCGTGGCGAGAACCATGACGCCGTTGAGCTTGCGCCAGGTCTTGGGCCCGTCCTTGGCGAACTGCTCGAACGCCCGATCCTCGATGAGCCGCCAGAATTCGTCCATCCAGCACACCAGGCGCCGCCCGTCGAGCAGTTGACGCACCAGGTGCAGCAGATAGAGTGAGATGGGCGCGCGGCAGCGCTGGTGCTCGAGGAATTCGGTCACGTCGAAGCCGACGAGCGCAGTGTGAGAGAGCTGCTCTGCGACCGAGTCGCATGGGTTGTCGAAAACCCAGGCGTACTCACCCCGCGTCCGCTCGCTCCAGCGGGCCAGCCGCCCGTAGAGGCCCTCGGGATCGGTTGCATCGAGGAACTCGAGCAGATTCGAGAGCCGGCGGGCGTTCGGGGTCAGCGCGAGGGTGGCGCGCAGCGCCTGGTCGAGCTCACGCACCTCGCGCACGCTGAGCGAGGCGCCGTGCGGGGGCCTGGCGAGAAGCTCGAGCCAGCCGCGAAGAAATTCCACGTTGCCGGCGCCCGGCGGCAGTTGCAGCGGATTGAAGCCGGTCGGCTGACCGTTGCGCAGAGGCAGGTAGTGCCCGCCGAGCGCCCGCACGAGAATCTCCAGCCCCCTGTCCTTATCGAGAATCACCTGGGTCGCGCCGGCGCGACTCAGCATGGCCACCAGAAAGCCGATGAGCGCGGTCTTGCCGGAGCCGGTCGGCCCGCAGATGAAGGTGTGCCCGGTGTCGCGCCGCCCGCCCTCGCTCGCCTCCGCGGCATGCAGGGAGAAATGAAAGGGCGAGCGCGCGCGGGTCTGCAACACCGCGAGCGCATCGCCCCAGTGATTGCCATGGGCGCGCCCGGTGGGGAAATTGTGAAACGGCGCGAGCGCCGAGAAGTTGCGCGAGGTGATGGGCGCCTTGCGCGGGCGGAACGCGAAATTGCCCGGCAGCTGCGCCCAGAACGCCGCCTCCAGAGCGAGATCCTCGCGCGCGACCGTCATGCCCGTGTCGGCGAGCAGTGCCCGCGCCCGGGCCACGTGCTGGTTGAGCTCCTCGAGGCGCGCGGGGCCGTCCGCCGTGCCGTCGGGCGCGTCGGCCATGACCTGCAGGGTCAGATGGTGATCGCCCATGACGAACTCGTTGCTGGTCAGCGCATCGAGCGCCTGAGTGAGCTCCTCGGCCTGCGACACCGCGAAATCCCCGGCATTGACCAAGCGGTTGATCTGGCGTGTCAGCAGCTGCTGTCCGCTCGCCTTGGAGAGAAAGACGAACGATTGAGTGAGCACGAAGGAAAATGGCGCCGCGAGCAGCGCATCGAGCATCCCCGCGACGCTTGGGGTCGGGTACTCCTTGACACCGAGCATCGCCCCGACGCGGGTTGCCGACACCATCCGGTACTCGATGACCTCATTGCCGAAGAAGAGGCGGGTCGTCCCGAGGGCCGCATCGACCGGGCCGCGCGGCAGCGGCACGTGGCGCAGCTCGCCGTTGATCAGCAGAGCGAGGAACTCGAGCAGTTCCGAATACCACCGATCCGCGTGGCGGTAACAGCCGAGCGCCTGCGGCTCGTAGCGCGCGAGGGAGGCGCACAGCGTGCGGCCGACGCGCGCGCAGACTTCAAGAGCCTCGGTGAGCTCTCGGGCCTGATCGGCCGGGCGCGCACCGGCGAGCAGGCGGGCGAGCAGATGCGTCGCCCGGCCCGGTGCGGGCCGGTAGAGCGCCGCGAGATAGATCTCGTTCACCATGAGGCGCTCGGCGCCGAGCCGCGTGAGATATCTCTCGCGCAGCCGGCTCGCGAACGGGGCGCCGGCGCACTGCGGCGCGGCGATGCTCTCCTCGCGGCGAACCACATGGCTCCACAACGCGAGCCCCGGCTCGGCGACATTGCGCCACAGGACGTTCAATCGCTCGTGCCAACCGTTGATCTGTTCGGCGTCGGCACTCTCGAAGCTCTGCCCGCCGAGCCGGAATACCTGCAGATAGTCGCCGCTGCGGGTCCTGAGCACCGCCGGCGCAACGTGGGCGCTGTAGGGGATGTAGCGCCGGACCTCGGGCTCGCGGCGCAACGCACCTGCGGTCCGCCTCACCATCTCCGCTCCTTCCTCGCGCCCGAGCACCAGCACAGCGCCTCACGCGCACGCCGCCGCCCCCTCTCGTCCGCAAGATCGAGCGCCAGCGGGCAATAGCTCACCGCGCCCCACGTGAACCGATTAGCGAGCAGCGAAGGGATGCGGGTGCGCGCCGCGAGAAGCAGCAGGTCGAAATAGCGGGCGTCGCGGGCGCACAGCAACGCGCATAGTCCGTGGATCGGGACCGCCAGGAGCAGCGTGAGGAGGTTGCGCGTGAGCAGGAACGCCTCGAGCGTGAAGACGAGATTGAACAGCAGCGCGCTGTAGGTCACGCCCCATCGCATCGGCGGACGCGTCGCACCCACGAACAGCGGGTCCGCAGCAAGCGTGGCCGTGTATCCACTGGCCGGCATGGCGGCTCAGACCCCGAACATCCCGCGCACCCACGCAACGATCTGCGGCGCGCCGAATGCGATCGCGATCCCGAGAATTGCCCCGATGCACCACCCCCAGGAAATCCGGTTTGCCATGGCCATGGCGCCGAGCACCATCACCAGAATGACCGCCACTGGAGTCAGCCAGGCGAGGATGTTGCTCTCGAGTGCCGTCGCGCCGGTCAGAAACGGCGATGCCTGCGCTGCGGCGAGCGACGGCATTGCGGCGGCGCTCACGAAGAGCCAGGACCACGCTCGCGGCAGCGAGCACGCTTTCTCGTCACGATTCATGGAGCAATCTCCCGATGGTGTTGATGCTCGAGACTCTCACTCACGGATCCACGCTGACGCATCACGCCGCCGACTCGTCCTAACCCGCGGCGGCGGCCGCGGGCGCCGCCCCTGCAGGCTCCTCATGCGTGATCCTGCCGCGGGCGCCGAAGCGGAACCCCCGGACGACGTACGAATAGTTGCGGCGACGCTCGCCCTGCCTGTCGACCCAGTGATCCGCGCGCACCTGCGCCTCGACGATGAGCTGATCGCCCCGGTGCACGTTGCGCACGATGGCCTCGCCGATCGCGCCGAAGGCGATGAACCAGACGCTGGTGGCGATCTCGCGCTCACCGCCCTCCTCATCCCGGCCGGCGTAATCGTTGCCGATCAGGCAGAAGCGCACGCAGGTGTGCTCGCCCTTCACGATCAGTTCCGGGTTGCGCGCGAGATTGCCGATCGCGGTGAGCGTGAAGCTGTTCATGCTGAGTTCCTCCCGATGGCCTGATGCCCCGTCAGCGTCGACAGCAGTCTAGGCAGCGGCCGGGAGTTTGGAATTTCATTAGCGTGCGCGTTCGCGCACAAATCCATCTCGAGCCCCCGGCTCGCGACGGGGCGCGCGTAAGCTCCAATGCGTCGCTGTGGTCAGCGGGAGATCGGCCTCATGAGCACGAGAGGATTGGGCGAGGAAGAATCGGTCGAGGCGTGCATCGATGCCCTCGATGAGACCGCCACCGTGTTGGCGCACCACCCGCCGCGGGCGCTCGCCGCGGCGCTGGCCGTTCATCTGCAGGCGGTTCTGGGCGTGCTGCACGGGCAAGGCGAGTGCAGCGCGCAGGAAATCAGACAGTGGCTCGAGGAGCTCGTCCGCGGCGCCTGCGGCGATGACGCCTAGCAGGGGCCATGCCTGCCGCGGGAGCGGGCTCCAAAAAGAAGGGGCTTGCCGCGGGAGGGGGGAGGATGCGGCAAGCCCCGATCGCACACCGCCGCTTGCGCGGCGGCCCTTTGCTCAATCGATTACGGCAAGGACTCCAGGTAGTCGGCGACCTGCTTCATCTGCGATTTGTGCAGGGTCTGCGCCACACCGTGCATGATCGCAACCTTGCGCATGTTGCTCTGGAACGACTGCAGCTGCTTCAGGATGTACTCGGCGTGCTGGCCGGCCAGTCGCGGAAACTGACTGGTGCCGAGCCCCTGCGGACCGTGGCAAGCCGCGCAGGCCGGCACACCCTGGGACGGAATGCCATGCTCGAATATCGCGCGTCCCTGGGCGATGACGGCCGGAGAATGTGGAGTGCCGGGGCCCGGCGTCTGACGGGAGAAGTAGTTCGCCAGGGCATCGATGGTGGCATTGGAGAGCTGATTGGCCATGCCCCACATGTAGGCAACCGCGTACGGATCGCCGCGGGTCTGGGCGCGGAACTCCTTCAGCTGCTGCTTGATGTACCAGGCCTTCTGGCCCGCGAGCCGCGGAAACATCGGATTGATGCTGTTGCCGTCGACGCCGTGGCAGGTACCGCACACCGCGATCGCCAGCTCCGGGGCCTGCTGCGGCGGAGTGGGCGCGCCCTGCGCGCCGCTCGGCAGGCTGCCAAAGCTGAACACCGCGGCCACAGCGGCCAGAAGTCCACGCCGAAACCAAGTCCTTACCGTGTGATGAATGCACATCGTTCCCACCTCAGAATGCGTACCAGAGCAGGAAGTACAGCGAGTCGTTATCCGACGCGCTGCGTCCCTCTCCGTCGTAGTTCGTGCCGGCACCATTGAACTTGTTGTAGTGCGTGTATTGCAGCGAGAGCCTGACATTCAGCCAGGGCAGGTACGAGACTTCGCCAATCAGCCCATCGGTGTCCGGTGAGCCGTTCGCACTGGTCACTACACCGCAGGCGATCGAGGTGCCGGCAGAATTCACGCACGGCGGCGTGCCCGAGGGCGGATACAGCGCGGTGTCGGTGGTGCCCGTCGTCGAGAACCACCCGATCTGGCCGCCGTAGCGCCGCTCATAGTAGTAATCGGCCCAGATCCGCGTGGTATTGAGGCTATCGGAGTGGTTCGCCGCGGCGCCGGCAAGATAGCTCGCCTCGAGGTTCATGTTCTCGTGGATGTGCGTCCCGGCGACGCTGACGATGTTCTCCTCGCCCACATACTGGTACTGGAAGTCCTCGGCGACGTCGGCGAAGCGGTTGTCCGGACCCTGCAGCGGATGACCGGTAGCGGCACCGGGAAGCAGCTTGAAGTCCGCGCCGTAGGTGCCGACCTCGAGCGAGTTCGCACCCCAGTCATATTCGTAGGCGAGCCGCCAGTAGGGCGCGAAGCCCTCGATGACGTTGCTGAAGGTTCCATCCAGGGGACCCGCCTGCCCAGTGAGCGCGTTGGTCTGCCCCTGCGGCGCCGAGCGATAGCCGCCGAACTCGACATAGAGCGATTCATCGTAATACAGATACGCAGTCAGCCCCGCGACGCTCTGGGCCAGCGTTCCGTCGATCTGCGTCGCCGCGAGCGGCGAGACCACCGCGTTACTGGCATCATACGGGAAGCCCCACGCCGGCGTGCTGTTCCACAGATCCTGCACGGTCGGGTTGTTATTGAGCGACACACCGTAGGTAAGCGTGTTCTTGCCCGGTAGCACGATCAGCTTGGCGAAACGCAGATCGGTGTTGTCGATGCCGATCGTGCCGCTGTCGTTGGCGTAGGTGATCTGCGAGAACACGCCGAAATGCGGCGCGATCTTGCCCGCATAGAACAGGCTCAGCTGCTGCGGAAACCCGGCCGTGCCGTTTTGCGTCAACCCCGGCGCCGAGGGATAGGTGTTGTCGGGCAGACGCTTGTTGAGCGTCGTATACGAGACCTGCGTCATGATCGAGAACGTCGGCAGCTGCGAGAGCGAGAGCAGCTGCTGGCGCTCGCTGTTCACGGCGCGCACCTGCTTGAGGTTGTCGAGCACATAGCCGTTGGCCTTGAATACGCGCCCGAAGTGCGTCAGCTCCGGAAAGACCGTGTGGCACGCCGCACACGCCATGCCGGTCTGGCGCGCGAAGCTCGGCACCGCTTGCGCCGCCGGCGCGAGCAGCACCCCGAGCGCTGCCACCGCTGCCGCAAGCTGGAATCTCGTCATAAGTCGCATCTGCGTCCTCCCATCCGCCACCTCGAGCGGAAACGGGCGCAGGATACGAAATCACCGCGTGTACGGGGAAGCCGCAAACCCCGCTAAAATGTTTCGCGAAACCGAGATACGCGCCGACCGATTGGCAAATGTCACCGTTCGGCGAGATTCACCGCAGCGGCGGCTGCGGTCTCACGATGTGCGGCGCGGGGTGATACGCCGGCGCGGGCGCCGGATGATATGCGGGCTGATACGCGGGGTGAAACGCTGGGGCCGGCGGCGGTGTGTATGGGCGAGGCGTGAAGCGCGGCGCCACCGGGCGATACATCGGCGGCGGCGAGCGCGGCGGCGCGTAGTCGTTGCGCATCGGGAACGAAGGATTCGCGCGCAGCGGCGCGAAGCTTCTCTGCGGGCGGTACATCGGCGGCGCCGAGCTCGGTGCCGCCGGGATCGGCGTTCGGCGTCCCGGGTTGAAGTGGAACCGCGGCGGGCGATTGGCCGGAGCGCGTTGCGGGTTGCGCGAGCGCGGCACCGGCACGTGCCGCTGGGGAAGCGGCTGTGAACGCTGGATCGGATGGTTGCGCCGAATGACCGGCGACTGTGCCCAGGCCGGGCGGTCGGCGCGATACACCGGCCGCGCGGACTGCGGCGCGGGACGCAAGCGCGCACCGGGCGAGCCGATCGGCGCTGGCCGGCCGGCGAAGTCGCTGCGCTGCGGGCCGCGCTGCAAGACGGGCGCGGCAGGCCGGATATCCGGCGCCAGACGCACCGAGGAGGTCGGGGTATTGGGCCGCAGCCGTGCCCACTGCTGCGGCGTCAGGGCCCGTCCGCCGTTCGCGCGCAGCGCCTGCACCTGCCGCGCGAACGACACGGGCGCCCGCGCCGGCACGAGCCGCGCGATCACCGGCCGGTCTGTCAACTGGCGCGGCGGCGCCTGCACCGTGCGTCTGCGGGCACCGAAGATACTCGCGCGTGTCGGCGTGATGGCCGGAGCCCCGGCGCCGAAGCGCATGCCGAGCAGACCGCGCCGTGTCAGCACCACGCGATGCGCATCGGCGGGCTGCGATGTGCTGAATGCCGTGCGCGGAACCGCGGTGACGGCGCCAGGGACGCTGCGGTTGGCGTAGGTGATGCCCGCGCCGCCGCGCCGATAAGCGGCGGTGACAAATGCCGGGTTCAGGCCGCGCGCATTTGTGAGATTGATGTCGCGCACATACGCGCGACCGGCCGCATAACCGGGCAGATACACGTCACGCGGCCCGAGCGGCACCCATCCGACATGCCCCCCGGCATGGGGTCCACGATGCGGCCCGCCGAAGTGACCCCCATGCGTCCACGCCACGAGCCCCGGCGCGTAGACCGGCCGCACGCCGCGCGGCCCCGGAACCCAGCACCAGGCGTTGTGCCAGTATCCCCAACGCCCGTAATGAAACGGCGCGAACCCCCAGGGCTCATCATCCACCCAGGTCCAGCCCCAGGGGGCGATCCACACCCAGTGACCGAACCGGTACGGCGCCCAGCCCACCACCACGTTGGGGAACCAGGCATAGCCCCACTCGGTGTCCTGCCAGCCGCCGTAGGTATCGAGGTCGTAAATGCCGACCGTGTCGGGGGAGACGTAGTCGGTGACCTGCGCGGCCGCCTGGGCCTCCTCGCGGTCGCGGGCCATCGACCAGTCGTCGAATGCATCGGGTATGCCGAGCGTCGCATAGACCACGCCCAGCGAATTGGTGCCCGTGAACGTGGCGCTCTGCTGCGCCGCCACCGGGAACGTCTGTCCGCCGCCGCTGGCGAGCGCCTCACCGCTGACGACCTCGACGCGGGTGGTGTCGCCCGTTGAGTCGACCTGCACGCGGTACGTTCCGGGCTGCTCGAGCGAGAGTGCGAGGTTCGGCGTGTCGACCTCGTCCTGCTCCCCGGCGGCGAGTGCGCGCACGTGCACGATGATCGTGCCGGCGCTGAGCTGCATCTGCGCGGTCATCGCATCGAGATTGAGAATGGAAAAGCCCGTGCGGCTGTCGAGCCGGACCACGGCATCGCCGAGCTCGATCTCGGCGCGCGAGTCCCAGTCGGTCCAGATGCGGTCCCCGATGGTCACGGGCCAGTTCAGTTCGGCGGCCGCCCACTGCTGCGTGCCGGCCGGCTCGAACGACACGCTGCCGCCGATGTAGCTCAGGCGCCCCACGCGCGTCGGGGGACTCTCCTGCGCGAAAGCGGCCGGGGCCGCGGCGGCCGACAGCACTGCCGCGAGCACCCCAAGCATCCAGAACCGTTGGATTCTCATCACCTTGCCCCGCACCTCGTGGAGGCGGCACCCTGGGCGCTGCAATGGCGCACGGCGCATCACCCCCTCCTGCCTCGATTATCGCACGGGACCGTTATCGAGCGGGTGGCCTGAACCGTCGATGAAGCCCCGCCGGGGCGCCCGGCCCTGCGATCTGCCTCTCATTTTGGCGCAGGCAGCGCTCGGGCTCGCGCACAAAGGGGGCGCCGGATGGGGCCTGAGCCGTCGGGTTCCGCCACGCGCTCCGATGAGCGCCGCCGCGGTTGCCCGCACTGGGCGCGGGGTGGCTCGTGTTCTCACGTACAATGACCCGGGTGTGCACGGCAGTCGTACAACAACTGCGCATCCACCCGCTCAAATCCGCGCAGGGCATCACGCTCGAGCGGGTGCGCCTCGGGGCAACGGGCTGCGAGTGGGATCGCCGCTGGATGGTCATCCGTCCCGATGGCGCGTTTCTGACGCAACGGACGACTCCCGCACTGGCGCGCATCGCGGTGACACTCACCCGAGAGGGGCTGCGGCTCGAGTGCGGCTCGCGGCCTGCCCTCACGCTGCCGCTCGCAGAAGCCGGCGCCTCTCGTGAGGTGAGGATCTGGAAGGATGTCTGCGCCGGCTTGGACCAGGGGGATGAGGCCGCCGACTGGGTGAGCGGGGTGCTCGGGGAGCCGGTGCGCATTGTTCGATCGCCCGATACGCCCCTGCGCCGGGCCAACCCAACCTATGCCGGAGCACACCCGGCGCCCATCACGTTCGTGGACGGTTTTCCGCTGCTGATGTGCAATCAGGCCTCGCTCGATGCGCTGAATGCGCGCTTGGGCGCGGTGCTGCCCATGGACCGCTTCCGGCCCAATCTGGTGCTCGGGGGCCTCGAGCCCTTCGCGGAGGATCGCATCGAGACCCTCCACATCGGGCCCGTCCGGCTGCGCCTCGTCAAACCCTGCACGCGCTGTGTCATTCCCTCGCACGATCAGCGCACGGGGCTCCTCGACATCGACCCGATGCCGGTGCTGCGCGCGTTCCGCTACAACGCCGCGCTGCGCGGGGTGACATTCGGCGTCAATGCGGTGATCGAGGCCGGCTGCGGCGAGTCCATCGAGCGCGGCGCCGAGTGCCGCTGCGCGCTGCAGCCGGCGTGACCGAAGCGACCGCCCTGCCCGGCTGACCGCCCCGAGTGTCATCCAACACCGACACGGCGCCGATGCGCCGGCCGGGTGCGAAACGGCCGGTTTGGGCACGCCGTTTGCAAAAGCGCAATAGGGATCTTTGGCGGCTTGCCGGGCTTGCCGTTACAGTATTCTGAAGTTACTCGGGGTGCGAGATGACGACACCGCGGCGCAATCGAGGGAAAGAGTCGGCCCACTGTCGGGCTGACCGCAACGGGCAACCGTCCCGCGGTAGCGCCCCGGAGCGCGCTGCTTGACGCTTCCCGTCGGCCCACCCTGCCGGGTCCGCGCGCTGCTCGGAGCCGCCGCGGCGCTCGCGCTGCCGTGGCTCGCACGCAGCGCGCTCGCCGGGACGGCGCGGGCGAGCCGCCCCGCCACCGCCACCCCCCTGGCCGCCCGCGCGCACCACAGGCGCAGGGCGCGCGGCCTGCCCTCGGATGCCGAGCTCGAACGGATGGGTGCGGTCATCGGCAAGATCATCATCGACAACAAGAACATCTTCGATCTGCAGAACCCGAAGGACAACCACGCGCTCTTCCGCCTCGCCAACCGCCTGCACCGGCGCACGCGCAGGAGCCTCATCCGCAGCCAACTGCTGTTCAAGAGCGGGGAGCGCTTCTCGGCGCATCTGCTCGATGAATCGGCGCGCATCCTGCGCGCCGATTCATACTTTTACGATGCGTCCATCCGCCCGATCCGCTATCACGACGGCAAGGTCGATGTGCTCGTGACCACACGCGATGTCTGGACGCTCAATCCCGGCTTCGACTTCTCGCGCAGCGGCGGCAAGAGCACCACCGGGGTGCAGCTTGAGGATCTCAACGTGCTCGGCACCGGCACGGACGTCTCGCTGAAGCATCTGCACTCGGTCGACCGCAGCGAATCTGACGTCTCGGTCTCCAACCAGCATGCCTTCGACACCTGGACGAGCATCTCTGCGGCCTACGGCAACCTCAGCGACGGCCGCATGCGCCAGCTGATCGTCAATCGGCCCTTCTATGCCCTCGAGTCGCGCCATGCCGGAGGCGTCTCGTTCACCGACACGACCTTCGATCAGCCGCTCTACGATCTCGGCCAGATC
Organism: Pseudomonadota bacterium; assembly: GCA_021816775.1. Lineage (GTDB taxonomy): Bacteria > Pseudomonadota > Gammaproteobacteria > Steroidobacterales > Steroidobacteraceae > 13-2-20CM-66-19. The sequence goes on from JAKAXA010000022.1 coordinate 45,091, forward strand.
ATCGACAGGTTCTCCGAGCACAGCCGCTTCGTGCAGGGCTACGCCGGCTGGTCGCGCGGACTGGTGCACGGCTGGACGCGGCGCTTCAGCCTCGGGTGGACCGACGATGAGCACACGTTCGGGGCGAGCAACCACTGGACCGGTCCGACGGTGCTGCCTCAGGACCGCAAGTACGTCTATCCCTGGTTCGAGGTCGATCTGGTGCAGGACGAGTACGCGAAGCTCCACAACCACAATCAGATCCACCGCACGGAGGACTTCGACGTCGGCGCGTACTTCACCGGCCAGGTGGGCTGGGCCGACCGCGCCTTCGGCTCGAGCCAGGACGTCCTGCCGTTTCTGTTCACGATTGGGGACGGCTACCTCCTGCCACACGCCGATACGCTGCTCGTCTCGAGCAGCCTCTCGGGCCGCATCCAGAGCGGAACGCTCGAGAACGGCGTGCTCAGCGTGAACGTGGTGAACTTCGCCGAGCAGAGCTCGCAGTGGCTGCTGTACACGGCCGTGAGCGCCACCGCCGGGCGCCGGCTCACCCTCGACAATCAGATCCTGCTTGGCGGGGACAGCGGGCTGCGCGGCTATCCGCTGCGCTACCAGGATGGCACGGCCCGGGCCCTGTTCACCATCGAGGAGCGCTGGTTCAGCAACTGGTACCCCTTACGGCTGTTCCGCGTCGGCGCCGCGGCATTCTTCGACATGGGGCGCACCTGGGGCCGCGCGCCGCTCGGGCAGCCGAGCCTCGGGCTGCTGAAGGACGCCGGCTTCGGGCTGCGCCTCGGCAACGCGCGCACCGCCTTCGGCAACGTCATCCACATCGATCTGGCGTTCCCGCTCGATGGCGGCTCGAACATCAAGAAGGTGCAGTTTCTGGTGCAGACCGAGCGGCAGTTCTGAGCAGGCGCGGGCCGGCCGAGCAGGCTCAGCGTTTCGGCTTCATGCCCGGCGGGGTGAGGAGGGTCCCGTCCGGGAGCCGCCGGCCGGCAGGCACCGGCTGCGGCTCGGCGGGCGCGGGGACGACGGCGAGCACGTCAGGCTCGGGCTGTGCGGGCGCGCGTATCGGCAGCACTTCGACTGCCAAGGCAACGGAGCAGTGCTCGCCGCTTTGCAGGGCCCCGACCGCCACCAGCTTGCGGGCGATCTCCTGCCCCTTGTCGTTGCGGACGGTCACCACGATGCTGTACTCGCACGGGTCTTCGCCCCGGGGATGGCTCACCTCGCCCTCGACCTCGAGGGCGCGGATCGCAGCCTCCTGGCGCTGTGCCGCCTCGACGTCGAAACGCAGGTGGTGCCGGCAGCCCGGGCAGATGCTCAGGCTCTCGAGAACGAGCGCCTTGCAGTGGGGACAGACGCGCGTCTTGCCCGCCGTCACCGGACGCGCGGCCGCACTCATACCGTGCCGGTGATCACCGATTCAGTCAGCTTGTCGCTCTCGGCGCTCGCGGAGCGGTCCCAGCCGAACTCCACCTTGCCGCGCATGCGCGCGCCGGCTGCGACGGTGAAGGCGCCGGCCTTGATGTCCCCTTCGATGCGCCCGGTCTCGCGCAGATCGACCTGCTGGGCATCGACGATATTGCCGATCAGCTCCCCGGCGCAGATCACGGCAGCGGCCTTGACGTGCCCGTCGATGCGCGCGCCAGCGTCCAGCGTGAACGTGCCATCGATGTGCACATCGCCCTTGAACCGCCCGGCGATCCGCAAATGGCCCGTGCCGTTGATCTTGCCTTCGAGGGTCAGTCCCTGGGCGATGACCGACTCCTTGGCCTCCCCTCGGTCCTTGCCGGTGCGGCGCTGAGTATCAGGCAGCGGCGCGACGTTCAGCGTCGCATCGCGCGGAGCGGCCGAGCCGGGCGACGCGGGCGTGGAACCGCTGGCGAAGCCTGAGCCGGAGGAGTTTGTATCTTTCCACAACGCCATGAGAAACCCCCAGTGATACGGGTAGTCAGAACAGGTTCCCCGAAAGGTACCTCGATCAGTGCCCGAGAACCAGTGTCTTTTAGCGCCGACACCAGCTCTGTGACGGCGGTCTCGCCCGCAGCTTCACGCCTCGATGAGCTTCAGCAGCTCCTCGGTCTTCTGCCGCATCAGCGCCTCGCTCCCGCGGCTCTCGACATTCAAGCGCACGAGCGGCTCGGTGTTCGAGCCGCGCAGGTTGAAGCGCCAGTCGGCGAACTCGACGGACAGCCCGTCGGTATGATCGAGCGCGAGCGCGGCGCGCGCGTAGTGGCGCTCGAGGCGCTCGAGGATCGAGCGCGCATCGCCGGCGAGGCGGCGGTTGATCTCCCCGCTCGCCGGGAAGCGCCGAATACGATCGCCAACCAACTTCGAGAGCGGCCCCCGCTCGGCGATCACCTGCAGCGCCACGAGCCACGGGATCATGCCGCTGTCGCAGTAGGCGAACGAGCGGAAGTAATGATGCGCGCTCATCTCGCCGCCGTAGATGCCGTCCACCTCGCGCATCTTCTGTTTGATGAAGGCATGGCCGGAGCGGCACAGCACCGGCGTGCCGCCGTGCTCGCGCACGATGTCGATGGTGTTCCAGGTCAGGCGCGGGTCGTGCACGATGCGCCCGCCGGGCTCGCGCTTGAGAAACACCTCCGCGAGCAGGCCCACCAGGTAATACCCTTCGATGAAGTTGCCGTGCTCATCGAAGAAGAAGCACCGGTCGTAATCCCCGTCCCAGGCGAGGCCCACGTCGGCCCCGCTGCGGCGCACCGCCTCGGCGGTCGCCGCGCGGTTCTCCTCGAGCATCGGATTCGGGATGCCGTTGGGGAAGGTGCCGTCGGGCTGGTGATTGACCTTGATGAACTCGAACGGCAGGTGCGGCTCGAGCGCATCGATCACCAGCCCCGCCCCGCCGTTGCCCGGGTTCACCACCACCTTGAGCTTGCGCAGCTTGCTGCGCTCGACACAACCGAGAAGGTGTTCGATGTAGCGTGCGCGGATGTCGAGCTTGCTCTGGCTGCCGGGCTTGGCCGCCTTGGCCGGAAGCCTCCCGGCGGCAAGCATGTCGCGCATCTCGTTGAGGCCCGTATCGGAGCTCACCGGGCGCGCCTGCTCGCGCACGAACTTCATGCCGTTGTAGTCGGACGGATTGTGACTCGCGGTCACCATGATCCCGCCGTCAAGCTCGTACGCGAACGTCGAGAAGTACGCCGCCTCGGTGCCCCAGAGGCCGATATCGAGCGCATCGGCCCCGCTGTCGGTGAGCCCGTGGCGCACCGCTGCGGCGAGCTGCGGGCTCGTGAGGCGGACGTCGTAGCCGACCGCCACACGGCGCGGCTTGACCAGCGAACAGAACGCCCGGGCGATGTCGTAGGCGAGGGACTCGTTAATCTCATCGGGAATACGGCCGCGGATGTCGTAGGCCTTGAAGGCATTGAGATTCGGCATGCATCCTCCTCGGGCGGGCCCCAAGCATTGCAGCTGGCGTGAGCCTCGGCAACCCCCGCCGGCGACCGCACCGAGGTCTCGCTCAACCGAAATGCGCGCCGCGCGGGCCCCGCGTAGACTCGGGCCGGTCGCCTCAGGCCCGATGAGTACCGCCATGACTGACCAGTCGAGCACCCGCAGCGAAGACCGGCCCCACCGCCACCGCATCAGCGTGCAGGACTACCACCGTATGGCCGAGGAGGGGCTGCTCGGCACCGGCGCCCGGTTTGAGCTGATCGAGGGAGCGATTTTCGATATGGCCCCGGCGGGCGATTCGCACCGGCGCATCGTGCACCGCCTCGATGAGCTGCTGCGCCAGGCGGTCGGCGCGCAGGGCATCGTGCGCCGCCACGCCTCGCTCCGCCTGGGGAGCGACTCGGAGCCTCAGCCCGACCTCACGGTGCTGCGGGCGCGCGCCGATGGCTACCACACGGCCCCGCCGACCGCCTCCGACACCCTGCTCGTGATCGAAGTCAGCGATGCCACCTGGCACTACGATCACGACACCAAGGTCCCCTTCTATGCCCGGCACGGCATTGCGGAGGTCTGGCTCTTCGACCTCACCAGCGCGACCGTGCACTTTTTCCGGGGCCTCACGGGCGGGCAATACACGGATGAGAGCGCGACGGAGAATCCCGGACTGACCTTCCTGCCGGGACTGACGGATGTGGCGGTGGACCTGGCGGCCGTCTTCCCGAGCCGCTGAGGCGGTGAGCGCGAGGCGCCGCAGCAATCCGCCAGTCGGCAGACTCGCACCGCGGCGCAAATTCGCGGCGGTTCCACGTCAGACCCCAAAACTGCGATGTTGAAGGCTCCGCTCGAGACCGGGCGCCAACGCGTGCGGGCCTCAGGAGACGAACCGAGACAGCGGATATGAGTCCCCCTATGAAAATCACGCTCGAAATCGCCGAGCCACCCGCGACGGAAGCCAAAGCGCTGGCACGCAAGCAAGGCGTGACCCTGCGCGAGTTGATCGAACAGGGTCTCAAGCTCGCCCTCGCCCAGCGCAAAAAGCCGCACGCGCTCAAGCTCCGCGACGCCTCGGTCGGCGGGCACGGGCTGCAGCCGACGGCCGAGACGCTGTCGTGGGAACAACTGCGTGCCCTGATCTACGCAGGGCACGGCCGTTGATTGCGCTCGATACGAACCTGCTGGTCTACGCGCACCGACGCGACAGCCCACGGCACGAACACGCGGCGCGCCGGATCCGCGACTTGGCCGAGGGCAGCGCGTCGTGGGCCATTCCGTGGCCCTGCCTTCACGAGTTCCTGGCCATCGTGACTGACGAGCGGGTCTACAGACCGCCAAGTCCAATGAGCAAGGCATTGGACCAGATCAAGGCATGGCTCGAATCACCGAGCCTGATCCTCGTGTCGGAGACGGATGGCTCTCTTGCGACGCTGATGGAACTGGTTGCGACGGCGAGAATCACGGGACCGCGGATACACGACGCCCGCATCGCCGCCCTGTGCCTGCACGCGAACGTGAGAGAGCTGTTGCGCGCGGACCGGGACTTCAGCCGCTTCGGCGCTCTGCAGACCCGCAATCCGCTCATGCGTGCCTGAGCCGACAGAGCACTCATCACGGCGCAATCCGAACTGATCCTACCGGCGCGTGGCCGCCGATGTGCGCAGTCTGAGTAAGGCTGCCCTGGCGATCTCGAGGTCCTGGACCCAACCCAACGCGACCCGCAAGCGCTCGGCGGATCGATGCGGCTCGCACGCCGCGGCTCGGCGACCCCGAAGCGGCGCGCCACGGTACAGCACCACGGAGCCGGCGGCCGAGCACCTCGAGCCGCAGCGCCGTCTGCGGGATCAGGGTTCGCTCCCCGGAGAGCGCCCCGCAGCGGCGTCGGGCACAGCTCGCGCCAGAGCAGCCAGAGCCGCGTCGGCGCCGCCGCAGAGGATGACGGGCGTGAGCATGCGGTGGACCTGTCGGCCTTCGCGATGATTCTTCGCTCAGGACTCGGGTGCCTGATGCGAGCGGCCGCGGCCAATGGCAACGGGACGGCAGCAGAAGCGGCAGATGTCCTTCTCAGCGCGTCTGTGCTGCCACGTCGAGCCGGCGGGACGGCCCGGCAGGGAATTCGGGTATGGATCGCCAGCCCACGGGCCGTCACCATACGGGCGCGGCGGCCGCTCGCCTACGCTTGACCGTCCTGCTGGCGCGGCGGACTGTGGCCTCACGGCAGACTCATTGATTCCTCGGATCACACGCCTTATAAGCGATACCGTGATCGAAGAGCTTGAAGTACTGAGGATCGTCGGGGAGCGACTCGACTCTGCGCACGTTGCATTCATGTTAACGGGTTCATTCGCCCTCGGATATTACGCCAAGCCGCGCATGACACGCGATCTCGATTTTGTTGTGGCACTGATGGAATCGCACGTGAGCGAACTGGTGCAATCGGTATCGCCCGACTTCTACATTGACGAGGACGAGGCGCGCGCCGCGATCAAGACACGCCGGATGTTCAATCTCATGCATCTGAGCAGCGGCATCAAGATCGACCTCATCGTGCGCCAGGACTCGGTATACCGGCAAGTCGAGTTTGCGCGCCGAAAGCCCCTCCAGCTTGCCGGAGTCGGCACGTGGATTGTCAGCTGAAGATGCGTGACGTGCAATCACTGCTCGGTGAGCCGCTCGACTGGGCATACCTCGGAGAATGGGCTGGCGAACTGGGGATCAGGCAGATGCTCGAGCAGAGCAGACGATGAACGATACCTCCCCCGCCATGGAGAGGATGATCACCGAGCGCTACCGCCGCATGAGCCCCGACGAGCGCGTGAGAATCGCCTCCTCGATGTTTGAGGCCGCACGCAGGATCGTGGAATCCTCTCTGCCGCCGGGCCTCACTCGCACCGAGCGCCGCCTGGCATTGGCGCGGCGCCTCTATGCCGGGGAGCTCCCCGAAGCGGCGCTGCGCGCTTACGCCGAATGGACGACGGAGGGTCATGGCGCACCCCTGCAACCGGCTGATCCGGCCGCGCGACGCTGATGTCGCACTGCCGGTTGACCGCTCGGCGGTGCTGACGCCCCAAGCACCGAGGCGGCCTTCCTCCGCCCGACAGTGAGCAGGGGCCCGGCCGCACTCACATCGCGCTCGTGCGCCGCACGCCGGGCCAAAGCACCCACTGCCTGAGAGCGGGCTGCCCGGGGACCCCTGGGTCGGCTCGCCCGAGTGCCGCAGCATCGCGCTCGCGGCGGCTCAGCGCTTGACGGTCCGCTTGCGGCCCGTCCTGCGTCCGTGGCCGTTGCCGGAGCGAGCTTTGGCTGTCAGCGCCGATCGCCGCTTCGCGGGCGATTTCAGCTCAGCAACCGGGCTTTTCTTGCGCGCGGGAGGCTTGCGCGGCGTCTCCGCCAGTTCGATACCGAATACGCCGGACAGGTCTTCCTCCCCGATCGTCTTGCGCTGAGTGCCTCGCCGCGGGGCCCCGAGATCGACCGCTGCGGCAATCAGCTCGCCGTGCTCGACGTTGCGCAGCGTGAAGAGCAGCTCGGGCTGCGCATCGAGCCGTGCGCCGACCCCGTACATCACCGCCGCGACGTGCTTGCACATCGTCGCCCAGTCCGGGCAGGAGCAGCTCATCTCGATCTCTCTGGGCTTGGGGAACAGGCCCTGCTCCCGGTCGGTGACGATGCGCATCACCCGATCGGACAGCCGCCCCTCGAGCAGCTCGATCAGCGAGCCGATCTCCCCGGCGCACTGGCTCTTCAGGCGCGACCACTGCGCCTTCGCGAGCGGTTTGATCTTGATCTGGACCTCGTAGGGCCGCGGGCGGGAGCCTGAGACCAGCGCCGCAATCCGACCCTGGCCGATGTCCAGATCGAGCACCGCGCCGCTGCGCACGTAGCTGCGGCCGCGGGGCAGGCGGTATTCGTAGTCGCGATAGGCTTCGAGGTTCCCGCACCAGGCCTTGCCCCAGAAGCTGCGCGCGATGGCGCGGCCCTCGATCGTCACCGCGGACGGCGCGCGGCCGTCCTTGCCCCTGTTCTTCGCCAAGCGCTGAGC
>JAKAXA010000069.1 GCA_021816775.1 Pseudomonadota bacterium
CGAGGCGCGCGACGGAGTCGCGCCAGATCACCTGCGCGGGGATGTCGCGCTCGACCGGCAGGCTCATGCCGTAGCAGACGTTGAGCAGGTGGTGCAGGGCGTGGGTGGCGATCTGCCGCCAGGGAATGACCACGGTGGTGAGCGGCGGGACGGTGAGGGCGGTGAGGTCGATGCCGTCATAGCCCATCACCGAGAGGTCCCCGGGCACGGTGAGCCCCGCCTGGCGCAGCCCGGCGAGCGCACCGATCGCCATCTCGTCGTTGGCGCAGAACAGGGCCGTGAACGTGCGGCCGTCTGCGAGCAGCCTCGGCACGGCGAGCCGGCCGCTCTCGGGCGAGAAGTCCCCGAGCGCCTGCGGCACGCTCCCGGGGTCGATGCCGTAGCCCTGCAGCGCGGCCATGAACCCGCGCATGCGCAGCTGGTTGTCGATGGAGGTCTTGGGCCCCTCGATGACCGCCAGGCGCCGGTGGCCCGTCTCGTAGAGGGCGCGCGCGGCGGCGGCGCCGGCGGCCTCGTGGTCGGGATTGAAGCACTGCGCGCGAAAGTGCGGCACGCAGCGGTTCAGCAGCACGAATTTCGGCTGCAGCTCGGCGATGCGCTCGATGTCGGCGCTCTTCAGCGCCGTGCCCATGATGAGCAGGCCGTCGCAGCCGCGGTCGGTGAGGAACTCCGCCCCATCGAGCGCATCCTGCCGCTCGCTCTCGAGCGTCTGGCCGAAGTCGACCACCATGTGCCGGCCGTAGGCGCGCAGCGTGGTGTAGATGGCGTGCAGGATGGGTGTGTAGAACGCCCCGTGCACCAGGGGCACGAACACCCCGATGGTCTGCGACTGGCCCTTCTGCAGCACCCGTGCGGCGTGCGAGGGGCGGAACCTCAACTCCTCGATGGCGCGGCGCACGCGCCCGGCCGCATCGGCCGAGACCGGCCCGCTGCCGGCGATGACGCGCGAAACCGTGCCGACCCCCACTCCCGCCCGCTTCGCAACATCCTTAATTGTCGCCATTGACATACGCTACCAGAACCCGGCCACGATCGCCCCGGTGAGTGCGCGGATTGCGAGCCCGCGAGCTGCATCGAGCGCGGCGTGCGCGCGCGCGGCCGAGACCAGCATCGCGAGCGCCGTGGCGATGCGCGCCCAGCGCACCGTGTGCCGCTCGTCCATGTCCGGCCGGGCGCGCCGGATGAAATCGATTGACAGCACTGTGGCCGCGCTGTTGTAGGTGGCCGAGAGCGCCGCCCTCAGCGCCCCGAGGAAGGCCGCGAGAAACACCCCGAGCACGAGGCGGATGTCGATGTCATCATCGCGGTGCAGGTACGGATAGAACACCCTGCCGGCGAGCCCCGGCGCGACGCTCAGCGCGAGCGTGGTGAGCTTCAGCGCCCCGGCGAGCAGCGCCCCGCGCTGCCCGTCGGCGAGCGAGGGGGCCGCGAGCGTGCGCTGCACCACGACCTGGTTCGTGCACCAGTAGTACAGCGCGAGCACCGGCGCGCCCGGTGCCGGGCGTGCACGAGCTCTACCTCGTGTGGCGCGCAACGGCGGCCGGCGGGCGCCTCGCGAGCCTCGAGTCGTATCGCTTCCGCTGAGCCGGCTGTTGCGCCTGCGCCACGCCGCGTGGCCCGCTCGGGGCTCGTGATGACCGCGGCAGGGATGGGCGCAGCGGCACATCGGTTGCGAGCGGGTATGCGTATGCCGGAACCTGTGACTTCGGACACGTCTGCGCCGGGTGCGCGGCCCGATGATCAGCGACGGCTGCCGTTCAAGCCTGCATGAGATCCGTCGTGGTGACCGCGCTCGTCGTACCCACGCTCTACATTCTCGCGGGCGCGATCCTCTGCGCCATGCTGCACATTCTGGCGGCGGCCGTGCGTCGCGCCGACCGGCCCGCGCTGCTCGCGCTTGCGGCCATGGGGCTGTTTGCGGCGCTCGCGGCGATCTTCAGTGCCCAGTCCGTGCAGGCGACGGGCGCCGCGCAGTTCCTGCGCGCGCTGAAGCTCAATGTCGACTGCATCCTCGTCGCCACCTGGGCGGCCACGGCCTTCATCGCCCTGTACGTCGGGCACAGCGGGCGCGTTGCGCGCGCGGTGCTCACGGCCTATGCGGGGTTGTCTCTGGCGTTGATCGTCGCGAACGAAGTGCGCCCCTACGGCCTGCAGTACGAGCAGTTCACCGGCGTCAGTCACCTCCGACTGCCCTGGGGCGAGATCGTCGCGCAGGGCGTCGGCCGCAGCGGCCTCGCGACCTTCCTCGCGGTCGCGGTCCTCTATGGAATGATCCCCTATGCCATCGGCGCGCTGTGGGTGCACTACCGGCGCACGCGCAGGCCCGGCGCGCTGTGGCTGCTGGTCTCGCAGTTGTGTTTCGTGCCGCTCGCCGTTGCGGGACTGCTGGTGCGCCTCTCGGTGCTGCACGGCTTCGAGCCCGGTCCGTTCGGCTTTCTGCTGGTCACCGGCGCAATGAGCGCCGCGGTGATGTGGGAGACGCAGCACGCGCTGCGGCTCTCCGAGCAGCGCCTGCGAGTGCTGTTCGAGCGCGCGCCGGCGGCGATGGTGGCCGTGGAGCCGCGCCACGGGCGGATCGTGCAGGCGAATGCCGTGGCGCGTGCACTCAGTGGCTACGGCGCCGAGGAGCTCGCGCGCATGACCTTCACCGATCTGACACTCGAGGCGGAGCGGCCGCAGGCGATGCACCACTTCCTCGAGATGCGCGACGGGCGTGCCGATGAGCGGCGCCTCGAGTGGAGTGTGATCGGCAAGGATGGCCGGCTGCGGGTCACCGACTGCGCCGTGTCGAGCCAGAAGGATGCCGCCGGCAACGTGGTCAGCCTGATCGCCTGCCTGATCGACATCAGCGAGCGCAAGCGCATCGAGGCGGCGCTGCAGCGCGAGGGCGACAAGAATCTCGCCTTCCTGCGCAACGCCAGCGACGGCATCCACATCCTCGATCCCAAGGGCTACCTGATCGAGGCCAGCGACTCGTTCTGCGAGATGCTCGGCTATGAGCGCGAGCAGGTCATCGGCATGCACGTGTCGCAGTGGGAGGCGCTGTTCAGCCAGGAGCAGCTCGAGGCGATCCTGCGCGACCAGTTCCAGTGGCACCGGCGCGTAGCGCTCGAGACGCGCCACCGGCGCCGCGACGGCTCGGTCTTCGAGGTCGAGGTGAGCTCGGTGGCGATGATCCTGCAGGGCTCGACGGTGTTGTTCAATTCCTCGCGCGACATCACCGCCCGCAAGGAGGCCGAGATACGGCTGCGCGAGAGCGAAATGCGCCTGCGCACGCTGATCGAGCAGTCCCCGGTGGGCATCTCCTTCTCCCGCGACGGCATCACGCTCGATGTCAACGCGCGCTACGTGCAGATGTTCGGCTACGCCAGCGCCGCCGAGGTGCGCGGCACGGCCTATCTCGAGCGCATTGCGCCGCGGGCGCAGGCGGCGGTGAGCGAGATCATCCGGCGGCGGCACGCCGGGCTCGATGTGCCGAGCGAGTACGAGACCCTCGGCCTGCGCCGGGACGGCAGCGAGTTCCCGCTGTACGTCACGGCGCGGCGCATCGAGATGGGCGACGGGCCGCTCACCGTGGCGTGCATGCTCGATTTCACCGAGCGCAAGCACTTCGAGGAGCGCATCCGGCATCTTGCTTTCTTCGATCAGCTGACGCGCCTGCCGAACCGCGAGCTGCTGCAGGACCGGCTGCGCCAGGCGATCGCCGCGTGCATGCGCGCCGGCCGTCACGGTGCGCTGCTGCTGTTCGGGCTCGACAATTTCAAGAGCGTCAACGAGTCGATGGGCCATCCCGTCGGCGATGCGCTGCTGCAGCAGGTCGCCGCGCGCCTCGCCGCGCAGGTGCGCGACGGCGACACCGTCGCGCGCATGGGCGGGGACGAGTTCGTGGTGCTGCTGGAGGATCTCGGCTCGCAGCCGTGGTTGGCCGCCGCGCGGGCCGAGACCTTCGGGCTGAAGATCATGCGCGCGCTGGCCGCGCCGTACGGCCCGCTCGGCGATGATGTGCACGTCAGCTGCAGTGTCGGGGCGACGCTGCTGTCGGGTCATCGCCTCGGTGCCGAGGATCTGATCCAGCAGGCCGACATCGCCTTGAATCAGGCGAAGGCCTCGGGCCGCTCGACACTGCGCTTCTTCGACCCGCGCATGCAGCAGATGGTCAGCTCCCGCGTGACGCTCGAAGCCGAGCTGCGCAAGGCAGTCGCTGCCGGGCAGTTCCTGCTGCACTACCAGCGGCAGGTGGACGAGGCGCACAATATCATCGGCGCCGAGGCGCTGCTGCGCTGGAATCACCCGGTGCGCGGCCTCGTGCCGCCGGCAGAGTACATCGCGCTCGCCGAGGAGACGCAGATGATCCTGGCGATCGGCGATTGGGTGCTCGATGCCGCCTGCGCGCAGCTGGCCGCCTGGCGCGCCGAGCCGCGCGCTGCGTCCCTGGCGCTCGCGGTCAATGTCAGCCCGCTGCAGTTCCAGCAGCCGCAGTTCGCCGATCAGGTGCGCCAGGCGATCGCCCGGCACGGCATCCCCGCCGAGCGCCTGAAGCTCGAGCTCACCGAGACAATGCTGCAGGGCGATCTGCAGCGCACCATCGTCACCATGCGCACGCTGAAGGAGGAGGGCGTGCAGTTCTCGCTCGATGACTTCGGCACCGGCTACTCCTCGCTGCGATACCTGAAGCAGCTGCCGCTCGATCAGCTGAAGATCGATCAGAGCTTCGTGCGCGACATCGTCACCGACCCCAACGACAAGGCCATCGTGGTGACCATCATCGCCATCGCTCGCCACCTCGGACTCGATGTGATCGCCGAGGGCGTCGAGAGCCGCGAGCAGCTCGAGGCGCTGCGCGAGTGCGGCTGCGGCCGCTACCAGGGCTATCTGTTCGGCGAGCCGGTCGCGCCGGAGTGCCTCTTCGGCACCTGAAGGACGCTCAGATCTCGATGCGCGAGAAGCGCCAGGCGCCGACCCAGGTGAGCAGCACCGCGAGAGTGCCCATGACGGTCAGGTCGATGAGCACGCTGAAGTGCCCGCGCGCGATCAGCGCCCCGCGCAGACCGTCGACGCCGTAGGTCAGCGGATCGATCCGCGTGAGGACGGTGAGCAGGACCGGAATGTGCTCGAGCGGGTAGAGCGCCCCGGAGAGGAAGAAGATCGGCAGCACGAGGAAGTTCATCACCATCTGAAACCCCTGCATGTCGCGCAGGGTCGAGCCGACGGTGGTGCCGACCGCCGTGAACACAACGGCGACCAGCGCCAGAAATGCGAACGCGAGCGGGATGCCGGACCAGCCTGCCGGGCGAAAGCCCGCGGCGAAGGCGACCGCCGCCACGAGCAGCCCCTGGATCATCGCGGTGCTCGCCGCCCCGCAGGTGCGCCCGATCATGATGTGCAGGCGCGGCACGGGGGCGACCAGGGTCTCCTTCAGGAAGCCGAACTGGCGGTCCCAGATGAGCTGGATGCCGGAGAACAGCGAGGAGAACAGCACCGTCATCGCGATCACGCCGGGGGCGACGAACTGCAGATAGCTGCCCTCGCCGCCGCGGCGGAACACCGGGGAGAGCCCGTAGCCGAGGGCGAGGAGGTACAGCAGCGGCTGGCCGAGCGAGGCGATGATCTGCACCCGGGATCGGAAGTAGCGCTTCAACTCGCGCAGCCACAGAACGTAGATCGCGCCCATCTTCTCTCTCCTCAGCGGCCGCGCCAGGCACGCGCCGCGCGGCGCATCTGATCGCGGGCATCGGCGGACTCGTCACGGATCTCCGTGCCGGTGAGGGCGAGGAACGCCTCTTCCAGCGTCGTCGATCCGGTGCTCGATTTGAGCTCGGCGGACGTGCCGAGCGAGACGATCCGCCCGTGGTCGATGATGGCGATGCGCCCGGCCACGCGGTCAGCCTCGTCCATGTAGTGGGTGGTGAGGAACACCGTGACCCCCTCGTCGCGGTTCAGCTGCTTCACGTGCGTCCAGAGCTGATTGCGGCTCTGCGGGTCGAGCCCGAGCGTCGGCTCATCGAGAAAGAGGATCCGCGGGGTGTGCAGCAGGCCGCGGGCGATCTCCAGGCGGCGCATCATGCCGCCGGAGTACTGCTTGACGAGCTCGTCACGCCGCTCCCACAGCCCGAAGAGCTCAAGGAGCGACTGCATGCGCGCGCGGCGCAGCTTGCGCGGCACGTGGTAGAGCGCGCCATGCAGGTCGAGGTTTTCCCAGGCGGAGAGGTTCTGATCGAGGGAGGGATCCTGAAAGACGATGCCGATGCGCTTGCGCACCTCGGTGCTCTGGCGAGTCGGGTCGAGGCCATCGATGCGCACCTCACCGGAGGTCGGCGGCAGGAGCGTGGTCAGGATCTTGATGGTGGTGGTCTTGCCGGCGCCGTTCGGGCCGAGGAAGGCGAAGATCTCCCCCGGCTCGACCGCGAAGGAGATGTCGTTCACTGCGACGAACTCGCCGAACTTGCGTGTCAGGTTCTGCACGACGATCATACGGACGGCCTCTCTCGCTGCGGCCGCGCCCGCCGCCGAGTCGCGGGAGGATACCACGCTGTCCAACACACCAATCCGCGGCGCGCGGCGTCCGTCCGACGGGCGGGATGGGGGAAGTTCTCGCGCTGCCCGCTGCCGCAGCCCCGGTGGGGGCATGATCTCAGGCAGCGCTGCAGTCTGTGACGCCAAGACACTGATATTTAACGGTATCGTGTCAAAAGAACCCCCGTCCGCGTGCTCGTGCGGCACCGGGCGGCGCCGCGGGAGCGTCTCGCCCGCAGGCACTGCGCCTGGGACGTGCGCAGGCGGGAGGTCATTCGCCAAAGCGCCGACCCGCTCGATCACCCGCGGCCCTGCAGAGGCGGATCAGGATCCGGGCGGATCGGCCGGGAGTGTCTTGGCCTTGCTCGAGGGCTTCGATGGCGTGCCCGCGCTCTTGGCGCAGCCCGATGCGGCGCACGGCGGTGCGCTCTGCGCCGGCTTCGGCCTCGGCCTCGGCATGCTGTCGATCGCCGCCAGCGCCTTCTTCTGCGCCGGGGTGAGGATTCCGGCATAGAACGTGTGGAACTGCCTGTTGGTGGCCGGAAGCTCCGTCTCGCCGTTCCAGGTGGAGCCGGTCGGCAGCCGGTTCTGCACCCGGGGCGCAGCGGCGAGGATCTCCTTGAGGCCCCCGCCGAGGCTGCCCGAGACGGGAACGGGCACGCCGCGCGGATGGGCGATGAGTTTGGCGACGCGCGGCCAATCGATCTTCTGGTGGTGCTTCCAGAGCGCGACGCGCTCGGCATGGGTGAGCAGCCGCGGCACCATCCGGCGCCAGTCCTTCTTCCAGGGCCGCTTGTCGCCCTTCAGCGGCCCGTAGGCGACGAAGTAGAGTCTGCCGTTCTTCCAGCCGAACAGGTACGGCTGGTTGACGACGCGGACCTCGGTGCCGTTCGGCACCAGGTAGAAGAGCTGCTTGATGTCCTCGGGGAACAGATGAACGCAGCCGTGGCTCACCCGCCAGCCCACGCTCACCGGCTTGTTGGTCCCGTGGATCAGGTAGCCGGGCCAGCCGAGGTGCAGCGCGTAGTTGCCGAGCGGGTTCTCCGGTCCCGGCCCGACCACGCGAGGCAGCGGGACGCCCTCCTTGGCGTGCTCGGCGAGAATCGATGCCGGCACTTCCCAGACGGGGTTCTTCTCGTGCCACATGACGTGGGTCACGCCTTGAGGCGTGACATAACCGCGCCGGCCGATGCCCACCGGATGCGTGATGAGGAGCTGCGGCTGGCCCCGCTTGTGCGGCGGGTAGTAAAAGAGCCGCAGCGCCGCGAGATTGATCACGATGCCGCGGTGCGGCGCATCGGGGAGGATGAACTGCGTCGGCAAAACGACGGAGGCGCCCACCGGGGGAAGCCAGACACTGACGCCGGGATTGGCGCGCCGCATCTCGTCGTAGCCGAGGTTGAAACGCCGGCCGATGTCGGTGAGGACCTGTCCCTTCTGGACCTTGACCACCTGCACGTGACCGACCATGTCCTGCCCCGGCTTGAGCACGAACTTCTCCGTCTGAACGGGAAGCGGCAGCGGCGGTGGTGCAACGTGTACCACCTTCGGCGGCGGCGGCGGGGCAGGCGGTGTGTGCAGCGGGGGCCCGAACAGCGCACAGGCGCTGGTGGCAAGCGCCAGGCTTGCGCCCAGCGCGAGGCGAAGCGGGGGGGTCTTCATCGAATCATTATGACATCCCGCGCCGGCGGAGAAACAGCCTGTCGGTCATCCGCTACAGCGCGAAGCCCGTTCACCTCTCGTTCATGTCCGCGACGTTGGCGGCGGATTTCCCCGAGCGGGGCCTATCTCGAGAGACACGCGGACCGCACACGGTAGTAAAGAGACAATAAAGTCGCGATTCCGACGATGAGTCTTTCCACGAGCCGGAAAGACAAATCGCCTCTCCCGGGTGCCGCGATTAGGGGATCCCCCTGTGTCACAGCCGTTGTCGTCTCGATCCCTCTGTAATCTGGGGGGGCGTGTCACTTTAGCGACTTGAAACGATGATGCGCTATTTCGGCCCGTTCTCGAGCATGGCGCCGATGGCTGCGAGACAGCGTTGCAGTTTGGCCTGGCCTGCGACGGTGGGGGTCAG
>JAKAXA010000070.1 GCA_021816775.1 Pseudomonadota bacterium
TTAAGGGATAATTGATCAGCGTTTTCTGTGCGCGGGTCGGAAACACCCATTTGCGCAGCCAGTTTTTCCACTGCATTGCGCTTTATGACCCATGGCGCACATTTACAAGCCTGATCCGCTGCGAGGATCCTTTGTGCGATCAACCGACGGACCGTCTCCCGACTTGTATTGAGCATAGCAGCCGCTTCCTCCAATGTCAGCTCACCACGTGTCAGTCGTTCACCTTCGACATATACAGCGATGCCATGCGTGGCGCGGAACGTTCGGACGCGACCTTCTGTCCACGCGTGTCCGCGTCCGGTCCGCAACCCAAGTCGGTTGAGTATGGAGACAATGCCGCGGTCAGACTGAACGCGTGCGAGCTCGCGAACCAGTTTCACGACGTCGTCTGGTGACGCGTATCGGTTATGGCCCGTCTTGTTCTTCAGGAACTCGAGCGCGGTGTGATCGCCACCTTGCCAGTGCAGAAACATTGAGATCTTTCCTCCGTCCTTCTTTACGATGATCTCGTGCAACAACGTACGCACGATGCGCTTCTTGAGCTGTTTCGAGCTCTGCGGGTGGTTCCAAACTGAGGGGAGATCGTCCGCGAGCTTCAGTAATGCGCGGCGTGTCGCCTCATCCAATACGTCTGGGCGTTCCGCCCGCAAGGTCCGTAGCTCTTCCTCGAGATCGTTACAGCGTTTGAGCGTTTCGTTCCATCGGCGTTCGAGCTCGGCCGCAACGAGGCGATTCTCTGGATCTACGACATCATACTGACGACGAGCACGAGCGACCTCGAAGCGCGCCTGCTCGAGCGCGAGTTCCTTTTGACCGAGGCGTTCGTCGTTGCCTCGCGCGTGGCGCTCGATCGCCTCCAGCGCCGCCTGGAGGCCCAGTGGCTCGAGTCGTCGCAGCAGCTCGTCCACGATCAGTTTCTCGGCTTTCAATCCTCCGAAGGAGATGCATCGGCCCGTGCCGTGGTTGATCATGGCGCCTTGACAGGCATAGCGAAGGCAATTGCCTTTGACGCCGCCATACGTGACGTGGAACTTTCTGCCACAGTGGCCGCAGCGTAGAAGCCCGGCAAGCAGCGCTCCGCCGTTGCGCGCTGGACCGCGAACCATCGCGCCCTTCATGGCGGCGTTGTGCAGGATCTGCCGCTGGTTGGCTTGATATTCATCCCAGTCAATATAGCTCTCGTGATGTTCGTTGATCAGGACTTGCCACTGCTCCTGCGGTACGCGAAGACCTGCCACGCTACGTTTTCGTCCCTGCTCGATCCGGGTAACGGTTTTCGTCCGTCCAAACACATACGCGCCAGCGTAGATCGGGTTCGTGAGAATATGATGGATCACATTGTAGACCGGTAGCTTCCAGAGCACAGCCCGCCCAGAGGGCCCGTAGACGACCGCTGGCAGCTCGACCCGCTCCTGCCTCAGCCATACGAGTACCTGCCGGACGCTGCCGAACTGCCGAAATTTGCGGAAGACCAGTTCGACCGCCTTGCGGATGCGCCGGTCAGGATCCATCTCCACCCGATCATTGGGTGCACGCACATAGCCGATCGCCACCGTCATGAGCAGCTCACCCCGTCGGGCTTTCTGCATCAGCGCCTCGACGGAGCGCTGCCGTAGCGTCGAGAGTTCCATCTCCGAGAGCGTCCCCTTCATGCCCAGCAACAGCCGATCGTTCGTTTGACGGGCATCATACACACCGTCCTCATCGATGATCAGCGCGTCCACCAGCCGACAGAACTCAAGCAGCGTGTGCCAGTCACGGCCATTGCGGGCGAGGCGGGAAGCCTCGATGCTGAACACCGCGCCGACATTGCCCTCGCACAGGATCGCCAAGAGCCGCTCGAACCCCGGGCGATGCGCACCGCCGCCGGAGCGGCCCAGATCGTCATCGATCACCGTCACTTCCTGCCAGCCGAGGGTTTTGGCACGCTCCGCAAGTGCGTACTGACGGCGCTGGCTTTCCAGGTTGTGCTGCACCTGGTCATAGGTAGACTGACGCACGTAAACCACCGCCTGGCGCGCCAAATGGTCACTCGTGATCTTAGTCATTTCGCTCTTCTCCCTTGGCTGCGGGCGCGACTGCGAGGAGCAGTTGCACGAGCAGCTCTAACACCTTTGCCTCGACGTCTTTCGGGAGCGGCTTGTCGGGCCCCTCGTTCAGAAGGTTTCGTTGCCGCAGATTCGCTTCGTTCACCGTCGCCTCCGTCTCGAGCCTCGGGTACCGACGACGATACGGCAGCGTCCAGGAGCCGTCGAAGCTCGATGAGGGCATCACGCGAAATCCGGGGTGTCGGCCGGACTGCGAACGCAGCGGCCGACGCCTCCGCCATCCACGTCGGCAGCAACGTCAGCGAACCGTCACGCTGCTCGACTACGTAGGCGCGTTCGCCGCGAAAGCTGTGTGTTCGAATGACACCCAAGCGCTCCCCGTGACGCGGATGAAAGCGATAGTGAACCGTGATGTCGAATTGGTGGGTATGGGCAGTATGTCGCCGGTTCGCCCGGTGTTGGCAAATCGCATTTCGCGGCGGCGATCGCTGACCTGCTCAGCGTGCGAGTGCCGGTATTTTCCGCCGGCGGCACGCAGGACGCGATGCAACTGTGTGGCAGCGATGCGCGGTTGGGTGACACCCACCCGGGCATGGTGTTTGATTTGCTGGCGATGGGCGATTCGGCCGCCCCGGCGCTCGTCGTAGCCGAGGTGGATCAGCCGGAACCTGAATCCGGGGCCAACTGCAGCACACCGGTCAACACGCTATTGGACCTTTTGGAGCCGGACTCCGCGCGCCGCTACCGCGACGTGTCACTGCAGCTCATTATGGATGCGTCCATGGTCATCGTGATCGTCACGGCAAACGAGCGGCAGCGTATCTCGCCTCCGCTTCTGTCCAGACTCACCGAGTTTCCCGTTGCGGCGCCAAACACCGAACAACGACGGCTGATCCTCGAGCGCCACCTCGGGTAGCTCATCAAGTCGCACGAATCACGGCTACTCGCCGCGTCATCTCGATGATGCAGCATGAGGCCGCCGCGGAACACGCAGGGCTCAAGATCGCCGCGACAAAGTGGGGCTGTCAGGTGCAGATCCGCGGCAGCGGCAAGTTCTGTGAGCGGACCGCTCGCTTGGCGGCGCACGAGGGGATCACGGTCGAGGGCCAGGATCTCGCCGACATCGTGCGGGACGAGCAGGAACGAATGCGCCGCGGCGAACGGCCGCAGGCATGGCCCGCCGCTGAGCGAGATCTTCGGGCACAGGAACTCGCGCGTGCGCAAAGGATTACCCGGCAGCTTATCCATGACATGGCGGCATCTGGGGATTTCCCCTGCGATGACGCCGAGCGGGCGCGGGCCCGCGCCGACGCTGTCGAGGCGTCCGTGGAGAGTGCCGCCGATGGGCCGAGGGAGCACTCGCGGCGGGGTGGACCGTCCCGGCCGGGGCTCTCGCCGTCGCCGGACTGGATGGCTCCGACGCGCCGTCGGAGCGGAGCACCGGTCACGATCTGAGGCGGTGAGCACAGAGGACGAACTGGTGAGCGAGCCGGCAGCGCCGGATCCGCTCGAGGCTCTGCTCGCGCACTCGATCTGCCTCCGCGACCTCGCGTGCGGCTACGGCCTCCTGCCGGTCGAGCGCTCCGCGTGCCTCTCAATCCTCCGGGCCGGTCTCCCCGGCGTAGACGCCACCGAGAGGTCGGCGGTGCAGAAGACCCTCGCGGCCTCCCGCCGCCTCAGCGGTCGGCGACGCGATCAGGCGAGCCAGTTATCGATCCGCTTCGCCGAGGTCGCCGAGGCACTGCGGGCTCGGACGCTGAACCAATAGTCCACACGCGGGAGGATTCAATTACGGTACCAATAGTGGTACCATATGATCGTGGCTTCCGTGGAAAGGATCCTTGAGCAGATGCGGCGCGAACCGGCGAACGTCCGGTTCGCAGATCTCATGAAGGTCTGCGAGACGTTCTTCGGCAAGCCTCGCCAACACGGCACCAGCCACGCGATTTTCAAAACCCCGTGGCCGGGTGATCCACGGGTGAACATCCAGAACGCCAAGGGCCGGGCCAAACCGTATCAGGTCCGGCAGGTGTTGCAGGCGATTCAAAAGATTGAGGGACTTCGCAATGCAGACTGAGATTGACCATTACACGTACCGGGTTACTTGGTCGGCCGAGGACCGCGAGCACGTCGGTCTGTGTGCCGAGTTTCCGTCACTGTCTTGGCTGGCGGAAACCCCCACCGCAGCGTTGCAGGGCATCCGCCGGTTGGTCGCCCAGGTGGTGACGGACATGAAGGCGAGCGCGGAGGCTATCCCTGAGCCGCTGGCTGAACGCCGCTACAGCGGGGAATTTCGCGTGAGGATTCCACCCGAACTGCACCGGGCGCTTTCGATCCGGGCGGCCGAGCAAGGCGTAAGCCTGAACCGCTTGGTGAGCTCCAAGCTCGCAGGCGGCGATGAAGGCCGCTGAATTGGGAGTGCGATTCATTCTCAAGCGGCAGCCCGCTGTTGTCTCGCGCCGCCTCATCCGGAATGCGAGGACCGGCGATGCCGAATCTGTGCTGTGCCCCTATTTACTTTGATCGGTGCGGGGGGTACCTTCCGCGCCGTCTTTACCTGAGACCACGAGGTTTTCCCCAGTTGGACAGTAGCTGTACGAGTGGTGACAGGGGTCGCGCACGCCGCGATGCACTGCGCTCGGCGAAGCTGGCCCCGGGGACCTTGACCACGGCGGCCCGCTGAAGCGCAGGGCACCGTGCGCCGAGGTCCCTCGGCGCTGATCTCCTAGCCACCATCCGTTTCGCTATCAGGCAACGCGCCCCGGTTATCGAGGTGTGCGTATTTCTAGGCCGATGCCCGTTCATCAGGGGCGGAGCGGCAGGCTGCGCCCCGTTCGTGGAGCGAGTCCTTGCACGGGCACGGCAGGCACTCGAGAGTAGTGGATCATGATTGCGAAGTGCGTCTTCAGATTTCCGGTACATGCCCGCGCGGCGCGGGTTGAGCGCAAGGCGTTCATTGCGCCGATGGGCCGCTCCGACCCGACAGCGGTTGCCGGGAAGTGGCACCTCAATCCGGCCTCCGGTCGCATCGAACTGTCCTGGCATGCCACGTGGACGCGCCACGCCCCTGCGGCCACCGCGGAGCCCCCCAGTCCGCATCTGCGCAACCGCTCAAGAAGTAAGTACTCGCTCTGGCGTCGAGCGACGATGCCGAGTCGACAGCAGCCGTACGGAGCATGCGCATGAACAGTCGGGTCGAACTCCCGGAATTTCGCCCCTGTGCCGACTGCCCGCCGATTCCGGAGGGGTTGCGGCACCGGCTGCGCGACCGGCTGCATCTGGCCGAGCTGCACCGCAATGCCACCAACTGGCGGGGCCGGCTGGTGCTCGCGCTTGCGCTGCTCGGGCCGGGCGTGCTGGTCATGCTCGGTGACAACGACGCCGGCGGCGTGATCACTTATGTGCAGACCGGCGCCACCTACGGCCTCGGGCTGTTTCTACCCTTGATGATCCTGTTGGGGGCGGTAGCGTACGTGGTGCAGGAGATGACGGTGCGCCTCGGCGCGGTCACCCGGCGTGGCCACGCCGAACTCATCTGGAAGCGCTATGGACCGTTCTGGGGGTGGTTCTCGCTGATCGACCTGATCGTCGCCAACGTACTCACCCTGATGACGGAGTTCATCGGGATCCGCCTCGGCGGACAGGCACTGGGCCTCTCGACGTGGCTCACGGTGCCGGCGGCCCTCGTGTTCGTCACCGTGGTGCTGGTGTTCCTGCGCTACTGGACCTGGGAGCGCATCTCACTCTTCGTGGCCGCGTTCAATCTCGTCTTCGTGCCCCTCGCGCTGCTCTCCCATCCGCATTGGCACGCCGCAGCGCTCGCCTTCGCCGGACACGGATGGGTCGTCCCCGGAGGGTTCCTGTCGGTGACGTTCCTCATTCTCATATCGGCCAACATCGGTACCACGATCGCGCCTTGGCAGCTGTTCTTCCAGCAGTCCTGCGTGGTAGACAAGGGCCTGCTCCCGCAGGACATCCGCGCCGGCCGGCGCGATCTGCTGCTCGGGGTGATCGGCATGGTGCTCGTGGCCATGGCGCTGATCGTGCTCGCGGCGCAAACCTTCAGCGGCCCTCCGAATGCCCAGCAGCTCGACGCGGTAGCCATCCTGGCGGCAATCCACGCCAAACTGGGCGAGAGCATGATGGCACTCTTCGCGCTCGGCTTGATGGAGGCGGGACTGATCGCCGCCATCGTGATCACCGCGAGCAGCGCCTGGGCGGTGGGGGAGGCGTTCGATATCGACCGCTCGATCAATGCAGCGCCGCGCGAGGCACTGGGGTTCTACCTGCCAGCGGTCGTCGGCACGGCGATCGCGGCGGCGCTGGTCATGATTCCAGGGCTCAATTTGGGGTTCCTCAATCTCAGCGTGCAGGTCATCGCCACCGTGTTCATGCCGGCCGCCATGCTGTTTCTGCTGCTGCTGCTCAACGACCGGGAGCTGATGGGCGAGCACGTCAATTCGCGGCGACGCAATGCGGTTTCGATCGCCATCATGGCGGGGTTGATGATCTGCAACGGTCTGTATGGGATTGTGACGCTCTTCCCGCATGCCTTCGGGGGATGATTCATGAAAAATCTCAGTGATTTTCAAGCTCATGAGATCCGCAGGGTGATCGAGGAAGAGCGATGGGACGTGCCGCTCGCGGAAGTGAAGCGGACCCGCCCGACCCCAGGGCAGCAGATCGTATTCTGGGGATTACGGATCTACGTGATGGCGATGACGGTCGTGGTGGTCTGGGCGTTTCTGCACGGCGCGGCGGGATGAACCGCTGAATGTGCCCGGCATGCGCAGCCGCGCGCGCCTGATCCCTCGCATTAGCCGCAATGCCACTGTAGAGCTCGATATCTATGCTGCTCGCCGGGCGACGCAGTGCGAGGAGCTCAGCAGCATTGGGTGGGCCCCAGAACGCCGCCATTCGGTGCTCGATTTAGTCATCATGAAACGACCGGCTCCCGATTTGCAGTAACGCGGATTACGCTGTGAATCGGGTAAAGATCCGCGGCGCAGAGCCGCATACAAATGGGAGCCGGCGATGAAGAACGTACGATTTATTGGGTTGGATGTCCATGCGAAGACGATTGCGGTGGCGATAGCCGAGGCGGGCGGTGAGGTGCGAAGTCTCGGGACCATTCCGAACCGGGCCGAGTAGGTCCGCCGCCTGATTGGCAAGCTCGGCAAGCCCGCGAGCCTGAGGGTGTGCTACGCGAGGCGGGGCCGACTGGCTACGTGCTCTACTGGCAACTGACGGAGCTGGGGGTGCACTGCGAGGTGGTGGCCCCGACGCTGGTGCCAGTGAAGGCGGGCGATCAAGTCAAGACCGATCGGCGCGATGCGGAAAAGCTTGCCCGCTGCTACCGGGCTGGGGATCTGACGGCGGTGTGGGTGCCGGATGCGGCGCATGAGGCGCTGCGCGATCTGGTGCGGGCGCGCCTGGCGGGCAAGCGCGATCAGCTGCGGGCGCGCCACCGGCTGGGGAAGTTCCTGCTGCGCCAGGGACGCCGGGCCCCCGAGGGCACCACGGCCTGGACGGGCAAGTACCTGGCCTGGGTCAAGCAGCAGCGCTTCGAGCAGGGCGCGCAGGAGGCGACGTTGCTGGACTATCCGCATGAGGTCGAGCATGCCGCCGCACGCATCGTGCGGCTCGAGCGGGCCATCGATGTGGCAGTGCAGTCGATGCCCGAGAAGCTCCGGGAGGTCATCACCGGGCTGCAGAGCCTGCGCGGGGTGGCGAAGATCTCGGCGGTGACGCTGGTGGCAGAGCTGGGCC
This sequence comes from Pseudomonadota bacterium, assembly GCA_021816775.1. Classification (GTDB taxonomy): domain Bacteria; phylum Pseudomonadota; class Gammaproteobacteria; order Steroidobacterales; family Steroidobacteraceae; genus 13-2-20CM-66-19. Next base: position 7,818 of record JAKAXA010000070.1, read on the forward strand.
AGATCTCGCGCTTTGATCAGGCCCGCCAGCTGATGGGTTATGCCGGCATCGTCTCGCGAGAGCACTCCAGCGGCCAGAGCGTTCGGCGCGGCTCGATCAGCAAGGCGGGCAACGCGCACCTGCGACGTATCGTGACCGAGGCGGCCTGGAGCTACCGACATCGTCCCAACATCGGCGCGACGTTGGCAGCCCGCCAGAGCGGCTCGAGCGAGGCGGTCAAGGCCATTGCCTAGCGCGCGCAGCATCGCCTGCATGCACGTTACCGAGCGCTGCTGGGGAAGGGCAAGAACAAGCAGAAGGTCATCACCGCGGTGGGCCGGGAGTTGCTCGGCTTCATCTGGGCGATCGGCTGCGAGCTCGGGGGCGGCAAGCAGGAGGTGAGGCGAGCGGCCTGAAGGGCGGCCGGCGAGAACTTTATGGACTCGGTACAGGCACAAGCGGTCAGCGGCTGGGGCGGCACACGGCAAAGGAGAATCCTCGTTCCCGCTATGCGACAGGCCCACTGCGGCCGGATCCGCGCCTTTAGTCCGAGGTCGCTCCCGACGAATCACGACCATGATGGCGGGCCATGCGCCCGATCCACGAATATCAGAGTGGTGCGACGAGAGTCGCTGAGGAGGTAATGCTTCTTAGTGGCGCGAAGCCACGACGATGATTGTCAGTCCGGCGAGAGATCGTCGGAACTGACTTGGTGTT
>JAKAXA010000023.1 GCA_021816775.1 Pseudomonadota bacterium
CTGGCTTCGAACCAGGTGGTCGGGGGTTCGAATCCCTCCGGGCGCGCCACGTCACACGGGAGGCATCCGCGCTGGCCTCGTCCTGCGCTGCGCATACAGCACTGCGATCGCACAGGAGGCGAGGCGGCTGCGGGCGTCATCGGCGCGGCTGGTGAGCATGATGGGAACCCGCGCGCCGAGCACGATGCCGGCCAGCTGCGCGCCGGCCAGATACTCCAGCTGTTTGGCCAGCATATTGCCGGCCTCGAGGTCCGGGACGACGAAGATGTCGGCGCGTCCGGCCACGCTGGAGGTAATCGCTTTGGTCGCCGCCGCCGCACTTGAGATGGCATTGTCGAAGGCGAGCGGGCCGTCGAGGATGCCGCCGGTGATCTGCCCGCGGTCCGCCATCTTGCACAGCGCCGCGGCGTCTAGCGTGGATTTGATCTTGGGCGTCACCAGCTCGACCGCCGACAGAATCGCAACCCGCGGTGTGCGAACGCCGAGGGCGCGGGCGAGGTCGATCGCGTTCTGGACGATGTCGCGCTTGTCCTCGAGCGAGGGGTAGATGTTGATTGCGGCGTCCGTGATGAACAGCAGCCGCGGATAGAGCGGCGCGTCGATCGCGAACACGTGACTGACGCGGCGCTCCGTGCGCAGCCCGTTGTCCGGGTCGATCACACAGTGCATCAGCTCGTCGGTGTGCAGCGCGCCCTTCATGATCGCATCGGCCTCGCCGCGGCGGGCCATCTGCACCGCGCGCGCCGCGGCCGCGTGGCTGTGCTCGGTCGCTTCGATCGCGCGGCCCGCCAAATCGATGCGCGCCTCGCGCGCGGCCGCGCGGATGCGCCGTTCCGGACCGATCAGCACCGGGAGGATCAGCCCCGCGCGCTCGGCCTCGATGGCCCCGAGGAGCGAGGGAGCGTCGACGGGATGGACCACCGCGGTGCGCAGCGGAGTTCGCCGCCGGGCCGCGACCAACAGCGGATCCAGGCGGCTTGGCGCGTCCGGGGCGGGGGCAAGGCGGGATCGGGTCCGGGGCCGGTCGTTCATGGTGGTTGCCGTGCAGCGCCGGTCGCGCCGTCCGGCGGCGCCAGCTGCGCGTAGCGCCGGCCCTGTGGCAGATCATACCGGCACGCGGTGAGCGCGGCACCCGTGGTTTGTCGCATCCCGGCCTCGCCGTCGCCCGGCCGGTGCCCCAGCCCCAGGCGCCGCAGCAGCGGGGTGAAGGGACCTGCGGCATGGCCGGGCCGCAGCACACGTACGCGGGCGCGCGGCCCGTGGGCGGCGAAAGCCGCGGATCACGGGCGGTGCCGCCTCGCGCAGGGGGACATTCAACCTTGTGAAGCGCCTCAGCAGTGCGCGGTCGAGCATCGCGACGGTCGCCTCATCCGGATTCAGCAGAGCCAGCGGCTGGTGCAGCGTCTGTGCGCGGATGCGCCGCGCCAGCGCGGACAGGTTCTGCCAGCGGTCGATCATGGGGAAGACCGCGAGTGCGCTCAGACAGAAGGCCGCCGCATCGGCGCGTGCGTCCACTCGAAGCTGCACAGGATTTCTCTGCGCCGTTGCGCCTGCGCGCCGCGGCGCAGCGTGAAGGCAGTGCCGGCGAGCACCGCCGCGGCGAGGGCCAGGTCGCAGATCGCCACGATCGGCGTGCGCCGCCCGATCGGCGCCAGTGCGATCACGACGGACGCGAACGTGGTGGCGACCAAACCGACCGCCCAGCCGGTCCAGCGCAGCGCCGCTCGCGGCGTCGCCGCAAGCCGCTGTGACTCGCTGACCCACAGGGCGATGAGCAGGCTGAAGCCGAGGAGAGCCGGCGCCGCGTAGATATCTCGCGCCGTGGCCGCCAGGGACAGCAGCACCAGCCACGGCAGTGAGGCGCACACGGCGAAGCGCCCGTGCGTTGCGGGTGCCGCCGCGAGGCGGCTGCGGTCCCAGGCCCGGCACACCGCCGCGGCCGCGAGCGCGGTCCACGGCAGCAGGGACACGGGCAACTGCACGAAGTACTTGCCGAACGTGCTGCGATGCGCGGCGGCGTACTGATAGGCCTGCGGCGCGGGGATCTTGATGAACCAGCCGACGAGGTAGTACCAGAACATGGCTCGCAGCGCGTGTGCGCCGTGAGCCGTGCGCGCCACGGCCCGATGACGAGCGCCTGCAGCGGAAACCCGGCGTAGAGCTCGCCGCGCTTGAGCTCGTGCCAGCAAGGTAGGCGCCGAGCAGACACGCATCCGGCGCGAGCCACATCGACACGCGGAACGCGGTGATTGCGCTGCCGGCGACGAGGGCCGCGACGACTGCCGCCGCAGCGCCGTCGAGCGCGTAACCGAGCGCGCCCATGGCGAGCGCGAGAATGAGAGCGTAGAGGACATTGGGCCGGCAGCACGCCGGGGCTGTCGCCGAAGAGGCGCACGGCGAGCGCCGCCGCCCAAGACGACAGCGGCGGCATCTCGAGGAGCGGTCTGCCGGCGAGACTCGGCAGCACCCAGTGGTGCTGCCATCATGCGGCCATCGATGTCGGCGACGCGTGGCTCATCCGGCGTCCACAGGCCGCGCATCAGCGCACCGACGCCCCACAGCGGCGCCAGCGCGAGCAGCACCGGCCCCAACCAGCGGGTTGATCCGGGTTTCAACGAGAACGGGCGCATGCGCGCGCATGATGCACTGAGCCCGCGTGGCCGGCGCAGTGTGCAACAATGGCCATTCCGAAGCGACTGAACTCAAATGACGAGCACGCACAATGCCCGCTTCATCGAGGCGCGTCTGCGCGGCATGCGCCTCGCGCGCAGCGGTCGGATGATCCTGAAGGATGTCACCTGGACCGTCCGTCCGGGCGAACGCTGGGTGCTGGCCGGCGCCAACGGCGCCGGCAAGACGCAACTGCTGAAAGTGGTGGCCGGCTCGGTGTGGCCGACGCCCGAGGCGCCGCGGGTGCGCCAGTACCTCTGGCGGGGCGAGTTGTGGCGAGCGCCGCAGGGGGTCGCGGAGCAGATCGGCTATCTGGGTCCCGAGCGTCAGGACAAGTACGAGCGCTACGGTTGGAATCACACCGTCGAGGCGGTGGTCGGGACCGGCGTGCACCGCACCGATATCCCGCTGCACGCGCTGAGTGCTGCCGAGCGCAAGCGCGTCACGGCGGCATTGCGCCGCCTCGGCATCACGCCGCTCGCGAGGCGCCCGTTTCTGACACTGTCCTACGGGGAGCGGCGTCTGGCGCTGCTCGCGCGCGCCCTGGTTTCGCGGCCGCGGCTGCTGCTGCTCGATGAGCTGCTCAACGGACTCGATGCGCTCAATCGCGCCCGCGCGCTGCGCTGGCTGCAGAGCACCTCGCGCTCGGCGCTGCCGTGGGTGCTGTCGGTCCACCGGGCCGAGGACGTGCCGGGCGCCGCGACGCACGCGCTGATCTTGGATCGCGGCCGGATCGTGTTTCGCGGTCCGCGCGCGCGCGCGCCCCTTGCGCGCTGGCTCGTCGAAGGCGCGCGCGCTCCGGCTCGCGTGGCGCCGGCGCGCAACCGTCGACCCGCCCCGGGGACCGTCGTGGTCAGCCTGAGCGCCGCCGACGTGCATCTGGATGAGCACGTGGCGTTGCGCAATCTGACCCTCACGGTGCGCGCCGGCGAATGTTGGGTGGTGCACGGCCGCAACGGCTCCGGCAAGACCACCCTGCTGCGCACGCTCTATGGAGATCACGGCGTCGCGGCAGGCGGGCGGATCGAGCGCGCCGGTATCGGGCCCGGCGTGCCGCTCGAAGCGTTCCAGCGGCGCGTGGCGCTGGTGGCCCCGCACCTGCAGGCGAATCATTCACCGGGACTGACCGTCGCCGAGGTGGTGCAGTCGGGCCGCTACGCGAGCATTGGATTGAACGACGCACCGAGCGCGGCCGATCGCGCCGCCGCGCGGCGCGCGATGCGCGAGTTCGCGGTACTGAGGCTCGCCGGGCGGACGCTGCGCGAGCTCTCCTATGGTCAGTTGCGGCGCGTGCTGTTCGCACGCGCCTGGGTCAACCGGCCGGCGCTGCTGCTGCTGGATGAGCCCTTCGCGGGAGTGGACGGTCCGACCCAGAGCGATCTGCAGGCGCGGATCGAGCGCCTCTCGGCCGAGGGGGCCGCCGTCGTGATCGTCGTGCACCGGCGCGCGGAGTGGCCCCGGTGCGTCACGCATGAGCTGCAGCTGTGCGGCGGCGCCACCCGCTACGCCGGCCCCGTGCGTCTCAGTCGAGGGTCATCTCGGTCTGAAACACCGACACGGCCTGGCCGATGATCCAGACGGCCGAGACCGTTCCGCCGGTCATTTCTAGCTCGATTTCCACCCGCCCCGGACGATGCAGCCAGCGTCCCTGGACGCCGTTGAACGCGGCCTTGCGCCGGTCATGCTCCAGCAGTCCGTTGTGCACGAGGTAGACACCGAGCAGGCCGTGTGCGTTGCCGCTGACGGGGTCCTCGCCGATGCCGAGGGCCGGGCAGAACATGCGCGACTCGGTGAAATGATCACCCGCCGTCGGTGTCATCGCGAACACGAAATAGCCCGCCGCGCCGATCTGCGCCGAGAGCGTGGTGAGGCGGGTCATGTCGGGCTTGAGGTGATTGAGGGGCCCGGGCCCGCGCACGCCGATCAGCATCCGCGGGCTGCTCGTGCCGGCGATGCGCAGCGGACAGCGCGGATCCAGATCGTCGGTGGCGAGCGCCAGCGCATCGAGCACCGCGAGCCGCTCGCGATCGTTGATCTCGCGGCCGAGCGGGGGCGGGTTCTGGCGGATCGCGATGCGCCGCTCACGGCCGCTGCCGCGCACCTCGATGTCCACGATCCCGGCCTTGGACTTCTGCCTCAGCCTCGCGGGCGCTCCGGCTCGGCCGGAGAGCACGTGATGCGCCGCCACGGTGGCGTGGCCGACGAATCCGGCTTCGGTGCGCGGCGTGAAGAACCGGGCGCGCACGTCATGATCCGGTCCGTCAGGCGCGAACAGGAAGGCGGTATCGGCGTTGTTCAGCTCGCGGGCGATGGCCAGCATCTGCGCATCGGTCAGCCCGTCCGCATCGAGCACCACGCCGGCGGGATTGCCCGTGAAGCGCTCAAGGGTGAAGGCATCCACCTGGTGGATCTGGATCTTGCGGCTCATTGCGGTCTCTGTCGCCTCACGCTTCCGCGCAGGACCTGCGCCGAAGGGCGGCCATTCTAGCCCATTGGGCGCAGATCGGTAGAATGCCGGGCGTGGACATCGGGGTCGACATCAGCCTGTATCCGTTTGAGGCACACTGTGCGCCGGTGATCCATGAGTTCATCGAGCGGCTCTCGTCCCACCCGGGCCTGAAAGTGCTGCCGGGGAGCCTGAGCACCCAGGTCTACGGCGAGTACGATCAGGTGTTTGCGGCGGTCCGCGAGACCGTGCGCGCGACCCTTGAGGCGCGGCAGGGCGCAGGCACCCGAGCCGCCCTGGTGGTGAAGATTCTCGGCCCGCTGTAAGGCCGCACAAGCGTGGCCGCGGCAGTGGCGCGCGCGGCGCCGACCCGGCACACTAGCGTATTCCATCCGGTGTTCTCCTGAGACGAATCTGCTGAAGAGGTAGTGAATGGCGCTGCTGCGAGTGATCGACCGCGACGGTACGGAGCACGAGGTCGAGGGGAACGTGGGCTTGAAGGTCATGGAGACGCTGCGGGACCTCGATTACGGCGTCGCGGCCGTCTGCGGCGGGATGTGCTCCTGCGCCACCTGCCATGTGTTCGTCGACCCCGACTGGCTCGGGCGGCTGCCGGAGCCGATGTCCGACGAGCGGGAGCTGCTGACCGAACTGTCCCATTATCAGGACAATTCGCGCCTGTCCTGCCAGATCGAGTTCACGGCCGAGCTCGACGGACTGCGCGTCACCATCGCGCCGGACGAGTGAGCCGGGCGATGGACATCACTCACGCGGGGGTGCGCCGTGCTTGAGACGATCATCGGGCTGGCCGTCGGCGGGTTTCTCATCCTGCTCCTGCTCTATACGCGCGTGCGCCGCGCAATCCGTCAGGAGGGCCTCGCGCACCATGACAGCTGGGATGAGATGATGATCAAGCGGCTGCGCTCGGAGGGCTACCATCCCTTCAACGAGTACCCGATCGATTTCTTTCTCGGGTTGCCCGATCTGGCGTCCTGTGAGGCGGTGCGCGGGCAGCTCGAGCCGGAGGGATTTGCGATCGACGTCAAGCCGATCGCGGAGCAGAGCGATCTGCCGTACAGCCTGCACGCCTCGAAGCGGATGCAGCTGATCGTGCCCGATATCCAGGCGTGGAGCCGCCGCATGGGCGCCCTCGCCGAGCAGAACCACGGCCGCTACGATCACTGGGCCGCCTAGCGCGCTCGCGCGCGCCGGATCATTTCCTCTTCTGCCCCTGCCGCTTGACGGCCTCCGCCGCCGCGGCGACCGCCTCGGGATCCCCGAGATAGCGGCTGTTGAGCGGTTTCAGCTGCGGGTCGAGCTCGTACAGCAGCGGCACGCCGGTCGGGATGTTCAGCTCGACGATGTCCTTCTCGGATATGTCGTCGAGCATCTTGACCATGGCGCGCAGGCTGTTGCCGTGGGCCACCACCAGCACGTTGCGCCCGGCGCGCAGCTCCGGAGCGAGGCGTGCATTCCACAGCGGCAGCACGCGCCCGAGGGTGTCCTTCAGCGACTCCGCGGAAGGGATCTCGGCTGCCGGAACACCGGCGTAGCGCGCATCGAAGCGGGGATGGCGCGGATCCTCGGTGTCGAGCGGCGGCGGCGGCACATCGTAGCTGCGGCGCCAGATCTTGACCTGCGCCTCGCCATGACGCTCCACGGTCTGGGCCTTGTCCAGACCCTGCAGCGCGCCGTAATGACGCTCGTTGAGCCGCCAGGAACGCTCGACGGGGACCCACATGCGGTCCATTTCATCGAGCATGATCCACAGCGTGCGAATGGCCCGCTTCAGCACCGAGGTGAACGCCACGTCCACCGTGAGCTTCTCCTCGAGGAGCTGGCGGCCGGCCTGCAGCGCCTCCTCACGGCCCGCCTCGGACAGATCGATGTCGGTCCAGCCGGTGAACAGATTTTCCAGGTTCCAGAGGCTCTGTCCGTGGCGGACGAGAATCAGCTTTCCGGGCATGCGCGTACCTCTCGTGCGTGGACGCGCGCGCAGCGCCGCAGGCGAGAACGGCTGCGGCGGTCACGCGGCGTGCGCTGTGGCGTGGATTTTCAAGTATAGCCGAGCGCGAGCCGCCGGCGGCTATTCGGACAGCTTGCGCAGCGCCTCGACGCCCACCGTGAGCGTTGCGAAATCCGCCGTGCCCGCCGCGCGCATCTCCGCGAGCGTGCGCTGCCAGTGCGCGAGCTTGCGCACCTCGGACTGCTGCCAGGCGGCGACACGCTCGGCGGCGGTGCCGCGTCTCGAGCGTTCGAGCACGCGCTCGGCGAGCGCGCGGTGAATGCGCATCGCCGCATCGCGCACGCCTGTGCGCGCGGTGGCTTGCCAGGGACCGTCGACCAGGAGCTGATCGATTTGCCGCCGCAGCCAGTCGAGCCCCGTGCGGGCCCCGACCTCGAAGTACACGCGCGCCGCCTCGGCCACCGGGGTGCGGTGCGCGGCGGCGATTTCTACGATGTCGAGCGACGCGTTGTGCGCCTCGAGGCTCGCCACGCGGCCGGCCAGCGCGCCAGGCAGTCCGTCCTTGACGAGTTGGTCGTGCGCGGTCTCAAAATGCTCGCGCCATGCGCCGCACAGCAGCTGCGCGATCCTCGTGCCGATCTCGTGCACGCCGGAGCGGAACTCCGTGACCGCGGCGTCGACCTTCAGCGCCGGCCGGCGCGAGAGCAGCCAGTAGGTCGCATGGCGCAGCAGGCGGCTGGTCTCGAATGCGGCCGCGTACTGGATCTTCGCCGGGGCGCGGTTATCGAGCGCCTCGATGTCTTCCCACAGGTCGCGGACCTGGAAGATCTCGCGCGCCGCCGTGAACGCGCGGGCAATCTGCGCCGGCTCGGCGCCGGTGTCCTCCTGCGTGCGCAGCACGAACGTCGGACCCATGCGGTTGATCAGGCTGTTCGTCGTGGCGGTGGCGATGATTTCCCGTCGCAGCCGGTGCCGCTCGATGGCGCGTGCGAAGCGCGTGCGGACCGGACCGGGGAAGTAGCGCTCGAGCTCGTTGGACAGGTACGGGTCCTCCGGCACGTCCGAATCGCGCAGGTGATTGTTGAGCCAGATCTTGCTGTAGGAGAGCAGGATCGACAGCTCCGGGCGCGTGAGTCCCGCGCCGCTCTTGCGCCGCTCGCCGATCTCCTCATCGCTCGGCAGGAACTCGAGCGCGCGGTTGAGGCCGCCGGAGCGCTCGAGCAGGCGGATCAGATGCTGGTACTCACTCAGGCGCGCTTTGGCCTGCTGCTCGAGCGTGCTGATAGCCTCGCTCTGCAGATAGTTGTTGCGCAGCACCAGGCTGCAGACCTCCTCGGACATGCGCGCGAGCAGGCGGTTGCGCTCGGCGAGGGTGAGCTTGCCGGAGTGCACCAGGGGATTGAGCAGGATCTTCAGGTTGACCTCCACGTCCGAGGTGTTGACCCCCGCGGAGTTGTCGATGAAGTCGGTGTTGAGCCGCCCGCCGCCGCGTGCGTACTCGATGCGCCCGCGCTGGGTGAAGCCGAGATTGCCGCCTTCGCCGACCACTTTGGCGCGCACCTCGTTGCCGTTGAGGCGCAGCGCATCGTTGGTCCGGTCGCCGACCTCGGCGTTCGTCTCCCGGCTGGATTTGACGTAGGTGCCGATGCCGCCGTTCCAGAGCAGATCGACCGGCATGGCGAGGATCGCGCGTATGACTTCGACCGGTGTGGCGCTCGCGCTGTCCAGGCCGAGCATGGCGCGCGCCTGGGGCGAGAGCGCGATCGACTTGGCGGTGCGCGCAAAGACCCCGCCGCCGGCGGAGATGCACTTGCGGTCGAAATCGTCCCAGCTCGAGCGCGGCAGGGCGAACAGGCGCTGCCGCTCGGCGAAGCTCACCGCGGCGTCGGGCTTGGGGTCGAGGAAGATGTGCCGGTGGTCGAACGCCGCCTGCAGCAGAATGTGCCGCGAAAGCAGCATGCCATTGCCGAAGACATCGCCCGACATGTCGCCGATGCCGACGACCGTGAAGTCCTCCTTCTGAATGTCGACGCCGAGCTCGCGGAAATGGCGCTTGACGCACTCCCACCCGCCGCGCGCGGTGATGGCGAGGCCCTTGTGGTCGTAACCGGCCGAGCCGCCGGAGGCGAACGCATCGCCGAGCCAGAAGCCGTATTCCGCGGCGATGGCATTGGCGGTGTCGGAGAAGGTCGCCGTGCCCTTGTCGGCGGCGACCACCAGATACGGATCATCGCCGTCGCGGCGCACCACCTGCGGCGGCGGCTCGATCTTTCCCGCCACGATGTTGTCGGTCAGGTCGAGCAGCCCCTTGATGAAGGTCCGGTAGCAGGCGGTCACCTCGGCCTGCACCTCCTCGCGGTTGCCGAGCGGCAAGCACTTCGGCACGAAACCGCCCTTGGCGCCGACCGGCACGATCAGCGTGTTCTTGACGTGCTGCGCCTTCATCAGTCCGAGGATCTCGGTGCGGAAGTCCTCGCGCCGGTCCGACCAGCGGATGCCACCGCGCGCCACATCGCCCATGCGCAGGTGCACGCCCTCGACGCGCGGGCTGTAGACGAAGATTTCGTACTTCGGCCGCGGCAGCGGCAGATCGGGGATCGCGGCCGGGGTGAATTTGAACGACAGGTAATCAAGCGGCGCGCCGCCAGCGCCCCGCCGGTAGTGGTTCGTCCGCGTCGTCGCCTGCACCAGCGTCAGGTACGCGCGCAGGATACGGTCCTCATCGAGGCTGCTCACCCGATCGAGGCCGGTGCGGATGCGCGCGACGATATGCTCGGCGGCACGATCGGCGGCGCGGGTCCCGTGCGCGTGGTCCGGGTCGAAGCGCGCTTCGAACAGGCGCACCAGCGCCGTCGCGATGGCGGGATTGGCTGTGAGGGTGCGCTCCATGTACGCCTGGCTGAAGGGCACGCCGGTCTGCAGCAGGTAGCGGCAGTAGGCGCGCAGCACCAGAATTTCCCGCGCTGAGAGGCCGGCGCTGAACAGCAGGCGGTTGAAGCCGTCGTTCTCGGCCGCGCCGTCCCATCCGGCCGCGAGCGCCTCCTTGAATCGCTCCGCGACGCGCGGCAGATCGATCGCGCAGCCCTCGCGATGCTCGAGCTCGAAATCTTGGATCCAGGCCACGCTCCCCTCGGGCCAGGCAAGCTCGTACGGCCGCTCGGCGATCACCCGCAGGCCGAAATTCTCCAGCATCGGCAGCAGGTCCGAGATCGACACCGGCTCACCGAGCTTGACGATCTTCAGGTGCAGCGCGGTGGCGGCTTGCCCCGCCGCGCGGTGCAGGCTCACGCGCCGCTGGTGCGGCGCGGTGCGCAGCTGTTCCAGATCCGCGATGTCGGCGAGCGCCTCGGCGGGCGGCACATCCTCCTCGTAGGCCAGGGGGAAGACGTGGCGATAGCGGTTGGCGAGGGCAAGCCCCTCGGCTTCGCCGCGGCGCTCGATCAGCACCTCGTGCAGATGATCGCTCCAGGAGAGCGTAGCGTCGGAGATCTGCCGCTCGATCGCCGCGAGATCGATCCTGTGATTCTCGCCCGGCTCGGTGCGCACCACGACGTGCAAGCGCGCGTGGCTGGCGGTGGAGATCTGTACCTGGCTCTCTACGGACTTGCCGCCGAAGCCCTCAACCACGATTCGCTCGATGCGCTGCCTGACATCCGTGTTGTAGCGGTCGCGCGGCACGTACACGAGGCACGAGAAGAACCGGTGATACGGATCGCGCCGGGTGAGCAGTCGCACGGTGCGCCGCTCGTACAGGTTGACGACGCCGCGGCAGATGCGCACCAGATCGCGGGTGTTCGCCTGGAACAGCTCGTCGCGCGGGTAGGTCTCCAGCACGTTGAGCACGGCCTTGCCGTCGTGGCTCTGCGGGTCGAGGCCGAAGTACTGGATGACGCGCGCGACCTTGAGGCGCAGCACCGGAATGTCGCGCGGGCTGCGGTGATAGGCGGTGGAGGTCCAAAGGCCGAGGAACCGGTGCTCGCCGCTCACTTCACCGCGCGCATCGAACGTCTTCACGCCGACATAGTCGAGGTATTCGGACCGGTGGATGGTGGAGATGGAATTGGCCTTGGTCAGCACCAGCAGTTCGCGCTCGCGCGCGCGCTCGCGGATCTCGCCCTTCAGCGCCGTGGCCGAGGGCCGCTCGCCACGGCCGTGCGCGCGCAGGATGCCAAGCCCGCTGCGCGGCTCGGATTTGAGCGTGTCCTGACGGGCGCCGCGCTCGAGGCGGTATTGCCGGTAGCCGAGGAACACGAAGTTGCGTTCCTCCATCCACTGCAGCAACTGGCGCGCTTCGCCGATTTCCTCGCTCGAGAGCGGCGGCGGGTTGCTCTTGAGCCCCTCGACGATGGCGCGCACGCGCTCGCGCATCGGGTCCCAGTCCTCGACCGCGGCGCGCACCTCGGCGAGCGTGCGCTCGATGTCCTGGCGCAGCCGCTCGAGCGTCTCGGCATCGGTGCGGCGGTCGATTTCGTACATTTCCCAGGATTCGGCCCGATGCGCCCGCGCGCCGTCGGCGCCGAATCCGCCGATCCGGCCGCGCCCGTCGCGACGCACCTCGAGGACCGGGTGGACGATGAGGTGCACGGCGAGGCCGGCGCGGTTGAAGGTGAGCCCGAGCGAGTCGATCAGGAATGGCCGATCGTCGGTGACGACCTGCACCACCGTGTGCGGCGACTCGAATCCGTCGCGCTCCAGATCGGGATTGAAGACCCTGACCAGAGACTGCCCCGCCGGGCGGTGGCGGCCGAGCTCCAGGTGACAGCGGGCCGCGTGCGCCAGCGCGTCCGGCGTGCGCGCCGCCAGATCCTCCTCGCCTACTCCGCGGTAGTAGGTCCGCAGGAACTGGGACGACATGCGCGTCCCCGCGGCGTGCGGGCCGCGCGGCAGGCGGATGCGGGCGATTCGATCGATGAGCGCGAGGCGCGCGGGGGGGATGCTGCGCAGGTGCCGGCCGTCGCCGGCGGAGGATGGGGCATGCATGGTGGGCGGCGATTATATACGTCTGGGCACTCGGGAGCTGCCAGAGTATAATAGTTGCGTCCGCAACGAAAAGGTCGCCGCCCTTCGGGGCGCTAGTGACGGAGCCACCGATGAGCGACAATCGCGACAATCCCATGGGGACCGACGGGTTCGAGTTCGTCGAGTACACCGCGCCGGATCCGCAGCTGCTGCGCGACCTGTTCGAGCGCATGGGCTTCCCGGTCAGGGCCCGTCACCGTTCCAAGAACGTGACGCTGCACGGTCAGGGCGCGATCAACTTCATCATCAATGCCGAGCCCAACTCGTTCGCGCAGCGATTCGCCCGCGAGCACGGGCCGTCCGCGTGCGCCATGGCGTTTCGCGTCAGGGATGCCGCTCATGCGTACCGGCGCGCGCTCGAGCTCGGCGCCAAGCCCGGCCCGCAGCACGCAGGCCCCATGGAACTCAACATACCGTGCATCGAGGGCATCGGCGGCTCGCTCATTTATCTGGTGGACCGCTACGGCGAGCGGTCGATCTACGACGTCGATTTCCGCCCGGTGCCCCCGAGCCCCGGCGCGCGCGAAGCGGGCCTGACCGTCATCGATCATCTGACGCACAACGTGCAGCGCGGCAACATGGACCGGTGGGCGGGCTTTTACGAGAAGCTGTTCAATTTCCGCCAGATCCGCTACTTCGACATCGAAGGCAAGCACACGGGCCTGTTCTCACGCGCCATGACCAGTCCCTGCGGCAAGATCCGCATTCCGATCAATGAGTCGCAGGACGAGAAGAGCCAGATCGAGGAGTACCTGCGCGAGTACCATGGCGAGGGGATCCAGCACATCGCGCTCGCCACCGACGACATCTACGGCACCGTCGATGCGCTGCGCGGGCACGGCATCACCTTTCAGGACACCCCCGACACCTATTACGAGGCGATCGAGGCGCGCGTGCCCGGCCACGGCGAGCCGCTCGAGGCGCTGCGCCGCCGCCGCATCCTCATTGACGGCAACCCCCAGCGGGGCGAGGGGCTGCTGCTGCAGATCTTCACCGCCAACGTGATCGGCCCGATCTTCTTCGAGATCATCCAGCGCAAGGGCAACGAGGGATTCGGCGAGGGCAATTTCCGCGCGCTGTTCGAGTCGATCGAGCTCGATCAGGTCCGCCGCGGCGTGATCTAGCGCCAGCGGCAAGCGCCTCCCCCGGGCGCCAGCGCGGCCCGCCCGCCCGCTCGAGGCTGTCAGGCTCACCCGGCGCTGCATTACACTTGGGTCGATGCAAACCGTTCACCGCGGCGCGCCGGTCTCGAGCGCCTCGCCGCTGCGGCTCGAGTACGATCCGGCGCTGCCGATCAGCGCGCACCGCGATGAGATCATCCGCGCGCTCGAGCGCCACCCGGCGATCGTGGTGTGCGGCGCGACCGGCTCGGGCAAGTCGACTCAGCTGCCGAAATTGTGTCTCGAGGCCGGGCGGGGCACCACCGGGCTGATCGGACATACTCAGCCGCGGCGCATCGCGGCGCGAGCCCTTGCCGGGCGCCTCGCCGAGGAGCTCGGCACGACCGTCGGCGCAGCGGTCGGCTATCAGGTGCGCTTCACCGACCGAACCGGTCCCGAGTGCCGGGTGAAGCTCATGACCGACGGCATTCTCCTGAAGGAGCTCGAAAGCGACCGGGAACTGCGCCGCTACGACACGCTCATCATCGACGAGGCGCACGAGCGCAGCCTCAACATCGACCTGCTGCTCGGCGTGCTGCGCCGGCTGCTCTCGCGGCGGACCGACCTGCGGCTCATCATCACCTCGGCGACGATCGAGCCGCAGCGCATCGCCGCGTTCTTCGGCGATGCGCCGGTGATCGAAGTATCGGGGCGCGGCTACCCCGTCGAGGTGCGCTACCGGCCGCTCGCGGCCGACGACGAGGATGCCGCGGAGCTGTCCCTGCCCGAGGGCGTCGTAGCGGCGGTGCGCGAGCTCGCGAGCGCCGGCGAGGCGGCCGATACGCTCGTGTTTCTCCCGGGGGAGAAGCACATCCGTGAAGCGGCCGAAGCGCTCACTCGCGCGCAGCTGCGTCACACCGAGGTGCTGCCGCTCTACGCGCGCCTCTCGAGCGCCGAACAGGCGCGCATCTTCCAGCGGCACAGCGGCCGGCGCGTGATCCTCGCCACCAACGTCGCCGAGACGTCGCTCACCGTGCCCGGCATCCGCCACGTGGTCGACTCGGGGCTCGCGCGCATCAGCCGCTACAGTCCGCGCGCCAAGGTGCAGCGGCTGCACGTCGAGCCGATTTCCCAGGCGAGCGCCGAGCAGCGCAAGGGCCGCTGCGGCAGAGAGGCGCCGGGGATCTGCATACGCCTGTACGCCGAGGAGGATTTCAGCGCGCGCGAGGCGTTCACCCCGCCGGAGGTGCTGCGCACCAACCTCGCGAGCGTGATCCTGCGCATGGCGAGCCTCGAGCTCGGCGAGCCGCAGGACTTCCCGTTTCTCGATCCGCCCGATGCGCGGCTGATCAACGACGGCGTGCGGCTGCTCGAGGAGCTCCAGGCGATGGACGCCGAGCGACGGGTGACATCGCTCGGGCACAAGGTCGCGGCGATTCCGCTCGATCCGCGCCTCGGGCGCATGCTGCTCGCCGCTGCCCGGCTCGGCTGTGTGGCCGAGATGCTGGTGATCACGGCGTTCCTCGAAGCCCAGGACCCGCGCGAGCGGCCCGTCGAGCTGCAGCAGCAGGCCGGGGAGAGACATGCCCTGTTCACCGACGCGCGCTCGGACTTCGTCACGGTGCTCAATCTGTGGCGCGCCGTCGGCGCAGAGAGCGCACAACGCTCGGGCAGTCAGCCGCGCAAGTGGTGCCGAGAGCACTTTCTGTCCTTCCTGCGCATACGCGAGTGGCAGGATCTTCACGCGCAGCTCGCCCGCAGCGCGCGCGAGCTCGGCCTGCGGGCGAACCAGATCCCGGCCGGCTACCCCGAGCTGCATCAGGCCATCCTCACCGGCTTTCTCGGCTCCGTCGGCACGCTCAACCAGCGCCGCGAGTACGACGGCCCGCGCGGCATGCGTTTCGTGATCGCGCCGGGGACGCCGCTTGCGGCCAAGCCGCCCAAATGGATCGTCGCCGCCAGTCTGCGCGAGACCACGCGCCTGTACGCCCGCATGGTGGCGGCTGTCGAGCCGGCCTGGATCGAGCGGGCGGCCCTGCATCTGCTCAAGCGCAGCTACAGCGAGCCGCACTGGGTCGAGCGGCGCGCGATGGTGGGTGCGTTCGAGACGGTGACCCTCTACGGGCTGCAGCTGGCGAGCCGCCGGCGGGTCGATTACGGGCGGATCGCCCCCGAGGAGGCCCGTGACATCTTTATCCGCGAGGCGCTCGTCGCGCCCGAGCACGGGGCGCCGCGCGCCGTGGTGGACGCGCCATTCCTGCGGGCCAACCGGGCGCTGCGCGCCGAGGCGCAGGCGCTGGAGGCGAAGATCCGGCGCCGCGACATCCTCGCGGCCGAGGAGCGTCAGGTGGAGTTCTATCGGACGCGCATTCCGCCCTCGGTGAACTCCGGGGCGACGTTCGAGCGCTGGTGGCGGCAGGCGCAGCGCGATGCGCCGCGGCTGCTGCACATGGCGCCCGAGGACCTGATGGCGCGCGAGGCGTCTGAGATCGACACGCAGCGTTTCCCCGATGCGCTCCTCGTGGGCGGCAACCGTCTGCCGCTCACCTACCGCTTCGAGCCCGGGGAGGCCGATGACGGCGTGACGCTGCTCGTGCCTGACCTCCTGCTCGAGTCCCTCGACGCCGACCGCCTGGCGTGGCTGGTGCCGGGCTGGCGCCTGGAGAAACTCACCGCGCTGCTGCGCGAGCTGCCGAAGAGCCGGCGCAGGCAGCTGGTGCCGGTGCCCGAGCACGCCCGCCAGGCGCTCGAGGAGTCGGGCGCCGCGCAGGCCGGCATCGACGCGCTGCCGGGCTTCTATGCGGCCATGGCGCAGTGGATTACGCGGCGGACGGCGAGCGTGATCAGCGCCGCGGAGCTTGCCGAATTGCCGTTGCCGCCGCACTTGCGGCTGAACGTGCGGGTCGTGGACGCACGCGACACGGTACTGGCGGAGGGTCGGGACATCGCTGCGGTGAAGCGCACGCTGCGCGTCCGTACCGGCGCGGCTGAATGGCCCGCTCCGGCAGCGCCGGCGGCGCACCGGAGTTGGGATTTCCCCGAACTGCCCGAGACCCGCACCGTGCAGCGCAACGGACTGCAGCTCGTGGTCTTTCCGACGCTGCGCGACCTCGGCCACGCAGTCACGCCGGCCGAGGCGCGCGATCCTTCCCGCGCGGGCGCGATGCTGCGCGGCGCGGTGACCCGCCTGGCGCTGCTCGCCCTGCCACAGCAGGCCCGCCACTGGGCAAAGCGCGTGGCGGACGATCGCGAGCTCGCGCTGGGCAGCGGTGCGGTGGATCTGGAGCGTCCCGTCGCCGATCTGATCCTCGAGCGCATCTTCGCCGAATGCTTCGCGCCCGCCGAGGAGCCTGCGCCGCGCAGCCGGCAGGCCTTCGAGGGACGGCTCGAGCAGGGTCGCGCGCAGTTGCAATCCCAGGGTGAGCGCATCATCGCCATCGTGCGGGCGGTGTGCGCCGAGCGGCGCGCGCTGCGCACCGCGCTCACGGCTCTGCGGGGCGCCGCTGCCGCCGCAGCGGCCGACATCGATGCGCAGCTCGCGGCGCTCCTCCCGCCGCAGTTCATCACGACGACCCCCGATCCCTGGTTCGCTCGCCTGCCGCGCTACCTGAAGGCCGCCGTGCGCCGCGCCGGCCGGCTGCCGGCCGAGGCGCGCCATGATGCGCAACTGGCCGCGCGGGTCGCGCCGTTCGTGACCGCGTGGCGCGAACTGGCGGGCAAGCCCGCGCTCGATGAGGCGCGCCCGCAGCTCGAGCAGCTGCGTTGGATGATCGAGGAGCTGCGCGTGTCACTCTACGCGCAGGAGTTGCGTACCGCGATGACAGTGTCCGAACGGCGTCTGGCCGAGCAACTCGAACGGGCCAGAGCCGAGGCGCGGGCGCACCCCCAGTAATGTTTGCCAGCGGCCGGGCCGCCGCGATGTACGTAGTGTCTGTATACGTACAGTTGGCATTGTTTTTTTCGCGCCGGCGAACATCCTATTGAGCAGGAATTTCGGGCCGCTGCCCGGCGCGTGAGCCGCAGGCGGCGCATGCTCTTGCCAGTCACCGCGGAATAGCCAGTCATGTCACAGGCCGAAGCGACACTCGCTGCGCGCAGCCCGGCCGGGCCGACCTCGGCCGGCGAGCCGAGCCGGTTGTGGGTCTACGGTGTCTATGTGTCCATCGTGGTCGGCCTGCTGCTGATCGCCGGTTACCAGTTCAGCGTCATCGTGCCGCGGATCCTCGGTGCGGTCACATCGAGGAGCGGCATTGAGCTGCTCGCCTATATCGGGGTGTTCTGGGTCGTCCTCGGGTTGGTGCTCGTGGTCGTGCGCACGGCACTGTGGATGGCTTACCGCCCCGTCCCTGCCGTTACGCGCGAGACGGCCCCCAGCCTGACGGTGATCATTCCCGCCTATAACGAGGGCGCCATGGTGCTGCAGTCGATCGAGTCCGCAGTGCACGCCGACTATCCGCGCGACCGGATGGAAATCCTCGTGATCGACGACGGCAGCAAGGACGATACCTGGAGTTATATCCGGCAGGCGGCCGAGCGCCATCCGGGACTCGTCACTGCGGTGCGTCAGGCGAACAACCAGGGCAAGCGCGAGGCGCTCGCGCTCGGCTTCGCGCGCGCCCGGGGCGAGATCCTGGTGACGATTGATTCCGACAGCGTGATCGAGCGCGGCGCGCTGCTCGCCATCGCCGGGCCGTTCCGCGATGCACGCGTCGGCGCCGTGGCCGGCAAGGTGCTGGTGTACAACCGGGTGCATGGCCTCATTCCGCGCATGCTGCACGTGCGCTTCATCATCTCGTTCGACATGCGGCGGGCGGCCGAGTCCGTTTACCGCAACGTGTTCTGCTGTCCCGGAGCGCTCACGGCGTTGCGAGCCGACGCGGTGCGCAGCGTGCTCGAACGCTGGCGCAATCAGCATTTTCTGGGTTCCCGCTGCACCTTCGGCGAGGACCGCGCCATGACCAACTACCTGCTCGATCGCGGTTACGACGCGCTCTATCAGCGCACCGCGGTGGTGCACACGGTCGTGCCCCATGCGTTCGGAAAACTATGCCGGATGCTGCTGCGCTGGGACCGCTCGTACGTGCGCGAGGAGCTGCGCTTCGCGCGAATCGTGTGGAAGCGCCCCTGGCCGACGCGCCTTCTCGCTGCGTTCGACCGCTTCATCACCAACGGGCACTTTCCGATCGCATACTCCGGTCTGGCCGTGCTGCCGCTGGTGCTGGCGCAGGACCCCGGCTTCACCGTGCCGATGCTGACCGTGATGGGCGGGGTGTCGCTGTTCAATATGCTCTATTATCTGCGCAGCGAGCGCTCGATGGATTTCCTCTACGGGGTTCTGTACGCGTATTTCTACTCGTTCGCGCTGTTCTGGATCTTTCCCTACGCGCTTGCCACCGTGCGCGCGCGCAGCTGGCTGACGCGCTGAGCCGCGTCCGTCCGGACACCTCCGGCGAGCATCGTTCGGCTCCTCAGGGCAGGTGCTCGCGCGCCAGGTACTCGGCGCTTTGCATCTCGATGAGCCGGCTCGCGGTGCGCTGGAATTCGAAGCGCAGCCGTTCGCCGCGGTAGAGATCCGGTGGGGCTGCGGCAGCCGAAACGACCAGTTTGACGTTGTGGTCGTAGAGCTCGTCGACCAGGGCGATGAAGCGGCGGGTCTCGTCGTGACGGGTCTCGTCGAGCTGCGGCACCCGCGAGACGACCACCGCCGCGTAGAGCCGTGCAAGCTCGATGTAGTCTTCCTGGCTGCGTGCTCCGGCGCACAGCGCGTGGAAGTCGAGCCAGACGGCGCTGTCGCTCTGGCGCACCACCGGAATGCTCCGCTCATTGATCTGCAGGGCCCCGTCGGACCAGTGCCCGTGGTGCGACAGCTCGGCGAACAGCGCGCGCAGGCGCTCGGCGCTGCCGCCGTCCCCGGTCAGATAGGTGCCCGCCTGCGTGAGCTGGCGCAGCCGGTAGTCGCTGCCGCCATCGAGCGGGAGCACTTCAGTGTGACGCTCGAGCAGCGCGATCGCCGGGAGAAAACGCTGCCGCTGCAGCCCGTCGCGGTACAGCGCGGCGGGCGGGCTGTTGGAAGTGGCCACCAGACTCACGCCCCGGCGGAACAGGCCGTCGAACAGCGCCCCGAGTATCATCGCATCGGCGATGTCGGCCACGAACAGTTCATCGAAGCACAGGATGCGCGTCTCTGCGGCGATGTGCTCGGCGACGATCTCGAGCGGGGACTCGTGAGCGTGCAGGCTGTTCAGTTCGGCGTGCACATCGTGCATGAAGCGATGGAAGTGCCGGCGGCGGCGCTCGGGAAAGGGCAGGCTGCGGAAGAACAGGTCCATCAGCCAGGTCTTGCCGCGCCCGACCGGCCCCCACAGGTAGACGCCGCGCTCGGGTCGCTCCCCACGGCGCGAGAGGCCGCGGAACATGCGCGCCGTGATCGAGGCTTCGGCGTCGCGTGCGGCGATCAGCCGTGCGCGCAGATCCTCCAGCCGCCCGAGCACGGCGAGCTGCGCTGCATCCGGGCTGTAGCCGCGTTCTGCGAGCTCCCGAGCATAGATCTCGCGCAGCGCAGGCGCGGCCGATGCGTCCATCTCGTTGCCCCCGCTCAGTCCGCGAGCTCGGGCAGGTCGCGGAAATGCTCGAGCGCCCGCGGGTTGGCGAGCGCATCGATGTTCTGCACGGCGCGGCCGTGGATCGCCTCGCGCACGGCGAGTTCGGTCAGCTTGCCCGAGCGGGTGCGCGGGATATCCGGTACCGCAATGATCTTCGCCGGCACGTGCCGCGGCGTGGTCTGGGTGCGGATCGCCGAGCGGATCCGGTCTTTGAGCGCCTTGTCGAGCACAACGCCGCTCTGCAGGCGCACGAACAGGATCACGCGCACGTCGCCCTGCCATTCCTGGCCGACGGCAATCGCTTCAGCGATCTCCGCCAGGCTCTCGACCGCGGAGTAGATCTCCGCGGTCCCGATGCGTACGCCGCCCGGGTTCAGCACCGCATCGGAGCGCCCGTAGATGATGATTCCGTCGTGCTCGGTCAGTTCGGCGTAGTCGCCGTGGCGCCATACGCCCGCAAAGCGCTCGAAGTAGGCTGCGTGGTACTTGCGCCCGTCCGGATCGTTCCAGAACGCGACCGGCATGGAGGGGAAGGGCGCCGTGCACACGAGCTCGCCGCGCTCGCCCCGCACCGGCTCTGCGGCGTCGTTGTAGATCTCGACCCGCATGCCCAGGCCCCGGCACTGCAGCTCGCCGCGGTACACCGGCAGGGTGGGGCAGCCGAGCGCGAAACACGACACGATGTCCGTGCCCCCGGAGATCGAGGCCAGGTGCACGTCCGGCTTGATCGAGCGGTACACGAAGTCGAAGCTCTCGGGCAGCAGCGGCGAGCCGGTGGACAGAATGCACTTCAGTGCCCCGAGATCGACCTCGCGGGCGGGCGTGTAGCCGTTCTTCTCCAGCGCCGAGAGATACTTCGCGCTGGTGCCGAAGATGGTGACGCGCTCGCGTTCGGCCATGCGCCACAGGACCCCGGGGTCGGGATGAAACGGATTGCCGTCGTAGAGCACGAGCGTCGCGCCGGTGGCGAGTGCGCTCGCCAGCCAGTTCCACATCATCCAGCCGCAGGTGGTGAAGTAGAAGATCTGGTCGGCGCGCTGCACATCGACGTGCAGCAGATGCTCCTTCAGGTGCTGCAGCAGCGTGCCGCCGGCGCCGTGCACGATGCACTTCGGCACCCCCGTGGTGCCCGAGGAGAACAGGATGTAGAGCGGGTGGTTGAACGGCAGGGGCGTGAAGCGCAGCGGCGCGCCGCGCGTGCCGAAGTCCAGCCAGTGCGTGGCGCGCGCGGCGGCCGCGCCGAGCCGCTCGAGGGGCGGGCGGTCGGCCAGATACGGGATCACCACGATGCGCTCGACACTTGGCAGTTGCGCCGCGACCGTGCCGATCGTCTCCAGCGAATCGAGCCGCTTGCCGGAGTAGAAATACCCGTCGGCGGTGAGGAGGATCTTCGGGGCGATCTGACCGAAGCGGTCGAGCACCCCGTGCACGCCGAAATCCGGCGAGCAAGACGACCAGACCGCCCCCAGGCTCGCACTGGCGAGCATGGCGATCAGCGTCTGCGGCAGGTTCGGCAGGTAGCCGCAGATCCGATCGCCGCTGCCGACGCCGGCATCCTTCAGCCCCGCGGCGATGCGCGCCACCTCCTCGTGCAGCTGCCGGTAGGTCAGGCGCTGCTCGGCGCCGCGCTCGCTGGTGAAGGTGATGGCCGCATGGTCGTCCCCGAAGCGCAGCAGATTCTCGGCGAAGTTCAGCGTGGCGCCAGGGAAGAAACGTGCGCCCGGCATGCGCTCGGGATGTTCGAGCGCCGCGCCCTGGCCCCAGTCGGCACGCACCGCGGCGAAGCGCGCGAGTTCACTCCAGAACTGCCCGGGCTCGGCGATCGACCAGGCATAGAGGTCCGAGTACCCGCCGAGCGTCAGTCCGAGCCTCGCGTTGACGCAGGCGATGAACCGAGTCAGGTTCGCGGTGGCGATGCGCTTCGCAGAGGGTTGCCAGATCGGGTCCATCGGCGCTACAGAGACTGATAGTTGGGCCCGGAGCCGCCTTCCGGCGGCGTCCAGTCGATGATGGCGTAGGGGTCCTTGATGTCGCAGGCCTTGCAGTGCACGCAGTTGGCGGCGTTGATCTGCAGCCGCCGGCCGGACTCGTCCTCGACCATCTCGTAAACGTTCGCCGGACAGAAACGCTCGCACGGGTTGCCGAACTCGCGCGTGCAGCGGTCCGTGCAGATCGTGGTGTCGCGCACCTTCAGGTGCGCCGGCTGGTGCTCGTCGTGGCTGGTCGCGGCGAAGAACACCGAGGCCAGTCGGTCGCGCGGTGGCAGCGTGCGCTCGACCCAGTGACGCTCGGGCGCCGCATAGGCGTCGAGGCGGCGCAGACGCTCATGGTCGGCCGTGGTGTGGGTGAGCGTCCAAGGCGAGCGTCCTCCGGTGAGCGCCTCCAGTCCCGCGTTGGCGAGTCCGAGCCAAAGGCCGTGCTTGAACCCCGGTTTGACATTGCGCACCGCACGCAGCTCCTGGCCGCCGGGCGAGGCGCGCCAGAGCGCATCAAAGCCCGCCGGCGAGCCGGTGGCGGCGAGATGTTCGGCGGCGAGCATCCCGGAGCGGATGGCCTGGTGCACGCCTTTGATCTTCGGCACGTTCACCCCGCCGGCGGCATCACCGATCAGCAGTGCACCCGGCATCGCCAGGCGCGGCATGCACTGCCAGCCGCCCGTGGCGATGGTGCGCGCGCCGGCGGCGAGGATCTCCCCGCCCTCGAGCAGCCTCTTGACGCTCGGGTGGTGCTTGAACTGTTGAAATGCCTCGAACGGCGAGAGCCGCGGATCCTGGTAATCGAGCCCGACCACGAAGCCCACGTAGAGCCGATTCTCGTTGAGGTGATAGACGAAGCTGCCGCCGTAGGTGCGCGCATCAAGCGGCCAGCCGACGGTATGTTGGATCAGGCCGGGGCGCACGCGCCCCTCGGGCAGCTGCCACAGTTCCTTCAGTCCGAGGCCGTAGGTCTGCGGGGCGAGGCCCTGGTCCAGCTTGAAGCGCCGGATCAGCTGTTTGGCGAGGCTCCCGCGGGCGCCCTCGGCCACGATGGTCGTGCCGGCGTGAATCTCGGCGCCGGGGGTGTAGTTCGGGCCCGGCCGGCCGGACTTCTCGAGGCCCACATCGCCGAGGCGCACGCCGCGCACCGCGCCGTCGGGGGCGAGCACCGGCTCGGCCGCGGCGAAGCCCGGGAAGATGTCCACCCCGAGCACCTCGGCCTTCTGCGCGAGCCACGCGGCGAGCAGCCCGAGCGAGACGATGAAGTTGCCGCGGTTGTGCAGCTGCGGCGGCAGCGGCAGGCGCATTCGGCCGGTGGGCGTGAGCAGATGCATCTCATCGTGCGCCGCGGGCACGCAGATCGAGGGGGGCGACTGACGCCATTCGGGGGCCAGCGCATCGAGCGGTCCCGGCTCGATCACCGCCCCGGAGAGCGCATGCGCGCCGACCGTCGCAGCCTTCTCGAGCAGGCACACATTGAGCTCGGGCTTGAGCTGCTTCAGACGGATCGCGCAGGCGAGCCCCGCCGGTCCCGCGCCGATGATCGCGACGTCATATTCCATGACATCGCGCTCGACTCCGGTGGAGGCCGAGGCGTTCATTGCGGCTGCATCCGCACGGCGCCGTCGAGGCGGATGGTCTCACCGTTGAGCATCGGGATCGTGAACGCCACGGCCACCAACTGCGCAAACTCCTCCGGCTTGCCCAGTCGGTGCGGAAACGGAATCTGCGCCGCGAGCGAGGCCTGCAGCTCCACGCTCATGGACTCGACCATGGGAGTGAGGAAGATGCCCGGCGCGATGGCGATGCAGCGGATGCCGAACCGGGCGAGCTCGCGGGCCAGCGGCAGCGTCATGCCGGCGAGCGCCGCCTTCGTCGCCGCATACGCCGCCTGACCGACCTGCCCCTCGAAGGCCGCCACCGACGAGGTGTGCACCAGCAGGCCCCGCTCGCCATCCTCGCTGGGGGCGTTATGCTGCATCAGCGCCGCAGCCGCCTTGTCGCAGAAGAAGGTGCCGATGAGATTGATCTGCACGACCCTGCTGAAGAACTCCCCGCTCATCGAACCTTGCTTGCCGAGCACGCGGCCGGCACCGATCACTCCGGCGCAGTTGACCAGCAGGTTCAATCCGCCGAGGCGCTGCTGGGCCTCGGCCATGGCCGCGTCGACCCCGGCCTCGGAGGCCACGTCACAGCGCAGGAAGTGCGCGTTGGGCCCGAGCGTGGCGGCCGCCGCCTCTCCCGGGGCTTGCTGCACATCGAGCAGCGCCACGCGGGCGCCTTGCGCGATCAGATGGCGGGCGGTTGCCAGTCCCAGCCCGGAGGCGCCGCCGGTGATGACGGCGCGGGCGTCTTGAATCCTCATCGGTCCCCCTGGGTTTACGTGGATCCGCTTAGCCGACTCTCTCGAGCGCCACTGCCACCGCCTCCCCGCCGCCGATGCACAAGGCGGCGATGCCCCGTTTGCCACCGCGCGCGTGCAGCGCGTGCAGCAGCGTTGTCAGGATGCGTGCGCCGCTGGCGCCGAGCGGATGCCCGAGCGCACAGGCGCCCCCGTTGACGTTGACGCGGGCATGATCGAGATTGAGATCGTGCATGGCGGCCAGGGTAACGGCCGCGAACGCCTCGTTGATCTCATAGAGGTCGACCTCTTCCGCACGCCACTCCAGCGCAGCGAGAACCTTGCGCATGGCGCCCACCGGTGCGGTCGTGAACCACTGCGGCTCCTGTGCATGACTTGCATAGGCGACGATGCGCGCCAGCGGCTTCAGCTTGCGCGCGCGAGCGGCCTCGGCGCTCATCACCACCAACGCGGCGGCGCCATCGGCGATCGAGGATGCGCTGGCTGCGGTGACGGTGCCGTCCTTGCCGAACGCGGGCCTGAGCGTGGGGATCTTCTGAATGTCGCAGGTGCCCGGCGTCTCGTCGCGCTCGATCAGGCTCTCGCCTTTGCGGGTCTTGACGGTCACGGGGGCGATCTCGGCATTGAACGCGCCAGCCTGCGCCGCGAGCGCCCGGCGCACCGATTCGGCTGCGAACGCATCCTGGCGCTCGCGGGTGAACCCGTAGCGCGCCGCGGTGGCGTCCGCGAAGCAGCCCATGAGCTTGCCGTCGAAGGGACTCTGCAGACCGTCGAGGAACATGTGATCGAGCACTTCGCCGTGGCCCATGCGATAGCCGCCGCGGGCCTTGGGCAGCAGGTACGGCGCCTGCGTCATCGACTCGATGCCGCCGGCGAGCACGATGTCGGCGCTGCCGGCGCGGATCTGGTCGGCGGCGAGCATCACCGCCTTCAGGCCCGAGCCGCACATCTTATTAATGGTGGTCGCGGGAACCGCCAGCGGCACGCCGGCCGCGATGGCGGCCTGGCGGGCCGGCGCCTGGCCGAGACCGGCCGCCAGTACGCACCCGAGAATCACCTCGTTCGCCTCCGCGGCATCGATGCCCGCCGACTCGATCGCGCTCTTCAGCGCGCAGGCGCCGAGCTGCGGGGCGCTCACCGTGCTGAAGACGCCCTGGAAGGCGCCGAGCGGGGTACGCTTGGCGGCGGTGATGACGATTTCGGTGCTCGACATGGAGGCTCCTCGGTGCAGGGTCAGGCGTTCAGCGCGCGAGGCGGCCGGCGGGCCGGCGGCTGGTCTCGGCGCCCGCCCGCGGCGTCAGTCCGTTCTCGAACATGGTGACGAACGCTGCGGCGATCTCGGCGCCGGTCATGGATCGGTTTTCCCGGTACCAGTGCGCGATCCAGTTGAGCGCGCCCGCCAGCGCGAAGGCGGTCATCTTCGGATCGCACGGATGAATCGAGCCGTCCTGCATGCCTTCGCGCAGCAGCCGGCGGATGCCCTGATCGATCTCGGACTTCAGCGATTTGATGTGCGCGCTCATCGCCGGGGACAGATCCTGATCCTCGGCGCGCACCATGCACCAGCCGAACTCGGAGGCGACCGCCTGGCCGTAATGGCCGAGCACCGCCGTCAGCCGCGCGCGGGCGTTGGCCTTGGGCTGGCGCGCCTGGCGGAAGGCGCGGCGGATCGGCTCGATGCCGGCGACGAAGCACTCGAACAGCAGCTGCTCCTTGTTCGAGACGTAGTAATAGACGGTCGGCTTGCTGACCTCGAGCGCCGCAGCGATATCGTCGAGCGAGGTGTTGTGATAACCCTTGCGGTTGAAGGCGTGCGCCGCGGCGCGGATCACCGCTTCGCGCTTGATCTGCCGGTCGCGCACGCGCTCGCGGCTCGCGCGCCACGGCGAGCTGCGCGTGGCGGGCGCGCTCGCCGGACTGGCCGCGAGCGGCGCTCGTGCGGGCGCGATTTTGCGTCGGCTGGCTGGCATGGCGGCTCAGGAGGGGCCCATTGCGTTGCAGGGCCCGGGCCAGAGCAGTATAGCCTCACGGCGTGCGTTGTGCGCGGCCGGCGGCCCGCGTGGACTCACAATCCAGTGTTGCGCGAGGTGCACATATTCCTCGAGCGCAGCGGCGCGGACCGGTGCGTTGACCGGCCGGGCGCGCATGCATCATACTGGCCGGTAGCCATCCTACCGGCGCGTAAAGACCTTCGTCCCGCCCAGCGCCCAGCGAGCGAGCCATGCTGCCGAAGCACACCAGTGCCGTCTCTTCCGCCCGTGCCGAGGACCCCGTCCCGGCGCCCCAGGGTGCCCCGCTGCGCTTCGTCTCGGCGGCATCGCTCTTCGACGGGCACGACGCGGCGATCAATATGATCCGCCGGCTGCTGCAGGCGCACGGGGCGGAAGTGATCCACCTCGGGCACAACCGCAGCGTCGCGGAGATCGTGCGGGCGGCGATCCAGGAGGACGCGCACGCCATCGCCGCGAGCTCCTACCAGGGCGGCCACAACGAGTATTTCGCCTACATGGTCGACATGCTGCGCGAGCAGGGCTGCCCGCACATCCGTGTCGTGGTCGGTGGCGGCGGCACGATCGCGCCGCAGGAGATCGAAGCGCTCGAGCGCTACGGGGTCGAGCGGATCTACACGCCCGAGGACGGCCGCCGCCTGGGGCTCGACGGCATGATAGAGGATGTCTTCACCCGGGTGCGCGCGGCGCGCAAGCCGCCGTACGAGCCACGCCCGCTCACGGCGCGCGAGCCGGCGCAGATCGCCCGGGCGATCACGGTGCTCGAGAACGCCGCGCCGGGACAGCCGGAGCTTGAGCAGATCCGCCGCTCCATCCAGCGCTCGCCGAATCGCGTGCCGGTCATCGGCATCACCGGCAGCGGCGGGGCCGGCAAGTCCAGTCTCACGGATGAGCTGCTGGCACGGCTGCTGCGGGAGTTTCCGGACCGCCAGATCGCCGTCGTCGCCATGGACCCGACGCGCCGGCGCAGCGGCGGGGCGCTGCTCGGCGACCGCATCCGCATGAACAGCCTCGATTCGGATGCGATCTTCATGCGCTCGCTCGCGACGCGCCGCCAGCACATGGCCACCGCCGCGGTGCTGAAGGATGTCATCCAGCTCTATCAGGCCGCGGGCTTCGATCTGATTCTGGTCGAGACGGCCGGCACCGGCCAGGCCGACAGCGAGATCGTCGATCTCGCCGATGTGTCGCTTTACGTGATGACCAGCGAATACGGCGCGGCCAGCCAGCTCGAGAAGATCGACATGCTCGATTACGCCGATCTGGTCGTCCTCAACAAGAGCGACAAGCGCGGCGCGAGCGACAGCCTGCGCGACGTGCGCAAGCAGTGGCGGCGCAACCATCCTCAGGCGAAGCATCTGGCCGACGCTGACCTGCCGGTTTTCCCGACGATTGCCAGCCGCTTCAACGATTCCGGCGTCAACCGGCTGTTCGCGGCGCTGTGCCGTACGATCACGGACAAGCGCATCGGCGCGGCCCGCTGGGAGGCCGGCAGCGCGGGGCCGCAGCAGATCGGGGCGCGCGAGCCGCTGATCCCGGGCTCGCGCGTGCGCTATCTGGCCGAGATCGCGCGGCACGGCCGCGAGGCGCACGAGCGCATCGAGCGCCAGGCCGAGGCGGCGCGGCGTGCAGGTGGCCTGTATCGGGCGCTCGAGGCACTCGCGGACGAGCCGCTGCCGGCACCGCTCGAGCCGTACCCGGATGAGGCGCTGCGCGAGACGGGCGACCGCACGCGGCGCGACCTGCGCGCCGCCTACAACCGGGCGCTCGCCGAGGTCGGCGCCGAGGGCATCGGCGAATTGAAGGCCTGGCCGGCGCGCTCGCGTGCGGCAAGCGAGGAGACGTATTCCTACACGGTGCGCGGGCGGGAGGTGACCGGGGAGAACTACACGGAAACCCTCTCTCACCAGCGCGTGCCGAAAATCGCGGTGCCAAAGCTGCGCGACTGGGGCGAGCTGCTGCGCTTCATCGGCACCGAGAATCTGCCCGGCGCGTTTCCCTACACGGGCGGGGTCTATCCCTACCGGCGCGAGCAGGAGGACCCGACGCGCATGTTCGCCGGCGAGGGCGCGCCGGAGCGGACCAACCGGCGCTTTCACTATCTGGCGCAGGGCCATGGCGCAGCCCGCCTGTCGACGGCCTTCGATTCGACGACGCTCTACGGCGAGGACCCGGATACGCGCCCGGATATCTACGGGCGCACGGGCAACTCCGGGGTATCGGTGGCCACGCTCGATGACATGAAGAAGCTCTACTCGGGCTTCGATCTCGCGCGGCCCACGACGTCGGTGTCCATGACCATCAACGGTCCGGCGCCGATGATCCTCGCGATGTTCCTCAACACCGCGGTCGATCAGCGCGTCGAGCGCTACCTGCGCGCCGAGGGCCGCTGGAGCGAGGCCGAGCGGCGCATCGAGGCGCTGCACCGGGAGGCGGCCGAGCGCGGTGCGCTGTCGCCGGCCTATCGCGGCGAGCTGCCCGCCGGGCATGACGGCTCGGGGCTGGCGCTGCTCGGCGTCACCGGCGATCAGCTGCTCGAGCCCGAGGCCTACGAGCGCATCAAGGCCGAGACGCTGAGCGCGGTGCGCGGCACGGTGCAGGCGGACATCCTGAAGGAGGACCAGGCGCAAAACACCTGCATCTTCTCCACCGAGTTCGCGCTGCGCATGATGGGCGACGTGCAGCAGTACTTCATCGAGCGTCAGGTGCGCAATTTTTACTCGGTGTCGATTTCCGGCTACCACATCGCCGAGGCGGGAGCGAATCCGATCTCGCAGCTCGCCTTTACGCTGGCCAACGGCTTCACGATCGTCGAGTACTACCTGGCGCGCGGCATGAAGATCGACGATTTCGCGCCCAACCTGTCGTTTTTCTTCTCCAACGGCATGGATCCGGAGTACGCGGTCATCGGCCGCGTGGCGCGGCGCATCTGGGCGCGCGCCATGCGCGATCTGTACCATGCCGGACCGCGCAGCCAGATGCTCAAGTACCACGTGCAGACCTCGGGACGAAGCCTGCACGCGCGCGAGATCTCCTTCAACGACATCCGCACCACGCTGCAGGCCGTCTACGCCCTGTTCGACAACTGCAACAGCCTGCACACCAACGCCTACGACGAGGCGCTGACCACTCCCACGGAGGAGAGCGTGCGGCGGGCGGTGGCCATTCAGCTCATCATCAACCGCGAGCTCGGCTTGAACAAGACACAGAATCCCTGGCAGGGGTCCTTTGCCATCGAGTACCTGACGGACCTGGTGGAGGAGGCGGTCTACCGGGAATTCGACGCGCTGAGCGAGCGCGGCGGCGTGCTCGGGGCCATGGAGACGATGTACCAGAGGGGCAAGATCCAGGAGGAGTCGCTGTATTACGAGACCCGCAAGCACGACGGCACCCTGCCGATCGTCGGGGTCAACACCTTCCTGTCGAAGTCCGACGCTGATGCCGAGCATGCGCACGCCGAGCTGATCCGTTCGAGCGAGGAGGAGAAACAGGCTCAGGTGGCGTCCGTGAATGCCTTTCAGGTGCGCAACGCCGCACGCGCGCCGCAGGCGCTCGCGCGGCTGAAGGACATCGCGCGCAGCGGCGGCAACGTGTTCGAGGAGTTAATGCAGACCGTCAAGATCTGCTCACTCGGACAGATCTCCCACGCCCTGTACGAGGTCGGCGGCCGCTACCGGCGCAACATGTGAACTCAGATCCGGCTCGCCGAGCACGCTGAGGATGGCTGCGCGCGCCTGCTCGCGCAGCAGGGCCGCGCAATGCGCCGGCGCGCCCTGCGGCGGTGAGATGGGCGGGAGGATCTGTACCTCGATACGCGCCGGGCGAGGCAGTTCGCCGCGCGGCGAGAGCGCGGCGCGGGTGCCGCGCACGACGGCCGGCACCACCGGGCAGCCTGCCTTCACGGCCGTGGTAAAGGCACCGCTGTGAAACTTCAGCAGTCCGGGGGTCGGTGTGAAGGTGCCTTCGGGGAAGAACACCAGCGAATGACCGTTGGTTGCCGAGCGCAGCACGCGCAGCGCATCGGCGGCGCCGCGGCGGCGATCGAAGCGCTCGACGAATTGCGAGCCGATGCGCCGCAGGAATGCGCCGGCAAGCGGCACCTTGGCCATTTCCCGCTTGATGACGAAACCGAACCGTGCGGGCAGCACGGCGGTGAACACGGGACCGTCGAGATAGCTGGCGTGATTGGCGACGATCACGCATTGCCCCGACGGCAGGTGTTCCAAGCCGCTCACGGCGGGGCGCATGCCGACGCTGGCCAGCAGCAGCCGCGCCATGCGGCGCACGGCGGCCCGCCGGCGCGCAAGCCCCGGCAGGGCGCTCGTCGCGAGCAGTGCGCCGAGCCCCACCACCAGGAAGACGGCCGCGGCGTATACGGTGAAGGCGAGCCTGAACGGTAGCAGGGCAAGAATGCGCAGCGGGCGTGAAGGTGCGGACGGTTCCTGCGGCATCATACGGTCGGCGCAGCGACGCATCGCTGCGACGCTATTGTGATCGGGTTCTCTATTACGTTAACAAGAGGGCCTGAGTGTGATGATCATCACGCCGCCCGGTGGCGGGTGGTCACCATACTGCGATTGCCAGCGTGACGCCGGAATATTTGCCGACGAGGCCGGGAATCGTCGGACGGCGCTCGGATCTGCAGCGAGACGGAAATTGTCGAACGATTCTGCCCCAATTGCCAAGCCTGCTCACCCCGACGCGGATCCGGCGGTCAACCGCTTTCTGGATGCCGTGTGGATGGAGCGCGGCCTCTCGGCCAATACGCTGGCCGCCTATCGGGCAGACCTCACCGCGCTCGCCCGCTGGCTGACCGAGCGGCGGGTGTCGATCGTGCGCACGTCCCGTCAGGACCTGCAGAACTTCATCGCCTGGCGGGTCCAGGCTGGCGCCCGTCCCCGTTCGACCGCGCGGCAGCTGTCGAGTTTCCGCCGCTTCTTCCGCTACCTGGTGCGCGAGGGTCTCATTTCCGAGGATCCGACCGCCCAGATCGCCATGCCCAAGATCGGCCGCTCCCTGCCCAAGTCCCTGACCGAAGAGGAGGTCGAGTCGCTGCTCGCGGCGCCCGTGGTGCGCGACCCGCTCGGCAATCGAGACCGCACCATGCTCGAGGTGCTGTACGCGACGGGGCTGCGCGTCTCGGAGCTGGTGAACCTGCGCTACGAGCAGATCAACCTCAACCAAGGCGTGATCCGCATCCTCGGCAAGGGCAATCGCGAGCGCCTGATTCCGCTCGGCGACGAGTCGGTGCGCTGGCTGACCGAGTTCGTGCATGGCGCCCGCGACGAGATCCTGCTCGAGCGCCAGACGGATTATCTCTTTCCGACCCGCCGCGGCGACCGGATGACGCGCCAAGCGTTCTGGCACATCATCAAACGCTACGCCCGCAAGGCGGGTATCGCCAAGGGACTGTCGCCGCACACCCTACGTCACGCCTTCGCGACCCACTTGCTCAACCACGGGGCGGACCTGCGCGTCGTGCAGATCCTGCTCGGGCACAGCGACCTGTCGACCACCCAGATCTACACGCACGTGGCCAGCGAGCGGATGAAGGACCTGCACTCGCGACACCATCCGCGCTCCTGAGCGCCCGGCGGGCGCTCGCCGCGCATCGGCCCCGTGGCGCGCTAACGCACCAGGAGTTTGAGCTTGTCCGGCTTGCCGTCCCACTCCTTGGCGTCGGCCGGCGCGTCCTTCTTTTCGGTGATTACCGGCCACTGCTTGGCGAGCTCGGCATTGAGCGGCTTGTATGACTCCTGGCCGGCCGGCAGCTCCTCCTCGGAGAAGATCGCCTCCGCCGGGCACTCCGGCTCGCACAAGGTGCAATCGATGCACTCGTCCGGATCGATGACGAGGAAGTTCGGGCCCTCGTGAAAGCAATCCACGGGGCACACTTCCACGCAGTCCATGTACTTGCACTTGATGCAGTTCTCAGTCACCACGAAAGTCATCGGAATTCCTTCTGGATCAACGGACTAGGCCGCTTTCGCCCATCACCGGAAACGGCGCCGCGCAGGGTGTGAACAGCAGCTTGAGCCGCAGGGTTACGGACGTCCGCAACAACAACAAATATTGTGCCATGTTGCGCCGGCGACCCGCAAAGCGGGGTCCCGAGGTCGGACGTGGCTAGCTGAGCCGCCGCGAGAGGGCAGTGAAGTGATGAACCTCGCGGCCCGCGGCGCGGTCCTCCAGGAAGCGGCGCAGGCTGAATTCCGTACTCGGGAAGGCGAGTTCCGTCCACGGGATGTCCTCGGGCCGCACCAGTGCCGTCTCCAGGCTCTCCGGCCCTGCTCCATGCTCCCCCTTGGGCATGGTGGCGCGAAAGAACACGTGGACCTGCTGGGCATGCAGCACGTGCACGACCGACAGGAGAGAGCCGATCTCGACTTCCACGAGCGCCTCTTCGCGCGACTCGCGGGCCGCCGCCTCCTGCAGTGTCTCGCCGTTTTCCATGAACCCCGCCGGCACCGTCCAGAAGCCGCGGCGCGGCTCGATCGCGCGCCGGCACAGCAGAATGCGGCCATCGTGCTCGGGCACGCAGCCGACGATCAGGCGCGGGTTCTGGTAGTGGATGGCGCCGCACGCATCGCACACGTAGCGCGGCAGATGATCGCCGGGGGGGACACGCACCGTCAGTCGCGCGCCGCAATGGCTGCAGAAATTCATGGTGTCAGGCGATGACGGAGGCAACGCGCGTGAGGCTTGATCGCGGATGAACCTGTGGCAGCATACGGTGGCGAGGCGCCCTTGTCGACAGCGCGGACACCGCATACGGCGGGATCTTGCGCTCGGCGTCAGGCGCGTCGCGGCGTGGGCGCGCTCTGCGCGCGCGCTTTACTGATACGCACCGCGTCGCGGCCGGCGTCCTTGGCTTCGTACAGGGCCACGTCGGCGCGTGCGACGATCTCATCGAGTGTGCGGGGCCCGTCGGCGGTGCTTGCCAGGCCCGCGCTGAATGTGACTCGCGGCAGCGGGATCTGTGGCTCGGGACAGGGGATCTGGATGCCGAGGGCGAGCACGCGCAGCCGCTCGACGGTGGCGAGCGCCGAGTCGAGCGTCGCATCGGGCAGCACGAGCAGGAACTCCTCTCCGCCCCAGCGGCCGAGAATGTCGCCGGCGCGCAGCGCGCCGCGCGAGAGATGCGCGAACTCGCGCAGCACGTGATCGCCGGCGGCGTGCCCGCATTGGTCGTTGATGGTCTTGAAGTAGTCGAAATCGATGAGCGCCACCGTGAGCGGCCGGCTGTGCTCGAGTGCCTCGGTGAGCGCGGCGGTGGCCAGCTGTGCGGTGCGGCCGCGGTTCGGCATGCCGGTCAGGGGGTCGGCGTTGGCGAGCAGCACGAGCTGACGGCGGTGGCGCCGGTCGGCGATGACGA
Organism: Pseudomonadota bacterium; assembly: GCA_021816775.1. Taxonomy (GTDB): domain Bacteria; phylum Pseudomonadota; class Gammaproteobacteria; order Steroidobacterales; family Steroidobacteraceae; genus 13-2-20CM-66-19. Next base: position 33,526 of record JAKAXA010000023.1, read on the forward strand.
TGTAGGAGAGCAGCGCAATGACGAGTGCGCCGCCGATGCCCGCCGCCTTCATCCAGAGCAGCAGCTGCTTCTGTTTGGTGGCCTCGTCGGAGGCGGCCTGCAGTTTGCGCCGCAGCACCGCGTTGCGCTGGAATTCCTGCTTGGCCTGGAAGCGCACCTCGAGCGCTTCGCGCAGCCGGGCCTGATTGCTGCGGTTCTGTGCCGTGTACAAGCGCATGTAAGTAGCCAGGTCATGATAGGCGCCGCTGTAGTGATGCAGTGCGGCGTTGGCCTCGGCGCGCGCCAGGTAGGCCGGCGCCACCGTGAAGGCGACCATGTCGGCGCCGTGCTTGTCGAGCACGTGATTGAGCAGCTGCAGCGCGCGCCTCGGGTCACCTTGGGCAAGGTCGATCCGCGCGAGCTGTACGTGCGTTTCCTTGATCATGCTCGCCACCTTGCCGGCGGCGAGCACCGGGGCCGCCCGATCGCATGCGCGGCGCGCGGCCGCGTAGTGCTTCAGCGCAATGTCGGTCTCGCAGATGCGCAGATTCGAGTACGCCGTGCCCTGCTGGTCGCCGACCGAGGAGCTGATCGCGCGCGATTGCCGCAGCGCCGCGATGGCCCGGTGGTAGTGCCCCATGGCGCGCAGGATCTCGCCCTTGAAGTAGACGCCTCCGGACAGATCGTCGCTCGCATGATGGGCCTTGTCCCAGTCGATCTGCGGGCGGATGTAATTCAGCGCCTCGTGATTATCGCCCATGCTGCGCAGCGCGACCGCCAGTCCCTCGCTCGCCTCGACGCGCGCCAGGGTCAGCTTGTTCGCAACGCTTTCCATGTAGGCCTGGGTCAGCTCGCGGATCGCTAGGCTCGCGCGGTTGCGCAGCATGTTCATGAAGCCCTGGCTGATCTCCAGGCAAACGTCGCTGCGCGATCCGGGCGGCAGCAGGGCGCGGGTCCGATTGATCTCGACCAACGCGCGAGTGATCGCCGCCGCAGAGGAGAAGCTGCTGCCGTAATTGGCGAGCAGCTCCAGGCGCAGCGGATCGGTCCGATCGCCTAGCAAGGCGAGCCCCGCTCGGGCGGCGGCGCGCTGCGGGTGCGTCAGAGTGAGCTCTCCGTAGGCGCTCGCACGGATGGCATACAGGGCCGCCAGCGTTCGAGGCTCGCGCTGCGCCGCATCGGGGGGCAGGGCGTCCATGCGGGCCTTCACCTCGCTCAGCGCCCGACCCGGGTTCTGCATGACCAGCGGACGCAGTTCGCGGAATACCGGGGCGCGCACATCGAAACAGCCGGCGCGCGCCGCGGGACCGAGCGCCCAGGCGCCGAACAGCAGTGCGGCGGCGCACCCCCGCAGCGTCGCACGCCGATTGAAGCGATGGGCATCCATGACAATGGGCAAATTAAGGGCGCCGCCGGGGGCGGATAGGACTGGATTTCACGTTTTTACTCATTGGCGGGCGCGCCGGAGCTGCGGTGTGGGCAGACTCGTGCGGCCGGTCACACTCGCAGATGGGGGCCGGCTGCACAAGTGCCGCTGACGGGCTATCGGCTCGCGGGCGCGCGGCTCAAGGACGATGCAGCAAAACTGCCGGCAGCGCCACGGGCCGCGCGCTCGCGCCGGCACCGGGTCGCCACCTCGCACGAGACCTCTCAGGTACAGGCCGTCTCAGCCGAAGTGCGAGGCCCGCCAGAAAAGGTGGCCGTCGTCCCCACCTACTTGATCACTGACTAGGGCATTGTTCGGTCTGAATTGACCGCGTGCGACCGCGTTGCCGAGCAGCTTGGGGAGTGCAGTGGCCGAGCTGCGCCGTGGCGGGGCGTGCGTGTCGGGCTGACACCGCTTCCCGGTCCACGCTTGCCGTCCACTCGGCGCTGCGCGTGTGATCGCGCCATGCACAGCCAGGAGCACAGCGCCACCCCCCGAGGTTCAGGCGCAGCGTGTGAACGATGAAAGCCGCCGACACGCGGTCCGCTTAGCGCCTCTGCCGTCCCTGACATTGGGCGTGCCTCAATGGCGGTTCCGGGTCGTAACCTGCCCGTCAACCCCATGCCATCCCTCGAGGTCGCCGCATCACTTGGGGGTGGGGTTCGGCGCCGCCTGCCGCTGCCCGCCGGCTCTGGCTGCTCAGCGCGCTCCTTGCTCTTCGTGCGGAAGCGCACGATCCGCGAACACGTACTTCAAGGCATCGCGTGACGTGAGGTCGGAGTCGAATCTTCCGCAGAAGCGATTGAAATTGCTGCAGTTCACCTGATCACACACAGGAAATACCCCCAGTTATGCCCCCACGGAACTGGGGGTACATTGCGCTTCTCGCTCCATAGCCTGAGCTGCGTGATGACCGCCACGGAGCCGAGAGGCGACCACGGCGCGCTGAAGCCTCCAAATTGCCGCATTGAATCCCGATCCGTAACGCGTTACACTGTAACGCGTTACACAGGAAGGTGCGGTAATGGCGGAAGCTGCAGAGCGAATGCGGGCAATGCGCGAGCGACGGCGTGCACAGGGGCTGCGAGAATTGCGTCTGGTCGTACCTGACCCACATGCGCGGGCGGTTCTACGACGGGTCGCGACTGAGGTTGCCGGATTGGGCAGGGCCGCGGAGCAAGACGCGATGCGATGGATCGAAGCAGTTTCGGAATTTGACGCTCAGTGAAGCGCGGCGACGTCGTGACCGTCGCGGCATCCGGCGACTATGGGAAACCTCGCCCCGCGGTAATTGTGCAAACCAACGCTCTACCCGAGGCACACGCCTCCGTGATCGTCTGTCAGATGACCTCAGACGTTGTTGAGGCGCCGGATTTTCGGGTCACCATCGAGCCCACGCAGAAGAATGGCTTGCGGACGCGCTCGCAGATCATGGCGGACAAACCCGTGACGATCCGTCGCGAGCGCGTTGGCCGCAGGATTGGGTCGCTCGATGAAAGGGATATCGCTCGTCTGAACGTCGCACTCGCGTTTGTGGTGGGATTGGCAGATTGATCGCTGTGATCCCGTTACCCCCCGAACGGCACGAGGTCATGTGAGCGCTGCTCCGCGCGTCGTCAAACTGACAATTCCGCCGGTACTATGAAGGCATGGTGTGCTCCGTGGGCCCAGTTAGCGCCAAAGACAAAGTCGCTGATAGCATTTCTGATGCTGGCGAGCATGTTCCCGCTGTTCGCTTTCCTTGATCGAATCATCCCGCTCCAATGGGCGAGCCTGAGGGTGGCGCCATTATTGTTGATCGGCGTCGCATTTCTTCTTGCAGGCCGCATCCGATGCCCGCATTGCGGCACCAAAGTCAAACCAGCGGGATTTGGGGGTATCACAGGTCCGCTGGTATTGCTCTGGATGGCCCGAGAGAAATGCTCTAAGTGCGGAGAACCATTGGATTGGTAATGGCGCAGGGAGCGCGCCACGCTGGTCGAAATCACGGATTCCGGTGAGCAGACTCTCGTCGCCAGCAGCAATGGGTCGACACCGACGCGTCAACTTCACGCGTCCGCCCCGGCGGCGGCTGCCCTGCGAGGGTGGGGCTTGGGCCGGGGCGCGACGGACGACAGGTGCAAAGTAAGAACGGTCGTTGCCGCGGGCGCGTGTGTCGTGCGAGCCAAGGTCGCTACGTTACAGCGCCGCCCAGGCGGGTGAGTACCGAATACTGCATGCCGCTGCCGATCAGCCTCGGCTGGTCGGTGCCTCGTATGCCTCGCAACAGGAGGTTGTCGAAGGCCGGCGCCACGGCGGCACTTGAAGAGGGGGTCTGCCCGAGGTCGGAGTCGAATCTCGCGCATAAGTGTTTGAACTTCCTGCGGTTCAGCTGACCACGCAGAGCAAGTACCCCGAGTTATGCCCCCACGGCCGTGGGGGTACACTGATCGCCTCGCGGCCTGCGCAGCGCGGTGCTGCTCCGGGTCCTTTCGTTACCTGCCGAGCACGAATATCCGCTTTACCTCGTTCACGGCCGGTTCGGATCCGGCGCCTGGGTGTCGGCTCTCAGAAGGAACGGACCCCGGCGTTCGCAGCATGGGATTTGCACTTGTCAGCCTCCGATCTCTCGCTCTTACGTGCCAGCCGCGCGCGTTGCCTGACAGCTCCTGGGGGTACATTTTGCCTCGTGCCATAGTCCGTTTGGAGAGGCTGGTCATTTGGTCAATATATTGACCAAAACAAGGCTATATGGTAATAATTATTACCAAATGAGCACCTCAGAGATCAGCCCCGTCCTAGAACGCCAGTTGTTACTGCAGCTGGGCGATCGGCTCAAACGCTTGCGGAAAGCGCAGGGAGTTGGCACGGTCGAGATGGCTGCGCGCACCGGGATCACCCGCAATACCCTTAGGGCAGTCGAAGCCGGCGATCCAGCTCCCTCGATCGGCACCTATCTGCGAGTAATGTCCGTTCTGGGTATCAGCGGCGAGTTAGCTCTGCTAGCCGGAGACACCATGCGACCGTCGCCGCCGGATTCCGCGGCGGCACGATCCCGCCGCGCGGCGCCGGTTGTGCAGGTGCGCATCTCCGCAGACGACGCACAGCACCGGATTCAGGACTTGCAGAGTCTGGCGCTCCATGAGGAGGCGGTGCGGCTGGCGAAGGCCGACCCAGCGCTGGTACTGCGCGCCCAAGACACCGCCAGGCGGTGGCTCGCCAGCGGTGATTCGCGCTCCGCAAGCCTGTGGCGTGAATGGCAAACAATCTTGGCCGCGGGCAACTGGCGCAAGGTACTCGGCCGCGCGCGACATGCCCAGCAGCTCAGGCAGGCTTCGCCGCTCGTCACCGCTCTTCCGCAAGAGGTGCGCTGCCGCATCCTGGAGCAAGTGAGTAACCTCAAGAAGGGGATCGTGATCGGCGGCACTCCAATAACTCCAGAGGGTGAGGACTAACCTGGGATCACGCCATGACGCGAGAAGAGCTCGAACATGTCATCCGCGCCAGCGGCGACATCACAAACCAGTACGAGTTCGTCATTGTCGGAAGCCAGTCGATGCTCGGCTCCGTGCCAAACCCGCAAGAGGTGTTTACGGTTTCGATGGAAGTCGATATCTACCCGCTCCAGGCCCACGAACTGGCTGATAAGATCGACGGCGCCATCGGCGAAGGCTCGCAATTTCACCGGAGTTTTGGTTACTACGCTCAGGGAGTGGGCCCGGAGACTGCCACATTGCCAAAGGACTGGATGCAACGGGTGCACCGAGTCCAAAACAGCAACACCAATGGTCGCGTGGGTTACTGCCTGGACGTGCTCGATCTCTTTCTCGCGAAAGCCGCGGCCGGACGCGAGAAAGACCGTGAGTTCTGCATGGCGCTGTTTGAGTACGGCTACGTCACTCTAGCGCAGGCGCTGAAGATGGTGCCGACCATGCCCTTCGACGACAAGGAGCAGCGAACGCTACGCGCAACGATTCGCCGCTGGGCGAAGGCCGTTCGAGACGCTGGTTACGACGTCACCGATGAGTGAGCAAAGCAGGGTATGTGATGCGTCGATCGGGCTCGTGGAGGCCAGCGGAAGCCAGCGAAGGGAGGTGGGAATGCCGAGGTCGGAGTCGAATCGCCCGCGAAAGTACCTGAAATTGCCGCAGCTCCAACAAGGACACCCCAGAAAGTACCCCCGGCCATACCCCCACAACCCTGGGGGTACATTGAGTTCCTCGCCACCGCAGCCTGAGCAGCGTTGTGCGATATCTGACCGCCATATTCGCCGCCCGGGTGCTCGCCCGGAGTCTCGCGATGCTGGGCGACCGGCCGCTCGGGGCGGCGCCAGAACGGGGCGCACGTGCAGGAACTCGGGGCGCCGGCCCGCAAAGCTGGCCCTGCGCCGCGCCGCGCGCCATTCCCGCCTTGCGGGATGCGCACTCATGCGGTAAGCTAGACGTAGTCTAGATTATCGTTGAACGCCATGCACAATCCTTCCATTCCTCTTGCCGAGGCAAAGAATAGGCTCTCTGAGCTGATCGATCGGGTCAGTCGGGGTGAGGAAATCGTCATCAGCCGTCACAATACCGACATTGCCCGACTTGTTCCGATCGGGCGTCCGCCCAGACGTGACATCAGCGAGGCAATCGCCAAGATGCGCGCTACCCGTAAGCACAGAAGTGCCAGTGTTGAGGAGATCCTCCAGTGGCGTAGCGAAGGGCGCCGTTGAACATGGAGTTCGTTCTGGATTCCTCGGTCACCATGTCGTGGTTCTTCGACGATGAAGCCACAACCACGACGGATGGTTTGCTTGATCAACTCAACAGTGACGGACGTGCCATAGTCGCCGCGCACTGGGCATTGGAGGTCGGCAATACGCTGCTTATGGCCGAGCGGCGCAAGCGTTCGACCGTCGCCGAGTCGAGCCACTTTCTGGCCATCCTTGATGCGCTGCCGATCGAAACGGATCAGGAAACAATTTCCCGAGCGGGCACCGCAAGCATGACGCTGGCGCGGGCTCAAGCACTCACACTCTACGACAGCGCCTACCTCGAACTCGCGATGCGCCGTGGTTTGCCTTTGGCTACACTCGACAAACAGTTGCGCGCCGCGGCAAAGAAAGCAGGCATACCCTGTCTGCCCAAGGAACTCTGACCATCACCGCTTCTGGTTCGCGGAAGTCGGCCAAAAGCGGGCGTTTCAGCGAGTGCGTCCTGTCGGTATCAGTCTAGGCAGTCCGAGTGCGCAGTTGGCCTTCGTAATCGCGTTTTCCGAGCGGCACACCGCGCGTGCGCAGGATTTCGTATGCGGTAACTGCGTGGAAATAGAAGTTGGGCAGCGAAAACGAAAGAATTAGGGTCTCCGACGTGAAGGCCAGCTTGCGCGGTCCGATCTGGAGATTCAGGTCCTTACCCGCCCAGCTGTTGACCTCTTCGGGAGTGAACGCCTCCAGAGCCGTTTCCGCCTTGCGGATCGTGACCTGCAGGTCGGCGAAAGGAACCGGTCCGATCAGTGCGGGCGGGGCGAACACGCCGGTCTTAATGGCCTCCAGCCCCCACACGGAATGATGCCACGCTGCTTCGATTTGGAAATGGAAGGGCGCCATGTCGTCGAAGAGCCGTGCATTCACGAAGTCGTCCGGGTTGGCGCTGGTCTCTGCGCAGTGCTTGGTCGCGCGGTCGAGGAAACCCCCGACGGCCCTCAGGGTTTGCAGGAAGGTCGGCACGCTGAGTTCGTAGAGTGATGTCGCCATCAGCTTCCCCCTGTCCGAACCGGCCCCCGTCAGTGCTCAGCGAATCCTGCGTGGTTATACCCGACGCCGCCGATCTCGCTTTGCCTGTGCAGACTGGCTGTTCCCAGGAAGCGCCAATGTCTCCGAAAGGTCGCAACCGGCCTGTCAACTTCACTGCATCTCTCCGGCGGGTGCCGCACCGTGAGGGTGGAGACTCGGGCAGCGCGGCAAGGTACGACTGGCGCAGGAGCCGTCGAATGCCGGCGCCAAGGCGGCGCTTGGGGAGCGGGTCTGCCCGAGGTCGGAGTCTAAGTCTCCGCAGAAGTGCTTGAAACTACAGCAAATCCAATCAGGACGTAGAAGAAGTACCCCCAACCATACCCCCACGACCCTGGGGGTACTCTGCGCTTCTCGCTCCACAGCCTGAGCAGAGTGGATGTCGAGAATGTGCGCCTTCTTCGCCGCACGGTTTGCGGCGATTGGCAGCCCACGACCTATTTCAGCGCTACGCAGGAGGCGCATGCGCTCTCTTTGGTGGCCGTATGGCTGGCGTCAACTATTTCTTTCTGCGTGACATCTATTTCTTTCGGATCGTGTCCCCTTCTCGGCGGTCCACCTTCAGTGCGCCTGGCGTAGGCGCCAGGCTCTCTCTGCTCTTCTTCCGATCTTCATCTCACGATCTTCATTTCAATCGTCTTCTCTCCCCGCGCGACGCCGAAGGCGCAGCGCGGCCTGACCGGCCGAAGGCCGGGCAGGGAGGTGTGGAGGTCTGCTTGCTGGCTCATGAGCCGTAGCCGCCACCCGCGAGGCGAGTGCGCTGCACGACAAGAGGGCTCGCGGATGACATGGATGGTCGGTTGCCCCGTGTCAGCCAAGATGCACTCGTCGGAGTTTATTCTTGCAAGAATATCACAAGCCGTGTAATATGAGACGATGGACGGAAAAGCCTTGAAGGCGGCGCGACTTCGGGCCCGGATGACCCAGGCCAAGGCTGCCGCACGGATGGGCGTTTCGCAGCCGTATTTCTCAATGCTGGAAAAGGGCGAGCGAGCGTTCACCGATGACCTGGCGCGGGCCGCCGCAAAGCTTTTCGGCCTCTCGCCAGCGGTCTTACCTCTCCCGCCGGCCAGCAATCTTGCCGCCAAGGTCGATCCCGATTTAATGGCGCGGCAACTATCTGGGCTTGGGTATCCAGGCTACGCCCATCTGCGTCCAGTCAAAGCAAACCCGGCCGCAGTCGTGCTCCAGGCACTTCTACAGGATGATCTAGGAGTTCGCCTCTCGGACGCACTGCCTTGGGTTCTTCTCGTCCACCACGACCTTGATTGGAGATGGCTCGTGAGCAGCGCCAAGCAGTTCGATGCCCAGAATCGGCTCGGATTCCTTGTCGGGATGGCGCTGGAGCTTGCCGAGCAGCGCAATTTCCATCCGGAAGCATCTTCCGAGTTGCGTCCGGTTTTGGCCGTTCTGGAGCGCTCACGCCTGGCCGGGGAAGACACCTTGTGCGAGGAGTCCATGACCAAGTCCGAGCGTGCATGGCTGCGTGAAAGCCGCAGCAATCTCGCGCGTCACTGGAACTTGCTGTGCGCCATGATTCCGGAGGATCTGACGTATGTCAGCGAAAGACAGGCCGCCTGAGCCGTGGGCGTCGTTCCTCGCAGCGCTTGATGCTGCGGTCGGAACGGCGGTGGAGATCCACTGTCTGGGCGGTTTCATGGTAGAACACGCCTATCGCATCCAGCGAGATACACCGACAGAAGACCTCCTTCATATCGGCCATCGACATTGCGCATTCTGCACCAATCAACCTTGAATCTTTGGCCGGAAAGGGCACTGCTTTTCACAGGCAACACAAGATGTATGTCCAGTACGTTGGCGTCTCTACGCCACCGTGCGACTACCGGCAGTGCCTAGGAGCCTGTCGGACTTAACGAAAATTCGTCGCATAAGGCCATAGGTGACGAGCACGGTCGATGTGAATACAGCACGTTGTCGAGTTTCAGAACGACCTCCTTACGCCGCGGTACTGCGACTGGTGCCTCATGTCAAACACCACTGGCCCGGAAATCCGATCATTTCATCGCTCGCTTTTGCCCAGTCCGACAGGCTCCTGGAGTGCACGCTTTATCGTGCCCGCTTTGCGTTGCTTTCCCAAATGCATGGGTGCCGCAGGCAGTGGTGCATGGAATTCCTCTGATCCCTTGAATCTGGGGACAGCCTGAAAGACTGGAAGGGGTTCGAGCATGCGAAGACGAGAAATCCTCAAATGTCTGGCCGCCGCTTCCGCCATTCCGCTTCTAGCTCAAGGAGCATTTGCCAATCCGATTGCCAGTAAGACGCCTATTCGGCGTGTGCGGCCCTCCGATCCCAGCTGGCCGAAGCCAGACGAATGGGCGGTGCTGAACGAGCAGGTAGAAGGGAATCTGATTCCAGTGACCTTCCCGATCGACGTGCTCAAGAGCGCACCGCAGAGCGCTCTCGCCCAGCAGCTCAAACGGGACATCCATAATCCGTTCTATATTGCTGATCAGCCCGGACTGACCGAGACACTCGGCTGGGTCGACGCATGGGCCACGCAGCCGAGCGCCTATGCGGTGCTGGCGCACAATGCGGGGCACATCGCCGCGGCGGTCGATTTCGCACGGGATCATCGCTTGCGCCTGGTGGTAAAGGGGCGGGGGCACAGCTATGTCGGTGCCTCGAATGCTCCAGATTCGCTGCTGATCTGGACGCGTCAGATGACCGATCTACGGGTGCACGACGCGTTCATCCCCCGGGGTTGCGCAGGGAAGATCGCGCCGCAACCGGCCATCACGATGGACGCCGGCAGCTGCTGGCTAGAGGCGTACCGCGCGGTCACGACCCAGGGCGGGAGATACGTCCAGGGCGGAGGATGCACCACAGTCGGTGTCGCCGGACTCATCCTCGGCGGAGGTTTTGGCAGCTTCTCCAAGCGCTATGGGACGGCCGCAGGCAGCCTGCTGGAAGCCGAGGTGGTTACCGCGGATGGTAAGATCCGCACGGCGAACGCCTGCAGTCATCCGGACCTTTTCTGGGCGTTGAAGGGTGGCGGAGGTGGCACCTTCGCGGCGGTGACCAAATTGACCGTCCGAACCCACGATCTACCCCGGTATTTCGGCATCGTCAGCTTCAAAGTCAAGGCGCCTTCGGACGAGGCTTACCGGAGGCTGCTGCGCGAGTTCGTAAGCTTCTATGCCACGCACCTATTCAACGAGCATTGGGGGGAGCAGGCTCACGTACGCAGCGACAACGTGCTCGAGATCAAAATGCTCTCGCAGGGGCTGGATACCGAACAATCCCGCAACGTCTGGCGGCCGTTCCTCAATTGGGTGAAGAACTCCCCGCTCGGCTATTCGATGATGGGTCGAGTCGTGATCGGCACGCTCCCCGCGCGACACATGTGGGACGCCGAGTGGCTCGGTGAAAATTGGCCGGAGCTGGCCTTCCCGCGCAACGGCAATCCGCTCCACACCCTGCTGGATGACATTCTCGCTGATACGGTGCACGAACCCCTCTTCCGGCGTGACGAACGGCCGGGTGCGGCCCCGTGGAAGTTTTGGTGGGACGGCGATGGAGGTCAGGTCGGCTGGTACATATGGGGATATGACTCACTTTGGATGCCGGCGGCCCTGCTCGCAAGCGACGCGCAGAGCCGCCTGGTCGATGCCCTGTTCACCGCCTCGCGGCACGCCTGGGTTGAATTACATTTCAACAAGGGGCTCGCCGGGGCCAGACCGGAGGCGATCACCGCAGCGACCGATACGGCGATGAATCCGGCGGTTCTGACCGCCTTTGCGCTCGCGATCGTCGCGAACGGGGAGGGGCCGGCGTATCCGGGAATCCCGGGGTATGAGCCCCATATCACCAGAGGGCGCGCGAGTGCGAAGGCGATCGAACACTGCATCGAGCTGCTGCGCGAGGTTGCGGGGCAGAGTGGTTCGTACGTAAATGAGACCAATTACTTCAAGCAGGGATGGCAGCGGGCCTTTTGGGGCGCGAATTACCCCCGGCTGGCTCGGATCAAGCGCAAATACGATCCGCACGGGCTCTTTTTCGCCCACCACGGCGTCGGCTCAGAACAGTGGAGCAATGATGGCTTCTCGAAAATCTGAGCCACAGGAGGGAGTATCGATTACCCAGTGAACTGCGGTCATAGGAGCGCTGGCAGCTTTGAGTCAGCTTGTCATATGCCATCTGGAACGACCACCCGAACGGGCGCACGAATGTAAGCCGGTGGTCTCGTGTGCCAGGATAGCCGTAAAGCCCATATAGGGTCGGATGCGGAAGTTCGACCCTGTGTGAACCCGCGGGTGCATTACTATGAATGATGCAGTCTTGGGCGTCGCCGCAAATGGCGCAATGTAGAATCGCGTGGGCAGTGTCGGGGTGCCCTTTGGAGCAGACGCGCGTTTCGCCTGAAGAAACGGCGGGCTCTCCCCGGACGCTCAGCGCACCGTCAGTGCTCCTCGCGCGTTGCGAATATGAACGCGATACCGAGCGCTCCGTCCGCGGCACTGGCGGATGTGCTGGGTCTGCCCGAGGTCGGAGTCGAAATCGACGCAGAATCGCTGCGAATTACCGGATTTCCATAGCGAACTAGAGAGAAGTACCCCCAACTGTACCCCCATGACCTTGGGGGTATATTGCGCTGGTTGCCCCGTAGCCTTGCGCAGCGGGGTGCGGTGAATGAGCGCCTTATTCGCCTCACGATTTGCGGTGAATAGCAGCCCACGACCTATTTTCAGTGCCGTTCGGCCCTGCGGAAGTCCACGCGGTCGGCTCCGACTTCATTCCCAGATGGACGGCCGTAGATTCCCAATTAGACGTTGCATAAATCCCAATTGGACGGTATCCTTCCCGGGAGGCAAAGGCGCCGAACCACGGGGGGAAGATGTATCCGCGCTTCGCCGAGGACCTGGTGCGCGCAGCTCTGCGCGACACGCGAGTTGTGGCGATCAGCGGCCCGAGGCAGTCGGGCAAAACCACCCTTGCGCGTCGCTTTGCCCGACAAGACCGCACTTATCTGACCCTCGACAATCAGCCAACGCTTGCCGCCGCCAAGGCTGATCCTGTGGCCTTCATTCGCAGCCTCGACAGAGCGATCATAGATGAAGTGCAGCGGGCTCCCGAGGTACTCCTCGCCATCAAGGAAAGCGTCGATGAGGACCCGCGCCCGGGACGCTTCCTGCTTACCGGCTCCGCAAACCTACTGACGATCCGCACGGTTCACGAGTCCCTCGCTGGCAGAGTCGAAGTCATTCCGCTGTACCCGTTAGCACGAAGCGAGCGGCTGCGGCGCCACGTTCCGCAATTCCTGTCGAAGGCGTTTCAGGGGCTATTGCCATCACCTCCAGAAGCACTCCCTGGCAACAAGTTGCTCCACGTGGTGACGATGGGCGGCTACCCCGATGCCATCAAGCGTCGCGCTGAACGGCGGCGCCACGACTGGTATCGCGCCTATATCAAATCCATCGTTGAACGCGACGTTCCCGAGATCGCCGATATCGCAGGGCGGGACCAAATTCCGCGGCTTTTGGAGATTTGTGCCCGATTGTCCGGGCAGCTTACCAACCTCTCTGAGCTCGGCCGAGCGATCGGGCGTGATCACAAGACCGCCGGACAGTACCTGCGTGTCCTGGAACAGATCTACCTTGTCCGGACCGTGCAGCCCTGGGCGCGCAATGAGTTGTCCCGGCTCGTGAAGACTCCAAAGCTCCATTTCGTAGACTCTGGATTGCTCGCGGCCCTGCGGGGATATTCGACAGCCAGATTGCGTGCGGATCGAGGCCTGCTTGGGTCACTTCTAGAGAGCTTTGTGTTCTCGGAACTCCTCAAGGCGGCCGCGTGGAGCCAAGAGCAGGTCTCAGTCTTTCACTATCGCGACAAAGATAAGTTCGAAGTCGATTTCGTGCTCGAGAATCCCGCGGGACAGATCGTCGGCATCGAAGTAAAGGCCGCCGCATCGGTTTCGCAGAGAGATTTTGGTGGTCTCCAGCGCATCGCGGCTGCCGCTGGCTCTGCCTTCGTACAAGGCATATTGCTTTACCACGGTGCGCAGACCTTGCAGTTCGGTCCTAATGTTCGCGCCGCCCCGTTGTCCATACTGTGGGCCTGATCGGCCAATAGCGATCAGGCGGGTTGAGCGGTGGAGGCAAGCATGTGCCGCAGTCTCGAGTTGGATAAGAAATGCACAATCTTGCCGTCCAGATATTGCTTCGTTATTCGATGATGCTCGACGTCGTGAGACTTCGTACACTCGTCTGCGATGAGCACTTCGTAATTGCGCTGGTATGCATCGATCGCGGTCGTTCGAATACACGCGTGTGTATTGATACCTACCAGAATTAACCGACCACACTCAAGCTTTACAAGTCGAGTCTCCAGGTCTGTGCCGAAGAAGGCGCTGTAGCGTTTCTTGATGATCTCTGGCTCTGAATCTTCGCGAATGAGTTCAGGAAGTCATTGACACCCCTGAGTGCCGGATATCGTGACCTGTATCTGCTTCACGCGAACCTCAGCCGGCGCGTCGTGGAGATCTCGTGCAAACTCTAGACGAACCCAGATAATCGGGAGGCCCGATTGGCGAGATATCCGCGCCAGTTCATTCGTAGCTGTCGCGATCGCTTCCCGCTCGCGCGCGAGCGTCGGGCTTCTTTCGAAGAAGTCGCTGAGCAAGTCGATGATGAGTACAACCGTGTTCGGCACAAATCACCTGTCCGCGGCTGTACATCCAGTCCGAGCCTCGCGGAAGGTACCGAACTGATGACTGAGTGGCGGCAATGCCTCGATACCGGCCCGCAACTTCATGCCACCCGCTCCGGCGGCCGCCCACCGTGAGGGTGAGGACTCGGGCAGGGCACGCGAGGGACGACAGGCGCAAAGGAAGCACCGGTCGTTGCCGTGGGAGAACGGAAGAACCGTCTATCCGGCGAGCTGCGGCCGGTGCGTTCCAGCACCGCCCGCGCGGGCGAGTGCCGAATACCGCCTGCCGTTGTCGTCTGGCAGCCAGCGAATGCCAGCGGGACTCAACGAACAGTTTGCGGCTGTAAAATCAGGGTGTTGCTTCGTCTGGGGGAGGCCAGCGAACGTCAGCGCAAGGAGGTGGGAATGCCCGAGGTCGGAGTCGAAGTCTCCGCAGAAGTGCTTGAAAGTACAGCAAGTCGAATAAGGACATAGGATTAAGTACCCCCAACCATACCCCCACGGCCCTGGGGGTAGATTTTGCGACTCCACGCAGCCTGAGCAGTGTGGTGGGGTGCGCGCTGTAATCGCCGTAGGTCGTGCGGCGGATGGCGACCCGCGATACTGCCGCTCAGCGGCATCGCGGCGTGCCGCCGCCCGAAGTCCGCCCGATTCCCTGGCGCGCTCGACTTGCGACTATGCATGCATCTGATATACTTGCAGTCATTGAAAGCAGGCATGGGTAATGACTATGGCTATCCTGACGGTGCGTAATTTGCCGGCTGAGGTGCATCGCGCGTTGCGCGTAAGGGCTGCGCAGCATGGTCGCAGCACAGAGGCTGAGGTGCGCGACATTCTGGAATCGGCTGTCAAGCCCGAAGGGAGGGTAAAGCTCGGCTCGCTGCTAGCCGAGATTGGACGGCGAGCCAAGCTGACAGACGAAGAATTCGCGATCTTCGAGCAGGTGCGAGACCGAAGACCATCCAAGCTGGTCAATTTCGGATGATCCTGCTCGATACGAACGTCGTTTCCGAGCCGCTGCGGCATTCTCCAGAGCCTCGTGTCATCGAGTGGATCGACGCACAGCCACTTGAAACGCTCTACCTCTCCGCTGTCACGGTCGCTGAGCTTCGTGCCGGCGTGGCATTGCTGCCCGCCGGGAAGCGACGGACCGCGTTGCACGAGAACCTGGAGAGACAGGTACTGCCGCTATTCACAGGGCGCGTCTTAGCGCTCGACCTATCATGCACCATGGCGTACGCGGAGCTAACGGCGAAAGCGCGCGCGATTGGGATGGCAATTGCCACGGCCGACGGATATATAGCGGCCATCGCCGCCACGCATGGATTTTCTGTAGCCACACGCGACGCCAGCCCGTTCGACGCCGCTGGTGTGGCCGTTATCAACCCGTGGAATTGATGGTTGCTTACGGGCTTGCCGGGCGATCAGTCGAGGGAAGTCTCGAGCGACAGATCGTAAGCGCAAGGCGGCTCGACACTACGCGATACGGCGGATGGATCATTGTGAGGATGCGCTCCTGGGTATCGCCATAAATAGGTCAACATCGAAGCGACGGTTGTTGTCACTCCGCATTGGCGTGGTGCCCTGCGCCGTTCGCTGGGTGCCTCACGACACGCCGCGCGCTTAATCCCCGGCACTGCCGGATCTGCTGGGTCTGCCCGAGGTCAGAGTCAAATCTACCATCGAAGTTCCTGATATTGCAGCAGTTCGCATGACCGCGCGGTTCGCTGGCCTAAAATCGATCAATGATCTTCCCTGTATCTGTTCGTTGAGGGGAATCGGTCAATGACTTTCC
This sequence comes from Pseudomonadota bacterium, assembly GCA_021816775.1. Lineage (GTDB taxonomy): Bacteria > Pseudomonadota > Gammaproteobacteria > Steroidobacterales > Steroidobacteraceae > 13-2-20CM-66-19. The sequence continues at coordinate 49,144 of JAKAXA010000023.1, forward strand.
CGCTCGCGTCGAGAAACGAGATGCTAGCGGCTCCCCCTGGCGTCACGTCTAGCACAAGGCGTTTGCGACCTTTCGCGTCCATTAGCATCACGGATGCGTCTCCCTTGCGACCTCGCCCGACCCAAATTCGCTGGGCGCGATTCCCTCCCGCGTAACCTGAAACGCTGAGTCCCGCAAACTTGTTGCTTTTGTCGTCAACGCCCGCAAGCTGCACGATTTGGCTTGCGCCGTACTTGTCGAATGACAGGCTTCCGCCAGAATCAACGACCTCCCCTTTAGAGTTTTTGTGGCCCGCAAAGATCAAACCGCCAACTTCAGAGCCTTCATCGTTGTAGAAAAGCATGCCGGCTTGTGGTCTGGTCGGAGGAGTCTCTTGCTTGCCCTTCACGATGACGCCTGGCAACTCTGCGTGGTCGGAAATCACCATGCGCAGCGTCCCATCGGGCTCGACGACGTTGATACGATGTACCGTGATCTGGTTGAAGGTTCGGTCCGCGTCGGTGAAGCCGTACAAGACTGTCAGAATGAAGGCTAGAGTGAGTATCCCGGAATAGATCATGAGATATCGCTGCGCCGCAGGCAGTGTTCTTCTCCGCTGGCCAAAGGCACGGTAGGCGACTTATACCATCACGTGGGCGGCGATCGTCGGGAAAAATGGACTGATTCGATGAAGCCGCGTTGATGGAGGTGTGACACGTTGATGCTTATTCCGGTCGCCGGAGATGGGTGTCTGAGTGTCCGCTCTGAAGCACAGACCAGTCCGTCAGGTTGAGGTCGCCGCAGGCGCTCGAGCCCCGTCTGTTCTGCGAGAAGCGGTTGGTAAGCTCCGGCTTCACAGTGCCGGAAGGTCGGCTTCCTGCCGGAGCCTGAAGAGGGGGTCTGCCCGAGGTCGGAGTCGAATCGACCAGTGAAGTGCCTGAATTGGCAGCATTTCCGTGGCCGCGTCGAACGATGTACCCCCGGTGATACCCCCACTGCGGTTGGGGGTACATTGATGACCCTGCAGCGAGGATCTAATGCGCTGTATTTACATTGTACATACTCAATGGTACAATGCAGGTCATGGACCGCGTTTTCGAGCACGCTGGCACCACCTTTCGCTGGAACGAGCTGAAGGCCACTGAGAACCAGCGCAAACACGGCGTTTCCTTCGAGGAAGCCGTGACTGTCTTCGATGACCCCCTCTTTGTCCTGCAGGACGCAACCCGGAATGAGGAGCAAAGAGAAGCCGCAATTGGCTTCAGCTCCACTGGTCAATTGCTGACGGTCGTGCATATTGAGCTCGACGGCGAATTCATTCGAATCATCTCAGCTTGGCGCGCCTCGCCGACCGAGGAGGCTTTCTATGATCAATGAACGGCTAAAGAAGCGGCTGAAGAAGGATCGGCCGAGCACAACCATTACGATGCGGATACCCGCCGATGTTGTCGAATCGCTGAAGGCTGTTGCCCCGATGCGGGGCTTTTCGGCTTATCAAACTCTACTAAAGAGCTACATCAGCGAGGGGCTGCGTCGCGACGAGGCGCAGTTCGATCAGAACACGGCGCAGCGGCTCGCCGCGGCGCTGAAGCGTCGCGGCGTTGCGGAGGCGGTACTGCAGGAAGCGATGCAGGAAGTCGCGGGCAGTCACTGATGACGCTCCGTCGAGGCGGCGTCGTCGCTGTCGGCTGGGAGCGATCGGAGAGTCGATTGAGTTGCCGTCCCGAAACCAGACATTCAGAATGGATGCACCTCGGCGGTTATATAGGTTGATCGTAAGGACTCCGTAATCCGCGTGCTTCCCGGTTTCGGCTGAACGGGCGATTCTCTCGGTCGCGGCGCTTTTGCCGCGTACGGAGAGCGCGATGAACGCGAAGCGTGAAGAGCTGACCGAGGGTGA
>JAKAXA010000001.1:0-17300 GCA_021816775.1 Pseudomonadota bacterium
TGCCCCGCGCCTCCCTGGTGAGGTAAGATTTTGGCCCAGCTAAGACAATCGATCGATCCACCCGATCCACCGCCTCAGGAGCCCCCAGCCCCCTGCTCCAGGCTCATACCTGAATTGGAAAAGACTGCGCCGCGGGCCCGTAGCGGACCCGCAACGGCGGCATCGCATTATCCACAAAAGCTGTGGATAACTCTGTGGAACACTGGGCCTCGCAGGGCAAAAAGATGCAGCCACATTGCGGTTTTGTTGCAGTGATGAAAAAATGACCAGACCGTTTCTTCCATATTCGTCAATGACTTACGGTGACATCGTTCAGCGACTTGGCCGGTTTGAGAGCTAATTCACTCATTTGCCGACAGGGCTCCCGACCCTGTGCATAAGGCCCGCGGCGAGCCATGGGTCGCGCCGCAAATACCATTGACATTTTGATTCATGCGGCGCTTTTCGGAGTTTCCGGCAGGAACTCCAACAGTACATCGTTCAGGAAGCGCCAACCGAGGGGACTGGCCCGGTAGCGCCCGCCGTCCCGCACGATGAGCTCGCGCGCCATGAGGCGCTCGAGCGGCCGCGCCACCGCGTCCCACCCCAAGCCGGTCCGCCGGCTGAACAGGGACAGCTCGAAGCCTTCGCACAACCGCAGGGCATTGAGCATGAATTCGAAGGGCAGCTGCTCGGCGGGCACCGCCCGGCGGTCCGCCGCTCCCTGCCGGGCGCAGGCCAGATAGCGCCGGGGCTCGCGCATCTGCGCCGACCGCAGCACCTGACCGTCCTGCCCGCGGGTGAGCTTGCCGTGCGCCCCCGCGCCGACGCCGAGGTAGTCCCCGAAGCGCCAGTAGTTGAGGTTGTGGCGGCATTGACGGCCCGGGCGCGCGTAGGCCGATACCTCATACTGCTCGAACCCTGCCTCGGCCAGCGGCTCGCGGCACACGGCGAGCATGCGCTCGATCTGTTCCTCCTCGGGCAGATCCGGCGGGCGGCCGGCGAACTGCGTCCCCGGCTCGAGAGTCAGCTGGTAGTGCGACAGATGTGCCGGCGCGAGCGCCAGGGCCGCCTCGATGTCCCGCGCGGCCCCGGCGGCATCCTGGCCGGGCAGGCCGTACATCAGATCGAGGTTGAAGTTCTCAAGCCCGGCGGCGTGCAACTCCTCGGCCGCGCGCCGAGTCTCGTGCGGCGAATGGATCCGGCCGAGGTGCGCGAGCCGATCCGCATCGAAACTCTGAGCGCCCAGCGAGACGCGCGTGACGCCGGCGGCGCGGTACTCGGCGAACCGTCCCCGCTCGATCGTGCCCGGATTGGCCTCCAGCGTGATTTCGAGTCCCGCGGCCAACCGCAGCCGCTCGCGCGCCGCGATGAGCACCGCCTCGATGGCACGAGGGGAAAACAGACTCGGCGTGCCACCGCCGAGAAAGATGCTGGCCACCTCGCGCCCGTTCACCTCGGCGGCCTGCGCCGCCAGATCCGCGCGCAGCGCCGCGACGTACGCGTCTTCGTCGAGCTCGCCACGCAATGTGTACGAGTTGAAATCGCAGTACGGACACTTGCGCACGCACCAGGGAAAGTGCGCATACAGGGTGAGCGGGGGATTCTCGAGGACGGTCATTGGCGTGGGGAGGCGGTGCGCAAGCGGCCGCACCGTGGCTTATTTTCCGCGTTCCCGCGCCGCCGCGCCAGCCGCGGGCCGTCCGGCCGCCTCATTCTACCGGCTGGTAAGCTCAGCTTGGCATTTGTGCCTTGATTCGAAACGCGGACCGTGTAAACCTGCGGCCTCGTTCCCCCGCGACGCTCGAGACACCCCCGCTTGGGCGCCGACCGCTCAATAATGGAAGCGTCAAGCGAATGACCCAGAAGACCTTCGAGCTCATCGATCAAGCCGCTGATCGCAAGGTGAGCCTGTCCGTTCGCCCGGGCACAATCGGTCCGTCCGTCGTCGACATCGCCAAGCTCAACAAGGAGCTCGGCGTGTTCACCTACGATCCGGGATTCGGCATGACCGCGGCGACGGAAAGCCGCATCACCTATATCGACGGCGACGCCGGCGTGCTGCTGTACCGCGGTTATCCGGTAGAGCAGCTCGCGGAAAAGAGCACCTTCATGGAGGTGGCGTACCTGCTGCTGCACAGCGAGCTGCCCTCGCGCAAGCAGCTCGATGAGTTCATCGGCAGCATCCGCCATCACACGATGATCAACGAATCGCTGCTGCGATTCTTCCACGGCTTCCACTACGATGCGCACCCGATGGCCATGGTGTCGGCGGTCATCGCCTCGATGTCCGCCTTCTACCACGACAGCATGGACATCCATAACCCGCGGCACCGGGAGATCTTCGCTCACCGCATCATCGCCAAGATCCCGACCATCGCCGCCGCCGCGCACAAGCACTCCCTGGGCCAGCCGCACGTCTATCCACGCAACGATCTGGAGTACTGCAGCAACCTGCTGCACATGCTCTACGCGGTGCCGTGCGAGCCGTACGAGGTCGACCCCGTCGCCGCCCAGGCGCTCGATCTGCTGTTCGTCCTGCATGCCGATCACGAGCAGAACGCCAGCACCTCCACGGTGCGTCTCGCCGGCAGCACCGGCGCGAATCCGTACGCGGCGATTTCCGCGGGCGTGGCGGCGCTGTGGGGGCCGGCGCACGGCGGCGCCAACGAGGCGGTGCTGAACATGCTCGAGCAGATCGGCACGGTCGACAACATCCCGAAGTTCCTGGCGCAGGCCAAGGACAAGACGAGCCACGTGCGCCTGATGGGCTTCGGACACCGCGTCTACAAGAACTTCGACCCGCGCGCCAAGATCATCCGCGAGATGTGCCACAAGGTGCTCTCGCGCCTCGGGCGCTCGGACAATCCGCTGTTCGAGCTGGCGCTGCGCCTGGAGGAGATCGCCCTGAAGGACGAGTACTTCATCGAGCGCAAGCTCTACCCGAACGTGGATTTCTACTCCGGCATCATCTACAGCGCGATCGGCATCCCGCGCTCGATGTTCACGGTCATGTTTGCGATCGCGCGCACCGTGGGCTGGGTGGCCCACTGGCAGGAGATGATCGCCGATCCGGCCATGCGCATCGGGCGCCCGCGTCAGCTCTACACCGGCGCTCCCCGGCGCGACTACGTCGATATCAGCCGCCGCAGCTGAGCGCGCCGCACGCTAGGACGTCGCGAGCAGCGCCTCCACCTCCGAGGCGCTCGCGCGGTGCATGGGACGGCCGTCGACGGGACTGACCGGCGCCTGGCGGATCCCCTCGAGCGGAAACACCGTCGCCTCGATGGGCTCCCCGTCGATCTCGAAGCGCAGCCCCGGATAGGCCAGCACCCGCGCCGGGTCCATGCGCACCCGCTTTTCGGTCACCTCATGCGAGAGCCCCAGGTCGATCAGCTTCAGCGCCACCGACTCGGCGCAATCGGCAAACAGGTGCAGCTGCACCTGCGCGTGGCGCGTGGCCGTGCCGCGCAGCACCGCCCCGACCAGGCGCGGCTCGAACTCGCACAGCCGGCGCATAGCCGCGAGCGCGGCGCGCCGCTGCGCCTGCAGGGTCTCGGCGTGCGAGTCCCCGTCGAAGAGGCGCTGATACTGGGCAAGCGCCGCCTCGATCTCGGTGTTCTTCGGCAGCACCGCCCCGTCGGCGATGCCGAAGCGCTGCGCGGCCTTGCGCTTGGCGAGCAGAAAGTCCCCGATTCCATGCTCGGCCATGATGCGGGCCGCCTCCTGCGCTAGCGCCAGGCGCAGATTGTCGCCCCGCGGTGTAGGCCGCTTGGGCATCAGAAGATCGACTCCGCGGAACCCTGGTTGTGGTTGGCCCGTCGGGTGAGCGCGCCGCGCCCGCCCGGCAGATGCTTCGCCATGAAGATCTCCTCGATGCCGCCGGGATTCTCGTCGCTCACCAGCAGTCCCGTGCGCGGCGAGATGCGCAGGCGCACGATGCCGGGCGGCTGCGGCCGCCGCCACTGCGGCACGCCCTCGAGCGCGTGGCGCATGAAGCGGACCCAGATCGGCAGCGCCACGGCCGCGCCCTGCTCGCCGTAGCCGAGCGAGCGGTCATCGTCGAATCCGGTCCACACGCTCGCCACCAGGTGCGGCGTGAAGCCGTTGAACCACGCGTCCTTCCAGTTGTTGGTCGTGCCGGTCTTGCCGGCGATGTCGTCGCGGTGCAGTACGAGTGCGCCCATGCCGGTGCCGGAGCGGATCACGCTGCGCATCATGGAGGTCATGATGTAGTCGTTGTCCGGGCTGATGACGCGCGGGGCGAGCTGGCCGGGCGGCATGTCAGCCGCGCCGCCGCCGCGCAACGCATCCGCCTCCGCGAGGAGCGCGCTCTCGTTCGGCGCCGGGTTCAGGTCGGCGAGCGTCACGTTCTGGCCGCAGCCGTGACAGGCGATGCGCGGCTTGGCCTGCCAGATCACCTTGTCCGAGGAATTGACGATGCGCTCGATGAGGAACGGCTTGACGCTGTAGCCGCCGTTGGCAAACACCGCGTAGCCGGCGGCCATCTGCAGCGGATTGGTCTCCAGAGTGCCGAGCGCGAGCGTCAGATTCTGCGGCAGCGTCTTGGGATCGAATCCGAAGCGCTGCACGTAATGGCTGACGTACTGGATGCCGAGCGCCCGCAGCACGCGGATCGACACGAGATTGATCGAGTGGGCGAGCGCCACGCGCAGGCGCACCTCGCCGCTGAAGTGATTGCCGTAGTTCCCGGGCCGCCAGGTGCTCTCCAGGCCCGGGCCGCCCACCACGAGCGGCGTGTCCATGAACGTGCTCGCCGGCGTGTAGCCGCGCCGCAGCGCGGCGGAATAGTAAAAGGGCTTGAACCCCGAGCCCGGCTGGCGCTGCGCGTAGACGGCGCGGTTGTATTTGCTGATGAAGTAGTCGAATCCGCCCACCAGCGCCGCGATCGCCCCGTCGTCCGGGTCGAGGGCGACCATCGCGCCCTCGGCCTGCGGGACCTGGGCGAGCAGAACGTGCTGCGGGTCGTGCCACACGACGTACACGACATCGCCGCGCGAGAGCACGTCGCTCGCGGTGCGTGGCGCCGCACCGACCTGCCCCTGCCCGAGCGCCTTGCCGGCCCACGACAGCCCGGCCCAGCCGATCTCGCCGAAGCCGTGGTCGCGCACATACACCTTGGCGGTTTGCGGGCCGACGCCCACCACCACCGCCGGCGAGAGCACCCCGATCGGCTGATACTGATCGGTGAGGGTCTCGAGCTGCGCGGCGGTCGCGCCCCGCGCCAGAACGGTGCGACCGATCGGGCCGCGCCAGCCGTGCCGCCGGTCGTAGGAGATCAGGCCGAGCTGCACCGCGCGGTTGGCCGCGCTCTGCAGCCGGCCGTCGATGGTCGTGTACACCTTGTAGCCCGCGGTCTCGGCCGCCGGCCCGTAGAGCTGCACCATCTGCTGGCGCACCATCGCCGCGACGTAGGGGGCGTGCACGCTCACGCGGGGGGCATGCAGGCGCGCATCGATGGGCGCGTGATCGGCCGCCTCGGCCTGTGCGGCCGTGATGTATCCCTGATCGAGCATCTCGGTGAGCACGTACGAGCGGCGGTCCGCCGCCAGATGCGGGTGCACCACCGGGTTGTACAGGGACGGGGCCTGCACGATGCCCGCGAGCGTGGCCGCCTCGGCGACGGTCAGCTGATCGAGGGTCTTGCCATAGTAAGTCTGGGCGGCGGCCGCCACGCCATAGGAGCGCTCGCCGAAGAAGATGACGTTCAGGTACAGCTGGAAGACGTCCTGCTTGGTGAAATCGTGGTCCAGCTCGTAGGCGACGAACGACTCCTGCAGCTTGCGCCGCCAGGTCTTGTCCAGCGTGAGAAAGACGTTGCGGGCCGCCTCCATGGTGATGGTGCTGCCGCCCTGGGCCTTGCGCCCCTCGATCAGGTCCACGATGCCCGCGCGCAGGATGCTGAGGAGATTGATCCCGCCCTCGTGGAAGAAGCGGTGGTCCTCGGCCGCGAGAAATGCCTCCCGCACCATCGGCGGGACCTCGTCGTAGCGCACCGGGGTGCGCTGCTCGGTGCCGATCTGCGCCAGCAGCTGGCGGTCGACCGTGTAAATCCTAAGCGGTACCTTGAGCTGAACATTGTGCATCTGCGCCAGCGTCGGCATCGAGGGCTCGAGATAGACGTAGGTGCACAGATAGGCGTACAGCGCGGCCAGGCCCAGCCACACCAGCGCGCCGGCCCAGATGGCCGGAACTCTCAGTTGCTTCAACTTCACCGAATGAGAACTCTCTGTGGCAGGGATGAATGGCTCAGCTTAAGATTCAGCACTTCCCGAATTTGCATCGTACCCCGCACCATCACCGACCGTCTGCACTGTGGATAAGTTCGGGCCGGGCTGCCACGGCTGCGAGGTAAAGCGCGCGCCACTTGCCAGTTTTCGAACCCCGTGGGGGGTGCTGCCCGGGCGGCTCGCGTTTCCGTGAGACGCCTCACGTTCAATTTAACCTTGCACTGATATATAGTGCCTCGCGTATTCATGAGGGGTGGCTATTTTCAGGCGTAAGACCCTGAAAAGGAAAAAAATGTTTCTCTTTTCGCGGAAGCACCGCCCACTGCTTGGACTTGACATAACGACCTCCTCGATCAAGCTCATCGAGCTCAGCATGGCCGGTGGGCAGTATCGAGTCGAGAGTTACGCGGCCGAGGCGACGCCCGTGAACTCGATCAACGAGAAGAGCATCGTTGATGCCGAGGCCGTTGGCGAGGCCGTACGTCGCGCGATCAAGCGCTCGGGCACCAAGAACACCGAAGTGGCGCTCGCGATCAGCGGCGATGCCGCCATCACCAAGGTGATTCAGATGCCGCGCACGCTGCGCGCCAACGACCTCGAGGCGCAGGTGCAGATGCAGGCCGACCAGTACATCCCGTTCCCCATGGACGAGGTGAGCTACGACTTCGAGGTGATCGGACCGTCGGAGAAGGATCCCGAAACCAACGACGTCCTGCTGGTGGCGACGCGCAGCGAGAACGTCGAGCAGCGCCAGGCTGCCGTGCGCGCCGCGGGCCTGACCGCCAAGATCGTCGACGTGGAGGCGTTCGCGCTCGAGAACGCCTGCAGGCTGCTCACGCATCAGATGCCCGATGGCGGCATCGACCGTACCATCGCGGTGGTCGACTTCGGCGCGAGCAGCACCACCTTCAGCGTGCTGCGCAGCCTGAAGGTGACGTATACGCGCGATTTTGCCTTCGGCGGGCAGCTGCTCACCGAGGAAATCATGCGCACCTACGGCCTGTCGCTCGAGGAGGCCGGGCGCTCCAAGAAGGAAGGCGGTCTGCCCGGGAATTACCAGTCCGAAGTGCTCGATCCGTTCATCGACGATATGACCCAGCAGGTCAATCGCTCACTGCAGTTCTACCTGGCCTCGGGTTCGGGGCGCGAACAACCGGAGAAGCTCCTGGTGTGCGGCGGCTGCGCCAACATTCCCGGAGTGGCCGACGTCATCGCCAGCCGCGTCGGCATCGCTGCCGAGAAGGGCGACCCGCTCGGGCAAATGAAGCTGTCGGCGCGCGCCCGCACCCAGGCCGTGCACCGCGACGCGACGGCGTTGCTGACCGCTTGCGGACTGGCGCTCAGGAGCTTCGACTGACATGCCGCGGATTAACCTGCTGCCCTGGCGTGAGGCGGAGCGCAACGAGCGCAAGCTCGCCTTTCTGATCGCGCTGGCTGCCGCCGCGGTCTGCGCCATCGTCGTGACGTTCGGCGTACACCTCTTCTACAGCGCGCTGGTGAGCGCCCAGATCGAGCGCAACGACCTGCTGACGACGCAGATCCAGTTGCTCGATCATCAGATCGGCGAGATCAACTCGCTCGAGAAGACCAAGCGCAAGTTCCTCGCGCGCATGCACGTCATCGAGCAGCTGCAGCGCTCGCGGCCCCAGATCGTGCATATCTTCGATCAGATCGTACGCACGGTCCCGCCGGGGCTGTACCTCACCGAGGTGAGCGAGAAGGGCACCCACATCCAGTTCAAGGGGGTGGCCCAGTCGAGCACCCGGGTGTCGGATTTCATGCGCAACATCGATCACTCCCAGTGGCTCGCCAACGCCGAGCTCGAGGTGATCCAGGCCGGCAAGGGCTCCCCCGGCTCGAGCTTCACGCTGGATGCGCAGGTGGTCTCGCCAAAATCCGCCAAGCCGGGCAAGGCGGCCCCCCCGGCCGGCCGCGTTGCGGCCAACGGAGGGCACGGCAAATGAATGTCCAGGACCTGATCGAGGAACTGCGGGATCTCGACCCGCGCGAGCCGGGCCGCTGGCCGTTCGCGGTGCGGGCCGGAGCCGTGGGCCTGACTTTCGTGCTGCTCACGGTGGTCCTCGTGTACCTGTTCGTCTGGCAGACGGTGCGCCCGCAGCTGCTGCAGCGCGAGCGTGAAGAGCAGGGGCTGCGCCAGCAGTTCGTGGTCAAGCACGCCGTCGCGGCCAACCTGAAGATTTACCGCCAGCAGCTGACGGAGCTGCGCCGCTCCTTCGGCGCGCTGCTGCGCCAGCTGCCGGGCAAGACCCAGGTGCCGAGCCTGCTCGAGGACATCTCGGACACGGCGAGCGCCGCGGGCTTGAAGCAGAGGCTGTTCGAGCCCGGCAAGGAGAGCGCGAAGGAGTTCTACGCGGAGCTGCCGATCAAGATGCAGCTCACCGGCAGCTATCACCAGTTCGGCGAATTCGTCAGCGACATCGCCGCGCTGTCGCGCATCGTGACGCTGCACGACATCCAGATCAAACCCATCACGAAGAACGCCTACGATCAGCTGTCGCTGACCCTGACGGCCAAGACCTATCGCTATCTCACGGCAAACGAGATGGCCGCGCGGCGCGCAAGCAAGCACAAGTTCGCCCGTCCCCCGCACCGGGGACCCGGCTGAGGCGCGCGGAGAGACCGCAATGACCACTCAGATCCACACCCGAGGGCTGATGCGCACCTGCGCGGCGCTCGCCTGCCTGATGCTGGCGGCCTGCTCGAGCGGCGATGGCAGCGTGCAGCGCTTCATCGCGCGCGTCGATCAGCAGCCGGGCGGCCGGGTCGAACCGCTGCCCAAGGTGCCGAAGTACGAGACCTTCGCGTACGACGACCAGCACATGCGCTCGCCGTTCGTGCCCAGCGAGCCGACCGGCGTCGGCTCGATACGGCCTGACACGTCGCGGCCGCGCCAGTATCTGGAGCGCTTCCCGCTCGACACGCTGAAGATGGTCGGCACGATGCGGCTCGGCAACGCGGTCTACGGCCTGGTGCAGACCAAGGACGGGATCGTGCACCGCGTGGCGGTCGGCAACTACATGGGCCAGAACGATGGCCGCATCATCCAGATCACCCCCACTCAAATCCGGCTGGTCGAGATCGTCCCCGACGGTCTCGGCGGGTTCATGAAACGGCCGGCAGCCCTGGGACTCAGTCAGTGAACAATACGGTAGCGAACGCTCATGCAGGGAGTTCGAGAATGAAAGTCTTTACGCGGAAATCTCGCGTCGCGAACGCAGCCGCCCTGTCCCTGCTGCTCGGTCTGGCGATGGTTGCGGGCAGCCGCGCCGCCGACGCTCAGGTCGCGCTGCAATCCGTCCAGGTGCAGCAGCTCCCGCATGCCCAGATGCAAGTCACGCTGCAGCTGTCCGGGCCGGCGCCGAAGCCGCTGTCATTCACCATGGATCACCCGGCGCGCATCGTGATCGATCTGCCGGACACGCAGCTCGCCCTGCCTTCCAACCAGATCAGCGTGAAATCCGGCGGCCTGGAGTCCATCCTCGCGGCCGCGACGCGTCATCGTTCGCGCCTCGTGCTCAGCCTCGACTCGATGGTGACCTATGGGATGCACCAGGAAGGCGATCAGATCGTCGTCATCCTCGGCCCGGGCGCGGCGCGCGCGGATGACAGCCATGTCGCTGCGGCTGAGGCCACCGCCGCCAGCGCCGCCGCGGTCCGCGCCGGACTGAGCGCGCCCTGGCAGATCCGCAACATCAGCTTCCACCGCAGCAGCGACGGTGCCGGGCGGATCATGGTCCAGCTTTCCAACCCGCACATCCCGGTCAACCTGCGCCAGGTCGGCAATCAGGTCGTGGTCGACTTCAACCATGCCGCCGTGCCGGGTCGCTTCCTGCGCCGCTACGACGCGACCGACTTCGGCACGCCGGTCACGGATTTCCTGGTGACCCGCACGCCAAGCGGATCGCGCATCACCATCGATGCGGCGGGCGCCTTCACCGAGCTCGCCTACCAGGCAGACACGCAGTACGTCGTCGAGCTGCGGCCGGTCTCGCAGGCCCAGGCGAGCGCGCAGCAGCCGAAATACACCGGCCAGCGCCTGTCGCTGAATTTCCAGAGCATCAAGGTCCGCGCGGTGCTGCAGCTGCTGGCCGATGCGAGCGGCCAGAACATCGTCGTCAGCAATTCGGTGCACGGCAGCGTGACGCTGCGCCTGCACGATGTGCCCTGGGACCAGGCACTGCACGTGATCCTGCAGATCGAGGGGCTCGGCGATCGCCACCAGGGCAACGTCATCCTGGTGGCTCCGCAGGCCGAGCTCGCCGCGCGCGAGAAGGCCGAGCTCGCCGCCGAGCATGCCGTGCAGCAGCTCGAGCCGCTGCGCTCGGAGTACATCCAGATCAACTACGCCAAAGCGGCGAATCTGGCCGCGCTCATCAAGTCGCAGGGCCATTCGCTGCTGTCCAAGCGCGGCAGCGTCACGGTCGACAAGCGCACCAATACGCTGCTGGTGCAGGACACGCCGCAGCGCCTGGAGCAGATCCAGCGGCTGGTGCACCGGCTCGACGTGCCGGTCCGCCAGGTGCTGATCGAGGCGCGCATCGTGCTCGTGAACAACGACTTCGAGCGCAAGCTCGGCACCCGGCTGGGGCTGACCGATTACCAGGCGAACGGCACCAACGGCATCGTCGCCACCACGGGCACCGCCGCGGGCACCGATACCATGGTGAGTTCGGCCATCACCAACCAGCAGACGTTCCCGGCCGGCACCCCGATCTCGCAGAACATCGCCATCCCCACCGGATCGAACGCCTCCGAGCGCTACAACGTCAACCTGCCGGTGGCCAACCCGGCCGGATCGATCGCCTTCGGGATCCTGAGCGGCAACTACCTGGTCGACCTGGAGCTGTCGGCCGCGCAGGCGGAAACCGACGCGAAGATCGTCTCCTCGCCGCGGGTGATCACCGCCAACCAGCGCCAGGCGGAGATCATGCAGGGCGTGGAGATTCCGTATCAGCAGTCCGCCTCGAGCGGCGCGACCTCGATCGCGTTCAAGAAGGCGGTGCTCGAACTGAAGGTGACTCCGCAGATCACGCCGGATAACCGCATCATTCTCAGCCTCGAGGTCCGCGATGACGAGGTCGGCCAGGAAGTGGTCGCCTCGGGCGGCGTGCAGGTGCCGGCGATCGACACGCGCGAGGTCATGACGCAGGTGCTGGTCAATGACGGCCAGACGGTGGTCCTCGGTGGCATCCTGCAGACCAACAACACCGACACCATCAACAAGGTGCCGTGGCTCGGCGACATCCCGATCATCGGCCATCTGTTCAAGAACACGGACCACACGAACAACAAGGACGAGCTGCTGGTGTTCGTGACGCCGAAGATCGTCCGCCAGAACCCGGTCGTTTACTAGCGCACCCGCACGCCGCGGCGGCCCGGCCACCGGGCCCGCCGCGGCCGATCGGAGCAAGGGCCGACCTTGCGAGCGCCGCCGGCAATGCCCGCGCTCGAGCGGGCAGCCGCGAGAGCGCCGGGGCCGGGCGGTCCCGGGGCGGGACTTTCTGAGCAGAGATGGCGGCAAACCCGCCCGTACCAGGCGCGGCGCCTTGATATCCTGTGCCTGGACCATGCAAGGCAAGCCTCCCAATATTTTCCTCGTCGGCCCGATGGGCTCGGGCAAGTCGGCCGTCGGTCGCAGCCTCGCCCGGCTGCTGCGCGTGCCCTTTCACGACAGCGATGCGGAGATTGAGCGGCGGACCGGCGTCGACATTCCCTTCATCTTCGACAAGGAAGGGGAAGCCGGCTTTCGCGAGCGGGAGCGCGAGGTGATCGCCTCGCTGACCGTGCTGCGCCATATCGTGCTGTCCACCGGGGGCGGAGCCGTGATGCTGCCCGAGAACCGCCGCCTGCTGTCCGAGAACGGCTGGGTGGTGTACCTGAAGACCTCCGTCGCCCAGCAGGCCGAGCGGGTCAAGCCGGGACGCCAGCGGCCGCTGCTCAATGGGGTCGATGACACTACGGCCCGGCTGCGCGAGCTGATGGAAATCCGCGATCCGCTGTACAGTTCCATCGCCGATCTCACGGTCACGACCGACGGACGGCAGATCAAGGCCGTGGTCCGCGACATCGTGCAGATGATTCGCTAGATTGCCGGTGATGAGCGCAACGGTGGACACCCTGACCGTCGAGCTGGGCCCGCGCAGCTATCCCATCGTGATCGGGGAGGGCCTGCTGCGCGACGTCGCCCTGATGGGCCACCACGTGCACGCCCGCGACGTGCTGATCGTCAGCAACACGACCGTGGCGCCACTGTACCTCGAGGCTCTCGAGACCTCCCTGCGTCCGCGCAGGACGGTCGCCACCCTGCTGCCGGACGGCGAGTCGTACAAGACCCTGGATACCGTGGCCCGCATCCTCGATGTGCTGGTGGCCAATCGTTTCGGGCGCGATTGTGCACTGGTCGCGCTCGGGGGCGGCGTAGTCGGCGACATGGCCGGATTCGCGGCGTCCGTCTATCAGCGGGGGGTCGCATTTGTGCAGGCGCCGACCACCCTGCTGGCGCAGGTGGACTCCGCGGTCGGGGGCAAGACCGGGGTCAATCACCCCGGCGGCAAGAACCTGATCGGCGCCTTCCACCAGCCGGCGGCGGTCCTGGCCGACACCACGACCCTTGCGACTCTCCCCCCGAGAGAGCTGCGCGCGGGACTGGCCGAGGTTCTCAAATACGGCCTGATCCGCGACCAGGCCTTTTTCGAGTGGCTGGAGGCGCACGCGCAGGCGCTTCTCGCCGGCGATCCCCTCGCCCTCGCGCACGTCATCCGTCGCTCCTGCGAAATCAAGGCAGCCGTCGTCGAGCACGACGAACACGAGCGCGGCGAGCGCGCGTTGCTCAATCTCGGCCACACCTTCGGGCATGCCATCGAGTCGGCCACGGGTTACGGTCGCTGGCTGCACGGGGAAGCGGTGGGCGCGGGCATGGTGATGGCCGCGCGCATGTCGCACGAGAGCGGGCTTCTCGGCGCTGCCGATCTGGACCGGGTGACCCGTCTGGTCGAGCGTCTGGGACTGCCGACACATATCGCGGACGTGCGGCCGCAGGCCATGCTGGAGCACATGCGCATCGACAAGAAGGTGCTCGACGGGAGGATCC
The DNA here is from genome assembly GCA_021816775.1 of Pseudomonadota bacterium. Taxonomy (GTDB): domain Bacteria; phylum Pseudomonadota; class Gammaproteobacteria; order Steroidobacterales; family Steroidobacteraceae; genus 13-2-20CM-66-19. Next base: position 13,342 of record JAKAXA010000001.1, read on the forward strand.
GCCTGGTGCTGCTGCGCGCGATCGGCCGGGCCTTCGTCACTGCCGACTATGACGAGAGCCGGCTGCGACGGACCCTGGAGGCGCATCTGCGCTAGTGCCCCATGATGAACGCGGCGCAATCCGATTCCGACGGCCTCGCCCCCTACGCGGCGCACGACGAGCGGTCGCGAGGGCGGCGGTTTGCCGAGCCGAAGCCCGAGTTCCGCAGCGAATTCCAGCGCGATCGGGACCGCATCATCCACTCCAATGCGTTCCGCCGCCTCGTGTACAAGACTCAGGTCTTCGTCAACCACGAGGGCGACCTCTACCGCACGCGCATCACGCATTCGATCGAGGTGGCCCAGATCGGCCGCTCTGTCGCCCGCGCGCTGCGGGTCAATGAGACGCTGACCGAGGCGATCAGCCTGGCGCACGACCTCGGCCACACCCCCTTCGGACATGCCGGACAGGATGCGCTCAACGAGTGCATGCGGCCGTACGGTGGCTTCGAGCACAATCTGCAGTCGCTGCGGGTGGTCGATGAGCTCGAGGAGCGCTATGCGGCGTTTCCCGGGCTCAATCTGACCTTCGAATGCCGCGAGGGGATCCTCAAGCACTGCTCGGCGCGCATCGCGCAGCAACTCGGGGACATCGGCGAGCGGTTCCTGCGACACCAGCAGCCTGGCATCGAGGCGCAAATCGCCAATCTCGCCGACGAGATCGCCTACAATAATCACGACGTCGACGACGGCATACGCGCCGGACTCATCGATCTGCAGCAGCTCAACGAGATGCGCCTGTTCCGCCGGCAGTACGAGGTGGTCATCGCCGAGCATCCAAATCTCGGCGAGCGGCGCCTGGTGCACGAGGTCATCCGCCGAATGATCAATCACATCGTGGTTGACCTGATCCGCACCAGTCAGCAGCGCATAACCGAGGCCAACCCCGTTTCGATCGACGCAGTGCGTCTGCAGCCGCGGCCGCTGATCGCCCTAAGCGATACGACGCTGGAAGAGCATCGGGAGCTGATGCGCTTTCTGCGCGGGCGCGTGTACCGCCACTACAAAGTGCTGCGCATGACCACCAAGGCACGCCGCGTGATCCAGGAGCTCTTCGGCGCATTCATGGCGGACGTGCAGCTCATGCCTCCGGAGCATCAGGAAGCCGCCGCCCGGGGGGAGGAGACACAGGGAACCGCCGGCCGTGCACGTGCGGTCGCAGACTATGTTGCCGGCATGACCGACCGTTATGCGATCCTCGAGCACGCCCGGCTCTACGACCCGGCGGAGCGGACCTGAAGCATGAGCAGCGTCGAGCTGGATCTGGCAATCGATGCGCGCCCGCATTATCTGAAGGCGCTGCGCCGAGTGCTGCGACCTATCGTTCGGCTGATGATCCGGGCGGGGATTCGCTATGACGAGTTCGCCGACGTGGCGCGCAGCGCGTACGTCGAGAGCGCGGTCCGCGACGGCATCGGCGGGATCAAGCAGGCAACGCGCGATCAGATTGCGTGGGCAACGGGGATCAGCCGGGAGCGGGTTGATCATTACATCGAGAGTACCAAGGCGTTGCCGGTGGACGGCGCCGCTCCAATCAGTCTGATGTCGGAGGTGCTGCACAGGTGGTATACCGATCCGCAATATCAGGGCCCCTCCGGCGTGCCTCTGGAGATCGAGATCAACGCGCCCTCGGCGCCGAATTTTCGCGATCTCGTGACACAGATTGATGCCAAAGCCGCTCCTGAACCTGTTCTCGAGGAATTACTTCGAGCGGGGGCAGTTACCCATTCCGGTGCGCAGCGGATTCGCGCCGTGACGCGCTGCTTCGTATGGCCGAAGGGAGGCTTTCCGCTGTTCCAGTATTTCGGGGCCACGCTGGCACAGCTGATTGAGACGCATGAACACAACCTCACGTGCACCGACGCCAAGAAGAAGCGCCTTGAGCGGTCCGTGTTTGCCGAACGTGGCCTCTCTGAGCGGCTGCTCCCGAGCTTCCACGCGTTTGCGAAGGACCGTGCCGACCAGTTCCTCTCCGATCTCGACGACTGGCTCGGAGGGCTCTCCCATTCACTGGAAAAGGAGAGTGGGCCGCGGATGGAAGTAGGGGTCAACGTGTATTTCTACGTCGAAACGCCGACCGACACGCAAGATCTGACGATGCTTGTGCAACATAGCCGACGCGCAACGCCGCCCGACGATCCCACCGCCACATGAGATCCGACCAGACGCACGACAATCTGGTTCTCGCTCTGCGGCGCGTGTTGCGATCGCTGATGCGGGTACTTATCCGCGTCGGAATTCGTTTCAATGAATTTGATGCTCTCGTGCAAAGAATTTACGTTGAGAGTGCCGTCCGTGATTTTGCTCATCGTGGCCCGCCCTCTCGAGAGCGCGTTGCCGTACTCGCGGGCCTGACCTCTCGCCAGGTCAATCGCCACGTTGACGGGGGAGACCCTGTGCCCGAGACCGATCCGACGCTGCGGGCGCTTCTGGTCGAGGTTCTGCATAGGTGGCACACCGTTCCGGAATACGGTGGCCCGTACGGGATCCCGCTCGAACTTGAGTTCGAAACGCCACCCGAGCGCTGCTTCCGCAGTTTAGTAAAGCTCGCGAACGGCAAGGCAAACCCAAATGTGATTCTCGAGGAACTGCTGCGAACCGGCGCTGTCGTGCGAGCCGGGGAAACACGTTTGCGTCCTCTTTCCCGGTTTCTTATGACGCCAGATCCGACCTCCCCAAGGCTGATTGAGCGCTTCGGCATCACTTCGTCACAGTTGGCAACCACGCTTGAGTACAACACGGACCGAGAGCGTGCCGAGAGGTTACTTGAGCGGCGGGTAAGCGCGGGTCGCGGATTGCCCCTCGAGCTCGTTCCGGCGTTCGAGGAGTACGCCCGGGGAAAGGCCGCTGATTTCCTCCTCGAGCTGGACAATTGGCTGGCCTCGCAGACCGAGGTCGAGAATAGCTCTTCGGATGCCGGCAAGCGGGTTGATGCCGGCGTAAACGTTTTCTTCTTTGTCGAGCCCTTGGAAAAAGCCGCAGAACCGCTCGCGTCGCTCGCCAGCAAAACTTAAGCTTTAACTTAGCCATAAGAAGGCCATTAGAGCCCGATAACTGCGCTCGGCTCGTATAAAGCTCAGGTTTGGCTACAGCCTGGCGGCCATCCCGCCAACCCACAAATGTCCCCAAATTGCTTTGACGCACGTCTCATTTATCTGCTAGCGTTGCAATACGTTAAATAAGAATGATGTGGCCGTCCCTAGCGGGGGCGCCACGGGCGCAGGAGATCCGAATGGCTCAGTCAAAGCAGACGCGTGCGCGCGGTTTGTCATATTCCGCCATTTCCGCTTTCGTGGCGGCCGCCGTGATTGGGACCGCACAGGCTGCCACCCTCGCAGTAGGACCTGTCGAGCAGCTCAATCTCAAGACTTCGACGATCGTCGTGTTAGGCCAGACCTACCACGTCGATCCATCCGCTTTGATCAAGAACCAAGCGGGCGTCGCCATGTCGCTCGGCTCTCTGGCTCCGAACACACTGGTGTCCATCAAGGGCACTGAGACGCCCGCGGGACAGGCGACCGTTGAGAGCGTTACCAGGCTTTCGCAACTTGACGTACCCGGCGCGACTCCGCTGCTGGTGACGGGTGTTGTTTCGGCAGAGTCGCCGACCGGACAAATCAAGGTCGGTAACCTGACCGTCGATATCAATGCCACGCTGACCAGCGACACTCAGAAATATGAGGTCGGCAGCCTCGTAGAGATTACGGGAACCCAGCCAAATCCAGGCGGGCTCTTTCTTGCCCAGAACATAGCTGCCGTTGCCGGTGTAGACGGTGGAGGCAGCGCATTGGCTCTGGGCGTCGACGGCGGCGGTCATGCGTCAACCTTCGGGGTTGATGGCGGTGGGCACAGCGCCTCGATCAAGCTCGGCGTCGATGGCGGCGGTAGTGCAACGACCACCCTGGGCGTCGACGGCGGCGG
>JAKAXA010000001.1:17310-17578 GCA_021816775.1 Pseudomonadota bacterium
TGGGCGTCGACGGCGGCGGTCATGCGTCAACCTTCGGGGTTGATGGCGGTGGGCACAGCGCCTCGATCAAGCTCGGCGTCGATGGCGGCGGTAGTGCAACGACCACCCTGGGCGTCGACGGCGGCGGTCATGCGTCAACCTTCGGGGTTGATGGCGGTGGGCACAGCGCCTCGATCAAGCTCGGCGTCGATGGCGGCGGTAGTGCAACGACCACCCTGGGCGTCGACGGCGGCGGCCATGCGTCAACCTTCGGGGTTGATGGCGGTGG
>JAKAXA010000001.1:17588-242231 GCA_021816775.1 Pseudomonadota bacterium
TCGGGGTTGATGGCGGTGGGCACAGCGCCTCGATCAAGCTCGGCGTCGATGGCGGCGGTAGTGCAACGACCACCCTGGGCGTCGACGGCGGCGGCCATGCGTCAACCTTCGGGGTTGATGGCGGTGGGCACAGCGCCTCGATCAAGCTCGGCGTCGATGGCGGCGGTAGTGCAACGACCACCCTGGGCGTCGACGGCGGCGGCCATGCGTCAACCTTCGGGGTTGATGGCGGTGGCAAGAAGTGAACCGCGCCTTTGGAATCTGCGGAACCGGCTGAACGCCAAGATCCGCGCACGATCAGACGCCGGCATTCCCGCGGGGATGCCGGCGTTCTTGCATCTTGAGTCAGGTCAGCGGACGAGTTCGTCCCGCAGCGCCTTCCGCAATATCTTCCCCACGTTGCTCTTCGGCAGCTCGCTGCGGAAATAGACATGCCTCGGCACTTTGTAGCCTGCGAGAGACTTGCGGCAGTGCTCGATGATGTCCTCGGCGGTGACCGAAGCATCCTTCAGGACGACGAACAGCGCGACTACCTCGCCGGAATGCTCATCGGGCTGCGCAATTGCAGCGGCCTCGAGGACACCAGGGTGCGTGACGACGATTTCCTCCACCTCGTTGGGGTACACGTTGAATCCTGACACCAGGATCATGTCTTTCTTGCGGTCCTGCAGGTACACGAATCCCTTCTGGTCGATGTAGCCGATGTCACCGGTACGCAGCCATCCATCCGGCATCAGCACCTTGGCGGTCTCGTCCGGTCTGTTCCAGTAGCCGCGCATCACCTGCGGCCCGCGTACGCAGACTTCGCCGGACTCCCCGACCGGCAGGTCCTCGCCCGCATCGTCCTTGACGGTCACCTCAGTCGAGGGAATCGGCAGACCCACCGAGCCGTTGAAGTCCTCACCGATGGGGTTGATGGACACCGCAGGGGAAGTCTCGGTGAGTCCCCAGGCCTGACTCAGTATCTTGCCGGTGACTTCCTTCCAGCGCTGGGCGACAGCAGCCTGCACCGCCATGCCGCCACCCAAAGTGATCTTCAGGTGGCTGAAGTCGACCTCGGCGAAGCCGGGCGTGTGCAACAGCGCGTTGAACAGCGTGTTGACGCCGCTGAAGAATCCGAACGGATGACGCTTCATTTCCGCCACCAGCGATGGGAAGTCGCGCGCATTGATGATGAGGACGTTCTTCCACCCCAGGTAGGCGAACAGCAGGCAGTTCGCCGTCAGCGCGAACACGTGATAGAGCGGAATGGCGGTGATCAGCGTGCCGGGTTCGCCCGTGAACTGCCCGTCGATCCAGGCCAGCGCCTGCAGGAGATTGGCGCAGAGATTGCCGTGGCTGAGCATGGCGCCCTTGGCGACGCCGGTCGTGCCGCCGGTGTATTGCAGGAAGGCCAGATCGTCCCCGCTCAGCGGCTCGGGGCGCCACCGCAAGCCGCGGCCGGTGCGCAGGGCGGCACGCAGCGACATCGCCTGCGGTATGTGCCACGGCGGCACCTGCTTGCGGCGATGCCGGACGACGTAGTTGACGATCCAGGACTTCGGCGCCGGCAGAAAGTCCCCGACCGCCGTGACCAGAATGTGCTTGAGCCGGCTGTGCGGCGCGACTTCCTGCACGACGTGGGCGAAGTTTTCCAGCACCACGATCGCCAACGAGCCGGAGTCCTCGAGCTGATGCGCCAGCTCGCGCGCCGTATAGAGCGGATTGGTGTTGACCACCACGAGGCCGGCGCGCAGCGCCCCGAACAGGACGACCGGATACTGCAGACAGTTGGGCAGCATGATCGCGATCCGATCGCCCTTGGTCAGGCCCACGGACTGCAGCCACGCCGCGAACGCGCGGGTCAGTGCATCGAGCTCCCCGTAGCGAATCGTGGTCCGGAACTGCTCATATGCCGGCAGGTCGCGATAGGCGGTGCAGGCGTGATCCAGGAGTTCCCCGAGCGAGCTCAGCCGCTTCAGATCGATCTCGGCCGGTACCCCCGGAGGATAGGACTTCAGCCAGATTCGGTTCATCGCGACGCCCCTTTGGTCTTCTGACTCAGGCGGTCTCGCCGCCTCTGCAGGGCGGTTGCGCGCCCGTGAGCGCGGCAGTGTAACGTGCGGCACCGGCCCGCGGAATCGGGCGCGGACGGCGCCCTGGGCGCGGGTTTCCCTGTGCGGTAACTCACGGAAACCCGGATCGACGACCCGTATGCTGCGCGCGGTGACCGAGCGGCCCGCCGATGCGTAGGACGGGCACGAGCGCTGCAATCGAGCGGACCACCCACCCGGTCCGCGCCGCCGTGGAGAGCGTCTTTTGGGAAAATCGCCACAACCCACCCCATCCAGCGTGAGGGGACATGAGCCGACCGACCGCGACATGCTGGAGCAGACCGTCTCGCTTGAGGGTCCGGTGCCCGGCCGCCGCGAGTCCTATGGCCTCGATCCGACTCCCATTCCTGAGGCCTGGATCCTCGAGGGCGATCCGCTCGCCCGCGAGAAATCGCTGGTGCAGAGCACCGATGGCGTGGCGTCGGCCCATATGTGGGACTGCACGAGCGGGCGCTTCCAATGGGAATACCCTGTGGAAGAGATCGCTCACGTGCTGCAGGGGTGCGCGATCGTCGAGATCGCGGGTGTGAGCAAGCGCCTGCAGCCCGGCGAAACCCACGTGTTTCCGGCCGGCTCGCGCTTCCGCTGGACCGTGCCCGATTACGTGCGGACCGTCGTGTTCCGCCTGCGTCCCCCGGCGGGCGGCCCTCTCGGGCGCCGGCTGCAGGCGGCGCTCGGTCCGTCGTGGCGTAACCGGCGCACCCGGCCGGGCTGATCCGGCTGCACCCGCCCCTTACTCCGCCGCGCTGCGCTGCAGGGGGCTGTTGCCGAGGAAAATCTCGATCTTGTCCCGATAGGTGCGCGAGAGCTTCAGCTCCTGCCCGCCATCGAGGGTCAGAAAGTACTCGCCGTTCATGTGCGCGCGCAGACTCTTGACGTAGCGCAGATTGACGATGGTGGAGCGGTGCACCCGCTGAAACAACCGCGGATCGAGCACTTCCTCCAGCTCCTTCATCGTGCCGCGCAGGATGTGCGTATCGCCTTCCGCGTGCACGCACATGTAATCGCCCGCCGCATCGATCCACTGAATCGAGGCGACCGGTACGCGCGCGGTGTGCCTTCCCTGACGGATCGGCAGGATGTGCGGATGACCGGACTCGATCGCATTGCTGCCGTGCTCGAGGATCGTCTCGAGTTCAAGCTCACCCGAGCCGGTGATCTCGGCCACGACCTCCATCAGCTTGTCGCGCTGATCGACCGCGTGGCGCGCCTGCAGATTCTGCCGGACCCGCTCTAGGGTCATTTCGACGCGGCGCTCATCCAGGGGCTTCAGCAGGTAGTCCACGGCGCGAGCCTCGAATGCGCGCAGCGCATACTGATCGAAGGCCGTGACGAAGACCACCAGCGGCGTGCTCTCCTTCGGCAGGCGCGCGAGCACTTCGAATCCGGACAGCATGGGCATCTGGATGTCCAGAAACACCACATCCGGCCGCTCCCGCTGGATCAAGCCGACCGCGTCGCGCCCATTGCCACACTCGGCGATCACTTCGAAATCGGGCGTCTTACGCAGCAACCGTTCGATGCCTCGCCTCGAGAGCGCCTCGTCGTCGACGATGACGGTCTTGATCTTCATGAATTTTTGGACCGCGCGCCGTTTCAGGGGCGGCGGCAAGCCTGCAAGCTTACCCTATCCGGGCGCTTCAAGGCGCGGGGAGTCAGCCGGCCGTCGAGGCCTGCAGCCGCGCGATCGGCAGCGGCCGCGCCAGGATCGATCCCTGCCCGAAATCGCACCCGACGGCCGTGAGCCAGCGCAGCACCTGCTGCGTTTCGATCCCCTGCGCGGCGCAATGGATGCCGAGCACCTTGACCGCCTGAACGATCGCCACCACCGTGGCCTGCGCCAGCTTGTCGCGCAGCGCGGCGGTGCTCAGGCGCGCATCGATCTTCACCAGCCGCACCGCCTTGGAGCGCAGCAGCGGCACCACCGCCGAGTCGAACGAGAATCCGTCGATCACGACGAAGCAGCCGAGGCGCTCGCAGCCGCTGATGAACCGCTCCACAGACGCGCGCCGCTGAGTGCACAGCGGCTCGGCGATCTCGAACCCGACGCTGTCCGGTGAGATACCGCTGCGGCTGAAGGCGGCGCCGAGCTGGCGCAGAAACTGCTCGTCCTCGAGCGTCGCAATGGACAGGTTGAGCGTGAAGGAGGTGGGCTCGAGGGTCCAGTCCGGCCGGTGGCCGGCCATCCACGCGAGCAGCCCGTCCATCGCCAAGGTATCGAGTGCGGCCGGATCACGGTTCTGGCGCGCAGTCCCGCGGGGCAGCACTTCGAAGCGGCGCATCCGGCCGCCGCTGCGCAGTTTGACGAACGGCAGCACCTCGAGCGTCACGGTGTCAGCGGTGCCCACCGCAGTGGCCTCGGCGGGCTGCACCGCCGGCGGTGGCGGCGGCTGCAGCACCGGCGGCGCGGGGGTGGGCGGCACCGCGCCGGCCGCCGGAGCCGCCGGCGGGCTTGCTCCGGTGGCCGGCACGAGCTCGAGCGACAGCTCGCCGCGCTCGAGAATCTCATCGACCGCCGCCGGCGCCAGTTCGCGCCCGCCCTCGCGGCGCGCCGGCGCCCCGCCCGCCGCTTCAGGCGGCGGGCCCTCATCCGCAAGAGTGAGCACCAGGCTCGTAGGGTCGTGATCGACTCGCCGCGGCACGGCCGGCCGAACCACGACGGTGAGCTCGCGCATCAGCGCGTGCACCGTCGCATTGGCGATCCGGGACAGCAAGCCCTCGCCCGTGGCCTTGGTATCGGCGAGCACCATCACCAGGCCGGTCAATGCCGCCTGCGGAGGCCGCACCGCGAGGAATACCGCGACGCGTCCGTCTTCCACGCGCTGCTCGAAGCTCTCGCTCATCTGCCCGGCACCGAACTGCTCCAGAGCATCGAGCACCAGCGCGTGCTCGTCGGGGCCGAGCGCGCCTTCGCTCAGCCACAGCACGTTGCATTGATTGTCGTAGATCGAAACCGAGTGCAGGCGCAGCGGCGGCAGCGCATCGCACAGACGCCGTCCGATCGACTCGACGCTCTGCGGCATGTCGGTATCGGCGGAGCTGATTTCCCCGGAACGGGCGGTGTGCAGCGCCGCCGAGTGCATGACTTTTCCCATGGAGAGCGAAAACGAGGCTTTGTGTATTCGACGTAGTCAAAGAGTGACAGCATGTGACGCGCTGCGCCGTGAACTCCCTCGCGTTCCGCCGGACGTTTCGGCTCGGCGCATGCCCCGCGCACGAAGTTTTTCATAACCGCTTGTCATATTCAGGCGCGGTGCGCGCGGCGGAAGCGGAAGTTTTGACATATGCGATGCTTCGCCGCCCGCTGCGCCGCACCGTGGCACCGGCTCGCGCACCCGGCGCCCGGCGGCATCCGCGGCTCACCCGGCGCCCCGCGAGCCGCCCTTTGGGGTGCGCCGCGCACAGCGCGGGCCACCGCATCCTACCGGTGGGAAGGAACGTTACTGCGCAGTAGGATGAGGTGGAAAAACGGTTAAACTAGTTGAATTAATCGCCGTCCGCGGAGATCGACCATGTATCGCGCGCCGCTGAGAGAGCTGCGTTTCGTACTCGAGGAGCTGCTGGGTACCGGCGCGCTCAGCGCCTGTCCGGCCTATACCGATTATTCCGACGAACTGGGCGCCTCGATTCTCGAGGAAGCCGGCCGCTTCGCCGAATCGGTGCTCGAGCCGCTGAATCGCCCGGGCGACCGCGAAGGGGCGCATTGGAGCCCCGATGGGGTACGCACGCCCGAGGGTTTCAAGGAAGCCTACCGGCAGTTCGCGGCGGGCGGCTGGCCGCAGCTCGGCGCGGATCCGCGCTTCGGCGGACAGCGCGTGCCGCTGGCGCTCAATGGCGCCGTGCAGGAGATTCTGGCGTCGGCAAACCTCGCGTTCAAGCTCTGCCCCATGCTCACCCACGGGGCGGTGCACGCGCTGACCCTGTGCGCCTCCGAGGCGCAGCAGCAGCTTTACCTGCCCAGGATGGTCAGCGGCGAGTGGACCGGCACGATGGTCCTCACCGAACCGCAGGCCGGCTCGGACCTGGGGCTGATCCGCACCCGCGCGCTGCCCGAGGGCGATCACTACCGGATCTTCGGGCAGAAGATATTCATCACCTGGGGCGAGCAGGACTTCACCGAGAACACGATCCACATGGTGCTCGCGCGCATCGAAGGAGCGCCGGCGGGCGTCAAGGGCATCTCGCTGTTCATCGTGCCGAAGGTGCTGGTCAGCGCCGACGGCACGCTCGGCGAGCGCAACGAGGTGCGCTGTGCGTCCATCGAGCACAAGCTCGGCATTCATGCCAGCCCCACCTGCGTCATGGAATTCGGCCGGGACGCAGGCGCGGTCGGCTACCTGGTCGGGGAAGCGAACCACGGCCTGGAATACATGTTCGTGATGATGAACACCGCGCGGCTGGCCGTCGGCGTCGAAGGCTACGCCGTGGGCGAGCGCGCGTTCCAGCAGGCGGCCGAACACGCGCGCACGCGGCTGCAGGGCAAGCCGCCGGGCGCCGAGGGCCACTCAGCCGTGCCCATCGTTCAGCATCCGGACGTGCGGCGGATGCTGCTCACCATGAAAAGCTGCACGGAGGCCTCGCGGGCGCTGGCCCTGTATGCCGGATCCCAGCTCGATCTCGGCGCGCACCATGCCGATGAGACGGTGCGCCGCGCCGCCCAGGCCCGCGGCGAGCTGCTCATCCCGATCGTCAAGGCGTGGTGCACCGAAACCGGCAACGAGACGGCGGCGATCGGCATGCAGGTGCACGGGGGCATGGGCTACGTCGAGGAAACCGGCGCGGCGCAGTACGTGCGCGACGTCCGCATCACGACGATCTACGAGGGGACGACCGGTATCCAGTCGAACGACCTGATCGGGCGCAAGCTCGCCCGTGACCGCGGCGCGGCGATGATTGCGCTGCTCACTGACATGAGCCGGGAGCTGCGCTCACTTGAAACGACGGACGGCACCGTGGCCCAGACTCGCGATGCGGCGGTGCAGGCGGTCGCGGTGCTCGAACACACGACGCGCTCGCTGCTCGCGGGCATGGCCGCGCGCCCCGCAGGGACTCTCGCGGTGTCCGTTCCCTACGTGAAGATGTGCGGCGTGGTGATCGGAGGCTGGCTGCTGGCCAAGTCCGCGGCGCTTGCGGCCGCAGGACTCGGCGCAGCGGACGAGGCGTTCTATCGGTCGAAGATCCGCAGCACGCACTTTTATGCCAAGCAGATCCTGCCGCAAGCGCTGGGGCTGGCCCAGGTGGTCGAGGACGGGGCGGAAAGCGTGCTGGAGACGGGGCCGGAGGACATTTGAGATCGACAGCGAGCAGGGGCCTTGTTCGGACCTGCGTCCCCATCGGCTATGCGTCAGACGCGGGAATTCGACCCTCGGACTCGCAACGCAGTGCGCATCGATGACGCGCATTCCACCGGGGCGGTGGAGCGCGCCATCGTGTTTGGTTCGCGCGCGCGGCGGCAATCGAGCCGATATCGATTCGGCGCTGCTCATCGAGCATGCAAATGAGTGGCCAGTTCTCGACGCAATGGCTGGATTGGCATTCGAGGTCTTCCTGGACACCGGGATCGTCGTGCCGCCGGTGCCGATCAGCGCGCAGAAGTGGAACCCGCCGCAACGAGCGCTGCGGCCCGCATTGCGGCGCAACGTGGCCCGGGAAAGTATCCTCGTGTGACCCGAGGAAGCCCAACGGCCGCAGGATGAGCCTGCGGCCCGCAGCGCACGGGGAAGAATCCAACGACGAGACCGGCGAGCCGTGAAGAAGGATGGGCTGCGGCATCAATCGGGCCGCGCACTGCGGGCCGGGATTCTCATTTGAGACCGCCCGCTCGAGCGGCCAGGCGCAGCTGCAGGGGCGGCGGCTCGTTGAGGTTGTCGAGGAACGCCTGACGCTGCAGTGGCGTGAGGCGTGCCCAGTCGAGCTTGCCCGCCGGCAGGCGCAAGAGCTGCCGGTCGCTGATCGTGGCGCGGGCATGCGCTCGGCTCACCCAGCGCGCCGGCAGACGCTCAGTGGCGCCCAGCTTCAGCACATCGATGATCGCCGCGGCGACCTGCGCATCGCGGGTGAGCTCACTATGCGCGGCGCGCGTGTAATAGGCGTGCATACCGTGCGGCGCCGCGCTTGATGTCGGCACCGTACCGTCCCCGCCGCGTGTCACCATGTAGTGGAAGCCGTCTTCCCGGCGAGCGGCCGCGGTAACGGTATTGCGTCCTACCCCGGCGATCGCGGTGAAGCGGCCGTCGGGCGCCGGCAGTGCCGCGTGAAAGTGCCGTGCGCGCACCAGCAGCGGCTTCCTCGGCGCAGGCCCCTGCGCCGGCCAGTGCAGCGGATCGGCGAGATCGAGCCCCTCGGAAGTCGCGCGCGGCAGCATCTGGTAGAGACTCGGAAAGCCGCCGAACACCTGCTCGGCCAGCTCGAGCGCCGAGCGGCCGAGATCGAGCCGCGCGATGTTGCGCACCACCGAGTACGTGCCGCGCAGAGCCTGCAGCGGGGCGAAGGCGCCCAGATTGGGTGTGCCGAGCAGTACGGCACGGCGCACGTGCGCGGTGCCCTCGAGACCGAGCGCGACGCGGCTCACCAGCCCGCCCATGCTGTGCGCGACGATGGCGGCCGGGCGCGCCGCGTGCGCACGCAGGCGCGCCGCCAGAGCCTCGCCGAGCGAAGCGATGTCGAGCCGCCAGTCATAGTCGTGCAGGGTGGCGGGAAAGCCTGCGGCCCGCAGGCGCAGTTTGAGCTTCAGATGGGAGTAGAGCACCACGCCGAGCGGCACGATGGGCGCGCCTGCCTGCGGGTCGAGCAACGCGAGCCGCCCGCCCTGGATATCGAGCGGATCGAGCCAGAGCACGTCATCCGGCAGCGGCGCGCGCCGCCGCATGCCGAGCTGCGAGCCGAGGATGCCCGGCACGATGAGCACGTGTGGCAGCGACTCATCGACGGGGCAGCGCGCCGCGACTGCGGCGAGCTGTGTCAGTTCACGGTACTCGCGCGCACCGAAATACGCCTCGAGCGCCGCCCGCTGCTCGCCCGCGAGCAACAGCCGCTCGACCTCGGCATCGTCGTGGCAGAAGCGGTCATACGGGGTTACGTGGTCAGTGACGGCGGCAAGTCGGCTCACGGCCGATTGATTATGCCACCCCGGGGCGACCGTCACCGGGGCGCGAGGCGGCCCGAGCGGGCGATGCGCTCGGCGATGACGTCGCAGACCGCCTCGACCGCCGGCCCGCGCGCAGTGGACTTGCGCCACACGGCGCCAACACGGCGGCTCGGCACGGGCTTGGCAAAGGGCAGCGCCACCACGCCGCGCGCATTGCCATAGGCGCCTTCGGTCGCGAGCTGGGGCAACAGCGTGATGCCGGCGCCGGTGGCCACCATCTGGCGCAGCGTCTCGAGACTGGTGGCGCGGAAGTCCTGGCGCTCCCCGAGGCCGGCCCGGCTGCATACCGCCAGCGCCTGGTCGCGCAGGCAGTGGCCCTCCTCGAGCAGCAGCAGTGACTGCCCCTCCAGATCGCTCATGTGCACCCGCTCGCGCCCGGCGAGAGCATGGCGCTCGGGCAGCAGCACCTGGAAGGGCTCGCTGTACAGCTCGCGCGCCTCGAGCCCCTCGAGATCCACGGGCAGCGCGAGGATCCCCAGATCCAACTGTCCCGCCTTGAGCTTCGCGAGCATCGGCGCGGTCTGGTATTCGTGCAGGTGCAGCTCGAGGCGCGGCAGAGCGCGCTGGATCGGTCGCGCGATGTGCGGCAGCAGATATGGACCGATGGTCGGCAGCAGCGCCACGCGCAGCGTCCCGGCGAGCGGATCGCGGTGCGAGCGCGCCAGCGTCGTCACCTCGGCGCAGGCCTCGAGAATGCCCCGCGCCCGGCCCACGATCTGCTCCCCGGCCTCGGTCAGCGCCACGTTATTCGGCTGGCGCTCGATGAGCTGCACGCCGAGGGAGAGCTCGAGCTTCTTCAGCTGCGCCGACAGGGTCGGCTGGCTGACGAAACAGCGCTCCGCGGCCCGGCCGAAATGCCGCGTATCCGCCACGGCCACCAGGTAGCGCAGGTCTTTGAGCTTGATATCGGGCACAGTCTCGCTCCTCGCTGGGCGGGTGATATACCGCATCTATCGATATTATACAGTCAATCGATTGGATCAATGAAGCGGCGGCCCGCATCATGCGCCCATCCCCGCCGGGGAAGCCCCCTGAACCCAGACATCGAGGAACCCACGACATGTTAGCGATCGGCCAGCGTTTTCCGGAATTTTCCCTCACCGGGGTCGTCACGAACGACCTCAGCAGCGCCTTTCAGCCCTTCACGGAGAAGAGCTTCCCGGGCAAATGGCTGGTGGTGTTCTTCTGGCCGAAGGACTTCACCTTCGTCTGCCCGACCGAGATTGCCGCCTTCGGCCGTCTCGACCCGCAATTCAAGGCGCGCGACGCGCAGGTGCTCGGCGCCAGCATCGACAGCGAGTTCGTGCATCTGGCGTGGCGCGGCAGCAAGCAGGAGCTTCGCGAGCTGCCTTTCCCGATGCTCTCGGACATCAAGCGCCAGCTGTCGGTGCGGCTCGGCATCCTGGACGCCGAGGCGGGCGTGGCGCAGCGCGCGACGTTCATCGTCGACCCGCAGGGCGTCATCCGCTTCGTGTACGTCACCGACCTGAACGTCGGGCGCAGCCCCGAGGAAGTGCTCCGAGTTCTCGACGCCCTGCAGACCGACGAGCTGTGCCCGTGCAACTGGAAGCAGGGCGAAGCGACGATCAAGGCCGCCTGAGGCGCCCGACGCACCGGAGAGTCCGCAATGAACACACTCGATGCCATCCGTGACGCCCTGCCTGACTACGCCCGGGACCTGAGACTCAATCTCTCGAGCGTGCTCGCCGCGCCCGGCGCGCCCGGACTGACCGACACCCAGATCTGGGCTGTGGCGCTCGCCGCCGCCGCCGCGTCGGGCAATCCGCGGTTCACCGCCGAGATGGAGACGCTCGCCGCGGTGCACCTGGATGCCGCCCATCGCCAGGCCGCCCACGCGGCAGCCGCGATCATGGGCATGAACAACGTGTACTACCGGTTCGTGCATCTGGTCGAGGACGCCGAGTACGCCACGCTGCCGGCCAGGCTGCGCATGAACGTGATCGGCAATCCCGGCATCGCGCGGGCGGACTTCGAGCTGCTGTCGCTTGCGGTATCCGCCATCAACGGCTGCGGCGCCTGCGTCGCCTCGCACGAGCGGCAGGTGCGCCAGCAGGGAATGGGGCGCGAGGCGGTGCAGAGCGCCGTGCGCATCGCTGCCACAGTGCACGCCGTCGCGCGGGTGTTGAAGAACGCTCAGCCCGCCGACGCCGCACGGGAAGCGCGGGCCGCGTAGATCGCACCGCCCCCGAGCACGCGGCGCCAGGGGGTGCCGGCGCTCAGAAAACGAACGGAATCAGCATCCGGGTGCGTGTCTTGTAGGCCGGATACGCCTCGGGAAACTGCTCGCTCATCATGCGCTCTTCGGTGAACGCGCTGTAGAGGAAGTACGCGAAGAACAGGGCCATCATCCACAGCCAGGCGACCGCCACGGCGAGCGCCGACCCCAGCATCGCGAGCAGGATGCCGGTGTAGATCGGGTGCCTGACGTAGGCGTACGGGCCGGTCGTGACCAGCTCGTGCCCCTCGCGCAGCGACATCGGCATGCCCCAGTTGCGCCCGAGATGAATGCGCGCCCACACAGCAAATCCGAGGCCGAGCGCACAAAACACCACGCCCGCCCACTGCCAGGAGGACGGCAGCACGGCCAGCGCGCGGCCGCCGGGACCGAAGCGCAGGTTCGCCGCGACGATCACCGCGATGACCACGAGACGCACGGCCCAGCTCTTCCACAGCGTATGTCTGCGGCTGCGCTTGGTGAACAGCGCCGAGACGAGCCATGTCGCGAGGAACGCCAGCCACAGGCCGGCGATCACCGAGTACGCGCTCACCATACCTGCGGCCTCAGTCGCGGAAGTTGTTGAACTGCAGCGGCACGCCCACCTTGGCGCCACGCAGCAGCTGCATGGCCGCCTGCAGGTCATCGCGCTGCTTGCCGGTGACGCGCACCTTCTCGCCCTGGATGCTGCCCTGCACCTTGATCTTGGAGTCCTTCAGCATCCGGGTGATCTCTCTGCCGGTGTCCGCATCGATACCGTGCTTCAGCTGCACCTCCTGGCGCGCCGAGGACAGCGTGGTCTGGGGCTCCTTGACCTCGAGGCAGGCGAGATCGATGCCGCGCTTGCCGAGGCGCAGCTTGAGGATTTCCAGCATCTGCTTGAGCTGAAAGTCGACCTGCGCGTGCAGCGTCACGGTCAGGCCCTCGCGCTCGAACCGTGCGCCCGTGTCCTTGAAGTCGAAGCGCTGCGAGAGCTCGCGGTTGGCCTGATCCACGGCGTTCGCCACCTCGTGAGCATTGAGCTCGGAGACCACATCAAATGACGGCATGGCGCCATACCCCAGGGCGGAACGGGCGGGTATTGTATCGCGTGCGGCGCTGATGATAGGCTGCCGGCCATGCTTCAGCCGCATCCGACCAACCGGCATTGGTGGTGGCGCGCTCCCCCTCCGGAGTGGGCCCTGGGCTGCTGACTTCCCCGACACGACAGCCGTAGATCAGCCAAAACCCATTCCGGTCATGCGCCGGAATGGGTTTTTTAATGCCTGAATGCTCTGGAGACCGCGTTGAAGCAGCCATTCGACATACCAGGGGATCTCGACACGCCGGTCTCGGCGTTCATGAAGCTCAAGGCGTTCGCGCCGCACTTTCTGCTCGAGAGCGTCGAGGGCGGCGAGCGCGTCGGACGCTACTCGTTCATTGGCTTCGGCGAGGCGCTCACGGTGCGTCTCGGAACCGCCGGCTTGCAGATCGGCGCCGAGCGGCGACCCGTGCCGGGCACCTCGGCCGAGCTGCTCGATGGGCTGCGCGCGGCGCTCTCGCGCACGCCGACGCCCGGGCCGCAGGTGCCCGGCGTCCCGCTCGCCGGCGGTCTGGTCGGGTACGCCGCGTATGACGTGGTGCGCTTCTTCGAGCGCCTGCCGGTGCCCGCGGGCAAACAGCCCGAGGTGCCCGCGCTGCACTACATCGCGCCCCGCTCGCTGCTCGTGTTCGATCATCTGACACGCGGCATCGCGCTGCTGCACGCGGGCAGCGAGGATGAGCGGCAGCGGCTGCGCAAGGAGATCATTCAGGCGCTGCGCGGGGCGCTGCCCTCGGTCGGCCGGCGCGGCCGCTGCAGCCCGGCGAGCGCCTCGAGCGGCCGCGCCGAGTACATGGCCGGCGTCAGGCGCGTGAAGGAATTCATCGCCGCGGGCGATGTGTACCAGCTGGTGCTCTCGACGCGCTTCGCGGGACGGCACGAGCTCGATCCGTTCCAGGCGTATCGGGCGCTGCGGCTGATCAATCCCTCGCCCTACCTCTACTACTGCGCGCTCGGCGAGGTGACCGTGGTCGGCTCCTCGCCCGAGGCGCTGGTGCGCCTGAAGGACGGCACCGCGCAGCTGCGGCCCATCGCCGGCACACGCCCGCGCTCGGATGACCCAGCGATCGATCGCGCGCGCGAGGCGGAGCTGCGCGCCGACCCGAAGGAGAACGCCGAGCACGTCATGTTGGTCGATCTGGCGCGCAACGATCTCGGGCGCGTGGCGCGCGCCGGCACCGTCGCGGTCGACCCGTACCGCTCGATCGAGCGCTACAGCCACGTGATGCACATGGTCAGCGGCGTCAACGGCGAGCTCGCCGAGGGCAGCGATGCGTTCGACCTCTTCGCCGCGGCGTTTCCGGCCGGGACGCTGGTCGGCGCGCCCAAGGTGCGCGCCATGCAGATCATCGACGAGCTCGAGCCGGTCAGCCGCGGCCTGTACGGCGGCACCGTCGGCTACTTCGGAGCGCGCGGCGACATGGACCACGCCATCACCATCCGCACGCTGGTGTTCCGCGGCGACGAGTACAGTTACCAGGCGGGCGCCGGTATCGTCGCCGACAGCGTCCCGGAGTCCGAGCACGACGAGGTGCTCGCCAAGAGCGGCGCGATGGCCCGGGCGCTCGAGATGGCCGAGGAGGGTTTCTGATGGCGCGGCTGCTGCTCATCGACAACTACGACTCCTTCACCTACAACCTCGTGCAGGCGTTCCTCGTGCTCGGCGCGCAGGTGCGCGTCTTGCGCAATGACATGATCGGCATCGCCGAGGCCGAGGCGCTCTCGCCCACGCACCTGTGCATCTCCCCCGGACCGGGCACGCCGCGCGACGCCGGCGTCTCGATGGACATGGTCCGCGCGTTCGCCGGACGCATCCCCGTCCTCGGGGTGTGCCTCGGCCATCAATCGATCGTGGAGGTGTTCGGCGGCAAAGTGGTGCGCGCCGGCCGGCTGATGCACGGCAAGACCTCCCGGATCCACCACGACGGCCTCGGGCTGTTCGCGGGGCTGCCCGAGCCCTGCGAAGTGGGGCGCTATCATTCGTTGATCGCCGCCCCCGAGGCGCTGCCGGCCGAGCTCACCGTCAGCGCCCGCACCGCGGAGGGCGAGATCATGGGCGTGCGCCATGGCCGCTTCCAGGTCGAGGGCGTGCAGTTTCATCCGGAGAGCATCCTGACGCCGGACGGCGCACGGCTGCTCGGTAACTTCCTCGCGCAGCATGCCGGTGCGCGCGCCGCCGGAGTCGCCGATGTCCGTCCTGTGTGAGCTGCTCGAGAAGCTGCTCGAGGGCGTCGATCTCACCCAGGCGCAGGCCGAAGAGCTGCTCGGCCTGCTGACCGACGGGGCGACCCCGCCGGCGCTGATCGGCGCGGTGCTGGCGGCGCTGCGCGCCAAGGGAGCCGTCGCCGATGAGGTGCGGGGATTCGCCGAGGCGATGCGCCGCCTGGCGCGCCAGCCGGCGCTGCCCGCGGGCATGCGCGCCATCGACATCGTCGGCACGGGCGGGGACCGCTCGGGCAGTCTCAACATCTCCACCGGCACCGCGCTGCTCACCGCGGCGTGCGGCCTGCCGGTGATCAAACACGGCAACCGCTCGGTCTCGAGCCGCGCCGGCAGCGCCGATGTGCTCGAGGCCCTGGGACTGCCCATGCCGCTCGATGAGCGCGCCTCAGGGGCGTGCCTGGCGCAATGCGGGTTCACCTTCCTGTTCGCGCCGCACTACCACGCCGCCACGCAGGCGGTGGCCGCCGCACGACGCGCGCTCGGGGTGCGCACCGTTTTCAACATCCTCGGGCCGCTCACCAATCCCGCGCAGCCGCCCCTGGGGCTGATCGGGGCATTCAGTCTGCCGGTCGCGGAGCTCATGGCCGACAGCCTCGCGGGCATGCGGATCGAGCGCGCGTTCGTGATCCACGGCGCGGAGGGTTGGGACGAGCCCACGCCAGTCGGCCCGTTCACGCTGTTTGACGTGCGGCCCGGGCGGGTGAGGCGCGAAGTCCGCCAGCCGCAGGACTACGGGCTGCCGAGCTGCCCGACATCGGCGTTGACCGGCGGCGATGCGTTGCACAATGCCGCAGCGTTGCGCGCCGTGCTCACCGGCGAGGCGCACGGCGCATACCGGGATTGTCTGCTGCTCGGCGCCGCCCTGGCGCTGGAAGTTGCGGGCCAGGCGAGCAGCCCGCGCGAGGGCATCGAGCGCGCCGCGCAAGCGATCGACGACGGCGCGGCCGCGCGCGTGCTGACGGGCCTGCGGCGCGTGGGAGCGGCGTGTGCGCAGTGATTTCCTGGCCCAGATGGCCGCCACGAGCCGCGCGCGCGCCACCGCCGCGCGCGCCGCATGCCCCGAGTCCCGCATGCTGCAGCTCGCTCGCGAGCAGACGCCCGCACCCGCGTTGCGGCGCGTGCGCGGGGACTTCGGGTTGATCGCCGAGCTGAAGCCGCGCTCGCCGGCCGCCGGCCCCCTGGCTGAAACCGACCCCGACGTCGAGGGACGGGTGCGCGCCTACGGCGCCGCCGGCGCCGCGGCCGTCTCGGTGCTGACCGAGCCGGAACGCTTCGGCGGGGACCTGGAGCACCTGCGCCGCGCCGCAGCCGCGCTCGCGCCGCTCGGCGTGCCCGCGATGCGCAAGGACTTCCTGGTCGATCCGTATCAGGTCGCCGAGGCCCGCGCGGCAGGCGCCGGCGGCGTGCTGCTGATCGTGCGCATGCTGGAGCAGGCTGCGCTGGAGGCGATGATCGGGCGGACCCGCGAGCTCGGCCTCTTCGCCCTGCTCGAGACCTTCGATGAGCGCGACATCGAGCGGCTGCATGCACTGACTGCGCGAGTGGGCGCGGAGGGTCTGCTCGCGGGTGTCAATTGCCGCGACCTCGCCACGCTGAAGGTGGTGCCGAGCCGCCTCGAGGCGCTCGGGCCGCTGCTGCCTCGCGCGCTGGCGCGCGTGGCCGAAAGCGGTGTCACGACACCGGAGGATGCACGGCGCATGAGCCACGCCGGCTATGATCTGGCGCTGGTCGGCAGTGCGCTGATGCGCGCCGCTGACCCGGCCGCGCTGGCCGCAGCAATGACGGCGGCGGGACGAGCCGCCAAGCACGGATCCGCGGGACAGGCAGGCCGCGCCGGGGGGCTCGCCGCCCGGCACGGCCGAGAGCGCGGCCCGACATGAATCCCGGCCACGCCCCCCTGTGGATCAAGATCTGCGGCATGACCACGCCGGAGGCGGTGGAGGCGGCGCTCGCCGCCGGCGCCGATGCCATCGGCTTCGTGTTTGCCGACTCGCCGCGCCGGGTCACGGTGGCGCTTGCGCGCCGGCTCGCCGGGCCGGCGCGCGGAAAGGCGCGCTGCGTGGCGGTGACGCGCCACCCCGGGCAGCATGAGATGGATGAGATCGTGTCCGTGTTTCGCCCCGACCTGCTGCAAAGCGACGCGCGCGACTTCGAGCGGCTGCGCCTGCCCGACACGCTCGAGCGGCTGCCGGTCCTGCGAGGCTTCAGCGCGGGGGACAGCCTGCCGGCGCGGCTGCTGTTCGAAGGGGCGGCGAGCGGCACCGGCCGCACGTGCGACTGGCACAGCGCCGCGCAGGTGGCGCGCCGCGCGCAGCTGGTGCTCGCCGGCGGGCTCGATCCGGGCAACGTCGCCGCCGCGATCGCGGCGGTCCGGCCGTTCGGCGTCGATGTGTCAAGCGGCGTCGAGGCGAGTCCCGGCGTGAAGGACCCGCGTGAGATCAACCGATTCGTGAGCGCGGCGCGCGCGGCGCGCGCCGCATTGCAGGAGCCGACATGAGTGTGAATGCAACCGATGCCCTGGCGGACCTCACCGCCGGAGGAATGCCCGATGCGCACGGCCGGTTCGGTCCGTTCGGCGGGCGGTATGTGCCCGAGACGTTGATTCCGGCGCTCGAGCGTCTCGATGCCGGCGTGCGCGAGCATCTGCACGCCCCACCCTTCCAGCGGGAATTCGCCGGCGAGCTGTCGAGCTGGGTGGGGCGTCCCACCGCGCTCACCTTCGCGCGGCGCCTCTCGGCCGAGTGGGGCGCGCGCATCTGGCTGAAGCGCGAGGATCTGGCGCACACCGGCGCGCACAAGATCAACAATGCCCTCGGCCAGGCGCTGCTTGCCCGGCGCCTCGGCGCGCGGCGCATCGTGGCCGAGACCGGCGCGGGGCAACATGGTGTGGCCAGCGCCGCGGCGTGCGCGCGGCTCGGGCTGCCCTGCACGGTGTACATGGGCTCGATCGACATGGAGCGCCAGGCGCCGAACGTCGGACGGATGCGCCTGCTCGGGGCGACGGTCGTGGCGGTGGCGAGCGGCGACCGCACGTTGCGCGCGGCCATCGACGAGGCGCTGCGCGATTGGGTGTCCGATCCGACGCAGACCTACTATCTGCTCGGCTCGGCGGTCGGGCCGCACCCGTATCCTTACCTGGTGCGCGAGCTGCAGGCGGTGATCGGCCGGGAGGCCCGCGCACAGATCCAGGAGGCCGAAGGACGGCTGCCGGATGCGGTGATGGCCTGCGTCGGCGGCGGATCGAATGCGATCGGGATGTTTCATGCGTTCGTGCCCGACGCCGGCGTCGAGATCATCGGCGTGGAGGCCGGCGGGCGCGGCACCGCCCTCGGCGGCAATGCAGCGACGCTGTCCTTCGGACGGCCCGGCGTCCTGCATGGCAGCTACTCCATGCTGCTGCAGGACGCGGACGGCCAGATCCAGGAAACCCACTCGGTGTCGGCCGGTCTCGACTATCCCGGCGTCGGCCCCGAGCATGCGCTGCTGGCGCGCATCGGCCGGGTGCGCTACGAGAGCGCAAGCGACGAGGAAGCGCTCGAGGGCGTGACCGCCCTGTGCCGGTTCGAAGGCATTCTGCCGGCCCTGGAGAGCGCGCACGCGCTCGCGGGGGCCCGGCGCTGGGCCCACGCTCATCCCGGCGGCACGCTCGTCGTGTGCCTGTCCGGGCGCGGGGACAAGGACATGCCGACCCTGCAGCAGACCCTGCTCGCGGAGCGCGCATGAACGCGCACGAGCGCATCGGCGCCGCCATTGCCGCGGCCAACGCGCGCGGCGAGCCCGCCCTCGTCGCCTACCTCACCGCCGGCTTTCCGCGTCGCGAGCGCTTCGAGGCCGATCTGCGGCGCATTGCCGCAGCGGCCGACGTAATCGAGATCGGCGTGCCGTTCACGGACCCGATGGCCGACGGGGTGACCGTTCAGCGCTCGAGCCGCATCGCCCTCGAGCAGGGCGTGAGCCTGCGCTGGATCCTGCAGACGCTCGAGGCGATGAGTCCGCCGGTCGCGGCCCCGCTGCTGCTGATGAGCTACCTCAACCCGCTGCTGGCCTTCGGGCTGGAGCCCCTGGCCCGCGCGGCCGAGCGCGCCGCGGTGGCCGGATTGATCGTGCCGGATCTGCCGTTCGATGAGGGCGATGCGCTGCACGAGGCGCTCTCCGCGCGCGGGCTCGCCCTGGTGCAGATGGTCACGCCGGTGACCCCGCAGGAGCGCCTGGAGCGCATCTGCGAGCGCAGCCGGGGCTTTATCTACGCGGTCACGGCGACCGGCACCACGGGGCGCAACCTCAGCGTGCCGGTGGAGGTGACCGACTACCTCGACCGGGTGCGCCGCCAGGCGCCGGTGCCGGTGTGCGCCGGTTTCGGCATCCGCGGCCGCGAGCAGCTCGAGCGCCTGCGCGGGCACGTCGATGGCGTGATCATCGGCTCGGCGCTGGTGGAAGTGCTCGAGCAGGGGGGCGATCCGACGGAGTGGCTGTGCACGCTGCGCGGCCGCGCGGGCGTCTAAGCGGCGCTGCGCAGGCGGCATGGCCGGTGGTAATGTGGGCCCGCCATGGCCACGCTCACCATTGCCAGACGTTTTCGCGGCCCGGCGCAATCCGCCAACGGCGGCTACTTCGCCGGGTGCGTCGCCGCGCAGCTCGCGCAGACGGTCACCGTCCGGCTGCTCAGTCCCCCGCCGCTCGATACGCCGCTCGAGGTGCAGACGCTGCCGGACGGGACGCTCGCCATCACCCACGCGAATGAGCCGATCGGCTCGGCCCGGCCCGCCCACCTGACGCTCAGCTCTCCCCAGGCGCCGGCGTACTTCGAGGCCGTCGAGGCCTCGCGGCGCTACGCGGGATTCAAGCATCACCGGTTTCCGACCTGTTTCGTGTGCGGCACGGAGCGGCCGCGCGGCGACGGGCTGCGCATCTTCGCCGGGCCCCTGCCCGAGCGCGACCTGGTGGCGGCGCCCTGGGTGCCCGATGCCTCGCTCGACCAGGGCGACGGGAAGGTGCGCCCCGAGTTCATGTCGGCCGCGCTCGACTGCCCCGGCTACTACGCCGTCAGCCCGGAGGATCGCATGATGCTGCTCGGGGAATTCACGGCCCACGTGAATCGCCGGGTGCACGTCGGGGAACGCTGCACGGTGATCGGTTGGGCCCTGGAATCCGACGGCCGCAAGCACGGCGCCGGCACCGCCGTATTCGGCGAGGACGGCGAGCTCTGCGGCAGCGCCCGCGCGCTGTGGATCGAGCCCAAGGGCGAGTGAATCAGCGCGGAACGGTGTCCTCGGCGCCCGTCCCGGCCTCGCCGTAGGTCTCGCGGTAGTCCTCGATCGCGGCGCGGATCACGGCGGCGGCGGCCGCGTGGCCGTATCGGCCGGCGATCTTCAGGCCCGGCGGCTCGCCCGGCACCAGCTTGTAGGTCGCGAAATAATGCTCGAGGCGCTCGATGAGTGTCCCCGGTAGGTCGGTGAGCTCGCGCGCCCCGCCCCACACGTAATCGCCCTCCAGCACCGCGACGATCTTGTCGTCGGCCTCGCCCCGGTCGATGATTTTCAGGCCGCCGAGGATGCGGGCGCGCAGCAGGATTTCCGAGTGGGTGATCGGCCGCTCGCTGATCACGCAGATATCGAGCGGGTCGCCGTCACCGCGCTCGCAGCCCGGCGCCAGACGCCGGACACGCTCGCCGCAGTAGGTCTGCGGGATGAACCCGTAGAGCGAGGGCGGATGGGATGAGGTGCGCTGCGGGCGGTCCACCCGCAGGTAGCCGGTGACCTTGTCGACCTCGTACTTCATCAGGTCGAACGGCGTGATCTCGATGTAGGCGGTCACCACTTCCGGACAGTCCGGGCCCGGATCCAGGCCGTGCCACGGATGCGGACGCCAATGGAAATGTGCGACGGGGGCGGTCATGGGGGAAAACGTCCCGGCTTCCTGGCCGGCCGCGGCACGGGCCACTGGCGCGCCATCGGGGTCGTGCGCCGATTACTTGCGCGTGGGGCGCTTGGCCTTCTTCGCGCCGGGGTCCTTGGCGCGAGTCTTGCCGAAGGAGCCCCGGTAAATCTTGCCGCGGCGGGTTCTGATGTCGCCCTTGCCCATCGAATCGTCTCCTCAGACGGTGAAAAAGCGGGGCGCGAAGTGTAGCAGAGCGCCCGGCCAAAGCGCCCAAAATCCGCATGAAACCGGCCGGCCCCGAAAGCAGACCTCTCGGGGCCGGCCGGCTATCGCCAGGGGATTACCAGCGCCGGGGGGCGCCGCCGCGGCCGCCGCCGGCGCCGCGCTCCTGAGCCTCATTGACCCGCAGCGGGCGTCCGCCGAGGTCCTTGCCGTTCAGGTTCTGGATCGCGCGGGTGGCATCCGCACGCGCCATTTCCACGAATCCAAAGCCGCGCGGCCGGCCGGTTTCCCGGTCGGAGATCAGGCTTACGGACTCGACGGTCCCGTGCTGCGCGAACAGCTCGCGGACCTCGCTCTCAGTGGCCGAAAACGGAAGGTTTCCGACGTAGATCTTCGTCATGCAATCAAACTCCACAAACGGGATGGGCCTCCCCGGCGCGCTCTGTTGGTGTTCTGCGGACGAGGGGCTTCCAAACAATTACCGGCAGGGTCACTGCCACCTGGTCGGGAACGATTCGGCTTTTCTCCGTAAGCCGGCTCGATAACCGAGCGGCCAGCAGGCGGCAGGAAAGGGAATGATCACAGACCCGCGCCTAGAATAACCTGGATCCGCCCTGATGCACAAGCGGCAGGCAACACGCTCAGCGGTATCGCGCCAGCACCTTGCGCAGCCCCGCCGATCCGGGCGAGAGCTGCTCGTAGGGCAGGGCGTTCAGCGGCTCCTCGGGAGTCGCGTTGACCTGGTGGAAGTCGGGACGCTCCTCGCCGGCATCGACGTAGATCAGGCCCGTCAGGTACTCCCCGGAGCTCATTCTCGCCTGCACCGCCGCTGCCGCAGCGGCGCGATCGGTCGGATCGTAGTCGGAGTCGATCTTGCGCAGCACGATCCGGCTGCCGTCGTGCAGGGTCACCTCGCGTGCCTCGCCGACGCCGTAGTCGACGGTGATCGGCGCCTCGCTCGGCACGAAATCGGCGAGCACGGCGGGCTCGTAGTGCTCCCGGGTGTACGCGTAGCTCTTGGTCGAGCCCTCGTGATCGTTGAACGTCACACACGGGGAGAGCACGTCGATGAGCGCGAAGCCCCGGTGCTTCAGGCCGGCCTCGATCAGCGGCACCAGCTGGTGCTTGTCCCCGGAGAAGCCGCGGGCGACGAACGTCGCGCCGAGATCGAGCGCGAGCAGGACCGGGTCGATCGGCGGCTGCAGGTTGGTCTCGCCCTTCTTGGCGCGGGTGCCGACGTCCGCGGAGGCGGAGAACTGTCCCTTGGTGAGGCCGTACACGCCGTTGTTCTCGATCATATAGAGCATGTCGACGTTGCGGCGGACGGCATGGCAGAACTGTCCGAGTCCGATCGACAGCGTGTCGCCGTCGCCGGAGATGCCGATGTAGGTCAGGCGCCGGTTGGCGGCGTTGGCGCCCATCGCGATCGACGGCATGCGCCCGTGCACGGCGTTGAAGCCGTGCGCCCCGCTGACGAAATACGCAGTGGTCTTCGAGGAGCAGCCGATGCCCGAGAGCTTGACCAGGTTCTGCGGCTCGATCGAGCGGCGCCAGCACGCCTCGACGATAGCGGCGGTGATCGAGTCGTGGCCGCAGCCGGCGCACAGCGTCGACAGCGCCCCTTCGTAGGCGCGCCGCGTCAGCCCGAGCGCATTCTGCGGCAGCGACGGATGAGTGACTCTGGGCTTGGCGATGAAGGTCATGTCAACTCCTCAGGCGCCGACCGCGCTGGGTTTGACGGCGCTCGGGCGGCCGCGCAGCTCCGCGAGAACCCCCTCGACGATGAACCGCGAGCTGACCGGCAGGCCGCTGTAGTGCAGCAGCGAGCGCAGCTTGGCTTTCTCCACCGGCGTCTCCAGCGTCAGCAGCGAGCGCAGCTGCGCATCGCGATTCTGCTCGACCACGAACACCAGCGCGTGCTCGGCGAGAAACCGCTCCACCTCCGCGCCGAACGGGAACGCGCGCACACGCATGTAGTCGACCGAGATACCTTCGGCCGCGAGCAGCGCGAGCGCTTCGCGCACCGCGCTGTCGCCGCTGCCGACGGACACGATGCCGACTTCGCGTCCGGAGCCTTCGATCAGCGGCCGCGGGACGTATGTCTTGGCGGTCTGCCACTTCTTCATCAGCCGGTCGAGGACCAGCTGGTAGTCGTGCGCGTCCTCGGTATACGTTCCAAACTGCGTGTGGCCGGAGCCGCGCGTGAAATACGCACCCTTGGGGTGCACGCCAGGCAGCGTGCGCCACGGAATGCCGTCGCCGTCGGTATCCAGATAGCGGTGGAATTTCTCCAGCTTCTCGATCTGCTCCCGGCCGAGCACCTTGCCCCGGTCCGGCCGGTACGCATCGTCCCACTGGAGCTCCGGACACATCCAGTCGTTCATGCCGATGTCGAGGTCCGAGAGCACCATCACCGGCGTCTGCAGGCGTTCGGCAAGATCGAACGCCTCGACCGCCATGGTGAAGCACTCCGCGGGATTGGCCGGATAGAGACACACGTGCCGCGTGTCGCCGTGCGAGGCGTAGGCGCAGGCCATCAGGTCACCCTGCTGGGTGCGAGTCGGCATGCCGGTGGAGGGACCCACGCGCTGGACATCGAACACCACCGCGGGCACCTCGGCGTAGTAGGCGAGGCCGAGAAATTCGTTCATCAGCGAGATGCCGGGTCCGGAGGTGGCGGTGAAGGCTCGTGCGCCGTTCCAGGTGGCCCCGAGCACCATGCCGATCGCGGCGAGTTCGTCTTCCGCCTGGATGAAGGCGAAGCGCTTCACGCCGCTCGCCGCATCGACGCGCAGGCGCTCGCAGAAACCCTTGAATGCGTCCATCAGCGAGGTCGACGGCGTGATCGGATACCAGGCCGCCACCGTGGCGCCGGCGAACACGCAGCCGAGCGCCGCTGCGGTGTTGCCGTCGATCATGACGTGGCCGGCGGTGCGGTTCATCGGCTCGATGGCGAGCGGCAGCGGACAGGCGAAGTGCTCGCGGGCATAATCGAAGCCCAGCTGCAGCGCCTTGACGTTGCTCTCGAGCAGCTGCGGCTTCTTCGCGTAGGTCTCCCCGAGCAGCTCGCGCATGCGCGCCAGATCGAGGTCGAGCAGCGCCGCGAGCACGCCCGCGTAGCAGATGTTCTTCATCAGGATGCGGGTGCGCACCCCGGTGAAGCTCTCGTTGCACATCCGGGCGAGCGGCACCCCGAGCACTGTGATATCCGAGCGCGACAGCAGCACCGGGCGCGGCCACGTGGAGTCGTACACCAGATAGCCGCCGGGGACGAGCTCGCGCACGTCCCGCGCGTAGGTCTCGGGATTGAGCGCCACCATCAGCTCGACCGAGCCGGAGCGTGCCAGATGCCCCGCGTGCGAGACGCGGATCTCGTACCACGTCGGCAGGCCCTGGATGTTCGACGGGAAGAAGTTCTTGCCCATCACCGGCACGCCGCTTCTGAAGATGGACTTCATCAGCAGCGTGTTGGCGCTCGCCGAGCCGGTGCCGTTGACCGTGGCGATCTTGAGCGTGAAATCGTTGATGCGGCTCGGTGCGGATGTAGCCATGGCTGTGATTGCGCTCGGGCGGGAAGGGCTTGGCGGGGGCGGTCGGATCAGGCGATCTTGGGTTTGCGCGCCTCGAGCACGCGGGCTTCATCGGCCGCGTGCGGCCAATGGATGTGGGACTTCTGCATGTCCCAGGCGGCCGTCGGGCAGCGCTCCGCGCACAGCCCGCAGTGCACGCAGAGGTCCTCGTCCTTGACCATCACGCGTCCGGTCTGCGGCAGGGCCACCGACACGTACAGCGGCTGCGCGGGGTTCTGGGCCGGCGCCTTCAGGCGCGTGCGCAGCTGCGCCTCCGCCCCGTTGCCGGTGATGGTCAGGCAGTCGACCGGACAGATGTCGATGCAGGCGTCGCATTCGATGCACAGCTTCGCGGCGAACACGGTCTGCACGTCGCAGTTGAGGCAGCGCTGCGCCTCCTCGGCCGCCTGCTCGGCGGTGAAGCCGAGCTCCACTTCGATGTTGAGCTTCTTGAAGCGCTCCTTGAGCGAGACGTGCGGCATCAGGCGCCGCTCGATCGGCGCGTAGTCGTTGGCGTAGGACCACTCGTGCATGCCCATCTTGCGGCTGCTGAGCGTGACCCCTGCGGGGAGCCGCTCGCCGAGCGGCTCGCCCTGGCAGTGCCGGTGGATCGAGATCGCCGCCTGATGGCCGTGCTCGACGGCCCAGATGATGTTCTTCGGGCCGAACGCAGCATCCCCGCCGAAGAACACCCCCGCGCGGGTCGACTGGAAGGTGCGCGCATCGACCACCGGCACGTCCCATTTGTCGAACTCGATGCCGAGGTCACGCTCGATCCAGGGAAAGGCGTTCTCCTGCCCGATCGCGAGGATCACGTCGTCGGCCGGCAGGAACTCCTCGCCGGTGACCCGCTCGGAGAGGATGCGCCCGCGGGCATCGAGCTCGTACTCCATGCAGTCGAAACGCATGCCGGCGAGCCGCCCGTTCTGCACGACGAACGCCTTGGGGGCACGGTTGACGAGGATCTCGACGTGCTCCTCCTCCGCGTCCTCGAGCTCCCAGGGCGAGGCCTTGAAGAAGCCCCGCGGCTTGCGTGCCATGACCTTGACCTGCCGCGCCCCCAGCCTGAGGCTGGTGCGGCAGCAGTCCATGGCGGTGTTGCCGACGCCGATGATGAGCACGCGCTCGCCGATGTGCCCGATGTGCCCGAAGGCGACCGACTCGAGCCAGCTGATGCCGATGTGCACGTTGGCGGCCGCCTCCTCGCGGCCCGGCAGGCGCAGCTCCTTGCCCTTCGGGGCGCCGGAGCCGACGAACACCGCATCGAAACGGCCATCCTCGAGCAGCGCGCGCAGGCTCTCGATGCAGGTGCCGAGGCGCAGGTCCACCCCCATGCCGAGGATCATGCCGATTTCCTCATCGAGCACGCTCTCGGGCAGGCGGAACGCCGGGATGTTGCTGCGCATCAGTCCGCCGGGCACGCTGTAGCGCTCGAACATCGTGACCTCGTAGCCGAGCGGCAGCAGATCGTTGGCCACGGTGAGGGACGCGCAGCCCGCGCCGATGCATGCGATGCGCTTGCCGTTCTTGACCTTCGGGATCTTCGGCAGCCGGGTGGCGATGTCCTCGTGGTGATCGGCCGCGACGCGCTTGAGGCGGCAGATGGCCACCGGCTTGTCTTCGACCCGGCCGCGCCGGCAGGCCGGCTCGCAGGGGCGGTCGCAGACGCGACCGAGAATACCGGGGAAGACGTTGGACTCGCGATTGACGAGGTACGCCTCAGTGAGGCGTCCCTGGGCGATGAGCCGGATGTATTCCGGCACGTCGGTGTGGGCTGGGCAGGCCCACTGGCAGTCAACCACTCGATGGTAATAGTCGGGATGCGAGGTATCGGTGGCGTCCACAATGTTCGAGGGCTGGCGAAAGATGCACAATGATAGTGCAAGCGGGCTGCCACCCCCTAGCGGTCTGCGCGCCGGACGGTAAAAAACGCAATAAATAAAAAAGGCCGGAGGGGTTTAGACACCGTCCGGCCCCGAAGGTTTCAAGACCCCCGTACGCGGGCGCGATTGTGCGCACCGTGTGCCCCAAAATGCAAATCCTTCCCTCTGTCGGACGGAACTTGACAGCGCCGCCGCCGAGGACTAGCGCTCGCGCAGGCACGCCCGAGGCGCCGCCGGAGGATACAATGGAGCGGATTTCCCAGGCGGGCGGCAGGATGAGCGAAGAACCAGCGACCGATTTCGGCTATGAGCGCGTGCCCGCGGCGCAGAAGGCCCGGCTCGTGCGCGGCGTGTTCGACTCGGTCGCGGGCCGCTACGACCTGATGAACGACCTGATGTCCGGTGGCGCGCACCGGCTGTGGAAGCGCTTCACGCTCTCGCTCACCGGGCTGCGCCCGGGGCACAGCGCCCTCGACGTGGCCGGCGGCACGGGCGACCTGACCGCGGGGCTTGCCCGGCAGGTGGGCGAGCGCGGCCAGGTCATCCTGAGCGACATCAATGCCGCGATGCTCGATCGGGGCCGCGACCGCCTCACCGACCGCGGGGTGCTCGGCAACGTCGAGTACGTCCAGGCCGATGCCGAGCGGCTGCCGTTCCGCGACGACAGCTTCGAGTGCATCACCATCGGCTTCGGGCTGCGCAACGTCACCGACAAGGCCGCCGCGCTCGCCTCGATGCGCCGGGTGCTCAGGCCCGGCGGACAGCTGCTGGTGTTGGAATTCTCCCGCCCCGTGGCCCCGGGCCTCGCCCCCCTCTACGACGCGTACTCGTTCCGCATCCTGCCGCTGCTCGGCAAGTGGGTGGCGCAGGACGAGGCGAGCTACCGCTATCTGGCCGAATCGATCCGCATGCATCCGCCGCAGGAGAAGCTGCTCGAGATGATGCGCGCGGCGGGACTCGAGGGCTGCCGCTACCACAATCTCTCCGGCGGCATCGTCGCCGTGCACCGTGGCTACAAGTACTGAGCGCCCCGCCATGCTGGCCTCGGCGCTCGAGAACCTCCTCAATCGCGGCCTGCCCCGCTCGGTGCGCGCCCGAGAGCTCTGCGCCGAGCTCGGCGGCCGGCGCCTCGCCGTGGAGGCGCCCGCGGTGGCGCGCCTCGTGATCGAGTCCGACGGCGTGGCGGTGCGCATCCGGCGCGGGGAAGCGCCGGCCGATGCGTCCATCGTCGGCGGCCCCCTCAGCCTGCTGATCGTCGGCGGCGGCCTCTCGCGCGAGCCGATCACGCGCGGCGAGGTCGAGATCCGCGGTGATGCGGAGGTTGCCGGGAAATTCCAGGAGCTGATGCGCCTGCTGAGCCCGGACGTCGAGGAAGAGCTCTCGCTCGTGCTGGGCGACGTGCCCGCGCACCGGATCGGGCGGCTCGCGCGCGGCGCGGCCGACTGGGCCGGCCGGGCCGCCGCAACCCTGTGGCGGGATCTCGGCGAGTACGCGAGCCACGAGCGGCGGGATCTGGTGCCGAGGCCGGAGGGCGAGGGATTCCTGCGCGGCGTCGACGCGCTGCGCGAGGACGTCGACCGGTTCGCGGCCCGCCTGGAGCAGCTCGAGCGTCGAGCGGCCGCACCGTGACGCCGGTGCGCCGGCCATGAAGCTGCGGGTCATCGGACGGCTCGTGCAGATCCAGCGCGTGCTCCTGAAGCACGGCCTCGACGACTTCGTGCGCGCGACGCATCTGTACCGGCCGCTGCGCTTCCTGTTCTTCCTCTCGCCGTGGATGTGGCTGCGGGGCGGCCGCGTCGCGCCGCGCGGGGAGCGGCTGCGCCTGGCACTGCAGGAGCTCGGACCGATCTTCGTGAAATTCGGTCAGGCGGTCTCCACCCGGCGCGACCTGCTGCCGCCGGACATCGCCGAGGAGCTCGCCAAGCTGCAGGACCGCGTGCCGCCGTTCCCGGCGGCGCTGGCGCGCGCGGCGATCGAAAGCAGCCTCGGCCGGCCGATCGCGCAGATCTTCGCGAGCTTCGAGGACGAGCCGCTCGCGGCCGCCTCGATCGCGCAGGTCCACGCCGCGCGGCTGAACAGCGGCCGCGAGGTGGTGGTGAAGGTGCTGCGGCCCGGCATGCGCGAGCGCATCGAGCGGGACCTGGAGGTGCTCTACACGCTCGCGGAGCTCGGGCAGCGCTATTGGCCCGAGGCGCGCCGGCTGCGCCCGAGCGAGCTGGTGCAGGAGTACGAGAAGACCATCCTCGATGAGCTCGACCTGATGCGCGAGGCGGCCAACGCCACGCAGCTGAAGCGCAATTTCGCCGGCTCCGATCTGCTCTACGTGCCGGAAGTCTTCTGGGACTTGTGCCGCACCGACGTGATGGTCATGGAGCGCATCCACGGCATCCCGATCAGCGACATGGCGCGGCTGCGCGCGCTCGGCACGAATTTCGCGCGGCTCGCCGAGAACGGCGTGCGGATCTTCTTCACGCAGGTGTTCCGCCATAACTTCTTCCACGCGGACATGCACCCCGGCAACATCTTCGTGCTGGCGGACGACCCCGAGCGGCCGCGCTATGCGGCCATCGACTTCGGCATCATGGGCACGCTCGATCCGCGCGATCAGCACTACCTGGCCGAGAACTTCCTCGCGGTGTTCGAGCGCGACTACCACCGGGTGGCGGTGCTGCACCTCGAGTCGGGCTGGGTGCCGCCGCAGACGCGCATCGATGAGATGGAGTCGGCGATCCGCACGGTGTGCGAGCCGATCTTCGACCGGCCGCTCGCCGACATCTCCTTCGGCCACCTGCTGCTGCGGCTGTTCGAGATCTCCCGCCGCTTCAACATGCAGATCCAGCCGCAGCTGATGCTGCTGCAGAAGACGCTGTTCAACGTCGAGGGCCTCGGCCGGGAGCTGTATCCGCAGCTGGACATCTGGAGCACCGCCACGCCCATCCTGCGCGAGTGGATGCGCGAGCGCGTGAGCGTGCGGCGGCTGGTGAAGAACCTCTGGCGACAGCTGCCGGAGGTGGTCGAATCGCTGCAGAGCCTGCCGGGCCTGCTGAAGGAATCGGTGCGCCGCGTGCGCGAGCCGGAGCCGCACCCCGAGGTGACCAGCATGAACCAGCTGCGCGAGGCGCTGCGCGCCTCGGCGCGCCGGCGCGATGCGGTCACGGGCGCCTCGGCAGTGCTGCTCGCGGGGCTGGTGTGGCTGGCGCTGAATGCGGCGGCTTGGCCCGGCTGGGCGCTCACGGCCGGCGGCGCCGGCGCTCTGTTTGCGGTCTACCGCTGGCTGTAGCGGCGCGTAGCCGCCTGCAGCCGCTGCCAGTCCTTGGCGCCCCATTCAAGTTTCGATTCGTGAGCCATGAAGACTCTCTGGGCGCGTAATCAAAGGCGTGAGTGTGCCATATCGTCACGATCCGCATTCAGCGCCGGGGGCCGGGCCATAGGATCGCGGCCGCGATGGGTCCTGCATGGCGGGCGAAAGCGGCGCGGGCCGCGGCTCGCATCGCCGCGCGGGATGCCCCCCGTCCGCCCGCTCCGAACGTCCCAGGAAGCTCGATGCGCCGATCCGGCCACCTCGACGCCCGTGCTCGATGCCGGGTGGAGTGTGTTCAGAACACAGCTACGGTATAAGGGCCATCAGGCAAGAGCAGAGTTCCGCGAGGTCAACGAAGCCGGATCGACCCAGAGCTGTAGCCGCTGTCCCCGCCGCACGGGCCCGAAGGGCCTGGAAGGTCTCGGAGTGAGACAATGGCTGTGCTCAGGATGCGCAGCGCTCCGCGACGTGAACGCGGCATGGCTCATCCTCGCGGCGGGACGTCGCCGTCTTGCAGCAGCAACCCGCACTCTGCCCGCGCAAGCGGCGGCTCGATAAGCCGCGGGCGAGGAGGAGGTCAATCTCGCCAATACGCGCGGCCGGTCCTTCGTTCGGACTGCGCCCGCCTCGCCCCAAGATATCTGCATGAGGAGGCCGACGGTCGTGTACGCACTCTACATCGCCAACAAGAACTACTCATCCTGGTCGCTGCGTCCCTGGATCCTCATGCAGACCCTGGGCATCCCGTTCGAGGAGCGGCTGGTCCCCTTCGGCGAGAGCGCGAGCCCGCATGATTTCCACACGTTCTCCCCGAGCGGCAAAGTGCCCTGCCTGCATGACGGCGCCACGGTGGTGTGGGACTCCCTCGCCATCGTCGAGTACCTGGCCGAGCGCCACGCCGGCGTATGGCCGGGCGATCCGCTCGCGCGGGCGTTCGCGCGCTCGGCGGCCGCCGAGATGCACTCGGGCTTCGCCGCGCTGCGGCAGGTCTGCGGCATGAGCTGCGGGGTGCGGGTGCGCCTGCACCGCATCGATACGCCGCTGCAGAGCGACCTGACGCGCCTGCAGGCGCTCTGGCAGGAGGGATTCGCGCGCTTCGGCGGACCGTACCTCGCCGGCACCGCATTCAGTGCCGCCGACGCGTTCTATGCGCCCGTGGCGTTTCGCATTCAGACCTACCGGCCGCCGCTCGCGCCGGCGGCCCTGGCGTACACCGAGCGGCTGCTCGCGCTGCCGGGGATGCAGAGCTGGTACGCCGCGGCGCTCGCGGAGACCTGGCGCGACGCGGAGCACGAGCGCGAGACACTCGCGGCCGGCACGGTGACCGAGGATCTGCGCCGCCGCGCCGCGCCCGCTCAGAACGCGTAGACGAGGTTGACCGTCTCGGTGGAATCCAGATGCGCGATGCCCGGACCCGGGTGCGTGTTGTCCTGGATGTCGTAACCGATGCTCATCGCGAGCCGCGTCGCGACCTTGACGTCGAGCGACAGATTGTTCGTCGCCAGCGTGTTGATCGAGCCGGCGTTGACGAGCAGCTTGTCGCTGAGCGTGGTGGTGCTGGTGAGTGTCTGCTCGTAGTCCACCCCCAGTGTGCCGATCGCGTAGCGCTGGGTGGCGAGCGGGGTACGCTCGATGAAGGTCCGCGTCGGGTTGGTGAGCGCAATGTCGGTCAGCTGCTCCAGCCGCGCGACGGTGTAGCCTGCGCCGACCTGGGTGCTGAGCGTGGTGGATTTGGTGTGCATCAGCGTGTAGCCCAGACCGGCCGTAGCGCTCCCCTGGTACTGGAAGCCGTCGAACAGGTCGTGCTCGTAGCGCAGCGAGCCGAAGGCATATGCATCGGCGCTGATCTTGCGGTTCGATTGCCACATCGCGGTCCAGCGCTCGGCCGAGACGACACCCAGGCTCTGGCCGTAGAGTCCCGCGAGACTCAAGCTGTGCTTCCACAGCCCGGAAACGTAGGAGAGGTTGAGCACCGCATTGGCGGACTTGCCCTGTGAGTCGCCCTGCGAGGCCACGAAACCGAGCTGTCCCTTGCCGGAGAGGTGCTGCGCGGGCTTCGCGCCCGTCGGCGTGGCCGCTGCGAATGCGCCGATCGGCGTCAGCGCGATCGCGAGGAGGGCAATGCGGAGCAGTCTCATCGGGGTGGCACCCTTTTCATTTGACGGAAAGAGGCGATTCTATTGGCTCCGCCGCGGCAGGTCACAGAGTCTGGCCGCGCATCGGGAGGGACCGTTCATTCCCCTCGCGCGGCCCGGCCTGGATGTTGGCGCGAGTCACGCCCATGACCTTGATCGACCGGTGTGAATTGGCGCGCCCGACTGGATTCGAACCAGCGACCTGCAGCTTCGGAGGCTGCCACTCTATCCAACTGAGCTACGGGCGCGCCGCGCCGCGGCGCGACTGACCGGTGCGAGTCACGCTGCCAGGCGCAGCCGGACGCGAGGTCCGCACCGTGCGCTCGGGCCGCGGAGACTGCGCAGCGAGAGGGTCAGGCTGGGGGCCGCCCAGGGATGTTCCCCGAAAGGCCCCGTGCGCCAGGGGGGGCGATGATACGCGGGTCACCGGCGGGACGCCACGGGCAACCCGGACGCGCTGCAGGTGAACGGCCGGGGCGTAAGCCAAGCGGCCCGCAACCGGTTATACTGCGCTCTCCGCGTTCACGGAATCCGCAGAGAGGTGTCGTGAGCAAGCAGGATTCGCACTTCATCAATGTGTTCAGCATGGTGATCGGCCTCCTGGTCACGGTCGCCATCCTGATTTTCGTTTTCGCCCGCTACGTCGGCAGCCGCACGCAGGAGAGGGAAATCCTGTCGGATACCGAGTACATCCATCGCGTCGAGCACCGTGTCGCGCCGTTCGAGCGCGAAGCAATCGCGGGGCAGAACAACGCGGGGCTCGCCATCGGCGCGGCGCCGAGCACGGCCGCCGCGGCCAGCCCGGCCGGTGGCATGGGCATCCCAACCACCGGCAAGGCGTTGTTCGAGCAGACCTGCAGCGCGTGCCACGGGCCTGGCCTCGCCGGGGCGCCCAAGGCGGGCGACAAAGCGGCCTGGGCCCGTCACCTCGCCAAGGGCCTGGCGACGCTCTACGACCATGCGCTGCACGGATTTCACGGCTCGACGGGCATCATGCCGGCCAAGGGCGGTCGCCCGGGCCTTCCCGATGCGGTCGTGAAGCGGGCGGTGAACTACATGGTCTCGCTCGTCGACCCGCAGATGGTCAAGGGAAAGCCGAAGTAAGCCCGGCCCGCACGGCGCCTCGGCCTCGCCATGGCGCCGGGGGTGAGGGTGTCGGCTGCCTGATCCGAGCGGCGCGAGTCCGGGCGCGCGGCCCCGCGCGTGGCGCCTCAGCGCTGGGAGGCGCCGCCTTCCAGCGCCTGCAGCCGCGTCTCGAGTTCGGCAAGGCGCTCGCGGGTGCGCTGCAGGACCCGAGTCTGCGTATCGAACTCCTCGCGGCTGACCAGATCGAGCTTGCTCAGGCTGGCGCGCAGCACCGCTCTGAAGTTGTTCTCCAGATCCTTCTGCACGGCGCGCAGCCCCGGCGGGACGCTCTCGGCCAGCCGCCGGGCGATCGCATCGATTCCGAACTTATCCATCGTCACTGACCTCACTCAGCATGCCCCGCTTTGGGGCGAAGCGCCGCGCGGGCGGCACCAAGACGGTGCGGCAAGCGCCCCGTGGCGGACCTAACCGCCCGGAACGCCTCAAAAAACCGCCATGGCACGGATTTCGCACCAGGGCCCGCGTCATCAGCTTACGCGCGTCCCGGCCGCCCGTGCACCCCTGGTGCGGCGCGAGCAGCCCGAAACGCGCGACTCACGCGAACCGCCCGGGAGAACACATGCGCCGCGCTGCCAAAACGCTCAAATGCCGCCTGACGGCGGGGGCCATCGCCCTCGCGACCCTCGTCCCCTCGCTGGCCTGGGCCGGCCCGGCCGTGCCCGACAAGGGCGACACCGCGTGGATGCTCACCTCCACGGCGCTGGTGCTGCTGATGTCGGTTCCGGCGCTGGGGCTGTTCTACGGCGGACTGGTCCGCACCAAGAACATGCTGTCGGTGCTGATGCAGGTGTTCGTCGGATTCTCCCTGATCAGCGTCCTGTGGTGCGTGTACGGCTATTCGCTGGCCTTCACCGCCGGCAATGCCTTCATCGGCGGCCTCAGCCGGCTGTTCCTCGCCGGCACCTTCAATCCCGCGAGCGGCGCGTTCTCCACCATCGGCACGTTCGACAAGGGTGTGGTGCTGAACGAGCTGGTCTACGTGGCGTTTCAGGCCACCTTCGCCGCCATCACCTGCTGCCTGATTCTCGGCGCGCTCGTCGAGCGCGTGAAGTTCGCCGGCATTCTGCTGTTCATGGTGTTCTGGTTCACGTTCTGCTACTGCCCGGTGGCGCACATGGTGTGGTACTGGCCGGGCCTGGACACGGCGGCCGGCGCGAAACCGGTCGGCGGCCTGCTCTGGCAGTGGGGGGCGCTCGATTTCGCCGGCGGCACCGTGGTGCACATCAATTCCGGCGTCGCGGGCCTGGTCGGCGCCCGCGTGCTCGGCAAGCGCATCGGCCTCGGCAAAGAGCCGATGCCGCCGCACAGCCTCACCATGACCATGATCGGCGCCTCGCTGCTGTGGTTCGGCTGGTTCGGCTTCAACGCCGGCTCCGCGCTCGAGGCGAACGGCTCGGCCGCGCTCGCCTTCCTCAACACCTATCTGGCCACCGCCTGCGCGGTGCTCACCTGGATGGGCACGGAGTGGATCCTCAAGGGCAAGCCCTCGATGCTGGGCGCGGCCTCCGGCGCGGTGGCGGGCCTCGTGGCCATCACTCCTGCGGCCGGCAACGTCGGCATTCCCGGGGCTTTCGTGATCGGGTTTGCGGTCGGTCCGCTGTGCTTCTGGGGCGTGACGGGCCTGAAGAAGCTGATCCATACCGACGACGCGCTGGATGTGTTCGGGGTGCACGCCCTGGGTGGCGTCTTCGGCGCACTGGCCACGGGCATCTTCAACGATCCGGCGCTCGGCGGACCCGGCGGGTCCGCGTACCCGGGCCTCGGGCCCCAGCTGCTGATCCAGGCCGAGGCGGTCGCCGTGGTCATCGTCTGGACCGCGGTGGTCGCCGCGATCGGCTTCTACCTGGTCAAGTGGACCGTCGGCCTCAGGGTCGCCGAGGAGGACGAGCGCGAGGGCCTGGACATCACCGTCCACGGCGAGCGGGCCTACGACATGTAGGCGGCCCCCGCCGCGCACGCGCCCCCGGCTGCCGCCCCGGCAGCCGGGGGTTTTGCGTAATGAGAGCCAGCCCCTGTTCTGCCGGCGCCGGGTGTGCCACATTTCAAAATGGCGCCGCGGGGGAGGGTCCTGCAGCGGCGGGAGGCGCACATGTCACGCACCACGATGTATTTCAGTCTGCTGGCCGGGGTTCTGCTCGTCGGAGCACTGGCATCGGCGCACGCCGACGTCTACCGGTGGGTCGACAAGCACGGCGTCGTCCATTACACCGACGAGTGGCGGCCGGGCGCCACGCGGATCGTGACGGCCACCGGCACCGCGAGCGGCTCGGGCGGCGCGCCTGCGGCGAGCACCGCGACCGAGGACAAGGCGGCAAATCAGCAGATCCGGCAGGCCGCCGATCAGCGCGCCGTCCACACGGCCGAGGCGAAGCTGCGCGCCGAGCGATGCAAGAAGGCCAAGTCCGTGTATCACCGGCTGATCTTCGCGCGGCGCCTGTACACCGTCGGCAAGAACGGCCAGCGCCACTACATGAGCGATGCCCAAGCCGATGCGGCCCGCGTGAAGGCGCGCGCGCTCGTCAATCAGTTCTGCACCCCGGGCGGCGGCGCCTGAACGGTTCCGCATTGCGCCCGATAGCCCTATAGTGGAGGCGCCTCGGCCCGTCGGCCGACTCCAAGGGGGGGCAGCGACTGCGATGCACGTAGGATTCGTCGGACTCGGCGCCATGGGCGCGCACATGGCCCGCAATCTGCACAAGGCGGGCCTGCTCAGCTCGGTGTGGAACCGCACGCCGCAGAAGGCTCAGACCCTGGCGGCCGAGCTCGGCATTCCCGCAAGCGCCACGCTCGCCGAGCTGGCCGGGCGCGCCGATGCGGTGGTGACCTGCGTGTCGGCCGATGCCGATGTGCTCGAGGTGGCGGGCGCTCTCGCGCCGGCCCTCGGCTCCGGCGCCCTGCTCATCGATTGCTCGACCACCGCCGCCGACACCGCGCGGCGCGCCGCCGACATGCTGCGGGCAACGGGCGCGTCATTTCTGGACTGCCCGGTGAGCGGCGGGGTGGAGGGCGCGCGCGAGGGCACACTGGCAATCATGTGCGGAGGCGACCCGGAAGCGTTCGAGCGGGCCTGCCCGATCCTCCAGGCCATGGGCCGCGCGGTGACGCTGTTCGGCCCGGTCGGCAGCGGGCAGGCCGCCAAGGCCACCAACCAGATCATGTGCGCCGGCATCATCGAGGCGGTCGCCGAGGCGATGGCCTTCGCACGCGCGCAGGGGCTGCCGCTCGAGAAGCTCATCGATACCCTCGGCAAGGGCGCCGGCTCGAGCTGGTACTTCGTGCATCGCGCGCCCAACATGGTGCGCGGCAGCTACCCCGCCGGCTTCCGGGTGCGCCTGCACGCGAAGGATCTGACCATCTGCCGTGACATGGCGGCGCGCTTCGGCGTGGCGCTCCCGGTGGTCGAGCGCATGCTGGGCGAATACGCCGAGCTCATCGCCCGCGGCCACGGCGATGAGGACATCTCCTCCACGTTCCGCCTGAAGGCCGAGCTGTTCGAGCCTGCGGCGCGCGAACCGGGCGGCTGAGCAGCTCAGGGCGCATCCGGCTGCGCGCCGGGCGCGGCGCTGGCGAAGGCGGGCAGCGATTCGAGGTGCGCCCCGACGGCCGTCAGCGTCGGGTACGGCGCGAGGTCGCAGTTGAAGCGCCGCGCATTGAACAGCTGCGGCACCAGGCACACGTCGGCCAGCGTGACCTGCCCGCCGAGCAGATGGCGCCCGTCGCTGCTGCGCTGCGCCTGCGCCTCGAGCCCCTGGAAAACCTGCGCGATCCAATGCCGATACCAGTCGTTGACGGCATCCTCGTCGAGCCCGAGCGGCGTGCGCAGATAATTCAACACTCTGAGGTTGTTGAGCGGGTGCAGATCGCAGGCGATCGCGAGCGCGAGCGAGCGCACCCGGGCGCGCTCGAGCGGCGCGCGCGGCAGCAGGGGAGGCTCGGGATGGGTTTCCTCCAGGTACTCGATGATGGCGAGCGACTGGCTGAGCGGCTGCGTGCCATCGAGGAGCGCCGGCACGAGGCCCTGGGGATTCACCGCGAGATAATCCGCCCGGCGGTGCGCCCCGGGCTTCAGATCCACGGGCACCGACTCGTAGGCGATGCCCTTGAGGTTGAGCGCGATGCGCACGCGGTACGCGGCGGAGCTGCGGTAATAGGTGTAGAGCTTCATGGTGATGCGATCCGTCCCGGGCCGTGCGCGCCGGCCCTCAAGGGTGCCACGAGCGACGCGCCGGCGGAATGGCCCGAGACGCCCCGGCGGCCGACCCGCTAGAATCACCCCCTCATGAGCATCTGGTTCTCGGACCTCACGCCGGAGTCGCTCGGGCAACTCCCCTGCGGCGGATTCGCCGAGCGCATCGGCATCCGCCTGACGGACATCGGCCCGGATTACCTGCGCGCGGCACTCGAGGTCACGCCCGAGGTGCATCAGCGCCACGGCATCCTGCACGGCGGCGTGTCCGCCGCACTGGCCGAGACCGTCGGCAGCGTGGCGGCGAACCTGTGCATCGATCCGGAGCGCTTTTTGTGCCTGGGTCAGGAGCTCAACGCCAATCACCTGCGCCCGGTGAGCAGCGGCCGCGTCACCGCCACGGCCCGTCCCTTCCACATCGGGCATCGCAGTCAGGTGTGGGGCATCGAAATCCGCGACGAGCGCGAGCGCCTCACGTGCATCGCGCGCCTGACCCTGGCGGTGGTTGCACGCCGCGCCCTGGGCGCCCTGAGCCCGGCATGAGGGTGCGCCTCGTCATCGCCGCCACTGCCGCTCTGTTGGGCTGCGCTGCCTGCGGCTTCAAGGGGCCGCTCTATCTGCCCCAGCAGAACGGCGCGGTGGTGACTCATCCGCCCACCGAGACTGCGGTCACGGCGCCCGCCGCGCAGCCGGCTGCAGCGGCGCAAAAGCCTGCGCAGAAGAAGGCCGGCGGCAGCGCCGCGCCGCCGTAGGCGCATCGCGCGCCGGCGCTCCCCGGGAGCCGCGGCGTCATTGGCTATACTGGGGCATGAGCGAATCCGCGGATCTGGCCCTCGTCGACGGCTCCTCCTATCTGTACCGGGCGTTTCACGCCCTGCCGCCGCTGGCCAATTCGCGCGGCGAGCCGAGCGGGGCCCTGCTCGGCGTGCTCAACATGATCGCCAAGCTCGTGAAGGAGCACGCGCCGCAGCGCATCGCCGTGGTGTTCGACGCGCCCGGCAGGACCTTCCGCGACGAGTTGTTCACCGCCTACAAGGCGCACCGGCCGTCGATGCCGCCGGAGCTGCGCGCGCAGATCGCGCCGCTGCTGCAGATCATCGCCGCACAGGGATTGCCGCTGCTGCGCATCGAGGGCGTCGAGGCCGACGATGTCATCGGCACACTGGCGCGGCATGCGGCGCGCGAGGGGCGCCGGGTGTTGATCTCGACCGGCGACAAGGACATGGCGCAGCTGGTCGACGGCTCGATCACGCTGATCAACACGATGAACAACACCGTGCTGGACCGTGCCGGCGTCAAGGCCAAGTTCGATGTCATGCCGGAGCAGATCATCGATTACCTGGCCCTCGCCGGGGACAGCTCGGACAACATTCCGGGCATCGAGAAGGTGGGGCCGAAGACCGCCGCGAAGCTGCTCGGGCAGTACGGCTCGCTTGACAATCTCATTGCGCACGCGGCCGAGGTGCCCGGCAAGGTCGGCGAGAATCTGCGCGCCGGCCTCGAGACACTGGAGCTGTCGCGCAAGCTCGCCACCATCCGCACCGACCTGGATCTGCCGCTCGCCCCGGAGGCGCTCGTGCCCGCAGCGGCCGACGTCGCAAAGCTGCGTGAGCTGTACTCGCGCTATGAGCTGCGCTCCCTGCTGCGCCAGCTCGACTCCCCGGGCGAGGAGGCGCCGCCGGGTGTTGCCGCGCCGGCGGCCCCGGCGCAGCCCGGCGCCGCCGAGCCGGCGCCGCCGAGCGTGCCGCGCCGCTACCGCACCGTGCTCACCCGCGCCGAGCTCGATCAGTGGCTCGAGAAGCTTAGCGCCGCGGAGCTGATTGCCTTCGACACCGAGACCACGAGCCTGGATTACATGCAGGCGAGGATCGTCGGGGTGTCGTTCTGCATCGAGCCGGGGGAGGCGGCGTACGTGCCCCTGGCGCACGATTATGCGGGCGCGCCGGAGCAGCTGGATCGCGACGCGACGCTCGCTGCGCTGCGGCCGCTGCTCGAGGATCCGAGCCGCGCCAAGCTCGGCCACCATCTGAAATACGACGCGCACGTGCTCGAGAACCACGGGATCCGCCTGGCGGGCATGCGTTACGACAGCATGCTCGAGTCCTACGTGTGGGACAGCGTGGCGACGCGGCACGACATGGATTCCGCGGCGCGCAAATACCTCGGTGTCGAGACCATCCACTACGAGGACGTCGCCGGCAAGGGCGCCAAGGCGATTCCCTTCAGTCAGGTGCCGATCGAGCGGGCCGCCGAGTACGCCGCCGAGGACGCCGACATCACGCTGCAGCTGCACCGCAGCCTCTGGCCGAAGATCGCGAGCATCCCGGCTCTCGAGCGGCTCTACGAGGACATCGAGCAGCCGCTGGTGCCGGTGCTGCTGCGCATGGAGCGGCACGGCGTGCTCATCGATCGCGAGCGGCTGCACGTACAGAGCGGCGAGCTCGCCGCGCGCCTGCTCGAGCTGACACGGCAGGCGCACGAGCAGGCCGGCGCGCCCTTCAACATCGACTCGCCGAAGCAGCTGCAGCAGGTGCTGTTCGAGAAGCTGGGCCTGCCGGCGCTGCGCAAGACGCCGAAGGGCCAGCCGTCCACCGCCG
Source organism: Pseudomonadota bacterium (assembly GCA_021816775.1). GTDB lineage: Bacteria > Pseudomonadota > Gammaproteobacteria > Steroidobacterales > Steroidobacteraceae > 13-2-20CM-66-19. The sequence goes on from JAKAXA010000001.1 coordinate 57,285, forward strand.
AGGACGTGCTCGAGGAGCTCGCGGGCGCCTATCCGCTGCCGCGCACCGTGCTCGAGTACCGCGCGCTCGCGAAGCTGAAGTCGACCTATACGGAGAAGCTCCCCGAGCAGATCAACCCGGACACGGGCCGGATCCACACGTCCTATCACCAGGCCGTCGCGCAGACCGGCCGGCTGTCATCGACCGACCCGAACCTGCAGAACATCCCGATCCGCACGCCCGAGGGGCGGCGCATCCGCCAGGCATTCATCGCGCCCTCGGGCTGCGTGCTGCTCGCGGCGGACTACTCGCAGATCGAGCTGCGCATCATGGCGCACCTCTCGGGCGACGAGGGGCTGCTCGCGGCGTTCGCCGACGAGCGCGACGTTCACCAGGCGACCGCGGCGGAAGTGTTCGCGCAGGCGCTCGAGGCGGTCACGCCCGAGCAGCGCCGCCTCGCCAAGACGATCAACTTCGGGCTCATCTACGGGATGTCGGCGTTCGGGCTCGCGCGCGAGCTCGGCATCGACCGCAGCGCGGCCCAGCGCTACGTCGAGCGCTACTTCGAGCGCTACCCGGGCGTCAGGCGCTTCATGGACGAGACGCGCCGGCGGGCCCGGGAGCAGGGTTACGTGGAGACGGTGTTCGGGCGACGGCTGTATCTGCCGGACATCCGCTCCGGCAATCCGCAGGTCCGCCAGTACGCCGAGCGCAGCGCGATCAACGCGCCCATGCAGGGCACGGCCGCGGACATCATCAAGCGGGCCATGATCGCGGTGGACGAGTGGTGCCAGCGCCACGCGGGGCGGGCGCGCCTGATCATGCAGGTGCACGACGAGCTGGTGCTGGAGGTGCCGCGCGAGCACCTCGAGGAGGTGCGCGAGGCGGTGCGCGGCCATATGACCGGGGCGGCAGCGCTGCGCGTGCCGCTGCGCGTGGAGATCGGCGAGGGCGCCAACTGGGACGAGGCGCACTGAGCCTCGGCGGCGCGCGCTCAGCCGCCGCCCTCCACGGCGATGCACAGATACTTGAGCTCGGTGTACTCCAGGATGCCGTGGCGCGAGCCTTCGCGCCCGATGCCCGACTCCTTGATGCCGCCGAACGGGGCGGCCTCGGAGGAAATGAGGCCGGTGTTCAGGCCCACCATGCCGTACTCCAGCGCCTCGGCGACCCGCCACGAGCGCGACAGATCGCGGGTGTAGAGGTACGCGGCGAGCCCGAACTCGGTGTCGTTCGCCATGCGGATCGCCTCCTGCTCGGTCTGGAAGCGGAACACGGGCGCCACCGGCCCGAAGGTCTCCTCGCGGGCCATGAGCATCTGCGCCGTGACGCCTTCGACCACCGTGGGCTCGAAGAAGGTGCCGCCGAGCGCGTGGCGCTTGCCGCCGAGCACGACGCGGGCACCTTTCCCGACCGCATCGGCCAGGTGACGCTCCACCTTGGCGAGCGCGCGCTCGTCGATCAACGGGCCCTGGTCGGTGGGACCGGCCAGGCCGTCGCCGACGCGCAGCCTGGCGACCGCCTCGGCGAGCTTGCGGGTGAAGGCGTCATGGATGCCGCCCTGCACCAGCAGCCGGTTGGCGCAGATGCAGGTCTGTCCGCTGTTGCGGTACTTGCTGGCCATCGCGCCGCGCACCGCGGCGTCCACATCCGCGTCGTCGAACACTATGAACGGCGCATTGCCGCCGAGCTCGAGGGAGATCTTCTTCACCGTGCCCGCGCACTGCGCCATCAGTTTCTTGCCGACGGCGGTCGAGCCGGTGAAGCTCATCTTGCGCACCAGGGGATGGGTGGTGAGCTGCTCACCGATCGCCTGCGCATCGTTGCCGGTGACGATGTTGAACACGCCCGGCGGGATACCGGCGCGCGCGGCGAGCTCGGCCAGCGCCAGCGCCGAGAAGGGGGTCTGGATCGCGGGCTTGCACACGAACGTGCAGCCGGCCGCGAGCGCAGGTCCCGCCTTGCGCGTGATCATGGCCGCGGGGAAATTCCACGGCGTGATGGCCGCGGCCACACCGACCGGCTGGCGCAGCACCACCAGACGCCGGTCGCCCTGGGGCGGCGGGATGATCTCCCCGTAGAGGCGCTTGCCCTCCTCGGCGAACCACTCGATGAAGGACGCCCCGTAAGCGATCTCCCCGCGCGCTTCGGCGAGCGGCTTGCCCTGCTCGGCCGTCATCAGCGTGGCGAGATCCTCCTGGTGCTCGAGCATCAGCCCATGCCAGCGGCGCAGCAGCGCCGCCCGCTCGCGCGCCGGCGTCGCCGCCCAGCCGGGAAAGGCCGCGCCGGCCGCCTCGATCGCGCGGCGGGTTTCGGCCGCACCGAGCTCCGGCACGGTGCCGAGCGTCGCGCCGGTGGCAGGATTGCGCACCGGCGTCACGGCGCTCCCGTCGGCCTCGACCCAGCGGCCCGCGATATAGGCCTGCGTGCGCAGCAGATTCGGATCACGGAGTTTCATCAGTCAATCGCCTCCTGGACGCAGTCTCCCATGGCGGGCGCAGCGCGGCCAAGCGCAGCGCCAGGCCGCAGCGCCGCCGGTCAGGCTTGAGCGCGACAGTACGCAGGCCCGGGCGGCGGGCCCCGGGCGGCGGGCCCCGGGCGCGCCGGCCCGTGCGCGACGCCGGTCCGGGGAACTTTGCGCCGCGGAGTGAATCGAATCCCGTGAGTGCTTCGGCACTCCCCGCTTCCCTCCCTGAGCGGGTTAAAGCCCGGTTCACACGAGACCTGTGCCGGGTTGGTCTGCCCCGGTGGCCCGCCCGGCCATCGGGGTCTTTTAATCCTCCCCCGGACCGGTGAGCTCGAGCCACTCGCCGAGGCGCTGGCGCGCCTGCTCGACCCCGGCACCGCTGCGCGCCGAGAACAGCTGTACCGTGACGCCTTCACCGAGCGCCGCGGCTGCGGCGGCCAGCGCCTGCTTCCCCTCGTTGCGGGTGAGCTTATCGCTCTTCGACAGCAGCACGTGCACGCGCTGGCGCTCCTCGGTCCACGCGATCAGCTCCTCGTCTCCCGCACCGATGCCGCGGCGCGCATCGACAATCAGAAACACGCCGCGCAGCGAGGCGCGCCGCCGCAGCGCCTCGATCAGCGCCGGCCAGGCGCGCCGCTCCCGCTCCGGCGCGCTCGCGTAGCCGTAGCCCGGCAGGTCGACCAGGCGCGAGCGCTCCGAGAGCGCAAAGAAGTTGATGAGCCGGGTCCGACCCGGGGTCTTGCTGGAGCGGGCGAGGCCGCGATGCGCCACGATCGCGTTGATGGCGCTCGACTTGCCGGCATTGGAGCGGCCCGCGAAGGCGACCTCGACCCCGTGGTCCGGCGGATACTGCGCCGGCGCGGCCGCGCTCAGCAGAAAGTGGGCTTGGGGAAATCGGAACATGCTCCTAGTGTACAATCCTCGTCTTTCGCACCATCGGTTGGAACCCCAAGAGAGCGAACCATGGCGAAAAGATCCGCCCTGCTGATCGTCCCGACCCTTGCGGCACTGGTCGCGGCCCCTGTGGCCCTCGCGGCTGCTCCGCCGGCAGCTCCCGCCGCCCACACCGCGGCGGCACAAACGGCGACGGCGCCGCAAGCGGCGCCGACCGCCGCGCCGGTCGCCTCGAGCGGGCCGCCGATCGTGACGCCCGATCCGTACAGCGACGGCTCGGTGCAGGCCGGCGCGGCCAAGGCGACCATGTGCTTCGCCTGCCACGGCCCTGACGGCAACAGCGTCAGCCCCGTCTTCCCGCGCCTCGCGGGGCAGAGCGCGGTCTACATCGCCGAGCAACTGCGGCTGTTTCGCGGGGGCATTCGCCAGAACCCGATGATGACGGCCATGGCCGCGGGGCTGAGCGATCAGGACATCGACAATCTGGCCGTGTTTTTCGCGGCCCAGACCCCGAGCGGCCTCGAAGCCGACCCGACCCTGTGGAAGGCCGGCCAAGCGCTGTACCTCTCCGGCGACCGCAAGCACGACGTTCCGGCGTGCGTGGCCTGTCACGGGCCGACGGGGCAGGGCAATCCGGCGGCCGGCTACCCGGCGCTGCGCGCGCAGCAGTCCGCCTACGTGGTGACCCAGCTGCAAAGCTACGCCAACGGCACCCGCTACAGCGGCCCGCACGCCGAAACGGCCACGCCCAACAGCATCATGATGTTCACGATCGCCAAGCGTCTCAGCCCCGCGCAAATGCAGGCGGTGGCATCGTACGTGCAAGGCCTGCGATGAACGGCATTCCAGGAGTCTCTCGCCCATGATCCGCCAGCTCGCACTGTCCACCGCGCTCGCCCTCATCCTGTGCGCCTGCAGTTCGCGGCAGACGCCCGCGCCCCAGGGCGGCGCCTCGCCCTCCTCGGCCGGCGCCCCGGCGGCGGGCACATCCGGCCCGGGCGGCGCGGGGACCTCCGGTGCGAGCCCGCCCACGGCCCCGGGCGCCGGGGCCTCGAGCAGCGCCGCCGCCAACAGCCCGCTCGCCCTGCCCACCAGCAGCAAGTGGCAGCCCGGGGTGAACTACGTCGTCGTCTCCCCGGCGCAGCCCACCAATGCCCCGCCCGGCAAGGTCCAGGTCATGGAGATGTTCTGGCTCGCCTGCCCGCACTGTTACGCGCTCGAGCCGCACCTCGAGGCATGGCGCAAGAAAATGCCGTCCTACGTGCAGTTCGTGCGGGTGCCGGTGATGTGGGGCCCGGTGCAGCGGGCGCACGCGCAGCTCTATTACACGCTCGAGGCGCTCGGCCGCCACGATCTGATCGACAAGGCGTTCCAGTATATCCACGGCCTGGAGATGCAGACCGGCAGTGAGTCGATCCTGGTCGGCAGCAGCAAGGCGAACACGCTGCGCATCCAGCAGGCCTTCGCCGCGAAGTACGGCGTGGCGCCGAGCGCGTTCGCCGACGCCTACAACTCGTTCGACGTCAGCACGCGCCTGCAGCAGGCCGAGGAAATCGGGCAGACCTACGAGATCAACAGCGTCCCGACCATCATCATCGACGGCCGGTACCGGACCAATCCCGCCAAGGCCGGCGGCGAGAACCAGCTGATCCAGCTGATCGACTTCCTCGCGAAGTGGGATCACGACCACCAGAGCGCGGGGTGAGCCGATGAGACGCACCCACTGCGCCAGCGCGCTGCTCGCCTCCGTCGCACTGTTGTTCGGGCTCTGCGCGGGCGCCGCCCGCACCAGCGCCGCCGGCTCCGACCTGCCCTTGAGCGCGCGGTGGAAGCCGAACGTCAATTACACGGTGATCTCGCCGGCCCAGCCGACCAACGCGCCGCCGGGCAAGGTGCAGGTGATGGAATTCTTCTATCTCGCCTGCCCGTTCTGCCATGCCCTCGAGCCCTACCTGGAGGCGTGGCGCAAGAGCAAGCCGGCCTACGTTCAGTTCGTGCGGGTGCCGGTGATGTGGGCGCCGCTGCAGGTGAAGGATGCGCGGCTCTATTACACACTGGAGGCGTTGGGACGCGACGATCTGGTCGGGACGGCGTTCAACACCATCCATCGGCTGGAGCAGGCGGCGGGGGGCGACGAGGACGTCATGGTCGGCGATACGCCGGCCAAGACGCTCGCAGTGCAGGAGGCCTTTGCCGAGCGGCACGGCGTCGCCGCGGGCGCCTTCGCCCGCGCGTACAACTCTTTCGACGTACACGTCGAGCTGGATCGAGCGCGCCAGCTCGGACAGACTTTCGAGATCACGCACACGCCCACCATCATCGTCGATGGACGCTACAGAACGGATGTGGCCAAGGCGGGCGGCAATCAACAGCTGATTGAGCTCATCACGTTCCTCACCGCGTGGGATCACGATCACCAGGGCGCCGGCTGAGGCGGCGCGGGCGGGGCTCGACGCTCAAAGGATGTAGCGGCTCAAGTCCTCGTCCTTGGCCAGGCTGCCGAGGTGCTCATCGACGTACTTCGCGTCGATGCTCAGCTGCGATCCCGAGCGCTCCGAGGCGTCGTACGAGACTGACTCCAGCAGCCGCTCCATGACCGTGTGCAGGCGGCGCGCGCCGATGTTCTCGGTGCGCTCATTCACCTGGAAGGCGATCTCCGCGATACGCTGCACGCCGTCGGCGGTGAACTGCACGGTCACGCCCTCGGTGCCCATCAACGCCTGATACTGCGCCGTCAGCGAGGCATCGGGCTCGGTGAGGATGCGCACGAAATCCCCGATCTTGAGCGAATCGAGCTCCACGCGGATCGGGAGCCTGCCCTGCAGCTCCGGAATCAGGTCGGAGGGCTTGGACAGGCTGAACGCGCCGGAGGCGATGAACAGTACGTGATCGGTCTTCACCGGGCCGTACTTGGTGGTCACCGTCGAGCCTTCCACGAGCGGCAGCAGGTCGCGCTGCACGCCCTCGCGCGACACGTCGGCGCCGAGGGTTTCCTGGCGGCGCGTCACCTTGTCGATCTCGTCGATGAACACGATGCCGCTCTGCTCGGCGTTGGCGAGCGCCTGGATCTTCAACTCCTCCTCGTTGATGAGCTTCACGGCCTCGTCCTCGATGAGCAGCTTCATGGCCTCGGTGACCTTCACCTTGCGGCTGCGGGTGCGCCCGCCGCCGAGGTTCTGGAACATCGACTGCAGCTGCTGCTGCATCTCCTCCATCCCGGGCGGGGCCATGATCTCCACGCCCACGGGCGCCGCGCGCAGCTCGATCTCGATCTCGCGCTCGGCGAGCTCCCCGGCGCGCAGCATGCGGCGGAACTTCTCGCGCGTCTCCGCATCGCGCGGCTGCGCCGGCTCATCGGTGGAGAACCCCATCATGCGCGGCTTGGGCAGCAGCGCATCGAGCACCCGATCCTCGGCCGCCTGCGCGGCGCGCTGGCGCACCTTGTCCATTTCCTGCTCGCGCGTCATCTTGACGGCGACGTCGACCAATTCCTTCACGATGGAGTCGACGTCGCGGCCGACGTAGCCGACCTCGGTGAACTTGGTGGCCTCGACCTTCACGAACGGCGCGTTCGCGAGCCGCGCCAGGCGCCGCGCGATCTCGGTCTTGCCCACGCCGGTCGGTCCGATCATCAGGATGTTCTTCGGCGTGATCTCCTGGCGCAGCGGCTCGGGCACCTGCATGCGCCGCCAGCGGTTGCGCAGCGCGATGGCGACGGCGCGTTTGGCGGCATCCTGCCCGATGATGTGCTTGTCGAGCTCCTGAACGATTTCGGCGGGTGTAAGCGATGACATGGCGGTAGGGTTCGCGGGCACGCCCATCAGGAGGCGTCCTGCCGCAGTTCCTCGATGGTCAGATTGCGGTTGGTGTAGATGCAGATGTCGGCGGCGATTTCAAGCGAGCGCTGCACGATCTCGCGCGCGCCGAGCTCGCAGGCGCCGAGCAGCGCCCGCGCGGCCGACAGGGCGAACTGGCCGCCCGAGCCGATGGCCGCCGCCTCATGCTCCGGCTCGATGACATCGCCATTGCCGGAGATCACGAGCAGCTTGCCCGGGTCCGCCACCAGCAGCAGCGCCTCGAGGCGCCGCAGGTAGCGGTCGGCGCGCCAGTCCTTGGCCAGCTCGATGGCCGCACGCGTAAGGTTGCCGTACTTCTCGAGCTTGCCCTCAAAGCGCTCGAACAGCGTGAACGCGTCCGCCGTGCCGCCGGCGAAGCCGGCAAGCACCTTGTCGTTGTAGAGCCTGCGGACCTTGCGGGCATTGCCCTTCATGACGGTATTGCCCAAGGTCACCTGGCCATCACCGCCGAGCGCGACGGCGCCGTTGCGGCGAACGCCCAGGATGGTCGTGCCGTGGGGATTGAAGGTCGTGGAGTCGGTCATCGTGCGGCCAGTATTGCCAGTTGAGCGGGAGAGGCGCCGGGCGCCTCGTCAGGATTTGCGGCGCGCCCGCGGGTGCGCTGCATCGTAGATGCGGGCAAGGTGCTGAAAGTCAAGGTGAGTGTAGATCTGGGTCGTGGCGATGTCCGCGTGCCCGAGCATCTCCTGCACGCCGCGCAGCTCGGCCCCGGACTCGAGCAGGTGGGAGGCGAAGGAATGGCGGAACAGATGCGGGTGCACGTGCTGCGGCAGGCCCTGGCGGCGCGCCCAGTACGCGACCCGCTTCTGGATCTCGCGCCGCCCGAGCCGCCGCCCGCCGCGGCCGAGGAACAGCGCCGGCTCACTGCTCCCCGCCCACGCCGCGCGCTGCTTCAGCCAGCGCTCGAGCGCCTCGGTGGCCACGCGGCCGACGGGCACGGAGCGCTCCTTGCGCCCCTTGCCGAGCACCCGGACGGTGCGGTCGGCGAGATCTAGCTGCTCGAGGTCGAGCGTGGTCAGCTCCGCGAGGCGCAGCCCAGAGGAGTACAGCAGCTCCATGATGGCACGGTCGCGGATCGCCACGGGCGTCGTCTCCTTGATGGCGAGCAGCCGCGCCATCTGGTCCGCATCCAGCGTCACGGGCAGGCGACGCGGAGCCTTCGGCGCGCGCACGTCCGAGGCCGGATTGCTGCGCAGCGCGCGGATGTCGGCACCCTCGGCAGGCGCGGCCCGCTGCTCGCGCTGCACCTGCGCTTCGCGCAGCAGGAAATCATAGAAGCTGCGCACCGCGGAGAGCCGCCGCTGGATGCTGCGCGGTCCCAGTCCGCCGGCGTGCAGCCGGGCGGCGAAGGCGCGCACCTGCGCATCATCGAGCCCGGCCCAATCGGCCAATCGCGCGCGGTCGCAGTACGTCTGGAGCGCGCGCAGATCCCTGAGGTAATTGGACACCGTGTGCGGCGAGCCGCGCCGCTCGGTCACGAGGTAGCGCCGAAAGCGCTCGACCCATTGGTTCGCCTCGGGCCTCATCGGCGCGCCGGCGTCGGCCCGCGCCTCATGCCCCGCGGCGCATCGTCAGCGCATCGGCGATCAGATCGGCCATGCGCGCCAGGAACTCGGTGCTCATGCCCGGATGGAACCGGTCGCGGTCAGGGCTGCCGAGCGCGAGCACCCCGAGCGGCGTGCCCTTCTCGGTGAGCGGCACCAGCGCCACCGAGCCGATCTGCCCCGAGTCCGGCCCGAACAGCAGCTGGCGCTGCGAGTCGCGTGCCTGGCCGCAGCGCGGCTTACCGGCGCCGAAGAGCGAGTCGAAGGATTTCAGTTCCGCATCCTCGCGCGCCACGGTGCGCACAAAGCGCTGCGGGGTGAGATCGGGGTATTCGCCCATCAGCAGCAGCACGCTGTGAAAGGCGTCGAAGTCCTCGCGCAGACTGGCCTCGATGCGCCCCACCGCGTCGGCGCGGCTGCCCGACTGAAGCAGGCGGCGCGTGAACCGATGCAGCTTGTCCGCGATGGCATCGTTGGCCCGTGCCACGGCCACGAGCTCGGCCAGCTTGCCCTCGAGGGCCGCGTGCTTCTCGCGCATCACCTCGATCTGCCGCTCGACCAGCGAGATGGTCGAGCCGCCGCGCGCGTGCGGCAGCCGCAGGCGCAGCAGCACCGCCTGGTGCCGCTCGAAGAAGTCGGGGTTGTGCTGCAGGAAGGTCGCGATGGACTCCTCGTCCATCTCGGTGGCGGCGATGCCGCGTGCTTCACGTGTTGTCATGATGTCTCGAAGCTCCCTTAACGATCGATGTGGCCCCGAAAGGCGATCTGCGCCGGGCCGGTCAGCCAGATGGGCTCCCCGGCCCCCCCCCAGCGCACCCCGAGCTGACCGCCCCGCGCGCTGACGCGGACCTCGGAATCAAGCAATCCCCAGCGGCGGGCGACCGCTACCGCCGCGCACGCTCCCGTGCCGCAGGCCAGCGTCTCGCCGACACCGCGCTCGTAGACCCGCAGCCGGATGTGCGTGCGGTCCACGACCTGCACGAACCCGACGTTGACGCGCTGCGCAAAGCGGCGGTGGCGCTCGATCGCCGGACCCAGGCGCGCCACCGGCGCTGCATCGACCGAATCGACGGCGAGCACGGCATGCGGATTGCCGATCGAGACGGCGCCGATCTGCACCGTCTCGCCGTCGACCTCGAGGCCGTACCGGTCCGCCTCCGCCGGCGCCTCGAAGGGCAGCGCCGCCGGATCGAAGCGGACCGGTCCCATGTTCACCGAGACCTCTCCGCCGGGGCGCACCCGCGCCTCGATGAGTCCGGCCGGACTGTCGAGGGTGAGCGCGCCGGCGCGCGCGGCGCCGCGCGCCGCGAGTAGCGCGGCGATGCAGCGCGCGCCGTTGCCGCACTGCTCGACCTCCTGGCCGTCGGCATTGAAGATCCGGTAGAAGACGGCCGTCTCGGCCCGCCGGGGCGGCTCGAGCACGAGCGCCTGATCGAAGCCGATGCCGGTGTGGCGGTCGGCGAGGCGGGCGAGCTCGGCGCACTCGAGCGGCGCTTGTCCCGCGGGCGCATCGAACACCGCGAAGTCGTTGCCCAGCGCGTGCATCTTGGTGAACTCGATGCGCATCGACTGAGGATACTCCAACTGCCTCGGGTCGGTCAGATCCGGAAGCGCTCGAGCAGCTCGCCGGCCAGGCGGCGGCTGACCGGCAGCAGCGCCGCGCAGCCGCGCAGCCGCACGCAGTAGCGACCCTCGCCGGCGCGCTCGATGCCCTGCAGATGCCCCGTATTGATCAGCGTGTTGCGATGAATGCGCGCGAAGCGCTCGCCGAGCTCCTCCTCCAGCGCGCGCAGCGACTCCTCGATGAGATCCTCGCCGTGCGCGTGGCGCACCGTGGTGTATTTCTGGTCGGCCTGAAAATACAGGATGTCCTCCAACGGGATCAGGCGCACCTGCTCGCGGCGGCGCACCGCGATGTGCGTGCGGCGCGGCGTCCCCGCGGCGGCGGCCAGGCGCTGCAGCTGCGGGCGTGTCAGGCGGCCCGCCTGGGCCAGCGCCGCGGCCAGTTTGTCCTTGCGCACCGGCTTGAGCAGGTAGCCGACGGCCCGGGTCTCGAACGCGTTGACGGCATACTGGTCGTAGGCGGTGGTGAAGATCACCGCGGGCGGCTCCTCGAGCACGCTCAGGTGGCGGGCGGTCTCGATGCCGTCGACCCCGGGCATGCGCACATCGAGCAGCACCACGTCGGGCGCGAGCCGTGCCGCCTGCTCGAGCGCCTCGAGGCCGGTCGCCGCCTCCCCGGCGAGCTGCACGCCGCCGATCTCCGCAAGCAGCTGGCCCAGCCGCTCGCGGGCCGGCGGCTCGTCATCGACGATCAGCACCCGCAGCACGCCCGGCTCCTCAGCCTGACCCGGGGGCAGGCGCGGCAATGTATGGAAAGCGCAGCGTCACGATGTACTCCTGTCCGAAGGAGCCGGCCTTCACCAGCGCGCGCGCGCCGTAGAGCAGCGTCAGGCGCTCGCGGATGTTCTCGAGCGCCAGATGGTTGCCGTCGTGCGCGCCGTGCAGCGCGCCGAGGGGATTGCGCACCACCACGGAAATCAGCTCGCCCGAGCGCTCACCGTGGATGTGCACCGTGCCGCCCGCGGCGCTCGGCTCGATCCCGTGATAGATCGCGTTCTCGAGCAGCGGCTGCAGCAGGAGCCCCGGCACCCGCGCATCGGCCGGCAGCGCCGCGACCTCCCAGTCCACCCGCAACCGCTCGCCGAGACGCAGCTGCTCGATGCGCTGGTAGGTCTGCGCGATTTCCAACTCATCGGCCAGCGTGATGGTCTGATTCGGGTCGCCGAGGGACGCCCGGAACAGGTCCGCCAAGTCCTGCACCGCCTGCTCGGCCTGCCGGGGCGCCGAGCGCGTGAGCGCGGCGATGGTGTTCATGCTGTTGAAGAGGAAGTGCGGGCGGATGCGCGCCTGAAGGGCGTGCACCCGGGCGGCGGCGCGCATCTCGATGTTGCGCCGCCACTGATGGGTGACGTAGAAGTAGCGCAGCGTGACGGCGGCGATCACGAAGCCGATCACCGTGTTGCGCACCACGAACGGGCCGAGGCGCCGGGGGAACAGCGCCGCGGCGGGCGCGAGCAGCTCGCTGCGCCCGAGCAGGTACGCCCCGATCGAGATCCCCGCCACCACCGCTGTCAGCAGCGCCAGCACCGCCGTGGAGCCGCCCCGCACGCCGAGGCGCGCGAGCGGCGGGCGCAGCACGCACAGCAGCGCCGCGCACACCAGTCCGATCCACAGCAGAAACAGCGAGCTGCGCGCAAGCTCCGACCAGAAGCTCACCGTGTCGCTGCGGGCGATCGACAGCACGATGGCGGTCAGCTCCACGATCACCACGATGGCGACCGCGGCGCGCGAGGCGCAGAAGTTCGGCAGATAGAAGGGGTCGCCGTCGCCGCGGAACGTCCCGTCCGAGAGCGATTGCCGCCTCATGGTTTCGGATCGCACCTGGCCGACCACGGGGGCATTATGCCTCATCTGCGGGTCGAGAGTTTTCCGGCGAAAGGAGTCAGCGTCGTGCCGCGACGGAGCACGGCGGGAGACGCATCGTGCCTGCGCTCGAGAACCGCTCGCGTTGCGGCCAGGTTGGGCTCAGGGCTTCGAGCACGGCCATGAGGTCATCGAGGGCAAGAAAACGGGTCATCCGGCGACCGCGCCGCACGGTGCACGCCACCCTCGGCGAGGAGCGGCGGCTCAGCCGGTTTCTTTGAGAAGCTCATGGAGCAGCGTCTCATTTCGAACGGCCGCAAGTCCGCGCGCAGGTCCGCGATGCCCAGCCGCTCTGTGTTGGCTTGCCGTAGCGCGCGGATAGCCGCCGGATCCTGGGTCCGCCGCGGACCGTCGCCCAGTCCCTGCAGTTTCCAGACGCTCAGCCCCTCGGCGCTGATCACGCGCAACTCTCCCCGCGGCGTCGTGAGCGTCCTTGCGCCCGCCAGCAGTCGCCTGGCGATCGGGCGGTGAGCATACGGCAGGTCGACTCGCTCCTCCTCGCGCAGGTCATTGGCCGCCTCATCGCTGCGATGCGCGCGAGGAGAGGTCGGCCCCGGGGAGCTGCGCCGCGATCAAATCAGCGTTTTCCAGGCCCACGAGCAGATCGATATCCTCGGTAGCGCGAATCACGTTGTGCGCGGCGGGCGCCGCTGGTGTGCAGCGTCGCGGCAATCTCACTCAACGGTTTGCCGGGGCACGATAGCCCCGCCATGAACGTCAGCCGCAGCCGTTCAACCGATCAGGCGAGCGGCAGCATCCCGAGTTGCGCACAGCAGCATGAATGTGCGCCACGTTCAGCCCGGCCCCTTCAGCTTCGCCGCCACTCTCCGGTAGGCCTCACGGAACGGGATGCCCTCACTCACCACCAGGCGGTTGGCCTGCTCGGCGGCGTGGATGGCGGGGTCGAGCCGGATGCGCTCCGGGCGGAAGCGCATCCCATCGAGCGCAGCCGGCAGGATCCCGAGCGTCTCGTGCGCCACGTCGATGGCGCGGAACAGCGGAAATTTCAGCAGCTGCAGGTCGCGCTGATAGCCCGAGGGCAGCTTCGCGCACACCGCCAGCGCCTCGGCGAGGCACGCCTGGGCGGTGGCCGAGCGGCCGCGGATCAGCTCGAAGACATCCGGATTGCGCTTCTGCGGCATGATGGACGAGCCGGTGGTGAAGGCCTCCGGCAGCTCGATGAAGGCGAACTCCTGCGTGTCGAAGAGGAGCACGTCGGCCGCCAGGCGCCCCAGATCCTGCATCAGCAGGCACAGGTGAAAGAGCAGCTCCGCTTCGGCCTTGCCGCGCGAGAGCTGCACCGCCGTCACCGGCTCGTGCACCTCGGCGAAGCCGAGTTTGGCGCGCGTCGCCTCCCGATCGAGCGGCAGTCCCGGCGTGCCATAGCCGGCCGCCGAGCCGAGCGGGCATTTGCCGAGGCGGCGGTGCGCGTGGCGCAGCGCCTCGGCGTCGTCGCGGATTTCGGCGGCGAAGCCGCCGGCCCACAGCGGCACGGAGCTCGGCATCGCCTGCTGCATGTGGGTGTAGCCGGGCAGCTCGGTCGCGCGCTCGCGCACCGCCAGCCCCTCGAGCGCCTCCGCGACCGACACGGCGCCGGCGGCGAGGCTCTCCACGGCGTCGCGCAGATACAGCCGCAGCGCCGTCAGCACCTGATCATTGCGCGAGCGCCCGAGGTGAACCCGCCCGCCCGCCGGACCGATCCGCTCGGTCAGCCGCCGCTCGAGCGCGGTCTGCCCGTCCTCGTCCGAGAGCTCGATGTGCCACACCCCGCGGGCATGCTCATCGCCGAGGGCGGTGAGGCCGTCGCGAATGGCCGCGAAATCCGCGGCCGCTAGCAGCCCCCCGGCGGCGAGCATCTCGGCGTGCGCGATCGATGCGCGCACGTCGTAGGCCACCAGACGCTCATCGAGCGCGAAGTCCTCCCCGGCCGTGTAGCGCAGCACGCGCTCATCGAGCGGCGCGCCCTTGTCCCACAGCCGGCTCACGCTAGGCTCCGCCGCTGTGCTGTTCGGCGGGCGTCAGCGCGTCGATGTCCTCGACGATCAGCGTGCCGGTGCCCTCGTTGGTGAACACTTCACCGAGAATGCCTTCCGGGGCCTGATACGACACGACGTGCACGCGGCGCACGCCGCCGCGGATGGCCGACTCGATCGCCTTGGCCTTCGGCAGCATGCCGTCGGCGATGGCGCCCTGCTCGCGCAGCCTCGAGAGGCCCTCGAGGTCCGTGTAGGAGATGAGCGAGCCCGGATCGGCGAGGTCGGCCAGAATGCCGGGCGCGCCGGTGCACAGGATCAGCTTCTCGGCGCCGAGCGCGGCGGCGAGCGCGGCGGCGACGGTATCGGCATTGACGTTGAGCAGCACGCCCTCATCGTCGGCCGACAGCGGGCTCACGACGGGCATCAGGCCGTTTTCGAGCAGCTTGCGCAGCACGGTCGGGTCGACCGAGTCGATGTCGCCGACGAACCCGTAATCGACAAGCTCGCCGCTCGCCTTGATCGTCACCGGCGGGCGCTTGTGCGCGCGGATCAGGCCGGCATCGACGCCGCTGACGCCGACCGCCTCGATGTTCAGCTCGCGGCAGATGCCGAGGATGGCGGTGTTGATGGTGCCGTTCAGCACCATCGCCGTGACGTCGATTGCCTCGCGGTCGGTCACCCGGCGTCCCTCCACCATCCGCGAGCTCACGCCGAGGGCACTGGCGAGCTCGGTCACCTGCGGGCCGCCGCCGTGCACGAACACGACGCGCACGCCGAAGTAGTGCAGGATCGCGATCTGCTCGACGAGCACGCGCGTCGCGGCGTCATCGGCGAACACGCCGCCGCCGGCCTTCACCACGAAAGTCTTGCCGCGATACATGCGGATGTACGGCGCGGCGCTCTTCAACGCGCGGATGGCTAGTGCCTGGTCGGCGGGTTGCATGATCATCTCGGTGACAAGCCCCTGATCTTAAGCGGACAAACACACGGCGGGCCTACAGCCCCTTCAGCAGGCGGTACAACACCGCCATCTGCACCGGCAGGCGATTGTACGCTTGGCGGCGCACGATGCTGCGCGGGCCGTCGAGGACCTCGTCGGCGACGGCGACGTTGCGCCGCACCGGCAGACAGTGCATCAGACGGCACTCGCGCGCGGCCGGCTCGAACCATTCGTTGCGCACACACCAGCCGGTCAGCCCGGCCCGCCGGCGCGCCTCCTCGGCCGCATCGCCGTAGCAGGCGGTGGCGCCCCATTCCTTGGCGTAGACGATGTGCGCGCCCGCGATTGCCTCGCGCCGATCCTCGCTCTCGCGCACCGAGCCGCCCGAGAGCGCCGCAGCGCGGCGCGCTTTGTCCATGATGGACGGCGGCAGCGCGAACCCCTCGGGCCGCAGCACCACGACCTCCATGCCGCGCAGCGCCGCCATGTGCAGCACAGCGGACGGCACGGCCAGCGGCAAGGGGCGCGGATGATAGGCCCAGGAGAGCACCAGGCGGCCGCGGCGCGGCACGCCGAAATCCTCCAGCGTCTTCCAGTCGGCAAGCGCCTGACAGGGGTGGTTGACCGCCGATTCGAGATTGATCAGCGGCTTGTCCACGAGCGCCGCGAGCGCATTGAACGTCGTTTCCGCCAGATCCGCCGCCAGATCCCGTCCGTCGGCGAACGCGCGGATGCCGAGGGCGTCGCAGTAGGAGGCGAGCACCGGAATCCCCTCGCGCGCGTGCTCGGCCGCCGCGCCGTCCATCACGACGCCGGGGCGCGTCTCGAGCTGCCAGGTGCCCTGGCCCGGCGTGATGACGAACGAGCTGCCGCCGAGGCGCGCCATGCCTGCCTGAAAGGACGCGAGCGTGCGCAGCGAGGGATTGAGGAACAGCAGCCCGAGAATCTTCCCGGCAAGCGCGCGCGGCTCGGGCTCGCGCTGCAGCCGCTCGGCGAGCTCGAGCAGGGCCGGCACCTCCTCGCGCGGCAGCTCCGCCAGGTCGACGAAGCGTTTCATGCGCCGATGTCCGTCAGCGCCTGGCGCAGCAGGTCCACGTGCGCCTCCTGGAGGATGAACGGCGGCAGCAGCCGCACGATATCCGGGTCGCTCGCCGTGCCGGTGAGAATGCCGCGGCGCAGCAGCTCGGCCTGGATCTGCTTCGCGGGCCGGCGGGTGCGCAGTCCGAGCAGCAAGCCCTCGCCCTGCATCGCGCTCACCGGTCCGGTCAGACAGGTGCGCCGGATGTAGGCCGACACGCGCCGCACGTTCTCGAGCAGCCGCCCGGACTCGATGGCCTCGATCGTGGCGAGCAGGGCCGCGCACGCCATCGGGCCGCCGCCATAGGTGGTGCCGAGAAGGCCGGTCTTCAGCGTGGCGGACACCCTGGCCGAGGTGAGCAGGGCGGCGACCGGAAACCCGTTGCCGAGCGCCTTGGCCGTGGTGAGCATGTCGGGCATGACTCCGTAGAGTCCGGCCGCGTACGGCGCGCCCACCCGGCCGAAGCCGCACTGCACCTCATCGAAGATCAGCAGCGCGCCGACCGCATCGCAGCGCTCGCGCAGCGCGGCGAGATACGGCGCACCGAGATTCACCGCACCGGCGAGCCCCTGCACGGGCTCGACGATGACCGCGGCGGTCCGCTCGCTCACTTGGGCGGCCAGGGCATCGAGATCGCCGCGCGGCAGGAAGCTCACGTCGAAGGGCGTGCGCGGAAAGCCATACCAGGCCTGCGAGCCCCAGGTGACCGCCGAGGCCGCCGCGGTGCGCCCGTGAAAGGCGCCCTCGAGCGCCGCCACGTGCGGTCGCCCCGTCATGCGCAGCGCGAGCCGCAGCGCGTTCTCGTTGGCCTCCGCGCCGCTGTTGACCAGGAACACGCTCGCGAAATCCAGCTGCGAGAACGCCAGCAGCCGCTGCGCGGCGTGCGTGCGCACGCCCATGGGCAGCGCGTTGGTCTGGAACTGACACGCGCGCGCCTGCGCGGCGAGCGCGTCGGTCCAGCCGGGATGGGCATAGCCGAGCGCTGCGACCGCATGCCCGCCATACAGATCGAGCACCCGCTCGCCTTGCGGGTCGATCAGCCACACCCCCTCGGCGCGGGCGACCTCGAACGGGTACTGGGCGTAGACGGGCGCCAGGGCGTCGCTCGGCGGCGTCGGCGTGGGTGACATGGTCGGGGTTGCGTTCATGATCGCTCGCTTCAGGTCCAACCCGGGGCCGGCAGCGTAAGGCCATCGGTCTCGGCCAGGCCGAACATCCGATTCATCCACTGCACCGCGCCGCCGGCGGCGCCTTTGGTGAGGTTGTCGATGGCACACATCACCGCGATGGTGCGGCCGTCGCTCACCGCACCGAGGTGCGCGTAATTGCTCGCCGTCACGTCCTTGATGCGCGGTGCGCCGTCCAGCACCCGCACGAAGCGCGCGCGGGCGTAGAACTCTCGCAGCGCGCCGAGCACCTCGGCGGTCTCGAGCGGCCGCTCGAGCCGCGCCTGCACCGTCACGTGAATGCCGCGGGCGAACGGTCCGGAATGCGGGACAAACGCGAAATCGGCGGCGACGCCGCTCGCGGCGCGGGCGCAAGCGGCAATCTCCGGCGCATGCCGGTGCGCGAGCGGGCTGTAGGCGTAGAGGTCGCTGTGCCGCAGGGGATGGTGCGTGCCGGACGTCGGCTTGCCCCCCGAGCCGGTGCTGCCCGTCACGCCCGCGACGAACAGCTGCGGCGGCACCAGGCCGAGGGTGAGCAGCGGCACGCTCGCGAGCAGCGCCGCCGTGGCGAAGCAGCCCGGATGCGCCACGTGCGGCGTCGCGAGCTCGGCCAGATGCTCCGGCAGCGCACAGGTGAATTGTGCCAGGCGGCCCGGCGCGCCGTGCGCATGGCCGTAGACCCGCTCGTACTCGCCGGCCGAGCGGTAACGGAAATCGGCCGAGATGTCGACCACCCGTGGCGCGGTGCCCGCGGCTGCCGCGGCCTCGAGCAGCGAGTCGATCAGCTGCGCGGACACCCCATGCGGCGCCGCGCAGAACACCGCGCAGCGCGGCACGCTCGAGAGCAGCGCGCGCACCTCGTCGTGCCCCTGGAAGCGCCAATCCCCATAGACCGCGGCTAGGTGCGGGAACGCCGCGGCGATCGGCTCGCCGGGCCGGCTTTCCGAGAGCACCGCGCGCAACGCAAAACGCGGATGCGCCGCCAGCAGGCGCAGCACCTCGCCGGCCACATAGCCGCTGCCGCCGAGTACAACCGCGGGAATGGGCTCGCTCACGTGCGCGCCCCGCCCGAGAGGCCCACGGCCTGCATCACGTAATCGCCGAGCGAGGCGCCGTCGCTGATGGCGTTGAATGCCGGGACTTTGAGCTGCTCGGTGATCAGATCGATGCCCACCCGATTGTCGGTGGCGGGCCCGGTGACCACGCACGGCTCGATGCCGAAGCGCTCGCGCAAGAGCTTCACGCCGCCCCAGGCGGCCACCGGGTCGTTGGCCGAGAGCGCGACGCCGGTCAGCACGGCGCGGATGTCGGCGCACTCGAGAATGGCATCGACGCCGTAGGTTCCGAGTATGCCGTCGCCCAGCTCGAACACGATCACATCCGGCTTGCCTGCGCAGAGCTCGGTAAGCATGGTGCGCGTCAGGGCCGGGCCGTTGCGGCGCGTGGTCGTTACCACGCCGAAATCGGTGAAGATCGCCGAGCGGCGCGCACCGGCATCCTCCATCGCCATGATGTCGCGACGCAGCGAGACGCCCGTGGCCTTGAAGGCATCGATCGTGAGGCCGCGGTGGCGCATGCGGCTGATCATGGCGCAGGCGGCGGCGGTCTTGCCGGCCTCCATGCACGTGCCGGCGAGGGCCACCACCGGGACCTGGCGGGTCTCGAGCGCGGCGGCCTGATCGAGCGGGCGCAGCCCGACGCGTGCCGGCACGCCGATGCGCTCGCCGAGGTACGGAAAGCGCAGCACCACCCCGAGCACGCGGCAGTCGAACGGCTGGCCCTTGTCGGGGTTGATCGAGTCGCACGCCCCGAGCACCCCGCCGATGTTGAGCATCTGGATCGTATCGCCGGGCCTGACCGTCTCGGGGATGTGGCCCGAGTAGCCGAACAGCGCCTTGCGGTGACCGAGCGCGCCGACCACGATGTCGCCCTTGCGCACCTTGGCCATGCGGCCGCTGGTGAGCTCCAGGGTGTTGTAGGTCGACTTGTTGGTCAGCACCTCGACGACGATCACCACGCCTTCCTCGGCGGGAATGTCGGGGCAGATGCGCACCTCGTGCGACAGGCCGCAGGCCTGCGCCACGGAGGCGATCTTGTCCACGACCACGCTGCGCATGCCGTTGGTCATGTCCGCTCTCCCGCGCCGTGGGGCTGCCCGTCGGAAGCGAGCCCGGCGCGGCGGTGAAATACGCCGCTCAGGGCGACGATCTTGGAGAAGCCGAGTGCATCCTGCGGCGTCCACTCGCCGGCCGCCTCGCCGTACACGCCCTTGGAGGCGCTCATCAGCGAGTAGGGCGACTCGACGCCCTCGATGAAGAGGTTGCCGGGGCGCAGCGCGATGCGCACCGTGCCGGTCACGCGCGCCTGCGAGGACACGAGCAGCGCCTCGATGTCGCGGCACACCGGATCGAGCAGCTGGCCCTCGTGCACCAGGTCGCCGTAGGGCTGGGCCACCAGCTCCTTGATGCGCTGCTGCCGGCCCGTGAGCACGAGCTTCTCGAGCTCACGGTGGGCGATCAGCAGCACCTCGGCGGCGGGCGCCTCGAAGGCGACCCGGCCTTTGGTGCCGATGATGGTATCCCCGAGATGAATGCCCCGGCCGATGCCGAACGGCGCCGCCAGCGACTCCAGCGCCTCGATCAGCGCCACCGGCGGCAGCGGTCGGCCGTCGAGGCCGACCGGTCGCCCGCGCTCGAACGCGAGCACGTGGGTCTCGCACGCGCGGGGCCGGTTGAAGGCCTCGCGCGTGAGCACCCACGCCTCATCGGGAATGGTGCCGGAGGAGTTCAGCGTCTCCTTGCCGCCGATGGTCACGCCCCATAGGCCGCGGTTGACCGAGTAGGCCGCGCCGAAGGGCGGCACGGGCAGGCCGCGGCTCTCGAGGAAGGCCAACTCCTCGGTCCGCTTGAACGCCCGGTCGCGCACCGGGGCGAGCACTTCCAGATCCGGCGCCAGGGTGCGCATGGCGACCTCGAAGCGCACCTGGTCGTTGCCCGCGGCGGTGCAGCCGTGCGCGATCATGTGGGTGCCGAGCTTGCGCGCCATGTGCGCGATGGTCTGCGCCTGCATGACACGCTCGGCCCCCACGCACAGCGGGTACAGCTGGCCGCGCTTGACGTTGCCCATGATCAGAAAGCGCAGCACCTGCTCGAAATACTCCGCGCGCGCATCGACCTGGTGATGCGCCACGGCGCCGAGGGCGTGCGCGCGCTCCTTGAGCGTGCGGGCCGCCTCGGCATCGATGCCGCCGGTATCGACGGTGACGGTGATCACCGGACGGTGGTAGGTCTCCTTCAGCCACGGCACCAGAAACGAGGTGTCGAGACCGCCGGAATAGGCCAGAACGATGGGCTCGCCGCCCGCGGTGGAGGCTGTGGACATGGCTCAGATCCCAAAGAGTGCCTGCAGCCGCGCGATCAGTTGATCCTGCGCATGCCGCGAGGCGGTGGCAATAAAAATGGTGTCATCGCCCGAGAGGGTGCCCGACACTTCCGGCCACTCGGCCCGGTCGATCGCGACTGCGACGCTCTGCGCCGCGCCGATCGTGGTCCTGAGGACCGTGAGCGAGGGCCCGGCGCGCCTCATCCCGCGCACGAACTGCGCGAGCATCGCGAAATCACCCTGGGTGCGCGTCACCTCGTCCGGCGGCAGGACGTAGCGGCCGCTCGCCTTGAGCACCCCCAGATCGCGCAGGTCGCGGCTGATCGAGGACTGCGTGACGTCGTAGCCTTCCACGCGCAGCAGGCGCACCAGGTCCTCCTGGCGATGCACCACGCCGCTGCGCAGGATGCGCACCACCGCCTGGCGGCGCTCGAGTTGCTCGGCGTCCATGGCGCAGCTCAGCGGTGACCGGGCGTGTGCATAAACATGCGCGAATTGTGCATATTAATTCGCGCAAGTCAAGAGTCACTTGGTCACCGTGAACACCAGGTCCGCCCCGCCGAGCTCGCCGCTCTTGCTCTGCCCGGCGAGCTTGCCCTGGCCGGCCTCGATGCGGATCGTCCAGTGCTCGCCGATGCTGTAGCGCAGCCGTACGGCGCTCAGCTGCTCGGTGAGCCCCACGCCGTAGCTGACGTACAGGCGCGGGGAGAGATACTTGCCGAGCACCAGCGAGGTCTCGTTGTTCAGGTCGGTCTGCAGCGTGACGTCCGGCAGCCCGATGCGCGAGCCGAGCTGCTGCGCGAGGATCGCCCCGCCCTGGGCGAGCAGCTCGGCCGCAGCGGTGGTCTGGCGGCTCTGCGTGGTGCTGGTCTGCAGCGCCTGCAGCGAGCCGCCGCCGCCGGAGAGGATCAGCGACATGATCTGCGACTGCGACAACGACGGGTTTGAGAAGAAGGAGACCTGCGGCTGCTTCAACGTGCCGCTGACGTTGACGCCGGCAGTGATGTCGGTATAGCGGCGCTCGGCGCGGATTTCGATACCCGGATTGTCGAGCGGTCCGCCGTGGTAGAACAGCCGCCCCGACTGGATGGTGAGGCGGCGTGCATAGGCGGCGTATTCGCCCTTCTGCACGTACAGCTCGCCGGTGGCGGTCGTGCCCTTGCCCAATCCGCTGCTCACGGTGATCCGGCCGCTCAGCTTGCCGCTCAACCCCATCGTGTCGACGTCGAAATCGTTGCCTAGATCAAACGTGATGTTGGTCACCACCTGGTAGCGACGCGGGGCGCTGGCCGATTCCTCGCCGACGATCACCTGGTCGGACGTGGCGTGCACCGCGCCGGTGAGGTTGCGCGGGGAGAACCGAGCATGCGAGATGAGGACCGTGCCGGTGACATCGATGCGGCGGGACGCCAGACGGAAGTCGAGATTCGGCGAGGCATCGACGCGCGCTTCCGGCAGATCGACGACCCGCAGATCGGTGCCCTGAAGATGAAGGTCGCCGTAGGGCACGGCATCGCGCCAGCCCATCCGGCCCTGGACCTGCAGCAACCCTTTCCCGACCCGCGCCGAGCCTTCGACGGTGAGCCCGGTGTTGAGCAGCTGCGCCGTCAGGGCGAGATGGCTCATCAGCAAATTGGTGCGGTACACGTCCGCGGTGGCGTCGACGACGCGCGCGACGCCGGCGAGGCGTGGGTCACCCACGGTTCCGCCGATCGTCGCGTCCGCAATCAGGACGCCCGAGACCTCATCGACGCCCGGCATGTACAGGGAAACCAGGTTCAGCCGGTTGGTCTGCACGTGCACGCTGCCCTTGAGCGGCATGTCGCGCCAGTGGGACACTCCTCGCCCGATATCGAGCGTCGCCCCGAGCGTGCCGATGGCGCCCGAGGTGAGCGAGGCCTGCGCATGAATCATCCCAGGCCGCGCGGTGGCCGTGAGCAGACCCGAGCCGATGGTCGTATGCTCGATCTTGCCGCTGACCAGCCGCCGCGACAGCACACCGCCCGTCAGGGTCATGTGCAGCGTTCCGACCGGCGGCAGTCCCGGACGGCCGCTGAGTTCGACTCCGGCGTCGATCGTTCCCTGGTATTCGACCGCGGGGGTCATGCCGGCCGTCAGCGTTGCGAGCGGCAGCGCGCTCGCGCTCACATACGCCGACCAGCCCGCGCTCGTCCAGGTCGCACCGGTGCACAATGCACCCGGTGTGCCGTCGAGGCACAGCGCGCTGAGCACACTACGCTCGCGCGAGAGGGACAGCGACGTCGCGTGCCGCAAATGCAGCCGCAACGACTGCGGCCCCGTCAGGTTGAACGCGGTGACCTCGCCGTTGAACACACCGCCTGCGAAGCTCCCGTCCGCCTGCGCCGCCAGATGCAGCCCGGGCGCATCGGCCTGCATGTGCGCCGTGAGATGCGACGCGCGGCCGGTCAGGGTGAACTCGAAGCTGCGCACCTGCCGGTGCCGGGTCCGCAGGTCGAGCAGCCGCACGGTCACGTTCGAGGGACGGCGGGACGTCGGGTCGAAATCAACGTCCGCCGCGACCGAGGCGAGCGAGTCCGCGCCGACGTGCAGATCCGTGCCCCGGAGCGAGGCGCGCACCTGCGGCGCGGCGAGCGGCCCGTCGATCGATCCGCTCGCCTCGATGCGCCCGCGGTCGGCGGCCGAGATCAGGCGCAGATCGCCGGCGAGCGCGAAGCGCAGCTTCGCCTGGTTGTCGATGCGGCCGTCGAGGTCGAGGCGCGTGCGCCCCAGTTTCAGGCGAACGTGCTCGAAAGACCACGTGCGGTGCTCGCGGATCACCTGCCCGCTGCCGCTGGCGCTCTGGCCGCGCACTTCGCCGCTGAGGCGCTCGATCCGCACGCTGAGCGGCGCCTCGGCGCCGAAGCCCACGCCCGAGGCGGTGAGCGCAAAGCCGATGCGGCCGCGCAGTTCGGGCCGCACGGCCGCCGGATTGATGCCGCGTCCGCTCGCGCGCAGCGACCAGCGCTTGAGCGGCAGCCATGCGAGCGTGCCGCCCGCCTCGACCTCGCCGCCGAGCACATGCAGCGTCGAGTGCTCCAACGTCAGCCCGGTGGAGGCGATCGAGGCGCTCAGAGTCATCGGCACCGGCGCCGAGGCGCCGACCTGCGCGAGGCCTTGCGCGCTGATGGCATACGGCAGCCGGCCGGACAACGTGAACTGGCCGGAGGCGCTGTGCACGCGCGCACTGCCGGCGAGCGGCCAGCGCAGCGCCTGCCAATGCCCCTGCAGATGCAGGTCCGGCCGTCCGCCGGCGAAGCGCGCTGTCCCGGATGCGCTCAGCGCCGCCCCCGAGGCCAGATTGCGGATCGCCACGCGGCTCGCGCTCAGCAAACCCCCGGCGTATTTTCCCGCGAGCTCGACGTGAAACGCTCCGGCGCCGAGCCCCGCCGGATCGACGGTGCCGCCGAGGGTGAAGCCGTCAACTCCCCCCGTCAGCGCCAGCTGCGCGCTGATCAGGCCGAAGCGGTCGGTACGATGCCAGTCCCGCAGATCCAGACCGCGGATGCCGAGCTCGCTCGCAGTGACCCAACGGCCGTTCCGGTGGCGCAGCACACCTTGCAGCGCCGCCGTGAACGGCGCATGCAGATGCGCCGAGACGGTGAGATTGGCGAGATCCCCGCGCAGCGCCACGGTCCCTGCCCAGTTCAGCCCGCGCGGGTCGCGCGAGGTGAAATCGCCCCCCACCGACAGCTGCAGCGGCCGGGCCGCGTGCAACGACCCGGCGAGCGAGTAGCGCGCGTGTCCCATGCGCAGCGTCAGATGCGGCACGTCGACATCGCGATAGGCGATCTGCACGGCGCCGTCGAGATCCGTGCCGTTCAGCCGTCTGCCGTCCTCGAGCACCAGCGCGAGCGCACCGACGTGCACATGCGTGACACGGATGCCGAGCCACCAGGGCAGAAACTTCGGGTGCGCCACGGGCAGCGGCGCCACCGGCTTGATGCGCACATAGGCGTCCGCGATCGTCGTATCGGGGCTGACCAGGGTGCGCCAGGAGAGCGCGGAGAAGTGCACGCGCGTGTACACCCGGTCGAGCCGCAGGTACACGTGGCGCTGGTCGATCACCACGCGTCGCGCCCGTACGCCGCCCGCCAGGGTACCGCTCACCTGCTCGATCCGCACCTGCGCCGTGCCGTAGCGCTGCGGCAGGTGCGCCACCAGAAAGCGCAACCCGCTCTGGGTGAAGACGATGAAATAGGCCGCCGCGGCGACGAACGCCACCGCAAGAACGATCAGCAAACCGCCCACTGTCAGAACTCGGCGCATCATGCAGGTCCGCTCACAACCTCGGCGAGAAGTTGATGTACAGGCGCGGGCTGCCAGGCTGCGACAGCGGCTCGCCCACGTCGATGCCGAGCGTCATCACCGGCAGGCGCACCCGGAACCCGATTCCCGCACCGTACTGCAGCAGGTGCGGGATGTGAAAGCTGTTGAAGGCGTTGCCGTAGTCGAAGAACGCGGCGATGCCCAGGTTGTGCGGCAGGTTGCGATCGATCTCCACGGTGCCGCTGATCATGTCCTTGCCGCCGATCTGCTGCGGCAGCATCGGGCACTGGACGGGGTTGACGGCCTTCGCCGGGGGGCTCGTGCCGGCGTAGCAGGTGTAGTCGGTGGTGCTCTTCGTGCTCGGGTCGGTGATCTGGTAGACGCCGGTGGCGAAGAAGGTCTGGGCCGGCGAGAGCGAGTTGTACTCGAACCCGCGCACGCTACCCTCGCCGCCGGCGAAAAAACGCATCACCGGCGGCATGCTGTTGAAATGCGACACGGCGGTCGCACCGAACGCATCGCGCAGCAGCAGATGCCAGCCGGGCGCGAGCCTGAACACGCGCTCGAGCGCGACGCGCAGCTGCACGAAGTCCGCCTTCGAGCCGAGCGCGCCGTGCGAGCCGCGCAGCTCGATGGACACGCCGTGCTCGAAGATCGGCTCGCCGAAATAGCCGCTCGGCAGGGAGGTGATGTCGACTCCGGGCACCAGCATGTTGCCGACCACGCTCGCGATCGCGATCGGCGCCTTCACTCTGTCGGTGCTGGTAATGCCGCAGCTCTGGCCGCCCGGGCCGAGCTTCCCGACCGGGCAGATGGGGCTGTCGACCGTGCCGGTGGTGTGCACCGCGTCGATGAACCAGATCGTCTGCCAGTGGCCCGTGACGCGGGTGAGATGGGCGCCCACGGTCATGGTGCGCGCGGTCACGGCCGCGAGGTCGCGCTGCTCGACGCTGGCGGAGAAGGTGAGATTCTCGGTGGCCGGATCGCCGATCGGGATGATGTAGCGGCTCTGCAGGCTGTACTTGGTGAGCTGCGCGGCCTCCAGGTCGACACTCATCCGGTCGCCCTCCTCGTTGACCCGGCGGTCCTGCCAGCTGATGATGCCGCGCGCACCGGTGTCGGTGGCGTAGCCGGCCGCGAACGAATAGACGTTTCGCCGGCTTGGCTTGGCGCTGATGTGCACCGGCACGGTGTGGCCGGTCTTGTCCGGCGTGCCGGGCACCACCTCGAGGTCGGAGAAATACCCGGTGTCATCGAGCACGAACTGGGTGCGCAGCACCTGTGTCAGATCGAACAGCTGACCCGGACGATAACGCAGAAACCGGCGCACGAGCCTGTTCTTCACGGCGCTCTGGCGGATGTGCGTCGTGCCGAAGCGGTAGCGCACCCCGGTGGCGAGCGTGAGCGCGATGCTGGCGCTCTTGCGGCGCGGGTTGACCAGGACCTCGTGGCGCGTCAGACGCGCCTCGACATAGCCGTAGGTCGCCGCGGTCTGCAGCAGCTCGCTCTTGAGCCGTTCGTAGGCCGCTTCGTTCAGACGCTGTCCCGGATGAAAGGGCAGGTCGCCGGTGATGCGCGTGAACAGCGGGTCATCGGCGCCCGGCCCGGTGACGCGCACGTCGACCGTGCGCAGGATGACCGGCGGGCCCGGGTCGATCTGGAGCACCACGTGCCAGTCGTTCGCACCGGTCTGTCGCACTGTCGGATGAACGGTGGGCTGGAAGTAACCGTACGGCTCGAGCGCGGCGCTCACCTCGCTCTGCACGCGGTTCTCGAGCCGTTCGATGATTTCGGCGTCCAGGTGCCGGCTGTTCTTGTACCGCTCGAAGCTGAGGTAGGCGAGGACGTTGGCGCGCAGCTCGCGATCCACGCCACGGACCGTCACCCGGATGTCGGCATGCGCGGCGGCGGCGGCGAGCAGCAACACCAGCACCACCGGGACTCGCGTCCATCGAGCCCCGCGAAACCGAAAGCGACTCGCCATTTAGCGCTCAGACTCCAACCGGCCGGCCATAAACGATACATTGTAGTCTGTCCTGACCGTGCTTCACGGTGCCGGTTCCCCCGCTGGGCTCAGCACCATTGGTCCGCTGCCAGCCGGTAGTCGCGCTCCCCGGCGGGGCGGCCCAGGCGATCGAAACGCCGCTCGCACATGCGCAGCGCGCCGCCCGCCTCCAGGAGCAGAACCGTGGAGCAGCGCGTGCCGAACTCGGGGTGCTCGACGAAGGGCGCCGAGAGCGCCCGCTCCCAGGACGCCGCGCAATCGCCCGCCGCCGCTCCGTCTCGCACCTCAGCCGGGCGGCGGTCATCGAGCATCTCGAGCAGGGCCGCGGGCCCGTCCGCTGCGCCCGCCTCAGCGAGCCAGCGCTCGAACGCGCCCCGCACCCGGGTCAATTTCGGCCAAGGGGTGTCGAGGCGATGATTGGAGAGGCCGTACACGCCGGGGTCGAGCCGCTGCGCGAACGGCTCCGTGCGGTTCGAGCCGTACCACAGCGACTCGGCGTCCGCGAGCAGCAGATTGAACCCGCCGTAGCGGCCGGCGAGCGGCGCGAGCGCCCCGAGATACCCGCCGGGACCGTCCGCTGCCGCAAGGTAGCCGGGAATCAGCCCGCCGCGCGATGCAGCGCCCGCCGGGGCGCTCTGGCGCTCCCGATAATTGGTGACGACGCCGAAGCGGCGGCGGCGGTCGATGCCGAGCCACGTGCCGCCGGCGCGCAGGTCACGGCCCGCGAGCAGCCCCTCGGGCTGCGGCCACGGCCCGAGCGGCGCGGCCGGGCGGTCGTGATATTCGTCGCGGTTCGCCGCGACGATCAGGCGATAGCGCGGATGGGCGCGCCAGGCGAGCACCAGCAGACACACTACGGATGCGCTCCGAGCCAGGCATCGATCAACCGCCGGGAAATCGAATGCGGCGGCGGCAGATGAATCTCCCCGCCGCGCAGCGCCTCGCGGGAGAACCAGCGCGCATCCTCGAGTTCCCCGCCGACGCGCACCGGAGCCGGCGCGCCGAGCGCCTGGAAGCCCACCATGAGCGATGCCGGGAAGGGCCAGGGCTGCGAGGAGTCGTAGCGGGCGCAGAGCACCTGAACGCCGGTCTCCTCCATGACCTCGCGCCGCACCGCATCCTCGAGGCTCTCCCCGGGCTCGACGAAGCCGGCGATGGTCGAATAACGCCCCGGCGGCCAGGTGGATTGCCGTCCGAGCAGCGCTCGCTCCCCGTCGGTCACCAGCACGATGATCGCCGGATCGAGGCGTGGGAAATACTCCTCGGCGCACTGCGGATCAGCGCACACCAGGCTGTGGCCGGCGCGCGCCGGCTCGGTCGGCCCGCCGCAGACGCCGCAGAAGCGCTGGCGCGCACGCCAGACCGACAGCGCCCGCGCATAGGCGAGCAGCCCCGCCTCCTCGGCGTCGAGCTGGGGCGAGAGGGGCCGCAGCTCCTCAAAGGCCGTCCCCTCGGGCAGATCCACGTCCTGCCACTCGGGCGCAAGCGCGAGCAGCACACAGCGCCGCTGCCGGAACCAGCCGAGCAGCATGAAACGGTCGGGCTCGGCCGCCGCCACCGCCGGATGCCGGCCGGAAACGAACGCGATGCGCGGCTGCGGGGCCCCGTGCAGCAGCAGGCCGGTGCCGCGGGCCAGCAGAAACTGCGTATGCGGATCGGCGAGCGCGCTCGCCAGCCAGTCCGCCTGCTCGCGCAGCTCGGTGCGGCGGTCGACGTACGCGCCGGAGAAGAAGTTCGGCCGAGCTGAATGCATGGCAGGGTTGCGGCGACGCCTAGTCGCCGTGCGGCTTCCGTCCTCCTTTCGGGGGTGCACAATGATCGCACCAACGGGCGCGGACCGGGAACCGCTCGACCACCATGTAGGCGTGACACTTGATGCAGCGGCGCACCGTCAGCTGCTCGCCGCTGCGCAGGCATTGCACCAGGAACAGCGCGTGCTCGAAGGAGATCGCCGGCTGCGGCACCGCCGCTGTGTAGTAATCGTAGACGTCGCACAGCATCGCGCCCATGCGCCGGCGCGCCGCCGCGCACTGCCGCCGGGCGGCAGGCTGCTCGCGCACCAGCCCGCAGGCGCAGTACACGCCCGCCAGGAGCGACGCCTCGGTGCGCACGCGCGCGGAGCGTGTGAAGTAGCCCGCCTGCTGCGGAGATTTGCCGCGATGCCGCGGCAGATGGTGCGGGCCGCCGCAATAGCGCTGCCAGAGCTTGCGGATGCGGTGGTCGGTGAGCCCCGTGAACATGCGGACCGTGCGCGTGCGCGCCTCGTGGCGCACGAACCGCAGCGCCAGCTGGAAGCTCTCCAGCTCCCCCTCGTAGCGATCTTCGAGGATACGCATGACCCTTCCTTTTCAGGCAGTAGTGTGCGTCCCCTGCAGAGCATTGTCCGGCATTCCGGCCAAAGCACAAGCGGGCGAATCTGCAAAATTTGATGCAAATGCGGGGTGGCCGGCGGGCGCGACCGCGCTACCATCGGCGGCGGGGGACGGAGTCGCACGGAGGACGCGTGATGTCTGATCACGATTGGGAGGCTCAGACCGAGCACGGGCCGCGCGGCGCCGCGGTGCCGCGCGAGGTCATCGAGACGCTGCCCGAACTGAACGACTACTGTCTGCAGGTGCTGGCCGAGCAGGCGCGCGCGGGTTGCACCCACGCCGCCGCGGCGAAGATCGGGCAGGGGTGGCTGGCGCTTGATGCGCCGGCGCGCCGGCGCGCGGCCAATCACCCGTTTCTCCTGTTCGACGCGGGGCTGTCCGATCCGCGCCGCTGGCGCAACCTTGACCGCGCGCAGGTGCAGGATGCGCCGCCCGGGACCTATCAGGCCCTGTTCACGGTATCGCAGGCCATCGCCGCCACGGAGCGGGTCCTCGTCTTCGCCTGGTCGCTGGCCCGACGCCACGCCGTGCAAGCGCGCCTGGCGCTCGGCATGCACCCGCTGTGCCTCGAGTGGATCACCGCGCACAGCGTGCTGGCCGCTCATCAGCTCGGACGCCGCCAGTGGATGTGGCTGCGCCCCCGTTGGCTGAACAGCCCGGAGTTCTGGGACGAGTTGCTGCGGGGGGCCGCCGAGGGGGGCGCGGCGCATCTGCGCGCCCGGGTGCAGGGCATCCGGCTGCTCGCGGCCGAGACAGCCGCCGCGATGCGCCAGGGTGGCGAGGACGAGGCCGACTAGTCAGATGGCGATCTGACGCATGCCGCTCGAGTCACGCGCGCCGCGGAACATGCCCTCGGTGCTGAAATCCAGGCTGATCCGCCCGTCGGCGTCGACGGCGATGATCCCGCCTGCGCCGCCGAGCGCACGCAGCCGCTCGTGCAGCGTCTCGCGCACCGCCTCCGCGAGGCTTACGCCGCGGTACTCCACCGAAGCACAGACGTGGTGGGCGGCGACCAGGCGCATGAAGTACTCGCCATGCCCGGTGGCCGACACGGCGCACACGCCGTTGCGGGCGTAGGTGCCCGCGCCGATGATCGGTGAATCCCCCACTCGTCCCGGCCGCTTGTTGGCCATGCCGCCGGTGGAGGTGGCCGCCGCGAGATTGCCCCCCGCATCGCGCGCCACGGCGCCGACGGTGCCCTGCGAGGAGGGCATCAGCTCCGAGACGCTGCGTCCGCCGCGCAGCAGGTCCAACTCGGCCTGACGCTCGGCGGTTCGGAAGTAGACGTTCGGCACGAGCTCGAAGCCTTCCTCGAGAGCGAACTCCTCGGCGCCCGCGCCGACCAGCAGGACGTGACGGGATTTCTCCATCACGCGCCGCGCCAGCTCGATCGGGTGTCTCACGTGCCGGACCGCGGCAACCGCGCCGGCGCGCAGCGTGCTGCCGTCCATCACCGCGGCATCGAGTTCCGCGCCCCCTTCGCTGGTGAGCGCCGCGCCGCGGCCGGAATTGAAGAGTGGATCGTCCTCGAGCACGCGCACCGCGGCAATGACCGCCTCGAGACTCGAGCCGCCGTGCTCGAGCACCCCGTAGCCCTCATCGAGCGCCGCCGCCAGCGCCTCGCGGTATTGCTGCTGCCGGGCAGCTGACAGTCCCCGGGCCGGCAATCCGCCGGCGCCGCCATGAATCGCAATGGCATACATATAGAACGAGTACCTCGCGCGCGATGCGTCCGCAGCCGCTATGATCGGAGCGGATTTTACGGGTGAAGGGCCTCATGCCGCACAGGATTCGAAGCATTCTCATCGCCAATCGCGGCGAGATCGCCATCCGCGTGATGCGGGCCGCAAACGAGCTCGGCCTGCGCACCGTCGCCATTTATTCCCGCGAGGACCGCTTTTCCCTGCATCGCACGAAGGCCGACGAGGCCTATCTGGTCGGACCGGGCAAGGGACCGATCGAGGCGTACCTCGACATCGAGGACATTCTGCGCGTTGCGCGCGAGGCGCGCGTCGATGCCGTGCACCCGGGCTATGGCTTTCTCTCCGAGAATCCCGACTTCGCCGCGGGCTGCGAGCGCGCCGGCATCGTGTTCGTCGGGCCGGAGCCTCAAACCATGCGGCTGCTCGGCAACAAGGTCTCGGCACGCGATCTGGCCGCGCGCTCGGGCGTGGCCGTCATGCCCGCGACCGCGCCCCTGCCGCTGGAGTTCACCGAGTGCGCGCGTCTTGCCCGGCAGATCGGCTATCCGGTCATGCTCAAGGCGAGCTGGGGAGGCGGCGGGCGCGGGATGCGCGTGGTCGAGAGCGACGAGCAGTTGCAGGAGCTGCTGCCCGTGGCGCGCCGCGAGGCGAAGGCGGCGTTCGGCAATGACGAGGTCTACCTCGAGAAGCTGGTGCGCCGCGCCCGGCACGTGGAGGTGCAGATCCTCGGTGATGCCCACGGGGGCCTGGTGCACCTGTTCGAGCGCGACTGCACCGTGCAGCGGCGCAATCAGAAGGTGGTCGAGCGCGCCCCGGCCGTGTTTCTCACGGCGGCGCAGCGCGCCGAGATCTGCGCGGCGGCGCTCACCATCGGCCGCGCCGCCCGCTACCGCAACGCCGGCACGGTGGAATTCCTCCAGGACGCCGACAGCGGCCGCTTCTACTTCATCGAGGTCAATCCGCGCATTCAGGTCGAGCACACGGTCACCGAGTGCGCCACCGGCATCGACCTGGTCAAGGCGCAGATCCGCATCGCCGAGGGCGCGCGGCTCGGCACGGCCGAGAGCGGCGTGCCGGCGCAGGAGGACATCCGCATCCAGGCCCATGCCCTGCAATGCCGGGTGACCACCGAGGATCCGGAGAACAACTTCATCCCCGATTACGGCAAGATCAGCGCCTACCGCAGCCCGGCCGGCTTCGGCATTCGTCTCGATGCCGGCACCGCCTACACCGGCGCCATCATCACCCGCTCGTACGATTCGCTGCTGGTGAAGGTGACGGCCTGGGCGTCGACCCCCGAAGAGGCCATCGCGCGCATGCACCGCGCGCTGTGGGAGTTCCGCATCCGCGGCGTGGTCACCAATCTGCGCTTCCTCGACCAGGTGATCAGCCATCCGCGTTTCGCCGACGGCGCCTACACCACCCGGTTCATCGACGAGACGCCGGAGCTGTTCCGCTGGCCACGCAAGCGCGACCGCGCCACCCGCATTCTCACCTACATCGCCGAGACCATCGTCAACGGCAACCCCGAGACGCGCGCGCGGCCGCGCCCCGAGCGGATCGAGACCCCGAAGCTGCCGCCCGTGCCGCTCGCCGATCCGCCCCCCGGCGCCAAGCAGCGGCTCGAGGAGCTCGGCCCGGAGCGCTTTGCCCGCTGGATGCTCGCCGAGCAGCGCGTGCTGCTCACCGACACCACCATGCGCGACGCGCACCAATCGCTGCTCGCCACGCGCATGCGCACGATCGACATGGCGGCCATTGCGCCGTACTACGCGAGCCTCACGCCGGAGCTGTTCTCGGTGGAATGCTGGGGCGGCGCGACGTTCGACGTGGCGATGCGCTTCCTGCGCGAGGACCCCTGGCAGCGTCTCGCGGTGCTGCGCGAGCGCATGCCGAATCTGCTGCTGCAGATGCTGCTGCGCTCGGCCAACGCCGTCGGCTACGCCAACTATCCGGACAACGTGGTGCGCTTCTTCGTCAAGCGGGCCGCCGAGGCCGGCATCGACGTGTTCCGCATCTTCGACTCGCTCAACTGGGTCGAGAACATGCGCGTCGCCATCGACGCGGTGCTCGAGACGGGCCGATTGTGCGAGGCGGCGATCTGCTACACCGGCAATCTCAGCGACCCGCACGAGAAGAAATACACGCTCGATTACTACCTGCGGCTCGCGCAGCAGCTGAAGGCCGCCGGCGCGCACGTGCTCGGCATCAAGGACATGGCGGGGCTGTGCCGGCCGCGCGCCGCGTTCGCGCTGGTCAAGGCCCTGAAGGAGCAGATCGGGCTGCCGGTGCACTTCCACACTCACGACACCAGCGGCATCGCCGCCGCGAGCGTGCTGGCGGCGGTCGAGGCCGGTGCCGATGCCGTCGACGGCGCCATCGATGCGATGAGCGGGCTCACCTCGCAGCCGAATCTCGGCTCGATCGTCGAGGCGCTGCGCCACGGTCCGCGCGATCCGGGCGTCGACCCCGCGAAGCTGCGCATGCTCTCGTCCTACTGGGAGCAGGTGCGCCGGCTCTATGCCGCGTTCGAGAGCGACATCCGCTCCGGCGCCTCCGAGGTGTACGTGCATGGCATGCCGGGCGGGCAATATACCAACCTGCGCGAGCAGGCCCGCGCGCTCGGCATCGACAGCGCGCACTGGCCGCAGGTCGCGCAGGCCTACGCCGACGTCAATCAGATGTTCGGCGACATCGTGAAGGTCACGCCAAGCTCCAAGGTGGTCGGGGACATGGCACTGCTGATGGTCACCAGCGGGCTGACGCCGCAGCAGGTGCTCGATCCGCAAGTCGATGTGCCGTTCCCGGACTCGGTGGTGCAGTTCTTCCACGGCGACCTCGGCCAGCCCTACGGCGGCTTTCCCCCGGCGCTGCAGCGCAAGGTGCTGAAAGGCGCCGAAGCGCTCGCCGAGCGGCCGGGCGCCTTGATGCCGCCCGTCGATCTGGCTGCCGAGCGCGCGAAGATCCAGCAGGCCACGCCGCGGACGGTCACCGACGATGACCTCGCGTCCTATCTGATGTACCCGAAGGTCTGGCTCGACTATGCCGCCGGGCAGGCGCGCTACGGCGATGTCGGCATCCTGCCGACCTCCGTGTATTTCTACGGCATGGAGCCGGGAGATGAGATCAGCGTCGATCTGGAGCGGGGCAAGCGGCTGTTCGTGCGCTACGTGGCCTGCAGCGAGATCCACGAAGACGGCATGCGCACGGTGTTCATGGAGCTGAACGGCCAGCCGCGCTCGCTGCGGGTGGCGGACCGCAGCCAGGTCGCCAAACGCCCGCCGCAGCGCAAGGCCGAGCCGGACGATGCCCGGCAGGTCGGTGCGCCCATGCCGGCCACGGTCGCGACGATCGCCGTGAGCGTCGGGCGCAAGGTGGCACGCGGCGACGTGCTGGTGAGTCTCGAGGCGATGAAGATGGAGACCCAGGTGCGTGCCGAGATCGACGGCGAGGTCGCTGAAGTTCTGGTCACACCCGGACAGCAGGTCGACCCGAAGGACCTGCTGATCGTGCTGCGCTGAACTTCGCTGCGGCGCAGCGGCAGACACATCGAATCACGACAGAATTGCGGCCCGCGGTTCGCGGGCCCCGCGGCTGAGGGGGCAAGCAGTTGGGCGAATGGTTCATGTTCGCGGACCGGCGCAGTCCGCTCGCCTTCTGGATCGGGAGTCTCGGCGTCGTGATCGGCGTGCTGCTGCACCTTCCGGCGTTCGTCACGGCGCGCGCCATGCACTACCGGATGACCGGCATGCCCATGGGAACGCCGATGCTCGTCGGCATGGCATGCATCCTCGGCGGCACGGCAGCGGCCGTCTACGGGCTGCAGCCGAAGAAGGCGAGTCCGCACGCCGCGATGGCGCACGAGCGCATCGTGGCGCCGGAAGACGCGCCGCTCACTGCGTGGCACTGGGCGGCCGGCGCAGCGCTCGCAGTTGCGCTGGCGGTCGACATCATGAAAGTGAGCACGCTCGGGTTCGTGGTACCCGGAATGCGTGCCGAGTACGGCCTCAGCGCCGCGCATGTCGCACTGCTGCCGTTCCTGGCGCTGACGGGGGCGACGCTCGGCTCGTTCATCTGGGGCGCGCTCGCGGACCTCTATGGCCGGCGCGCCACCATACTGCTCGCCGCCGTCATGTTCATCGGCACCGCGATCTGCGGGGCGATGCCCTCGTTCAATTGGAATCTGCTCATGTGCTTTCTCATGGGCGCTTCCGCCGGCGGCCTGCTGCCGGTCGCCTACGCGCTGCTCGCCGAGATCATGCCGACGCGCCACCGCGGCTGGAGTCTCGTGCTCGTCGGCGGCGTGGGCGCGCTCGGCGGGTACGTTGCGGCGGCGGGGTTCTCGACGCTGCTGCAGCCGCACTTCGGCTGGCGGATCATGTGGTTTCTCAACCTGCCGTCGGGCCTGCTCCTGATCGCCCTCGCGCCGCTCATCCCGGAGTCGGCACGCTTTCTGATGCACATCGGCCGTCCCGAGGAGGCGCGCGCGACGCTCGAGCGCTTCGGCTCCGTGGTGATCACGCACTCCGAGGAGTGGGACGTGGAGGCGAGTCTCGACCACTCCCACCTGCCCCCGACGGACCGGCGCTTTCTCGGCACGACCTTGGCGCTGACCGTCGCCGGGCTTTCCTGGGGCTTCGTCAATTTCGGGCTGCTGCTGTGGCTGCCCGGGGAGCTCGTCGCAGAGGGCCGCAACATGGGGCTCGCCGCTGCCATCATCACCCGCTCCTCCCTCATCGCCGCGCCGGGCGTGGCGGTGGCGGCACTGCTGTATTCGCGCTGGAGCACCAAGGGGGCGCTGCTGCTCATGACGGGCATCACGGCGGTCGGTGCCCTCGCGCTCCTGCTGCGCCAGAGCGGCGTGTCCGGCGCTGAGAATCCGCTGCTGGCGCTGGCGCTGCTCATTGTCGGCTCGACCGGCGTCATTTCGATTCTGCTGCCGTATTCGGCGGAGAATTATCCGCTGCGCATCCGCGGGCGGGCCACCGGCTGGGTCGCCGGCTGCAGCAAAGCCGGCGGCCTGATCTGTCAGGGACTCGGCGCGCTCGCTCTGGTGCCGGCGCTCGGCGTGTGCGCGGCGGCGATTGCCGTGGCGGTCGTGCTCGGCCTGGCCCTGATCGGCGCATACGGCGTGGAAACCCGCGGGCGTGACCTGCGCGAGCTCGAGCGCGCGGTGCCGGAACTGCGCTGATTCAGCCTGCGCGGCGCAACAGCAGCAGCGCCAGGCCGTGCTGCGGTACGACGACGTCGATCTGGCCGTCGATCAGGCGCACGCGGCGCGGCGGCGCCAGCCGGCCGGCCGCGCGCAGCGCCGTGATCTGCTTTGGCGTCGGCCAGGACGGCCGCCCCATCGCGTCGAAGGCGCGCAGCACGTTGCTGTGTCGATCGTCGACGCGCCACA
This sequence comes from Pseudomonadota bacterium, assembly GCA_021816775.1. GTDB lineage: Bacteria > Pseudomonadota > Gammaproteobacteria > Steroidobacterales > Steroidobacteraceae > 13-2-20CM-66-19. The sequence goes on from JAKAXA010000001.1 coordinate 93,821, forward strand.
GGAGGCCGGCCGCGGAAGCCGGAAAGCCCCTCACCAGGATGTCGAACGCCCGATGGGACCGACGCGCCGGCGGCGGCGTGTAGTGCGGCCCGGTGCCGTCCGGCGGCGAGTAGTTCCACAGCGCCAGCACCAGCGATCCGTCGCGCCGGCGCGTGATCAGCGCGGAGCGCTCATCCGGCTGCAGCCGCAGGTGCCCCAGCTTGTGCAGCAGCGCGAAGGCGTTGAAGGCCGCCTTGGGGATGTCGTCCTCGGCGATGAGTCCGAAGCCGCCGTAGAACGGCTTGCGGATCACGCCGCCCTCCTCGAACACGTCCGAGAACGTCCAGTAACTCATGGCGTGCAGCAACCCGTCGCACTGGCGGATCGTCGAGGCGATCCACGGGCCCATGTAGGGCGTGTCCGTCACGTCCGGCTCATTGCTGTAGCTGGCATTGAATTCCGACAGAATCAGCGGCAGATGCGGATAAGGCGAGCGCCGGATCTCCTCGTGCACCTTGCGCACCGCGCGACACACCATCGTGCGCCGCGATACTTTCTCGTGCCTCCCGAACACGTTCTCCGGCGTGTCATTGCCGTAAACGTGGGTGCTGACGAAGTCGATCGGCACGTGCACCTTGGCGACGTGATGCAGGAAGGCACTGACCCAGGCCGCCTGGGCGGTCGCCGGGCCGCCGACACGCAGCCGGCTGTTGACGCTCTTCAGCGCGCGCGCGGTGTGGTCGTAGAGCGCAAAGTAGGTCTTCTGCTTGGGGACGCCGCCCCAGAAGCCCAGATTCGGCTCGTTCCAGACCTCGAAATACCACTTGGCGACCTCGTCGATGCCGTAGCGCGCAATGAGATGCCGTGCGAGCGCCCTGATCATGGCGTCCCACGCCGCATAGCTGCGCGGCGGCGACACGTTCGGGTGATACCAGAATGAATTCACCATCTTGGGGTGGCTGGCGAGCGCCGTGGGCATGAAGTCCAGTTCCACGTAAGGGCGCACGCCGTGCGCGCGCAGCGCGTCCATGATCTGGTCCACGTAGGAGAAGTTGTACGGCGGACTCGCGGCCTTGCTCTTGGAATGCCCTGCGCGCCGGTTGTAGAAGAGCGCCGAGGGGCCCACCGCCAGCCCCACCCCATTGTCGAGCAGTCCGTGGAAGCGCACGTAGCGGATGCCCGTCGCCGCCTTCATCATGCCGAGGTCGCGCTGATAATTGGCGCGCAGCACCAGCAGCGCGTGGCCCGAGCCGAACATGTGCTCCCAGAAGTGGGGGAACGGCTTGCCGGGCGCGCGGGCATCGATGCGCAGCGTCTCGCTGGAGGCTGCATGGGGCGGCCGGGGCGGGCGCGGCGCGGCGGTATGGGCGCCGGAGCACGCGCAGCAGGCCAGCGGGGCGAACAGAGCCGTGAGAAATGCGCGATTCATTGCGGACTCTCCGAAATGCGCCGCCGGCGCTCAATCCAACTTGATCATGACGTGGCGCGGCACCGTGTAGTCCTCGAGCGCATAGATCGAGAGATCCGTGCCGTAGCCGGAGCGCTTGAAGCCGCCGTGCGGCATCTCGCGCGCCATGGTGCCGTGGGTATTGATCCAGGTACAGCCGTACTGCAGCCGCGCAGCAACTCGCATCGCCTTGCCGACGTCACGCGTCCACACCGATGAGGCGAGTCCGTATTCCGAGTCGTTTGCCCAGCGCACCGCCTCCTCGGCGTCGGTGAAGCGCGTCAGCGTGACGACCGGGCCGAAGATTTCGCGCTGGACGATCTCATCCTCCTGCCGGGCGCCCGCGATCACGGTGGGCTCATAGAAAAACCCCGCGCCGTCGCGGGCGCGCCCGCCGGTGGTGACGCGCAGGTGCTGTCCCGCCACGGCCCGCTCCACGAAGCCCGCGACGCGGCTGCGCTGTTCTGCCGAGATCACCGGCCCCATGTCCACCGCGGGATGTGTCTGCGCACCGACGTTCAGTGTGCGTGCCGCCTGCGTCACGTCGTCGACGACGCGCTCGTAAACCCGCGCCTCGACATACAGACGGCACGCCGCGGTGCAATCCTGGCCCGCGTTGTAGAACCCGGAAACGCGCATCGCCGCCGCGACGGCATCGAGATCGGCGTCCGCAAAGACGATCACCGGCGCTTTTCCACCCAGCTCGAGGTGGGTGCGCTTGAGGTTGCCGGCGGCCGCGGCGAGCACCTTCTGCCCGGTCGCGACGTCGCCGGTGAGCGAGACCATGCGTACGCGCGCGTGCGCGACCAGGGGCGCGCCGACGCTCTCGCCGCGGCCGCACACGATATTGACGACACCCTTGGGAAGGATGTCGGCGAGCGCGCCGGCGAGCTTCAACACCGTGAGCGGTGTCTGTTCCGAGGGCTTCAGCACGACGGTGTTGCCGGCCGCCAGCGCCGGCGCCAGTTTCCAGGCGGCCATCATGAGCGGGTAGTTCCACGGCGCGATCGATCCGACCACACCGATCGGGTCGCGGCGGCTCAGGCTCGTGTGGCCGCGCACGTACTCGGCCGCGAGCGGCCCGCCCTGCATCCGCGCCGCACCGGCGAAGAAGCGGAACGCATCGGCGATGGTGGGCATCTCGTCCCGGCGCATCGCCTTCAGAGGCTTGCCGGTATTGAGGGATTCGAGTTCGGCGTAAGCGTCGGCCTGAGCGTCCAGGTGCGCGGCGATCTCGAGTAGCCGCCGCGAGCGGTGCGCCGGCGTGCTCTGCGCCCAGTGCTCGAACGCCGCGGCGGCGGCCTCGACTGCAGCCTCGAGCTGCTCGGCGGAGGCCTCCCGGACCGATGCGATCGGTTGGCCGGTGGCAGGATCGAGAATGGATTCAGATGCGCCGAGACCCGCCACACGCTCGCCGTGGATCAGCAGGCGTGTTTCCAGGGGTGATGCGGGGGTCATTTTTGTGTCCAGCCTTAACACTGCGTTTAGCTGTTGCGAACAGCACACGCATTGTCTCGATCCTGACGGACCTTCCAGCCGGTTCGCGCTTCCCAGCGGTCGGACTTGCCACGCTCGCCTGGGCCGAACGGCGTCTCGGATCCGCTCCACGCGCTTGACGTTCCGCTCACTCGACGGTAGAGGCCTTCGCCTGCCTGTGAACATACACAGCGGCGCGAACCGATGCAAGGTCTGGACAGCATCGTACCGGCCAGCGGACATCCCGCTGCGCGGTGATTTAAACCACCGGGGTCGCGCTCGTCCGTGTTCGCTTCGCCGCTGCGCGCGATGCGCAGGTTTTGGCCTGCGGAACGTCTTGATAAGGTATGGTCGCCGCCGTGCCGCCCGATCCACCGGCGCGGAGCACTTGGTCGGCCGATAAATTGATGATAAACGGATGGTTTACCCATGCATCATCGTGCCGAGCCTGCCCACATGAACGCCGATGACCGTCTCGGCCCGCGCCCGGGCGCACCCCGCCCGATGCCACGCTTCAGCCTGCTCGACCCCGAGCGCGGCAAGTCCAGCCACGACCAGATCGCCGCCATCCTCGGCACCGAATTGCTCCAGGGCCTCTACCCGCCCGGCAGCCCCATGCCCGCGGAGGCCGAGCTCGGCGCCCGCTTCCACGTCTCACGGACCGTGCTGCGCGAGGTGATGAAGACGCTGGCCGCGAAAGGTTTCGTGGTGCCCAAGACGCGGGTGGGGACGCGCGTACGCGATGCCGTCTTCTGGAATTATTTTGACGCCGACGTGCTCGCGTGGCGGCTGCGCCTGGGGCTCGACGACGAGTTCCTGCGGACGCTGACCGAAGTTCGCCGCGCGCTGGAGCCGGCCGCCGCGGGGCTCGCCGCGCGGCGCCGGCTGCCGCAGGACATCGCCCGGCTGCGCGAGTGCGTGCGCCAGATCGGCCGGACCGATCACTCACGGCAAAGCTTCGCCGCCGCCGATCTCGATTTCCACGTGGCGATCGGCAGTGCCTCCGGCAATCCGCTCATCCGCTCCATCGCCAGCGTGATTGAGACGGCGCTGGTGGCCTCCTTCACCTACAGCTCGCCGGCCGACAACCCGACGGACCATGCCGCCAGCGTCGCCGGTCACTCGGCGGTGGTCGATGCCATCGAGGCCGCAGACGAGTCGGGCGCAGCGCGCGGAATGCTCGCGGTGATCGACGCCGCCGTGCGGCGCATCGACGGGCGCAAGAAGCGGGGCGCGCCGCCGTGAACGCCGGGTATCGGCGGCTACACCCAGCCGCCGTCGACGATGTACTGCTGGCTGGTGCAGGCGCTGGCCGCATCCGACGCCAGAAACACGATGACGTTCGCCACCTCGACGGGCTGCAGCTTGCGCTTCAGACACTGGTGCGCGGCGATCTCCTTTTCCGTCTCGGGCGTGACCCACTTCTCGAGCTGGCGAGCCGTCATGATCCACCCTGGCGCCACCGCGTTGACGCGGATCCCGTAGGGTCCGTAATCGCGCGCCAGCGAGCGGGTCAGGCCGAGGACGGCGGACTTCGCGGCGGTGTAGGCGACCATGCCGCCCTGGCCGATGATCCAGGAGATCGAGCCGAGATTGATGATGGCGCCGCCTGCGGCGGCCTTCATGCCCGGCAGCACCGCCTGCGCGCAGAAGAACTGCTGCTTGAGATTGACGGCGATTCGGCTGTCCCACAGAGCTTCGGTCACCTCCTCGGTCGGATGGCGCTCGTCGCTCGCGGCGTTGTTGACCAGCACCTCGACCGGCCCCAGGCGCGCGCTGATGGCCGCAATCGCGCGCCGCAGCGCCGGGACGCCGGTCAGATCGCAGTGCTCGAAGTGCACGGCGGCACCGGCCGCGGCGAGTTCCCGCACCAGGGCTCGCGAGGGCTCCTCGACTACGTCAATGAAGGCGACGCGCGCATGCTGCGCGGCGAACTGCCGCACGATCGCCTCGCCGATCCCCGAGCCCCCGCCGGTGACCAGAACGACCCGGTCTTTCAGGTCCGTATAGATGGCTGTCATCTGTCATCGCACTCCAGGGGAAGGTGGCGTTGCCCGGGCGCGCCGCTGCGCCCCGGCGGTGCGTGCATCATACTGCGCGCGCAGCCGCATTCGATTCGGACAACGGCATAGGAGCATCGCATTCACATGGCACTGACTGGAGAGCTGTTCATTGGCCGCGCACGGCGCAGCACCGCTCGACGTTTCCAGCCGATCGATCCTGCGCGGGGCGCGGCGCTGGAGCCGCCGTTCAGCGCCGCCGGCGCGGCCGAGGTCGAGGCGGCCTGCGCGCTCGCACACGCCGCGTTCGATCCCTACCGCGCACTGGCTCCCGAGCGGCGCGCGGCGTTCCTCGAAGCGATCGCACAGCACATCCTCGAGCAGGGCGATGCGCTGCTCGAGCGGGCGCACGCCGAGAGCGCGCTGCCGCCGGCACGGCTCGCCGGCGAGCGGGCCCGCACCGTGGGGCAGCTGCGCCTGTTTGCCGCGGAGCTGCGCACCGGTGAGTGGCTCGGCCTGCGCGTCGATCCGGCGCTGCCCGAGCGCCAACCCCTGCCGCGCCCGGATCTGCGTCAGCGCCGCATCCCGTGCGGTCCCGTGGCGGTGTTCGGCGCGAGCAACTTTCCGCTCGCCTTTTCCGTGGCCGGCGGCGACAGCGCCGCGGCCCTCGCGGCCGGCTGCCCCATCGTCGTGAAGGGCCATCCGGCCCATCCCGGCACCGGCGAGTGGGTGGCGCGCGCGATCGTGGCGGCAGCGGCGGCGACGGACATGCCCGAGGGCGTGTTTTCGCTGCTCAACGGCCCGGACACCGCACTCGGGACGGCCCTGGTCGCCGATCCGCGCATCCGCGCGGTCGCGTTCACCGGCTCGCGCGCCGCGGGTCTCGCACTGATGAAGGTGGCGGCCGCGCGCCCTGAGCCCATTCCGGTGTTCGCCGAGATGAGCAGCGTCAACCCCGTGATTCTCTTGCCGGCGGCGCTTGAGAGCGGCGCCGCCAGCCTGGCGCAGGCGTACGTCACCTCGCTCACCCTCGGCGTCGGCCAGTTCTGCACCAACCCGGGCATCGTGCTCGCACTGGAAGGCGAGGGGCTGCGCACGTTCATGGACGCGGCGACCGCGGCGCTCGGCCGGGTCGAGCCGGCGGTGATGCTGACCGAGGGCATTCACCGCAACTACGCGCAAGGTGTCGCGCGGCTCTGCGGCGAGGGCGCGCAGCTGCTCGGGCAGGGCGCCGGGGACGGCGCGAAGAACTGTGCTCGCGCCGCGCTGTTCAGCGTTACGGCGGCGGCGCTCCTGGCGCGGCCGGCGCTCGCCGAGGAGACCTTCGGCCCGGCTTCCCTGCTCGTGCGCTGCGCCGGCGTCGAGCAGCTGCAACAGGTTCTCGAGGGGCTCGAGGGCCAGCTGACGGCGACCTTGCAGATGGATGCGGCCGACCAGCCGCTGGCGCGGGCGCTGCTGCCCACACTCGAGCGCAAGGCCGGCCGCCTCATCGTCAACAGCTGGCCGACCGGGGTCGAAGTCAGTCATGCGATGGTGCACGGCGGGCCTTTCCCGGCCACCTCCGACGGACGCAGCACCTCGGTCGGCACGCTGGCGATCGAGCGCTTCCTGCGGCCGGTGTGCTATCAGGGGTTCCCGGATGCGCTGCTGCCGCCCGAACTGCGCGCCACCGAGCTGCCGCGCTGGCCGCACCGGCTCGACGGCGCACGCCGGCTCGCCAGGCCCGCCTGATCCGCGCGGGCGCGCGCCGCACGATGCGGCGCGCCCTCACAGCGGTTCGGGCACCACGGCGCGCGCCTGCCCGTGCGCCAGCGGGTTGCGCAGCGGCAGCAGGAACGCATCCGCGCTGATGTCGAACACATCGCCGGGCTCGGCGCGGACCTGATCGCTGAAGGACAGGGTCGCGGTGCCGAAGAAATGCACGTGAACGTCCCCGGGCCGGCGGAAGTTGGCGTATTTGAAGTGGTGCTGCTCGAGGTTGGCGATCGAGTGCGACATGTTCGCCTCGCCGGTGAGGAACGGCTTCTCCCACAGCACCCGGGCGCCCCGCCGGATGCGGCTCATGCCGCGCACGTCGGCCGGCAGCGAGCCGGTGAGCAGCTCCGGCCCCAGCGCCACCGGACGGAGCTTGGAGTGCGCGAGCCACAGGTAGTTGTGCCGCTCGGTGATGTGGTCGGAGAACTCGTTGGCGAGGCAAAACCCGAGCCGCCGCGGCACGCCCTCGGGATCGATCAGATAGATGCCGGCGATTTCCGGCTCCTCGCCCCCGTCGAGGGCAAAGGCCGGCGAGACGAGCGGCGCGCCGCTCGGCACCACGCTCGAGCCATCGCCCTTGTAGAACCACTCCGGCTGGGCGCCGACGGCGCCCGGGGCGGGTTTACCGCCCTCGAGTCCTTCGCGGAAGATGCGCATCGAGTCGGTCTGACCCGACTCGGCGGTTGCGAGCGCGTGCATCTTGTCGCGGCTCTCCGCCGAGCCGAGATGCGTCAGCCCCGTGCCGGTGAGATACAGATGGGCCGGGTCCGGATGATCGATGGGCGGCAGCAGCCGCGCCCGGGTGAGCTCGAGGTGCCGCCCCGTCCGTACGCGCTCGACCGCCTGCGCCAGGCTGACACCATCGGCCATGGCGGCCGCGGCGAGGGCATACACGCTCGGGGTGTCCGCGAGCCGCTCGGCGCGCTCGGCATCCACCAGGACGGCGACGCAGCGCTCCCCGCCCGATTCGATCTGTACGAGACGCAAGGACATGGACTCTCCCCGCCCGGCCTGGACCGCGACGCTCCAGACCAAATCATAGTGCAACGGACGGCCATATGTCTGAGTAAATGGCCGCCCTTGACAGGCGGCCGGAGCGCTCCTTATTGTCTGATTAATTGGCGAGCCGTGGCGCCGCGATGCGCGCGCAGGGCCGAGCCCACCGATCCGGAGCCCTTACCATGGCAGTCATCATCGGCGGCGATTCAGGCGTGACGCATTCGCAGACAGGCACCTCGCAGAAGTACACGGGCGCCCTCGTCGTGCTCGCGACCGTGTTCTTCATGTGGGGCTTCGCCACCGTCCTGAACGACACCCTGATCCCGCACCTGAAGTCGGCATTCCGGCTGGACTACGCGCAGGTTCTGCTCATTCAGTTCGTGTTCTTCCTGGCGTACCTGATCATGGCCATGCCGTCGGCCAAGGTCCTCGAGCGCACCGGATACAAGCTGGCCGTCGTGCTTGGCCTGCTCGGCATGGCAGTGAGCGCCGCCGGGTTCATTCCCGCGGCCATGCTCGAATCCTACGGGCTGTTCCTGGTGGCGCTGTTCCTGCTCGCCGCCTCGATCACGCTGTTGCAGGTGGCCGCCAACCCGTACGTCGCGGTGATCGGGCCGCCCGAGACCGCCTCCAGCCGGCTCAATCTCGTGCAGGCGTTCAATTCCGCCGGCACTTGGCTCGCGCCGCTGTTCGGCAGCCTGCTCATTCTCGGCCACGGCGCCGCGGGGGCGCACAGTGCCGCGCACCTGACGGCGCAGCAGCGCGCCGCGAGCGTGCATTCGGTCGAGCTGCCCTACGCGATCGTCGCGGCGGTGCTGCTGGCGCTGACCGTGCTCGTGTGGCGGGTGCGGCTGCCGGACCTCGGCAAGGAGACGCGGCGCGCAGCGCGCGCCGAGCGCGCCCGGCACAGTCTCTGGCGGCATCGCAACCTCGTATTCGGTATACCGGCGATCGCGCTCTATGTGATGTGCGAGGTCGCGATCGGCTCGACCCTCATCAACTTCATGTCCCAGCCGTCGATCGGCGCTCTGTCGCACGCGCGGGCCGCCGATTACCTCATGCTCTACTGGGGCGGCGCGATGACCGGCCGGTTCATCGGCTCGTGGTTCCTGCGCTGGATGCGCCCGCAGCGCGTCCTCGTGGCGGTGACGCTCGGGGCGCTCGCGCTGCTCGCCCTGACGATCGCCTCGAGCGGTCACCTGGCGATGTGGAGCCTGCTCGCGGTGGGCCTGTGCAACTCGATCATGTTCCCGACGATCTTCACGCTCGGCATCCGCGGCCTCGGCCCGCTCACCGAGGAAGGCTCGGGCCTGCTCGTCATGGCCATCGCCGGCGGCGGGCTCGCGGAACTGCAGGGCGTGCTGGCCGACTCCATCGGCCTGCACCTGTCCTACCTTCTGCCGTGGGCCGGGTACTGCTACGTGCTCTTCTACGCGCTGTGGGGCTACCGCCCTACCGGCGCCGTGCACGACGAGCAGCTGGTGGCCTCCTGAGGGGGCTGCCGCGCGTGGTGTCGAGCAGCGCCAGGCGCACCAGATCGGTCATGGCCGCGCGCGCGGCTGCCGGATCGCGCCGCTCGACCGCCTCGTAAACCCGCTGGTGATCGGGCAGCGGATCGCGCCTGAGCGGCGCGCTGCGCTGCTTGAAGATCGTGGTCCAGGTGACCGCGGCGGCGATGCCGCTGGTGAGGGAGGCGAGAAACGGATTGCCCGACGCTTCGAGCAGCACCGAGTGGAACAGCCGGTCCGCCTGGCGACCCGCCTCGACGGCGAGGGACTCGGCGGCCATGTCATCGAGCGCGCGCCGCAGGGTGTGCAGCTGCTCGGTGCTGCGCCGTGTGGCGGCGAGCGCGGCCGCGGCCGGCTCGACGATGGTGCGCAGCTCGAACAGTCCGTTGAGCAGCCGCTCGTCGGGATGGGCGCTGAAGATCCACGAGACCACGTCCGGGTCGAGCAGATGCCAGACGCCCGGATCGCTCACGCGCGTGCCGAGCTTCGGCCGCGACTCGACCAGCCCCTTGGCCGCGAGGATGCGCAGCGCCTCGCGATAGGCGGTGCGGGACACCTTGAGCTGCTCGCTGGCGGCGATCTCCCCATCCAACACCCCGCCGGGCGCGAGCCGGCCGGTTACGATGCGCACGCCGAGGTCGCGGGCGATGGTTCCGTGCAGCCGCAGGGCCCTCGTGCCCGGGGCGCTGGCGGACGAAACGGGCGTCCTCGGTCGCATCGATGGCGTACTCTCGGAGCGGTTGAGGCCGGTGAGTATAACGCCCTGCGGCCGCGCCGAATCTCGAATCATCACCCTCGCGCTCGCTGCGCATCCAACACCGCGGACGGCTTGACGCTGGCCGGGCCGCCGACTCATGATATTTATATTATTTAATGGCTCAGGCAAGGCGGGGACAGCCCCATGACGCAACTGATCGAACAACTCGCGGCCGCGCTCGGCCAGGACGCCGTCCTCAGCGGCGCGGCGGCGCTCGAGGCGCGTGATGCCGCGCAGACGCACGGGCTCGCGGTCGATCTGGGCGCACCGCTTGCGGTTCTGCGGCCCCGCACGACGGCCGATGTGGCGCGCATTCTCAGGCTCGCGCATGCCGCGGGCCGGGCCGTGGTGCCGTGGGGCGGCTGCACGGGGCTGGTGGACGGGGCGAGCGCCGACGGCGCGCTGGCGCTGTCGCTCGAGCGGATGAACGCCATCGAGCAGATCGACGAGACCAACCGCGTGATGCGCGTGCAGGCGGGCTGCGTTCTGCAGAAGGCCTGTGAGGGGGCCGAGGCCCGCGGCCTGCTCCTGCCGCTCGATCTGGGCGCACGCGGCTCGGCCACCGTGGGCGGGGTGATCGCCACCAATGCCGGTGGCAACCGGGTGCTGCGCTGGGGGATGACCCGCGACATGGTGCTCGGGCTCGAGGCGGTGCTGGCCGACGGCACGGTGGTCAATGCGCTGAACACGCTCATCAAGAACAACGCGGGCTACGATCTGAAGCAGCTGTTCATCGGCTCGGAAGGCACGCTCGGCGTGGTGACGCGCGCCGTGCTGCGCCTGCGTCCGAAACCGCTGAGCGAGAACGTCGCGCTGCTCGCCGTGGACGCATTCGAGCACCTGCCGCGTACGCTCACGCGCCTCGAGCGCGAGTTGGGCGGCTCGCTGTCATCTTTCGAGGTGATGTGGGCGGAGTTCTATCGTCTGGTGACGACGGCGCCGGCGCTCGGCCGGCCGATCCTGCCGCACGGCCATCCGTTCTACGTCCTGGTCGAGACCCGCGGCGTGAATGCGTCGGCCGATGCCGAGCATTTCGAGAACGTGCTCGCGGGCGCGCTCGAGGCCGGTGAGGTGATCGATGCGGTCATTGCCAAATCCGATAGCGAGCGCAAGGCGATGTGGAGCCTGCGTGACGACGTGCCACAGGTGACGCGCGAGGGACCGATGTGCGCGTTCGATGTGAGTCTGAAGATCGACGACATGCCGGGCTACCTGGACGAAGTGCACCGCGCGCTCAAGGCGCGTTGGGGCAGCGAGTGCCGCTTCGTGGTGTGGGGTCATCTCGGCGACGGGAACCTGCATGTGATGGTCGGGGTCGGGGACGGATCGGCGCAGGCGCATCACGAGATCGAGGCGCAGGTCTACGGCGCGCTCGCGCGGCGCCCCGGGGCGTCGATTTCCGGCGAGCACGGCATCGGCCTGCAGAAGCGCGACTACCTCTCTTGCTCGCGCACGCCCGAGGAAATCGCGCTGATGCGCACGATCAAGGCGGCCCTCGATCCGCGCAACATTCTCAATCCCGGCAAGGTGCTCGCCGGGTCGAGCTGAGGCCGCTGCGACCCGAACTCGCGCACCGCGCGGCATAGGTCAATGAGCAATCTCTTTTCGGCGGCTCAGGACGCGGATCGATGCGCAAACTACTGATGGGATATTTGCTGGCCCTGCCGGTTGCTCTGTGCGCGCAAGCGCCCAAGGCGCACTGCACCGACGGAGCGCCGCAGCTTCGGGTGTTCACCATCGATCACCAGCTTCGCGCCAATTCCAGCGCCGACGTCCGTTTCCTGCTCTCCGCGCCCGCGGGAAAGGACGGTTTCATCCGCGTTGCCGGCGGCCACCTCGTTACGCCGGATGGCAAACGGTTCCGTATTTGGGGCGTCAACGTCACCGGCTGGACTCCAGGTTCGGCGTTGCTGCCTCGCAAACCAGACGCCAAAGTCTATGCGCGGACCTTGGCTCAATTGGGCGTGAATTGCGTTCGCTTCCAGTTCCTGGATCTGACCAAGCAGCAACATCGCGCGGCGGGGAGGGTTCCTGTCACCTATACTCCGAGCGGCCTCCTGGATGGAGATGCGGCGACGAGCCAGGTCATGGATCATGGCCAATTGGACCGCCTCGACTATCTTGTCTACCAGCTGAAGAAGAATGGGATTTACGTCGACTTCAACCTGAACGTCGGCCGCGTCTACAAAAGAGCAGACCATGTCCGCGACTACAAGCTGATTGGCGCCGCAAAGGCAATCACGGAATTCGATCCGCGCCTGATCCAGCTCCAGAAGAACTACGCGCGGCAGTTGCTGACTCACTACAACCCTTACACCAAGACGAGATACAACGACGAGCCGGCAGTCGCCATCGTCGAAATCGTCAATGAAAACTCGCTTCTTGAGTTTTGGCAGAGAAATTGGCTCCGCGGCAAGCTCGTTCCCGGTGCGCCGCGCTTCCAGCTCGATTTGACGCCCTATTACAAAGCGATGCTGACACGCCAATACAACCGTTGGCTGAAAGCGACGTACCCTCCAGCGGAACTGAGCCGCCTTCGCAGGCTGGCCGGCCTCGGCGCGGGGCAGGGCTTTGCGATAACGCCGCGGCAGGACTTCGAGGCAACCCCGGCGCCCGTTTTCTATGCCGAGGCGGCCTTTTTCACGCATGTTGAGGAGAGCTTCCTCCAAAACATGCGCTCGTACCTGAAGCAAACGCTTCATGTGAAGTCGCTGGTCATGGGGACAGCCGACCACACCTATTTCATCCCTGGCATGCCTCTGCTGCGTGCCAATGCCAAAATGGATATTCTGGGTGCGCACGGCTATTGGCAGCATCCGGCGATTACGGTTCACCGCAACACGCCGATGGTCGACGATCCGCTGCATTCGCTCCCCGTGCTGCTCAGCCGCTCGGCAATGGTCGATAAGCCTTTCATCGTAAGCGAGGTGAATGAGCCGTTTCCCAACGATTACGAGGCCGAGCTGATCCCCATTCTGGCTGCATACGGCGCGTTTCAGGATTGGGACGGGATTTTCATCTACAGTTTCGAGCCTAAAGTGACTGGATTGTGGCGCCCGGTGATCGGCGACCACTTCGACGTTTCGCAAGATCCGGTCAAGATCGCGCAGATGCCCGTGGGCGCGCTTCTGTTCCTGCGCCACGATGTCGCTGCGGCCAAGCAGATCATCGAGCGCACTTATTCGACGAAGCAGGTCGACGAGAGCATGCGCCTTGCGCAGTCGTTCATGCCCTATTTCACTCCCGGCTTCCCGCTCTTTCTGCCCCTCGAGCACGGCGCGCGCATCCGCTGCCTGGATTGCGAGCCGACCCAAAGCTTTCATGACGAGCCGTCCGACCCTTTCCGCTCCGACACCGGACAGTTGGCCTGGTGGCATTCGCGCGCAAAGGGGGGCCTGGTAACGATTGACACTCCCAGGAGCACGGCCCTCGTCGGCTTCGTTTCGGCCTACGGGGTTGGAACCTCGCATCTATCCGCGGACGTTAAAGACAAATTCTGCTCCATCACCCTTTCCTCGCTCGATGGCAAGCCGTTGTCGACATCCTCCCTGATGCTGCTCACTGCAACCGGCAGGGTCGAAAACACCGGTTCGGTCTGGAATGCGAGCCGCACCAACTTAACTGTTTGGGGCAAGGCGCCGACGCGCATCGAGGTGATCCGCGGGTGGGTCAAGCTGAAAGACATCGTCGGAGCGGTGGGAATGATCGTCACCCCGCTCGATGGCCAATCCCGTCCTCTGGGCGAGCTGCGGGGCAAGATGGTCGAAACCGGCTGGGAAATCCCCATTGGAGCCCAGCCGGCCACCAGCTACCTGATTCACGTCATTCGCTGAGGGAGGCAGCTGTTCGGGCACAGGATCGGGTCACCGCGCTCGAGGAGGTGTGCTTGGCAGGCGTCCCGCTGAGCGTCGGCGGGCAGGCCAGGGCGCGGATCGGCATAGCGCCAGATTGTGGCCACGAGTACATCGCGACGTTGCAGTGCAGTCGCGCGCTCATCGAGGACGCACGGATCAGGGTTATCGTGATTTCGTCTGGGCGATGCCGTGCCGCGAGGTCGACGGTGAACCGGGTTTCATTGGAAACCTGCATGTGGTGGTCGGGCTCGGGGCGGATAGGCGCGGGCGCATCACGAACTCGAGGCACAGGGCTGCGGGCGCAGCGGCCCGGCTCGTCCATTTCCCGCGAGCGGGGCATCAGCCTGCGGAAGCGCCACTACTGGTCTTGCTCGCGCACACCCGAGGAGATTGTGCTGATGCGCCCGATCAGGGCGGCCCTCGATCCGCGCAATGATCTGAACCCCGGCAAGATGCTCACCGCGACGGGCTGAGGCCGCCCGCCGCCCCTCAGCGGCCGGGCGGGACTCCGGGGCCGCGCAACAGATGCGGCCCGAGATCGCGCACTGTGCGGCAACTCAGCTGACCGAGCACGCGGTCGAGTTCGACCGTGAGCATCTCCAGGGCGCGCCGCACGCCGGACTCGCCGGCCGCTGCGAGCCCATAGAGCGCCGCGCGTCCGACCAGCACCGCATCGGCGCCCAGGGCGAGCGCCTTGGCAATGTCGGTGCCGCGCCGAAAGCCGCTGTCGATCAGCACGGTGAGCCGGTCGCCGACCTCGGCGGCGATCTCGCCGAGCATCTCGATGGGGGCGACACAGTAATCGAGCTGGCGGCCACCGTGGTTGGTGAGCACGACGCCATCGCAGCCGAGCTCGGCGGCGCGGCGCGCATCGGCCACGCTGAGCACGCCCTTGATGAAGAGCTTGTGCGGCCAATGCTCCCGCACCCACGCGATGTCCTCCCACGTGATGGAGGGGAGGAACATCTGCGGAATGATGGTGCTGCCGCCGACCGCGCTCGCCGCGCCCGGCGGCAGGAAAGCCTCGATGTTGCGGAAGCGCGGGATACCCCGACGCAGAAGGACTTGTGTCAGCCAACGGGGATGGCGGAGTGTGTCGAGCGCCGCGCGCAGGCGAGGGTGCCCGGGCGTGCGGTAATTGCGTTTGTCCCATTCACGGCTGCCGAACACGTTGGCGTCGCTGGTGAACAGCATCGCCTCGTAGCCGCTCGCCGCCGCGCGGTGCATGATGTCTTCGGCGATCGCGCGGTTGCGCATGACGTAGAGCTGCATCCACAGCCGTCCGCCGGCCTGCTTTGCCACGTCCTCAAGCAGCGTCGTCGAGACGGTGCTCAGCGTATAGGGAATACCGAAAGCGGCGGCGGCCCGCGCGAGGGCAATGTCGCCCTGCGGATGCAGCATGCCGTTCAGCCCCGTCGGGGCGATCGCAAGCGGCGCGCCGCAAGGCGCGCCGAGCAGTTCCGTAGCGAGGCTGCGCCCCTCGGTGTTGACGAGCGTCGGCGGCACGAACCGCAGCGCCGCGAAGGCCTCGCGGTTGCCGCGCAGCGTCGCCTCGTCCTCGGCGCCGCCCTCGACGTACTCGAAGACGAAGCCCGGCACGCGGCGGCGCGCCGCTTCGCGAAGATCGGCGATGTTCAACGCCGCGCTGAGATCGCGCCCGGTATAGGGCCGGCGTTTCCAGGGCATGTGCGGACGCTCCGGTGACGTTCAGTTCGGTGGTTGCGCGGCAGTCCCGCTCAGATGCTCCAGCCGCCATCGATGACGTGGATCTGACCGGTGGTATAGGTGGCCCCGGCGAGATACACCACCAGCTCTGCGATCTCCTCCGGGCGGCCGATCCGGCCGATCGGCTGGCGGGCGACGAAGGCGGTGCGCGTCTGCTCGTAGTTTCCCTGGGAGCGCAGCCGCTGCTCGAGCGAGGGTGTCTCCACGGTCCCGGGACAGATGGCGTTGCAGCGGATGCCGCGGCCGACGAAGTCGGCGGCCAGGGACTTGGTGAGTCCGATCACCGCGGCCTTGGTCGTTGCGTACACGCACCGCACCGGCACGCCTTTGACGCTGCTCGCCACCGAGGACATGTTGATGATGCACCCGTCCCCGCGCTCGAGCATGCCCGGCAGCACGGCGCGGATCGTGCGGAACATCGATTTGACGTTCAGGTCGTAGGCGAAATCGAGCTCCTCATCGGTGCTGTCGAGGAGGGTCCCGTGGTGCACGCAGCCGGCGCAGTTGAAGAGAATGTCGACTGCCCCGGCACGCGCGACCGTCGCGGCGACACTCCCGGCGTCGCGAACGTCCATGCGGTAGACCTCGATGCCCTGCCCGGCAATGGGTGCGAGGCGGGCCTCGTCGATATCGGTGGCGAGCACGCGCGCGCCCGCGGCCGCGAGCGCCAGCGCGCTCGCGCGGCCGATACCCTGGGCGGCGGCGGTCACCAGCGCGCTCTTGCCTTTCAGACTGATCGCAGTGTGGGGCATGTCTCTCCTCGAATCGGCGACCTCAGGATTGCGGAACCGGCGTCGCCGGAGCTTCGTTGGCTCGGTAGCAAGCCTCGACCAGCGCCATGGTACGCCAGGCGTCCTCGACCGATGTCCGCAGCGTCTCGTCCTCGCCGCTCGCAAAGCGCTGAACATTGGACATCGTGCCGATGAAGGCGTCCGGAAACCACGCGCCCTCGAGCGGCACCGCCTGCCAGGGGCCGCCGCGCGGGGCGAGCCACAGCTCGTCGGGCTCGCCACGCGGATAATCGAGCAGCAGGCCGAGCTTCACCAGCGCCGCGCCGCGCTCCCCTTCGATGCGCAGCGTCGCATCCTGGAACCGTCGGCCGAAATCGTGGTGATGATTGATCGAGAGCGTCACCCGGCGCTCCGGCCCGTAATCGAGGATCGCAGAGGTGCGCGTCTGCGCCAGCGGGCTGCCCGGATAGTGGTACGTGCGAGCCAGCACGCCGCGCGGCTCGCCGGCGATCGCTCGAATGGTGTCGAGGTAATGAATGGAGTGCGAGACGATCTCGACGCGGCGGTTGGGGATCAGATGCGGGAACAGCTCCCAGGGCGTCACCAGGCTCAGGTGCACCTCGATGTCGATCAGCCGCCCGAGGAGCCCCCGTTCCTGGGCGGCCGCGACGGCTTCCATCATCGGGGCGAAGCGCAGCTGAAAGTTCACGGCGGCGGCGAGATGTCGCTCGCGGCAGACCGCGCGGATGGCGCTGGCCTGCGCGAGATCGAGCCCGAGGGGCTTCTGGATGAGCACCGCCGAGCCGGGCCTCAGTGCCGCGAGAATGGCGCGATGCGCGACCGGCGGGGCGCCGATATCGAAGATGCAGCCTTCGGTCGCGGCCGCTTCCTCCACGGACCCGAAGACTTGCTCGATGCCCCAGCGGCTGGCCGTGGCGCGCGCCTTGTCGGCGTCGACGTCGTAGACGCCCGCCACCGCGAAGCCGGCCTTGCGGTAGGCCGGCAGGTGCGCGTCGTTGACGATGCCGCCGGTGCCGATGATGACGATGGGGCGCGGTGCGCCCGGCAGGGGATGGCGCTGGCGCAGGCCCGAGGCGTTCCACTCGGTGCTCATGCGATGATCACCTCGAGACGCCGCTGCGCCTCAGCGAGCAGCGCGCGGCTCGACTCGTCCGTGTCGAGCGCGCGCGCGAGCAGCTCATCGATCACCCGCGAGACTTCCGCGAGTCGCGGATGCAGGGGCAGTTCCCGGGCGTGCCCGTGCAGTGCATCCAGCTTGTGATAGAAGGGGATCAGGCGGTTGACCTCCTCGTCCGACCAGGTGGAGCGACGCACGCCGATCGCGCCCTCGAGTGTGGTCACCTTGTCCATCGCGCCCGTTGCGACGTGCCGCAGGAAGTCCCAGGCGAGCGCCTTCTGAGTCGAGCCCGAGGCGAGCGCGATGACCCAGTAGACGTTCAGCGAGACGCTGCGCCCGCCTGGTCCCTGCGGCAGCGGCGCGACCTCCACGCGGCCCTTGACCCGGCTCTCGGCCCAGGTCTCGGCGAGCGCCGCGAAGCCGAACCAGTTGGCCATCAGCGCCACCTTGCCGGCGCAGAACAGCAGGCCCGCCTTGACGCTGTCGAGCGCGCGCGCCCCCGGCGCGATCGCCGCCCCGTCGCGCGCGAGCCGGCGCAGAAAATCAAGCGCCGCCTCGGCCTCGCCCGTGCACAGCTGCGGCCGAGCGCCCGGGCCGAAGGGCTCCCCGCCGCGCGACCAGACATGGATGCAGAAGTCGTAAAAGCCGTTGTGTCCGTCGGGATACAGCGCCAGGGTCGTGCCATACACATTCTGCGCGGGAGCATGCAGCCGCCGCGCGGCGGCATGGAACGCCTCCCAGGTGCGCGGCACCTCGAGACCGGCCGCCTGCAGCAGGTCCTTGCGGTAGATCAGGCACTCCGGGCCATCGTGGTAGGGCAGCCCCCAGAACCCGCCGGCGAAATCCTGCAGTGTCACGAGCGAGCGGCTCCAGGCTGCAGGAAAGTCGGCGATCGGCGCGCGCGCCAGATGCGGGCGCAGATTCTCGATCAGGCCGGCCGATTGCGCCTCGGCGAGCCAGTCGGTCGAGAGAAACGCCAGATCGATCGAGCCGTCGCCGAGGCCGCCCGCAGCGAACAGCCGCGCATGCAGGTCGTTCAGCTCGAGGGCCTCGATCTTAAGGCCGACCGCCTCGCCGCGCGCGCGCGCGAAATCCGCGAACTGCCGGCGGATGGCGCTCTCAAACGGGTCAAACCTGCGGACCGCTATGCGGACTGGGCGCACCGCGCACCTCCTCTTCGGGCTTCAGCCCGGCGTGCACCGCGATCACGTCGGCGCAGGCCTTCAGCGCCGGAAGCATGCTCTCCAGACTCGGCCCGCTCTTTTCCTTCAGTGTGGCGATGGTCAGGGCCGCCTTGATGGAAGAGCCGGGCGAGCCGACCGGCACGCCCAGATCAAGCCCGCCGACGAACCGCTCGCCCTCGGAGCGCTCGTAGCCGCGCGCGCGGATCGCCGCGAGGCGCTTCATGAACTGCGCGCGGGCGGCGGGCTTCTCGCGACGCCATTCGAGCTCGTGCGTGAGCAGCTCCTCGCAGTCCTCGGCATCCATGTTCGCGAGCAGCACGCGCCCCGAAGTGGTGTGCATGGGCGAGTGCTGCGAGCCGACTTCGACCGACAGGCGAAAGGGCCTCGGGCTCTCTTCCTGGGCCAGCACCAGCACTCGCTCGCGGTGCAGCACGGACAGGTGGCACGACTCGCGCAGGTCCTCGGCGAGCCCGCGCATCAGCGGCTGTGCGGCCTTCAGGAGCACCTCGTAGGGTGAGTGAGTCCGCGAGAGCTCGAAAAGCTTGAGCGTCAGCGAATACGCGCCCGTGTTGGGTTCGCGCCTGAGGTAACCGCGGCTCTCCAGGCAGGCGAGCATGCGAAAGATCTCCCCGGCCTGGCGGCTCAGGGCGCGGGCGAGCTGCGCCTGGGTGAGCGGCACGGCCTGGTCGGACAGGTATTCCAGGACATCGAGGCCCTTCTCCAGCGCCGGCACGGAGTACTTGGTGCGACGCTCCTCGAGACTGAGCAGCTTATCGTTCGTCATGCAACCTCCTTCAGCTCAGAGGACGGCTGGCTGGGATTGTGCCTGATGCGCATCCGGCGCGCCCGGCGGCGGGCCCGCGCTGTGGCGCGGCCTGCGCCGGCGCCCCCCCACCGTGTAGATGGCGGCGGCTGCGATCAGCACGCTGCCTTCGATCAGGCCCTGATAGTTCGCGCCGAGGTTCAGCACATTGAAGCCATTGGTCAGGGTGTACAGCACCAGCGCGCCGGCGACGGTCTTGAGCACGCTGCCGGCGCCGCCGAAGAGCGATGTGCCGCCGAGGATCGCCGCCGCGATCACCGTCAGCTCCTCGCCCTGCAGAGCTGTCGGATTCATGGCACCGAACCGCGAGGCGTACAGGACGCCGGCGAAACCTGCCGCCAGGGCCGAGAGCACGAACGCGCCGAGCTTGTAGCCACGCACGTTGATGCCCGCGAGCCGCGCCGCCTCGGGGCTTCCGCCCGCGGCATAGAGGCGCCGCCCCGCAGTGGTGAAGCGCAGCAGCAGCCAGGCGAGCAGCGTGAAGCCCGCCATATAGAAAATCGGCAGGGGCAGACCCGCGGCGCGCCCGCTCTCGAAGTTCGTCATGGCTTCGAGCGCGGCGGGCGTGCGGACCATCAGCGAGCGGCCGTCGGTGAGCACCAGCACCAGGCCACGGATCGCGGTGAGCGTGCCCAGCGTCACGATGAAGGCGTTGATGCCGACGAGCTCGACCATCACCCCGTTGAGCACTCCCACCGCGCCGGCGGTGGCGAGCGAGACGCCCATCGCGGCCCAGAAGCCGACGTGATCGATCACCAGGATGTTGACGGCCGCTGCGAGCGCGGCGACCGAGGCCACCGAGAGATCGAAGTTGCCCGTGATCAGCACCACGGTCATGGCCACACCCATGATGGCGACCGGCGCGGTCTGATAGAGGATGTTGATGAGGTTGACGGGGCTGAGATAGCTCGGCCGGCCGAGCGCAGCGGTGATCACGGTCAGCGCGGCCACCAGCAGCGCCAGCGCGTAGTAGACGCCCGCTTCGCGCAGGCCCAGCATGCGTCGCATTGATCCCCCCGAACCCCTCACTGTAATGTTTCCGGCCGGCGCAGCCCGGCAGCGGCGCCGGCGGCGAGCCGGATCAGCTCTGCCTCGTCGGTCTGCGCGGCGAGGCGTTCCGCCACGATCGCGCCCTCGCGCATGACGAGGATGCGGTCGGCTTCCTCGAGCAGCACTTTCAACTCGGAGTCGACCAGGATGACCGCCACCCCGGAGGCGGCGAGCGCCCGGACCTGATCGAGGATTTCCGCCTTGGCGCCGACGTCGATCCCCGCGGTAGGCTCATCGAGCAGCAGCAGCCGCGTCGGTCCGCACAGCCAGCGGGCGATGCTCACCTTCTGGGCGTTGCCGCCGGAGAGCTCCCCGACCGGGGCATCGAGGGCGCGCGCCTTGATCAGCAGGCGCCTGACGGCTCCGGCGGCGGCCTCGCGCTCGAGCTGCCCCTGCGGGAACACGCCCCAGCGCGAAAAGCGCGCCAGATGCGCGAGCGTTATGTTCTGCCACAGCGGCAGGCCGGGCACCAGCGCCTGCGCGGCGCGGTCCTCGGGCACCAAGGCGATCCCGGCGCGCACCGAGGCGCCCGGGGAGCGCGGCACGGTCCGCCCGAGCAGGCGCACCGCGCCGCGCGCGGCGCGGTCGGCGCCGAAGATCGCATGGAGCAGCTCGCTGCGCCCCGAGCCGAGGAACCCGGCGATCCCGAGCACCTCGCCGGCACGCACGCGCAAGGTGCACGGCGCCAGATGGCCGCGCGAGCGCAGTCCGTCGATCTCGGCAACGACCTCGGCGCCGGCACGCGCCGCCGCCCTGGCAGTCCGATGAATCGGGCGCCCGGCGATCGCGGCGGCGAGCGCGGCTTCATCGACTGCGGCGGTCTCGGCGCTGATCACTGCGGCGCCGTCGCGCAACACGGTCAGCGCGTCGGTCAGAGCCAACGCTTCGTCGAGAAAGTGGGTCACGAACAGCACCGCGCGGCCCTCGGCGGCGAGTCGACGGATCGCGCGATGCACGAGCTGCCGCTCGGGGGCGGCGAGCGAGGCTGTCGGTTCGTCCATGACGATGAGCTGCGCATCGGCCGCGAGCGCCTGCAGAATGCCGACCATCTGCCGCTCGCCGATCGCGAGCGCCGCGACCGGCGCCTCGGCGGGCAGGTGATAACCGATCGAGTCCATCAGCCGCGACAGCCGCCAGCGCTCCTCGCGGCCGCGCCGCCAGTATCCGCGCTGCCCGAGGAATACGTTCTCCCGCACCGACAGCGCCCCGACCAGAGGAATCTGCTGGTGCAGCGTGGCGATGCCGGCCGCGCGGGCACGTGCCGGATGCGGCCACAGCACTGCCGCGCCACGCCAGCGGATGGTGCCGGTGGTGGCCGGCGTGGCCCCGCAGAGGATGCGGATGAGGGTCGACTTGCCCGCGCCGTTGGCGCCGAGCAGGCCGTGCACGGTCCCGGGCCCGACCGACAGATCTACCCCGCGCAGCGCGGCGGTGCCGTTGGGATAGATCTTCCCCAGGCGTTCGAGCGATAGCAGCGGTTGGGGGGTGCTCGACATGAACGGTTCACCACTGCGCGCGGCAGTCGCGTACGTTCGCCCGGGTGATACCGGGCGTTCGGTACGTGATGAACGCCGCGTGCAGGGGTTTCTTGCCCGTTACCTCGCCATAGAGCGCATCGAAAGCGAGCGCGCCGAGCTCGAGCGGCTTGTAGCACACCGTGCCGTCGATGCGTCCGGCCTCGAGCGAGAGGATGGCCAGGCGCGAACCGCCGATGCCGACCAGTTTCGCGTGCGAACCGGCGGAGCGCACCGCGCGGGCGCAGCCGACCGCCATGTCGTCGGCCTCGTTGAAGAACAGATCGACGTTGGGATGCGCCTCGAGAATATTCTGACAGGCCACGTCCGCGTCCTCCGTGCGCCAGTCGCCGGGCTGGGTCGCGACGATCCGGTAGCGAACGTGCGCCGCGCGCAGTCCCTGCTTGAATCCGTCCTCGCGCTGCAGAACTTCGGGAAAACCGGGCGCGCCCTGGATGACGGCGATGTGCGCGATGCGGCCCGGCGGCAGCAGCCGGGCCGCCAGCCGGCCGGCCTCGCGGCCGGCGGCCGTCTCGTCCTGAGTAACCAGGGCGACGAGCTTCGGATAGACCTCGCGCAGCGGCCGCCGGCGCGGATTGCCGACCTGCGAGCCGACCGCCACGACGGGGATGCCGGCACGCGCCGCGTGGTTCACCCAGCTCTCGGCGATGACCGAATCGAGCGGCATGAGCACAATGCCGTTGACCCGCTCGGCGATCAGGTCCTGCAGATCGTTTGCCTGTTTCTGCACGCGGTTCTGGGCATCGAGGACGATGGCCTGGACGCCCGCGCGGGCGGCCGCCCGCTGGAAGCCCTTGGCGATGGCCGCGGCGAACGGATAGCTCAGCCCGGCGCTCGAGAGGCCGAAGCGCAGCGGTGCAGCGGCCGCTGCGCGCGCGAGCAACGCCCCGCACAGGGTCGCCGCAACTGCCGTGGCGCGCCGGGTTCTCACCAGCTCGGCCCGCACGGTGTCATGCCAGTGCCTCGCGCCGCTCGACCAGATACAGGTGGTCGCAGGCGAGGACGGTCTGACCGTCCTGGTTGGCGATTTCGACCTGCTCCACGATGATGCCGTGGGTTTTGTGCTTGGGATGGTCGCGCCGGCCGCTGATGCGCGCGGTCACCGTGAGAGTATCGCCGATGAACACCGGGCGGATGAAGCGCACGCGATCATACCCATACGACATCGCTCTCGGGTTGATGGTGTTGGCGGTCATCCCGATGCCGATGCTCAGCACCAGCGTGCCATGGGCGATGCGCCGCTTGAAGGGCTGCTGCGCGCACCACTGCGCGTCCATGTGGTGCGGGAAGAAATCCCCGGTCTGGCCCGCGTGGATCACGATGTCCGCCTCGGTGAGCGTGCGGCCGAACGTGCGCCGCTCGGCGCCGATCTCATAATCCTCGAAGTACTGCTCGACGCTCATGCCGGCTCCCCCGGCGAGTCGAGCCCGAAGCGGCGCAGGATGTCGTCGGTGTCGCGGCCGAGCGTCGGGGCGCCGCGCGCGGCGCCGAGCACCGTCCCGTCGATGCGGATCGGGCAGCGCGTCGTGCGCAGGCTGCCGTGATCGGCGTCGCGGATCTCCTGCGTCAGCGCGAGCGCCGCGAAACCCTCGTGCTCGAGCAGCTGCGGCCAGGTGAACACCTCGGCGCACCACACGTCGGCCGGCTCGAGGATCGCCAGCCAGTGCGCGGTCGGCTGGGCGGCGAGGTGCGCCGCGAGTGCGGTCTTGATCCGGGCCCGCTCGGTGAACCAGACGTCCGGATCGGTGCAGGCCCGCAGCGGCTCGCAGCCGATGAGCGCCCCGAGCCGGTCGATCGGGGCCATGGCGACCGCGAGATAGCCGTCGGCGGTCTGATAGATGCCGTACGGCGCGCCGAGGTACACGCTGGCGTTGTTGACTGCGTCGCGGGCCGGCTGCTGGCCGTCGCCGTTCAGAAACGCGGTGAACTGCTCGAACTGCATGTCGATGGCGGACTCGAACAGGCTCACGTCCACCCGTCCGCCCTTTCCGGTGCGCCCGCGCCGCACCATCAGCGCGAGCACCCCCTGGCACAGGTGCGCGCCGGCCATCAGGTCGGCGATGGACACGCCCATGGGCACCGGCCCCTGCGTGGCATCGCCCGAGAGCCAGGCCAGTCCCGACATGGCCTGAACGAGCAGGTCCTGCCCCGGCTTCGTGCGCCAGGGCCCTTCGGTACCGTAGCCGGTGATGGCCGCGTAGATCAAGCGCGGGTTCAGGGCCACCACCGTGGCGTAGTCGAGGCCGAGACGGTCCATCACGCCTGGGCGGAAATTGTGAACCATCACGTCGGCGCGCCGGATCAGCGCCTTGACCCGCGCCAGATCGTCGGGATTCTTCAGGTCCGCGGCGAAGCTTGCCTTGTTGCGGTTGATGGTATGAAAGAGCGTGCTGTCCCCGCCGAAGGACTGATCGGCAAGATAGAGGCGGCGGCACAGATCCCCCCCCTGTGGACGCTCCACCTTGATGACCTCGGCACCGAGATCCGCCAGCCGCAGGCAACAGGAAGGCCCGGCTAGAAACTGGCTGAAATCCAGCACCAGCACCCCCTCCAGCGGTCGCTCCGCGGTCGTCCTCGGCGCCTCGCGGTCCGCGTGCGCTGTCTTCAACCCGGCTCCTCGCGTATAGTTTGCATATAAATGCTATGTTCGTTGACAAACGGTGTCAACCCGACGGTCGGGGCCGCCGGACGGACGGGGGTGGGCGATGCGCAAAGACGGGGCGAACCTGCTGCGGGGCATGACTTGGGATCACCCGCGCGGCTACGGGCCGCTGGCGGCCTGCTCGGCCGCCTGGCTCGAGCGCACCGGGGTGCGGATCGAGTGGGAGCGGCGCTCGCTGCAGGATTTCGAGTCCTTTCCGGTGGCCGAGCTGGCCGCCCGCTACGACCTGATCATCATCGATCACCCGCACGTCGGGCAGGTGACGGGCGAGGGCTGCCTGGCGCCGCTCGATGCGGGCCCCGATCCGGACGATGCGGCGCCCGCGGCGGTCGGGGCCTCGCTCTCGAGCTACCGGTGGGAGGGTCGGCTCTGGGCGCTGCCCATCGATGCGGCGGCACAGGTTCAGGCCTGGCGGCCGGACCGCTTGAGCGCCCCGCCCGCCGACTGGCCAGCCACGCTCGAGCTGGCGGCGGACGGCGCGGTACAGTGCCCGCTGCGTCCGCCGCATAATCTGATGGCGCTGTTCACGCTGTGTGGACTGGCCGGACATCCGGCCCGAGCGAGCGGCGCGGAGCTGTTCGAGCCGGCGGCGGGGTGTGAGGCCTATGAGCGTCTGCTGGAGCTCGCCGCGCGAGTCGATCCGCTGTGCGGCGAACAGGATCCGATCGCGGTGCTGGAGGGGATGGCGGCGCCGGACTCGCCCACGGTCTGCGTGCCCCTCATCTATGGTTATGTCAGTTATTCCAAGCGCGGTGCCCGAGGGGCGCGCATCGCATTCGCGGATCTCGCGCCGCTCGCGCGCGGCGGAGCGTGCGCCGGCTCGGCGCTCGGCGGCACCGGCATCGCCGTTTCGGCGCGCTCCGCCGAGCGCGCCGCCGCGATCGCCTTCGCCCGCTGGGTCGCGGGCCGCGAGGCGCAGTGTGGAGCGTATCTCGCCGGCGGCGGCCAGCCGGCGCACCGGGCCGCCTGGGACGATCCGACCGCCAATGACGAGTCGCTCGGGTTCTACCGCAACACGCGCGCGACGCTCGAGGGCGCCTGGGTGCGCCCGCGTCACGCCGGCTACATGAGCTTCCAGGACGCCGCCGCGCGGCGCCTGCGGGCGGCGGTCGGCGCGCGGGAGCCGGCCGCCGCAGTGATCCGGGCGCTCAATCGACTGTATCGCGAGGTATCACCATGAACCGACCCAGCTCACGCCGCGCATTTCTCCAATCGGCCGCGACGGCCGCCGGACTCGGGATCATCGGCGGCCGCGCTCGGTGGGCCCGCGCGCGCGCGCCGGCGGCGCGCGATGCCGCACCGGGCTCGGCCGTCGAGCGTCTGCGCGAGTTCGACTACGGCGATGTCGCCCTGACCGGCGGACCGCTGAAGGCGCAGTACGACTTCATTCACGCGCATTACCTGGCGCTCGACAACGACCGGCTGCTGCAGGTGTACCGCGAGCACGCCGGCCTGCGCGCGCCCGGCATCGACATGGGCGGATGGTACGGCGCCGGGGGCTTCATTCCGGGTCACGCCTTCGGTCAGTACGTCTCGGGCATTGCGCGCTTCGGGCGCTGTACCGGCGATGCGGCGTGCCGCGCGAAAGTGCACGAGCTGATACGCGGCTTCGGCAAGGCGCTCGATGCCAACCCGGTTCCCTACGCCGGCGAGGGCGCCTGGAAGATGTGGCCGGCCTACGTGCTCGACAAGCACATGATCGGGCTGATCGATGCCTACCGGCTGAGCGGCATGCACCCGGCGCGCGGGCTGATTCCACGGGTGATCCGCGGCGCACTGCCGTTCGTCTCGCCGGTCAGCCGCGATCGGCTCGGCGTGAGGACCCCTCCCTACGACGAAACCTACATCGTCTCGGAGAACCTGTTCACCGCGGCGCAGCTGACCGGCGAGCGCAGCGTGCGCGATCTGGCGGTGAAATACCTGCTCGACAAACCGTATTTCGACCCGCTCGCGCGCGGCGAGAACGTGCTCGCCGGCCGTCAGGCCTACAGTCATGTCATGGCGCTGAGTTCGGCGGCCAAGGCCTATATCGAGCTCGGCGAACCGCGCTATCGGGACGCGATCGTCAACGGCTGGAGGTTCCTCGACGAGCAGAGCTACGCGACCGGCGGCTGGGGGCCGAGCGAGCTGCTGATCGCGCCCGGGAGCGGCGCGCTCTACTCGAGCCTGACCCAAACCGCGGATCACTTCGAGACGCCGTGCGGGACGTACGCGACCATGAAGCTCGCCCGCTATCTGCTGCGCTTCACGGGCGATGCGCGCTACGGCGACGGGCTCGAGCGGATCATGTGGAACGGGCTGCTCGCGGTCCGCCCGCCGGACTCCAACGGCAACTCGCCGTATTATTCGAGCTACAACCCGGACGCGAAGAAAGTCTTTTATCCGCAGAAGTGGCCGTGCTGCTCCGGCACGCTGGTCCAGGGCGTGGCGGACTACGTGCGCAACGTCTATTTTCATGCGCCCGGCTCGCTCTACGTAAACCTGTTTACGCCCTCGCGGGTCCGCTGGCGCACCGGCGGTCGGGCGGTGACCCTCACGCAACAGACCGATTATCCGGCTGGCGAGTCGGTGACGCTGCACGTCGCGACCGCCGCGCCAGCGGCGTTCGCACTCCTGATCCGCGTCCCCGGCTGGCTGGGCACCGAGCCCGAGATCCGTGTCAACGGCCGGCGCGTGTCCGTGGCAGCCGGGCCGGGCACGTTTGCCGCGCTCAGGCGCACGTGGCGCGACGGCGACCGCGTGGAGCTGCACCTGCCCCAGGCGCTGCGCACACAGCCCGTCGACCGCTCCCATCCCGACACCGTCGCCCTGCTGCGCGGCCCGCTCGTCTACAGCGCGCTCAACTTCGCCGGCCCCGGCACACCCGTGCCGCGGCTCGAGGTGGCCGGGATCACGCCGGTCACGGGCATGGCCGAGACCTACCGGCAGATGGAGCGCGGACAGCAGATCCTCTTCGTGCCGTTCTACAAGGTTCTCAACGAGTCCTACAATGTCTACTTCCAGAGGGCCTGAGGCCGCACGCGTCGTCGCGCGCTACTGGATCGAGACCGCCCGCCCGCTGCAGGAGGCCGCCGCGACGATGGCCGGCGAACAGTCGACCGGCACGTTCGTGCGGGTCGCCGGAGAGACCGATGCGCTGCGTCAGCGCTTCGCCGCCCGCGTCGAGACGCTGACGCCCACCGGCGAGACCAACGCGCCGTCGCTTCCCGGGGCCTGGCAGCCGCGCGGCGGGGCGGCCGTGTGGCGCACCGCGGAGGTCACGCTCTCCTGGCCGCTGCATAACTTCGGACCGTCGCTGCCGAACCTGCTCGCCACCGTGGCGGGGAATCTGTGGGAGCTGAACGCGTTCTCGGGAATGCGATTGCTCGAGCTGGCGCTGCCGGCGGAGTTTCTCTCGGTGTACCCGGGTCCGCAGTTCGGCGTAGCCGGCACACGCGCCGTGAGCGGCGTGCACGGCCGACCGCTCATCGGCACGATCATCAAGCCGAGCGTCGGCCTCTCGCCGGACGCTACCGCGGCGCGGGTCGCCGAGCTCGCCGCCGCCGGCGTGGATTTCATCAAGGACGACGAGCTGCAGGCGGACGGCCCTCACTGTCCGTTCGAGGCCCGCTTCAGCGCAGTGATGCGTGTGCTGCGCGAGCACGCAGAGCGCACCGGGCACCGGGTCCTCTATGCGGTCAACATCACCGGCGAGATCGATCAGATGCTGCGCCGCCACGAGCGCGTCGTGTCCGAGGGCGGCAACTGCGTCATGGTGAGCCTGCACAGCATCGGCCTGCCGGCGCTCACCGCGCTGCGCGCGCACTGTCAGGTGCCGATCCACGGGCACCGCAACGGTTGGGGCCTGCTCGGGCGCTCGCCGGCAATCGGCGTGAGCTTCCCGGCCTGGCAGAAGCTGTGGCGGCTCGCGGGCATCGACCACGTGCACGTCAACGGGCTCGACAACAAGTTCTGCGAGAGCAACGAGTCGGTGATTGCCTCCGCGCGCGAGTGTCTCACGCCGATGTTCCCGCCGCCGGCGCGCGGTTGCGAAATCATGCCGGTGTTTTCCTCCGGTCAGACGGCGCTGCAGGTGCCGGGCACGTGGCAGGCGCTCGGCACGGTGGATCTCATTCACGCCTGCGGCGGCGGGGTCATCGGCCATCCCGGCGGCGCGGCCGCCGGCGTGCGCAGCCTGCGCCAGGCGTGGGAGGCGGCCGTCGCCGGCATCCCGCTCGGAGAATATGCCCGCGAGCACCGGGAGCTCGCCGACGCGATCGCGACCTTCGGCCGCTGAGGGGCATCATGTCCTCTCCTCTGTATGCGTATTACGGCGATGACTTCACCGGCTCGACCGACGTGCTCGAGGTGCTGGCGTCGGCCGGCGTGCGCAGCGTGCTGTTCATCGGGCCGCCGAGCGCGATGCGCGAGCGGGGCTTTTCGGACTGTCAGGCCTTCGGCATCGCGGGCGACAGCCGCAGCCGCACCCCGCAGTGGATGAGCGAGCATCTGCCGGCGCTGTTTGCGCGGCTGGG
Source organism: Pseudomonadota bacterium (assembly GCA_021816775.1). Lineage (GTDB taxonomy): Bacteria > Pseudomonadota > Gammaproteobacteria > Steroidobacterales > Steroidobacteraceae > 13-2-20CM-66-19. Next base: position 122,958 of record JAKAXA010000001.1, read on the forward strand.
CGAATTCGGTGCGCCGATCGCTCACTACAAGACCTGCTCCACTTTCGACAGCTCGCCGCGGCTAGGCTCGATCGGCCGCGCACTCGAGATCGGCCGCGACACATGGGCGGGGCCTTTCATTCCGATCGTGGTCGCCGCACCGCACCTCGGCCGCTACGTGGCCTTCGGCAATCTGTTCGCAGCCGCCGGCGGCGTCGTGCACCGCATCGACCGCCATCCGAGCATGCGCGCCCACCCGGTAACGCCCATGCACGAGGCGGATCTGCGCCGCCACCTGGCCGCGCAGACCACCATGCGCGTCGGATTGGTCGCGCTGCCGACGCTGGCGCGCAATGCTGCCGCTGAGGCGCTGGCCGATTGCCAGAGCGCGGGCGAGGAGGCCGTGCTGTTCGATGGGGTCAGCGAGGCGGACCTCGCGCAGACCGGGCGAGTGCTGTGGCGTGCCGCCGAGCGCCACGCGCTGTTTTGCGCCGGCAGTTCCGGGCTGCCGTACGCTCTGCTCACGCCGTGGCGTGAGGCCGGGCTCATACCGGAGCGCTTCGAGCCGCCGCGGCACAGCAAGCCCGTGGACACGTTGCTGGTCATCAGCGGCAGCTGCTCACCGGTGACCGAGCGGCAGATTCACTCCGCGCTGCGTGCCGGCTATCACGGCATTGCGCTCGATCCGAAGGTGCTCCTCAGCGAAGCGCACGGTCCCCAGACAGGTGAGCGATTGGTACAGCAGGCGGTTTGCAATCTGCGCGCGGGCCGCAGCACCATCGTATACAGCGCTCTCGGACCCCTGGGCGCGGGCATATCCGCCTCGGGTGAGGCGCTCGGAAGATGCCTGGGCGATCTGCTCTCGCGCATCCTCGCCCAAGCGCCCGTGCCCCGCGTGTTGCTCGCCGGCGGCGACACCTCGAGCCACGCCGTCTCCCGGCTCGGTCTACAGGCTCTCACATGGCTTGCGAGTCTGGAGCCGGGCGCGCCGCTGTGCCGTGCCCACACCGACACGCAGAGCGGCCTCGACGGCTTGGAGCTGGTGCTCAAGGGCGGTCAGGTCGGGAGCGAGGCGTTCTTCGAACGCGTCCGGCTCGGGCGCTAGTCGGGCAACATGGAGCCGCTCGGCCGCAGCGTAAGCCCTAGGCGGCCCCGCGCCGCAGGGCTCTGTCTACGAATTCAGGGCGATGTCGCCGAGCCATTGCGCTGTTTGCGGCGCCAGAGGGAAGACAGTACGCGTTCTCGGACCCGCCAGCTGCGCGATAGTGTCTGCGCCTTGCGCGAAGCCGGTATGCCACCTGACTCGTGCGCCTCTAATTCCCAAGCGCTTGGGTTTTTGCTATCACCATCCCGAGCGTGCTGAGACTCGACGGCCTGCGGGCCGTGAGCTAGCCAAACGATCACCGGCCCGCGCCCGTTCACGCGGTCGGACCCGACTCCGAGGCGGTGTTCGAGCGGCATTGTCCCGACGGGCCGCCGGCTCTGCACGAATCGACCGGATTCACGGCAGGCCGACTTCGCCGGGTCGGTGACCTCGGCAAGGCACTGATGACCCTTTGCACCGCCTGGCAGACGATTCAGGACACTGGGTGATGCCGACATTCTCCGGGCCGAGAAACGCCTGCGTGGGCGCCTGCGGACACAGCCCCACGCCACGGGTGCCCACTATGATCGCCGCGCCGCGCAAGTCATCGTGAGCCTCAGCAGCGGGATCGAGCTCGGCGTGCCGGTGCGACTGGCACAAGGCCTCTCGGGCGCGTCGCACTCGGAACGGTCCGAAATCCAGATCACTCCAACGGGCCTGGGGCTGCATTGGCCGCCGCTGGATACGGACCTGTACCTTCCGGCGCTGATCGAGGGACTATTCGGCACGCGCCGCTCGATGGCCCGCATGCTGGGCAAGCGCGGCGGGCAAGCGACCTCCGCCGCGAACACAGCCGCTGCCCGCGCGAACGGCAGACGAGGAAGTCGGCCTCGCAAGGCGGCGCATGCATGAGTCGATGACCCCGGCGACGTCACCCCGCGTCATTTTCGCGATGTCGGCGGCCGAAGAGCCGGGCGGCTCGGCGCGACGGCGCTAGCCCGGCGCGGCTTCCTCGAGCGCCTCGGGCTCAACTGCCAGCCCCGCCGTGCAATCGACGCGCGAGAATACGATGGCCGCGACCAGCACCATCAGCGCCACCGCCTGCACGGGCAGTTCATAGTTGCCCGTGGCGCCGACGATATAGCCAAATGCAAGGGTGCACAGCACCCCGCCAGCCTGGCCCGCCGTGTTCATCACTCCGGTGGCCGCCCCGCCGTGATTGCCGCCGATGCTCATGCACATCGCCCAGGCTGCCGGCAGCATCAGATCCATGGTCGCGAATCCGGCGGTGGCCAGGACCACGATCGCGATGCGGCCGGTGACGAGGCTCATGGCGAGCAGCAGCCCCGCGCCCACGATCAGGCAGCCGGCGGTCATCAGGCGCGTGGCGCTGCGCAGGCCGATCCTCAGTCCCAACCGGTCGCACACCGTCCCGCCGATGAGGTTGCTGCCGATGCCGAGCAGAAACGGAAAGGCCGCATACACGCCCATTTGCCGCAGCGTGAAGTGCCCGGCGTGCACCATCCAGGTCGGAAACCAGTTGAAGTAAAACCAGCTGCCGGCGCCGTAACAGCCGTAGGCAAGCACGATGAGCCACAGCTGCGGCAGCCTCAGCAGGCGGCCGAGGGCGCCCCTGCCGCCGTGCGCATCGCCGTGGCGCTCGCCGATTTCAGCAAGTTCCTCGGGACGAATGCCCGGCTGCTCGGCCGGACGGTCGTGATACCACAGCCACCAGGCCAGCGCCCATGCCGCGCCGATGACGGCCAACACCCAGAACACCGCTCGCCAGCCGAAGTGAATCGCGAGCGGCACCAGCAGCAGCGGTGCGAGCGCCCCGCCGAGACGGCTCGCCGCCCACACCGCACCCTGCCCGCGCGCCCGCTCGCGCGCCGGCAGCCAGCGCCACAGCACGCCGGAGGCGTTTGGATACGCCCCCGCCGAGCCGATGCCGAAGCAGAAGCGCACGATGGCGAGTGGAATGAAGCGCGTGCACGCGCCGGTGAGCGCGGTGAAACCTGACCACCAGGCGGCGATGCGTGAGAGCTCGCGCCGCTGACCGTGACGATCGCCGAGAGCGCCGGATGGGATCTCGAACAAACCGTAGGCGATCACGTAGGCGCTGAGCACCCAGCCCCACTGCTCGGGGGTGAGCCCGAGGTCGTGCTGAATGCTCGGACCCAGCACCGAGATGGCCATCCGGTCGAGGAAGGTGATGACCGAGACGACGCTCAGCAGCCCGACGACAGCATAGCGTTTCTTGAGCATTCAGCCGGCCTCGAGGCCGAACACCTCGCGCACCTGACGCACGCCGGACTCGGGGCTCGACAGCACCGGCGCCTTGACGGCGCCCGCCGGCAGGGCCGCCACGACCCGGGCCATGGACGCCTGCGCCAACACGATGACATCAACATCGCGCATCTTTTCGGTCAGCGCCGCGCTCACGAGGCGGTCGTGCGTGGCGGTATCGCCCGCGAGCACCGCCGCAAATGCGCCCTCGCACAGACACTCGACTACATCGATCGTGCGTCCTGCTTCAAGCGCAGCGGTCCGTACCAGGGCCGACGTGGGCTCGAGCGTCGTGCGAAGCGTAGCAAGGACTCCGATCCGCCGACCCTGCCGCACCGCGGCGCGCGCCATAGGCGCATCGACCCGCAGCACGGGCGGGTCGTACAGCTGCCGGGCAATGTCCACGGCCGGACCAATGGACGAGCAGGTCACCAGCACGCCGTCCGCGCCGGCCTCGAGCGCGGATCCGACCAGCGTGGCGAGCCGGCGCACGGTGGTCTTCTCCAGCCGCCCGGCCTGTATCGTGTTCTTGATCAGACTCTCATCGACGGTGTGGAAGATCTGCACCTCCGGCAGCCATTGCGCGCACAGGGATGCGAACAGAGGCGTCAAGACCGGCGAGGTGTGCAACAGGGCGAGCTTGCGATGCGGCATGTCAGTCTCTCGTCAAGTCATAGGTTCCCGAGCCCAACTCGGCGGTGAAGGCGGCGGACCCCGGCGTCACGGGGCCGAGCGCGACCGCTCGCAGCGGCCCGCCGTCGGCGCGCCACTCGGCCGGCCGGCCCGGCAGATGCACCTCGGCGCGGCTGTTCGCCGGTACGCGCACCTGCAGCCGCGCGAGGCCACGCGGACCTCCCTCGAGCTCCGTCGAGATCGGACCGAGGCACGAGGCGTAGTGGGCGCGCACGCGCGGAATGCGCGCATCGAAGATCGGGTCGATCTTGATGCGCCGGAAGCCGGGCGCGGCCTCGTCGATGCCGCCGACGCGCCGGTACATGAACCCGACCACCGCGCCGAGCGCGTAATGATTGAAGGAGTTCATGGACTGATCGACCGCATTGCCGTTCCAGCGCTCCCACATCGTGGTCGCGCCGTGATCGATCATGTAGCCCCAGGACGGGTATTTCGTCTGCAGCAGCAGCGTGATCGCGAGGCGCTGCTGACCGGTGTCGGCGAGCGCATCGAGCAGGCAGGGGGTGCCGAGAAAACCCGTGGACAGCAGGTTGCCGCGGGCCTCGACATTCGCGGCGAGCCGCGCCCCGGCGCGCGTGCGCAGCGCCCCCGGCACCAGTCCGAAGCGCAGCGAGAGCGCGTAGCTGGTCTGACTGCCGTTGCCGACGGTACCGTCCGCGCGGACGAATTCCCGCGCGAAAGCCTGTTCGATGCCCCGGCGCATCCGCGCATAGCGCTGCGCCTGCTCAGCGTGACCGATGGCCGCGGCCATCTCGGCCATCAAGACCGCGCAGCGTGCCCAATAGGCCGTCGCCACGAGCGTCTTCGGCGTCGTTGCCTCGGCGGGATTCGGCGCGACATCAGGGTTGGTGGAGACCACCGACAGCCAGTCGCCCAGATCGAGGCCGCGACGCTGCCGCCAGATGAAGTCCGGATTGGCCGCGGCCACGTAATCGACCCAGCGTTGCATGTGGATCCAGTTCTGTTCGATCACGGCGGTGTCGCCGTAGCGCCGATACAGCGTCCAGGGCAGGATCACGCCCGCATCGCTCCACCCGGCGGTCACCAGCTCGGGAAAGGAGCGCGGCTGGGGCGTGACGATGGGAAAGGCGCCATCGGGCGTTTGACCGGCGCGCACCTCGCCCAGGAAGCGGCGGATGAACGCGTCGACGTCCATGTTGAACGTTGCGGCGTCCAGGAACACCTGGATATCGCCCATCCAGCCCATGCGCTCGTCGCGCTGCGGGCAGTCGGTCGGCACGCCGAAGAAGTTCGAGCGCTGGCTCCACAGGGCGTTGTGCCAGATCTGCTGCGCGATCGGCTGCTCGAGCTCGAGCGCGCCGCTCTCGGCGGCATCGGTATGCGCCACCACGCCTTCGAGGGACTCGCGGGTAGGCACGCCGGGATAGCCGGTGATCTCCACGTAACGAAAGCCGTGATAGGTGAAATGCGGCTCGTAGATCTCGCCGTGCGGATCGCCGCGCAGCGTGTAGTGGTCCGTGGCACGCGCCGCACGCAGGTTCGATGTGTTGATGTTGCCGTCGAGGTAGAGGATCTCCGCGTGCCGCAGGCGCACCCTCGCGCCGGCCGGCCCCATCACGCGCAGCCGGCACCAGCCGGCGAAGTTCTGTCCGAAGTCGCATACGTAGACGCCCGGCCTTGGCTGCGTGATCGTGCGCACCGCCAGAGTCTCCACGGCGCGGATGGGCGGATCGACCTGCGCCACGAGCCGCTCGCGCGGCCGGGCGCCGATCGCGGCGGTCTGCCATGCGGACGCGTCGTAGCCCGGCCGATCCCAACCGGGCCGCTCCCGCCGCGCGTCGTAATCCTCGCCGTTGTAGATCTCCGACGAGAGGATCATCGAGTCGGCCAGCCGCCAGGTCGAGTCCGTGACGATGACATCACGGCTACCGTCGGTGTACTCGAGGACCAGCTGCGCGAGAAAACGACGCGGACTGCCGGCGAGGGAATAACGCTCGTTCGTCCAACTGAATGCGGAGGCATACCAGCCGTCGCCGATCAACGCGCCGAGCGCGTTGCGGCCGGGATGCACCTGATCGCTGGCGTCGTAGCATTGATACAACACGCGGTCGCTGGCCACGGTGATTTCCGGCGACAGCCGGGCCGTACCCAGCCGCCCGCCGTTGAGGTACGGCTCATAGGCACCGAGAGCCGTCGCGTAGAGTCTGGCGCGCGCCAGTGGCTTGACGACGTCGAATTCGCGGCGCGCGAACACCGCCGGGCGCGGCGGGCGCGGATCGCACGAGGGGGCGGTGGCGGCGGGACGCGCGCGTGGCCAGTCGCTGTCATCGAAGCCTGGCTGGGTCCAGCCCGCCGGTGCCGTGCGCGAGGCTCGCCAAGCCGGTCCGCTCGGGAAACGGCCGATCGTTCCATCGCTGTGCCACACCTTCACCATCGCGGCGAGCGCACCGCCCGTCCCTGGCATGAAGGTGCCCGGATCGGCACGGCCGCTCACGGCTATGACGTGCGCGCCGGGGGTCGCCGGCAGCACGATGCGCTGCATCGTCCCCCAGGGCCGCTCGGCGGGCAACGAGACCGGCTGACCGTCGATCCACACCCCGAGCAGGTCGTCCTTGGCGGATAACCATAGCTGCGCCTGACGCACGCCCGCGGGCAAGGTGAACCGATGGCGGAACTGTTGCGGTTCAGGCGCGAGCGCCGACGCGTCGCTCCAGATCCAGTGAATGCCGACCGCGCGGTCAGCGCGCTCGTGCGGGTCCTCGATGTCCAGCCATTCGGCCTGCCAGTCGGATGGCTGCAGCAGCCCCATCTCGAACCAGGCGGGCTCGCTGGGTGCCGATGGACGGTCGTCGCTGTCCCACACCTGCACCCGCCACCACACGCGCTGCGCAGAATGAAGCGTCCTGCCTTCGTAGAGCACCTCGAAGCAGCGGTCCGAGCGCACAACACCGCTGTCCCAGAGGTCCGCCCCGCCCGCCTCGAGTCGTTCGCGGGTCGAGGCGGCCGTGATGCGATAGGCGCCCTGCAGCACGCCGCGCGCACGGCTCGCGAGCTCCCAGGACAGGCGCGGCTGCGCGACCTCGAGGCCGAGCGGCTGCTCGCTGCGCTCCGCGCGCAGGCGCATCGCCCGGACCACCTCGGCACGCGGGGGGGCGGCATCTGCCTCGGCACCGCGCGCGCTCGAGGGCCTCAGCAGCGCCGGTGCGGCCGCGAGCAAACCCGTGCCGAGCAGCGCGCGGCGGCGGCTGATCCTGGCCATGACCGGATGCCTCAGCCGCGCGGGCCGGCGGCCACGGCGCGCGCGAGCGGCCGGCCCGGCGCAAACAACTCCTTGTAGGCGGTCTCGGCCATGAGGTGATACCCGGCGTCGTTCGGGTGCAGATCGTCGCCGCACTGATCCGCGCCGATGTAGTGGTGCGGATGGCGCGGATCGCGCAGCGCGCCGTCGAAATGGATTACGCCGTCGAAGCCGCGGCCCTTGCGGATCCAGGCATTGACCTGCTCACGGACCTTCTCACCCTGGGGATGCTCGTACGTGGCCCCGAGGTAAGGCGTGAGCGTGCCGAGGAAGATCTTGATGCCGTGCGCGTGCGCGCGTCGGATCAGGTCGCGGTAAGCGCCGATGATGGCCGAGGCCGGCAGCGGACCGGTGTCGCCGCGCGGGTCGTAGGCCCACCCTATGTCATTGATGCCCTCGAGCAGGACGATGGCGCGCACGCCGGCGATGTCGAGCGCGTCGCGCCCGAATCGCGCCAGCGCTTTGGGGCCGGCGCCGTCGTGCAGCAGCCGATTGCCGCTGATGCCGGAGTTGATCACCACCCAGCGGCGGTCTGCGGCATGCGCCGCGAGCACACGGGCGAGTTGCTCCGGATAGTCGCGGTGCGTCCCGGGAGTGGAGCAGAAGCCCTCGGTGATGGAATCGCCGAACGCGACCAGCACGGGATGGGGATCGACTGTGGTCACTTCAACGCCGCTGGCGAGCTCCGGTGCCTGGGGACGGGCGCCCTGCGGCCAGAGCGCCTCACTCACGTGATTGCCCGGCGGCGACACCCACAGGTGTTTCAGATGGCCCGCCGGCGTCGCGCCCGAGGGGTAGTACACGGAGATCGCGACGTTCTCGAAGCGGTGAACCTTCATGTCGACGGGGTCGCTCATCCATGCCTTGCCGATGGGAATGACGCCACCGCGCCTGCCGCCGAAGGTCAGTACGTGAACGGCGCCCTGCAGCACGCCGTTCGGCGAAGACACCGCGACGGTGACTTCGCCGAATCGCACCGGCGAGAGCCCGAGCTCGTTGGTCAGGCGCACGCGCACGCGGTTGCCGCCGGCCTCGAGCTGCACCACCTGGCGCACCGACTGATGCGTGAAGGTGCGCACCTGATTGCAGCCCCACACCGCAGTCGTCGGAAACGGCGGCGAATACCAGGCTTCAGTCCAGTGCCCGGCAGCCCACGCCGCCGGCGCGCCGATAAACACCGCGAGCAGCGCGGCGCCCCGCACGATTTTGCGGCCCCTGCGCCCGGCGCTCATCCGCGCACCACGAGGTAGTTGCCGACACCGATCACGACCGTCGCGCCGACCAGGGTCGCGAGGCCCGCGGTCATGATGAGGAAGCTGCGCGCGCTCGCGCCCTTCCACTCCCTGAGCGCCAGGCCCCACAGGGTGGCAAAGATGATGATGCTGGACATGTGCAGCGTCCAGCTGGAGAAGGCGTATCGGCCCATCTGGCTTTCCCCCATGGTGTAGAAGAAGAACTGCAGGTACCAGGCCGTCCCGCCGAGGGCGCACAGCAGGTAGTTGCGCGGCAGGGAGACCTTCGCGCCGTCGGCGTCGATGCCCGCCTTGAAGTCCCGTCCGCTGGCGTTGCGCACGATCAGATACAGGCACCAGATGGCGTTGGTGGTGAAGCCGCCGAGCAGCACCACCACGAGCACGGGCAGTCCCTGCCAGAGCAGGCCGGTGCCCTGCGCAAGCGTCAGATGCTGGATCGGCCCGCCGGCATCGAGCCCGTAGGCGAAGCAGCTGCTCATGATGCCGGAGAAAATCGCTACCGCGATGCCCTTGCGGAAGTCGGTCTCGCGCGGCAGGGCGCGGTCCTGCTCGGTGAGATGACGTTCCGCCTGCTCGTGCTCCTTGTCATGGCCGGCCTTGCCGACGATGGCGATTCCCGCCAGCGCCACCGCCACGCCGAGCAGAACGATCTGCCCGCCGTCGCTGTGAATCAGGCTGCCGAACAGCTGGCCGCTCACCAGCGGCGGAATCAGCGTGCCGAAGGCGGCGGTGAGGCCCAGGGCGACTGCGGTGCCGAGGGAGATCCCGAGGTAGCGCATGGTCAGGCCGAAAGTGAGGCCGCCGAAACCCCACAACACGCCGAAGAAGTAACACAACGCCAGCGTGCGCGGCGGCGTCGCCGCCAGCACGGCGAGCAGATGGTGGGTTTGCACGCCGGCGAACAGCCACGGCGCGATGATCCAGCTGAACACCCCGCCGACCAGCCAGAACACCTCCCACGACCAGCCGCGCACGGCGCGGTATGGCACGTAGAAGCTCGCCGAGGCGAGCCCGCCGATCCAGTGAAAGACGACGCCGAGGAGGGGATTGGGTGTCATACCGGTCCGCCAGTTGGAACGCGTGGAGATCGGGAGGCGCAGATCAGGGTCACGGCAGGTCAGATCCGGTAGATGCGCTCGGCCGTGCCGGCGAAGAGGTCGGCGCGCTCGGCCGCGCTCGCGCCGCCGAGGATCTGCCCGTAGGCCTCGAAGTACCGGCCGAACGTGCCGAACAGCCGATCGACGGGGAAATTGCTGGCGAGCATGGTGCGCGCCGCGCCGAATATCTCGAGCGTCTCGAGCACGAACGGGCGCAGCGACTCGCCGCTCCAGTGCCAGTCGAGCATCGCCAGACCGGAGATCTTCACCGCGACGTTCGGCTGCGCCGCAAGCAGCCGCATGCCGCTGCGCCAAAGCGCCAGTCCCGCCGCATCCTTCTCGAGCGGCATGCCGGTGTGGTTGAGAATCAGCGGCGTGTTGGGATGGTGCGCGGCGAGGCGGGCCGCAGCCGGCATTTGCGCCGGGTAGATCTGCAGGTCGAACGAGAGGCCGTGGCGCGCGAGCCGTGCAAAGCCGGCGTGCCAGGCGTCGTCCTCGAGCAGGTTGCGCGGGGTGTAGGTCCTGGCCGGATCCGGGTGCCAGTTGAGGATCTGACGGATGCCGCGCACGTTGCGATGCGCGGCGTGCTGTTTGAGCAGGGTCGCCGCGCCGGGCTTCTCGAGCTCGGCGTGGGCGACGATGGCCTGCGGCAAGCCGCGCGCGTCGGCGGTCTGCTGCAGCCAGCGGGTTTCGGCGAGGGCATCCGCAGGCTCGGCGCCCGCCTCGATGTGGACGATCTTGACCGGTCGGACGCCGCCGTCCGCCGCGTCGCGCAGATACTCATCGAGCAGATAGTCGCGCGCGATGGGCGTGATGTCGCCGGTGATGCCCACGGGCAGCGGCGGGGTGAGCCAGGGATAGCGGATGCGCCTGAGGTCCCACAGGTGCATGTGGGCGTCGACGAGAGCCGGCTTGTCGCTCATGACGGTCTCCGCGGGAATGCGCCCGGTGAGCCGGTCCCCGCCGGCAGGGGCGCGATGCGGGCGGTGCGTGCGGCGCAGCGCATCAGTAGGTCGTACGTCCGCCGGAGATGTCGAACGTGGCGGCCGTGGAGAAGGAGCACTCCTCGCTCGAGAGCCAGCACACCAGCGCGGCGACCTCCTCGACCTCCCCGAGCCGGCCCATGGGGATCTTCGAGCGCATGTAGTCGATCTGGCTCTGCGGCAGCTGCGCGAGAATCGGGCTCTTGAAGGTCGCCGGCGTCACGCTGTTGACTCGAACGCCCGTCTGGGCGAGCTCCTTGCCGAGGGACTTGGTGAGGCCGATGACCGCGGCCTTGGCGGCCGAGTACGCCGAGGCGTTCGGATTGCCTTCCTTGCCCGCGACCGAGGCGATGTTGACGATCCGCCCGTAGCCGTTCTTCAGCATGTACGGCACGACGGCCCGGCAGGAGTTGAAGACGCCGATGAGATCGACGTCGATGACGCGCCGCCATTCCTGCGGCGGATACTCCCACAGCGTGGCGGTGGGCCCGGTGATGCCGGCGCTCGCGATGAGCACGTCGATGCGCCCGAAGTCTGCGAAGGCGCGCTCGGCGGCGCGGGACACCTGCTCGGCGTCCGCCACGTCCACCTGGGCGGCTTGCGCGCCGGGAATCGCCTGCGCCGCCGCGCTCAGGGCTTTCTCGTCCCAGTCCCAGAGGCACACCTTGCCGCCCTCGGCGGCGATGCGCAGTGCCGCCTCGCGCCCGACGCCCGAGGCGCCGCCGGTGATGACCGCGGCCCGATGCTGGAAACGTCCCGAATACACACTCATGTCCCCGTCCTCCTCAGCGCCGCCGCCAGGCGTGCACGGTCTGGCTCTGTTCGCCGAGCTTCTCGATGCCGAGCCGGATTCGGTCCCCGGGCGCGAGATACACCGGCGCGGGCTTCTGCCCCATGCCGACGCCGGGCGGCGTGCCCGTGGTGATGATGTCGCCGGGCTCGAGGGTCATGAAGCGGCTGACGTAGCTCACCAGGGTCGCGACTCCGAAAATCATGGTGCGGGTGTTGCCCGTCTGCTTGCGCTCGCCGTTGACCTCGAGCCACATGTCGAGGTTCTGCACCTCGCCGACCTCATCGCGCGTCACGAGCCACGGGCCGACCGGGCCGAAGGTGTCGCAGCCCTTGCCCTTGTCCCAGGTGCCGCCGCGCTCGATCTGGTATTCACGCTCGGACAGATCGTTGACCACGACGTAGCCGGCGACGTATTGCAGCGCATCGGGCTCCTCGACGTAGCGGGCCGTGGTTCCGATCACGACACCGAGCTCGACCTCCCAGTCGCTCTTGCGGGAATCCTTCGGCAGCATGACCTCGTCGTTCGGGCCCTGCAGGCAGCTGACGGCCTTGGTGAAGACCACCGGCTCGGTGGGGATGGGCAGGTTCGATTCGGCGGCGTGGTCGGCGTAGTTCAGGCCGATGGCGATGAATTTGCGCGTGCCAGCGACGGGCACGCCGAGGCGCGGGCTGCCCGCCACGGCGGGCAGGCTCGCAGGATCGATCGCGGCCAGGCGCGCCAGACTCGCCGGCGCGAGATGCGCGGCGTCGAGGTCCGGGATCTTCCCGGCCAGTGAGCGGAGGGTGCCGTGCCCGTCGACGAGTCCGGGCTGTTCATGGCCGGCGGGGCCGTAGCGCAACAGTTTCATGGCGTATGGATCGATTTCCTGCAGCAGCGTGATTCAGGGGAAGACGGGGCGAACGACTCAGCGCGGATACGGGCGGTGCAGCGGCAGGCCGCGGTTGAGCTCGACGCCGAAGCCCGGCGTGTCGGGAAGCTGCAGCCGCCCGTTGACGGGCACCGGCTCGCCGATCAGCTGCGGGTGGAACATGGGCACGACGCGGTCCGCCTCGGGCGCCATCATGAGGAATTCCGCGAAGGGACTGTTGTGGCGCGTGATGACGAAGTGATAGCTGTAGACGCTCGAGCCGTGCGGGATGACCAGCGCGCCGTGGCTGTCTGCGAGCGCGGCGATCTTCTGCAGTTCCGTCAGGCCGCCGCACCAGCCGACGTCGGGCTGGATGATGTCGCAGCAGCCCATCTCGAGCAGCATGCGAAAGCCCCATCGGGTCGCTTCGTGCTCCCCGGTAGTCACCAACATCCCGGGCGGCGTGCTACGCTTCAGCTGTGCGTAACCCCAGTAGTCATCGGGCGAAAGCGCCTCCTCGATCCATTTCAAGCCGTGCGCCTGCGCGCCATGCGCCAGCCTGACCGCATAGGGAAGGTCGAGGCTCATCCAGCAGTCGAGCATGAGCCAGAAGTCGCGGCCCACGCGGCTGCGCATCTCGCCGAGGGCCTCGAGATTGCGCCGCAGACCTTCTTCGCCTTCGGCCGGGCCGTGATGCAGCGGCAGTTTGCCGCCGATGAACCCGAGCTTCTGCGCCAGATCCGGCCGCGAGCCGGTCGCATAGAAGATGAGCTCGTCGCGGACCTTGCCGCCGAGCAGCTGATAGACCGGCTCGCGGCGCAGGCGCCCGAGCAGATCCCACAGCGCGAGGTCGACGCCGGAGATGGCGTTCACGACCAGGCCCTTGCGCCCGTAGTACTGGGTCGCGAAATACATCTGATCCCAGATCTGCTCGACGCACGTCGGATCGCGGCCCTCGAGAAAACGGGCGAGATGATGCTCGACGATGTAGGCAGCCGGCTCCCCGCCCGTGGTCACCGCGAATCCGATGGTGCCGTCGGCCGCTTCGATTTCGACCACCAGCGTCCCGAGCACGTTGATGCCGAAGCTGCGCCGGCTCTGCCGATACTCCGGATAGCGGCTCATGGGCGTCGCGATGTGATCGTCTATCCAGTGGGCACCGGCCTGGTCGTGGTAATCGGCGCCACCGCCGCGGATGACGAAGGCGCGCACTTGTCGGATCAGCGGGAAGGTCATGGACTGCGTCGGGTCTCGGGTCGCGGGCGAACGGGCCGGCTGTGGATCGCGGTGGTTGCGGCCGCGGCCTCTGTCCCACATACTAATACGGGTACCATATAATGAGAAGCACGCGACACGCAGGCCGGGACGAGCCCCTCGCCGCGCGCGGTGAGGCGCCGCAGCGCGCCCGCCTCGGCAGCCAGACGCTGCTGCGCGGACTCGACGTGATCGACGTCGTCGCCGAGGGGCCGATCAAGCTCGGCGATCTGGCGGCGCGGCTCGGTCTGACGCGCAGCACCACACACCGCCTGGCCTCGGCGCTGACCGACCGGCGCTACCTGTCGTTCGTGCCGCACAGCGGCTACAGCCTCGGCCCGAAGCTGCTCGAGCTCGGCTTCCGGGTGCGCGATGAGCTCGATCTGCCGCGCGTGGCGGCGCCGCATCTGGAGCGCCTGGCGCTGCTCACCGAGGACACCGTGCACCTCGGCGTGCTCGACCACGGCCACGTGCTGTACCTCGACAAGGTCCCCGGCAAGCGCCGCATCAATATCAGCTCGCGGATCGGCGAACTGCAGCCGGTGAGCTCCACCGGGCTCGGCAAGGCGCTGATCCTCGATCTCGACGACGACGCCTGGGTGGAGCTGTTTCGCACCGAGCGCGCCGAGCGGCGCAGCGAGATGAGCCTGCAGGAGTGGCTCGAGCGCATGCGCCGCTACGTGCGCGCCGGATACGCGTTCGACCTGGAAGAGAACGAGGATCAGATCCGCTGCATCGCCGCGCCGATCCGCGACGTCGCCGGACGCACCATCGCGGCGATCAGTGTCTCGAGCGCGGCGCAGTACATGAGCGACCAGCGCATGCACACGCTGAGCCGGGACGTGCTCAACACCGCGCAGCGCATCAGCGAAGATCTCGGCTGGACCGGCCGGCACCCCGCCGCGCCGCGGGAGCGACGGCCGGCCGGCAACGCCAAGGCGCGGCCGCGCGTCGGCTCGCAGCGGCGCTGATCGGGGGCTCCCGACGAGCCCTAACGGCTGGTCACGACGTATCGGCCCGCTCCCGTCAGCACCACGACGGCACGCTTGCCGCCGTCGGCGGGCCGGCCCGCCATAGGCGTGCCGTTGACCATCACCCGCGCACCGGGAGCGGGAACCGGCACGGACACCCGCGCCTCGACCTGCGCGGGCAGATGAATCGTCGTGATGTAACCGTGCGCATCACGGATCGCGACGCGCAACAGCCCATGCGGCGTCGGCTCCGAGCCTTTCGCCCACTTCAGGCCGATCAGGTCCGGCCGGATGTCAACGCGCGCGAACCCGCCGGCGGTCGGCCGGATCCCCAGCACCTGGCTCATCAGCCACGGCGTGACGCCACTCGACCAGCCGTGCGCCAGGCTCACGCTGAAACCGGACACGTTGTCGGCCTGCAGGGACTCGTGGAAGAGAAAGCCCTTGAACCAAGTCGGGTTATAGCCTTCCCAGAAGCTGGTCGCGCCCTCGCGCACCATGCCGCCCCAGTAGCGGCGGATCCAGTTCAGTGCCGCGCGCCGGTGCCCCATCTTTGCCATCGCGCTGACGACGTAGAAGTTGTAATACGGCGTGATGACATAGGAGCTGTATTGCGGATTACCGGCCTGCGCGAGCACGTGGCGCCAGATCGCCTCGTACTGATCCCGGTGCGCAACGCCCGACAACACGGCGTAGGCATTGGGTTGCCAGCGATCCCCGAACGTGCCCTGCGCATCCCGCATGTACTTCTGCGCCGCGGCCTTGAGCGCCCTCGCTTCGCGCGCCATGCGTGCAGCGTTCTTCTCATCGTGCAGCACGCGCAGCAGATAGGCGCCGTCCCTGAAGGCCGCATAGTACTCGAACTGAGTCGCCATGCGCGTCTGCGCGGTGTAGCCGCTCATGCCGGGCGCCCAGTCGACGAACGGCCAGGCATGCGTCAGGTCGGAGAAGAGATCGCGGCGATCGAGATCCTTCTCCATGTACTGTAACAGCTGCACGAGACGCGTGTGCACGCTGCGCAGTTGCCGCAGCGAGCCGGTATGCAGGTAATACTCACGCTCGCCGGTCACCCAGAACGCCGAGTAGCCGGGAATGCCGTTCACATGCTGCTTGATGGGCGCAGCGCCGAGCAGGCGGTTGAGCGTGTCGCGCATCAGGGAGTGATCGCCGAACACATCGGCGATGGTCCGCCCGCTGACGTCGAGATCCCCCATCCAGCGGTTGCGGTCCCGCTTGGGCGCATCCCAGATGTCATCCTGCATGCACAGGTGCGCCGTGTAAGCGCCGATGGCCCACATCTTGTTGAGCAGCGGATCGGAGGATTCGAACGAACCCTGGTACTTGACCGGATACGCGATGCCGTCCAGGCGGATCGCGCGAAACGGCGTCGAGCGTCCGCCGGTGAAGCGGATGACCGCGTAGCGGAATGCGCTCTTCGGGCCATACCCGGTGCCGTGCGGCGGCAGATAGACCGGGTCCACGCCGAGGTAAGGCTGCATCAGCGCCTCGGCCTCGGATTCCCCGTACTGCACGGTTACCTCTGCGGGCGAGCCCGAGGCGGACTTCAGTTCGATGCGGCCATTGACTTCGCGTCCGAAGTCGAGCTCGACCTGCGGAGCGTGCTGCAGCGAAACGTGCGTACGGGGCAGCGTCACGGTGAATTCGCCGTGGTGCGGCCTTCCGGTCAGCGCGTGGACGTGCTGGATCGTGCCCACGCCCGCCGAGATGCGGCGCACCTCCATGGCCGCGAGCGCATAGTGCGCGAGAAACGGCGAAATGCCGTCGTAGCCCGGCCAGGCGTACATGCCCGCGTCGGCATTCGCCTGGAACAGGCCGATCGAGCTCTCGATGCCGCCGAGATCATCGACGCGGGGCCAGCCCGAGGCATCGAAGTGCGGGTCCTGCCATCCGCTGGCAACGCGCCCCGCCGTGCCGCGCCACTCGGCATCGCTCATCACCAGGGGTGTCGCCGGCATCGCGCGTCGCGCCGGCACGATCATCACCGCGAGCACCTTCCCGTCGCGCAGATGCCGGCTGACGGCCGACTCGGCTTCGTTGCCGGCCAGCGGCCCGCGCACCGCCTCGATGGCGAGCACGTTCCGGCCCGCATGCACAAGGCCGGTGACATCGCACTCGTACACGCGAATGCCCATCGGCAAGTCCAGGTTCAGCTGGTAGTGGCCCACTTCCCTGCCGTTGAGATAGATCGTGGCGCGGCGTGGACCGGCTACATACAGCGTGGCGTGCGCCGGAGGCGCCGTGACATCGAAGTCGCGCCGGAAATAGTGCGGCCCCAGACCGTATGCGCTCACTTTGTGCACGCGCGTCCAGATATATTGCTCGGGCAGCGGGCGATGCAGAACGCGCTCGAGCTGGGAGGACTCGAGTCTGCGTGCCGGATCGAGCTCGCCATCCGCAATGTTCGTCACGCCATCGGGAGGCTGGCGCAATTTGACTCGGGCGGGCGCGACGGGCACCTTCGCCAGCGCGGCGTCGATCTTCGCCAGCGCCGCGTCCGTCAGCCGTGTCGAATCGAAGGGCTGCACCGCCTCCAGAGTCATGTGCCGGCCTCTGTCGGCGACGCGTGTGGCGCTGAATCCCGGCACGTATTCGTCGAGAATGGCGCGGGTCTTCGGGTTGGCGATCAGTGCGCCGATGGTGGAGTGCGCGACGCTGTATCCGCCCGGGCGTGCGACATCCGCTGCGGCGGGTCGCGCCTGCACCGCGGTCGTCGCGCAAAGCATCAGGAGGCAGCCGATGAGCAGGCCCGCGGCACTCAGCGGAATCAGGCGGGAGAGGGGTGGCTTTGGCATGCGGACTCTCGTCTGGCGGATGCAACTGCGGTGGGACGTGAAGCGTCGACCCTGAAGAGCGGTCCCAATATCTCATATTGTGGACTATAATTTCACGGGGTGAAACATTGGGCCCTCGGGGGCCATCCGCCCCGGATTTCGCCTCGCACCCGGAGACGTCGATGCCGCTGAACTCTGAGAGCCACCCGCGAAGGCGCGCGCGCGGATGCGCCGCGCCTACTGCGCTGCTCGGCATCGTGCTGCTCGGTGGCAGCCTGTTCGGCGGCGGGCCGGCGCAGGCGGCCGCAGCCGCGCCGCCCCCGCTGCTGCTCGGCACCGCGTGGTACCCGGAGCAGTGGCCCGAGTCGCGCTGGCCGAAGGACCTCGCCCTGATGCAGGCGGCGCACATCCGCGTCGTGCGGGTCGGGGAGTTCGCCTGGAGCACCTTCGAGCCGCGCCAGGGCGTCTATCGCTTCGGCTGGCTCGAGCGCGCCATCGCCGAGGCGGCGCGCCACCACATCTTCGTGGTCATCGGCACGCCCACCGCCGCCCCGCCGGCCTGGCTCACCAGCCGCTATCCGCAGACCCTGCGCGTGCACGCCGACGGCCGTCGGGCGCAGCACGGCAACCGCCAGCAGTTCTCGTTCTCTAGCCCGCTGTACCGCAAGCTCTGCCGCGACATCGCCGCACGCCTGGCGCAGCACTTCGGACACAACCCCGATGTGATCGGCTGGCAGATCGACAATGAGATGGGCCCACCCTCATTCGACGCCGGGACGCGCCGCCGGTTTCACGCCTGGCTGCGGCGCAAGTATCACACCATCGCCGCGCTCAACCGGCACTGGACGACCGCGTACTGGAGCGAGACGTACGATCACTTCAGGCAGGTGCCGCTGCGCGCCCAGGGCGAGAACCCCGGCCTGCTGCTCGACTTCAAGCGCTTCGTGAGCGCGACCTGGGCCAGTTATGTGGAAAATCAGGTCCGGGCGATCCGCCGCGCCGCCGCGCCGCGCCAGTTCATCACCACCAACACGACCCACTGGGGCGATCAGTTCGATCAGTACGCGATCAGCCGCGAGCTGACTCTCGCCGCGTGGGACGATTACGTGCCGGACGGCCACTTTCACTGGCTCGAGAACGCCGTCCAGGATGATCTGGTGCGCGGCTACAAGCGCCGGGACTTCTGGGTGATGGAGACGCAGCCGGCGTTCGTCGACTGGGCGCCGGTCAACGCGGCGCTGCCGCCGTACCGCATGCGCGAGCTCGCCTGGCAGGACGTCGGGCACGGCGCCAACGCGGTGCTCTACTGGCAGTGGCGCAGCGCGCTCAACGGCCAGGAGCAGTACGACGGCACGCTCGTCGGGCCGGACGGCGAGCCGGTGCCGGCGTACCGGGTGGTGCAGGCAATCGGCGCCCAATTCGCGCTCGCGGGAGCGGCGCTCGCGGGCACGACGCCGCGCAGCCGCGTGGCGATGCTGCAGTCCTACGCCAGCCGCTGGGCCATCGACTTTCAGCGCCAGACCGTTCGCTTCGGTGTCGTGCACGAATTCACGGCGTTCTACCAGCCGCTCGAGCGGTTTGCGCAGTCGGTAGACGTGATTTCGCCGCGCGCGCCGCTCGGACGTTACCGGCTGGTGGTCGCGCCCGCTCTCAATGTGCTCTCGCGGGCCGAGGCGCGTCATCTGGCCGCTTACGTGCGCGCAGGCGGTCACCTGGTCCTCGGTCCACGCACCGGCATGAAGGATCCCTACGATGCGCTGTGGCCCGGGCGCCAGCCCGGTCCACTGGTGCCGCTCCTCGGCGGTCACGTCGGGCAGTACTACTCGCTGCTGAAGCCCGTGCCGCTGGCGGGGCGGCTCGGCTCGGGTCAGGCCTCCGTCTGGGCCGAAACGCTGGTTCCGCAAGCACCCGACACCCGCGTGCTGATGCGTTACGGCAAGAGCAACGGGTGGCTGGACGGCAAGCCCGCCATCATCACGCGCCGCGTGGGCAAGGGATCCATCACGTACATCGGTGCATGGCTCGATCCCCCGCTGATGAGCGCCGTGCTCGATGACCTCGCGCGAGCAGCGAACGTTCACCCTTTCATCCCCGGGGTGGCGCGCAACGTCGAGGTGTGCGAGCGGCTCGGTAACGGCAAGCGTGTGTGGATCCTCATCAACCACGGACGCAAGCGCCACTCTGTGCGCCTCCCGGCGCCGGCCTCCCCGCTGCTGACCGGCGGTCCGGCCCGCCGGACGGTAAAGCTCGCGCCCCATGAAGTCAGCGTACTGCTGGCGCCGCTCACATGAAGCGCGTCGTCCGACCGCGCGTAGCCTGCGCGGCTGCCTGCGCCGCACTGGCCTTCACGGCCGGCGGCCGCACGGCATCCGCTGCCGTTGTGCATCCGCGTCTGCCGTCCCCGGCCGTGCGCACCGCGCTCGGCCGGCTGTGGCTCGGCGCGGCCTGGTACCCGGAGCAGTGGCCCGAGTCCCGCTGGCCGAAGGCCCTCGCCCTGATGCAGGCCGCGGGCATCAATGTGGTGCGCGTCGGGGAGTTCGCCTGGAGCAGGCTCGAGCCGCACCAGGGCGTCTATCACTTCGGCTGGCTGGCGCGCGCGATCGCCGAGGCGGCACGGCACCACATTTACGTCGTGATCGGCACACCGACCGATGCGCCGCCGGTGTGGCTGACGAGCCGCTATCCGCAGGTGCTGCGCGTACATGCCGATGGACGGACGGCCCAGCACGGCAACCGCCGGCAGTTCTCGTATGCGAGTCCGCTCTATCGGAAATTCTGTCGCGACATCGTCACCCGCCTGGCGAGGCGCTTCGGCCACGACCCGGACGTCATCGGCTGGCAGATCGACAATGAATACACCAACGAATCGTACGACGCCGGCACGCGGCGGCAGTTCCAGCTGTGGCTCAAGCACCGTTTCGGCACGCTCGCGGCGCTCAATCGGGACTGGACCACCGCGTACTGGAGCCAGACCTACACCGCCTGGAGCCAGGTCCCGCTGAATGCCCTGCCCGGCAACCCCGGCCTGATGCTCGCGCACCGGCAGTTCGTCACCGCCACCTGGCTCGGGTTCCAACGCAATCAGCTGCAGGCGCTGCGCGCGCACATCGCGCCGCGGCAGTTCGTCACCACCAACATCGGCGGTCTCGGCTGGAGCGACAACTGGGATCACTATGTGATCACCCGTCCGCTCGACATCGCGGCCTGGGACGACTACGTCGGGGAAGGCCAGCTCGATTTCTACCGCAACGGCGCGATGAGCGATTTCGTGCGCGGCTGGAAACGGCAGGACTACTGGGTCATGGAGGCCCAGCCCGGCTTCGTCGACTGGGCGCCCGTCAACAACTCGCTGGTCAAGGGCGGGGTGCGCGCCATGACCTGGGAGTCGATCGGACACGGCGCCGATGCGGTGCTCTACTGGCAGTGGCGCAGCGCGCTCGGCGGCCAGGAACAGTACCACGGCACGCTGGTCGGACCGGACGGCAGGCCCGAGCCGCTGTACGCCGAAGTGCGACGCATCGGCCGCGAGTTCAAGCGCGCATCGGCCGTCATCGCGGGCACGAGCCCGCGGTCCCATGCGGCGCTGCTCGTCGCGTATGACAGCCGCTGGGCAATCGATTTCCAGCGCCAGACCCGCCGCTACCACCCGCTGCGCGTGCTGCTCGATTATTACCGTCCGCTCGAGAATCTGACTCACTCGGTGGACATCGTCTCGGCAGGGGCGCCGCTCGCGCAGTACCGGATCGTCTTCGCGCCGAGCCTGAACGTCATCTCCCGCTCGCTGGCGCGCCATCTGCGCGCCTACGTGCTCGGCGGGGGCGTGCTGGTGCTCGGCCCGCGCAGCGGCATGAAGGATCAGTACGACCGCCTCAATGTCGAGCGCCAACCGGGCCCGCTGGTGCCGCTGCTCGGCGCTCGGGTACAGCAGTATTACGCGCTCGATGCGCCCGTCGCGGTGCGCGGCGCCGCCGGCCGCGGCAGCGCGCGGATCTGGGCAGAGGCGCTGACACCGCGCTCGCAGGCAACGCGGGTGCTGCTGCGCTACGGGGCGGGCAACGCCTGGCTCACTGGAGAGCCGGCGGCGGTCGAGCGCCGCGCCGGGCACGGCGCCATCATTTACCTCGGCGCCATCCTCGATCGGCATCTGATGCACGCATTCGTCGCGCGACTCCTTGCGCAAGCGCGCGTGCGCTCGCCGTTCGGCGTTCTGCCGAGCGGCGTCGAGCTGATGCGGCGGATCGGCGCGGGGCGCGAGGTGGTGATCATCATCAACCACGGCGAGCGCGCCCGCACGGTGCGCCTGCCCTACGACATGCACGACGTGCTGCATCCGGGTCGCACCGTCCGTACGCTGAAGCTGCGCACCCAGGGTGTCGCGGTCCTTGAACGCGCGTATCCGGGATGAGTCATGCCGCCGCATCCACACTTTGTCCATCGAGCGAACGAGTTCGACATGTCCTACCGCCTGCGTTTCGTTCCGGCCCGCGCGCCTGAGGCCGCGCCCCGGGCGCTGAAATATGTGCTGTTCGCCGCGTTCGGCCTGATCCTGGGCGCGCCGCCGCCGGGGGCGGCCGCGAGCCTGCCGGCTCCGCAGGTGCGCAGCGTGCACACCTTCCCGCCGCTCTGGGACGAGCCGAAGGACTACGAGCAGGCCTTGCATCGGCAGATGCACGAGGTGGCGGCCAGGATCCGCCGTGGACCGTTCAAGGCCCGCTGGCATTCCCTCGAGGCCTATCACGTGCCGCGCTGGTTTCGAAACGCCAAGTTCGGCATCTTCATCCACTGGGGCGTGTTCTCGGTGCCGGCGTTTCAGAACGAATGGTACTCGCGTGACATGTACGTCAAGGGCTCGCTCGCCTACGATTACCAGCGCGCCGTCTACGGCCCGCAGTCGAAGTTCGGCTACCGGACGTTCATCGCCCATTTCACCATGGCGAAGTTCAATCCCAAGGCCTGGGCCGCGCTGTTCAAGCGGGCGGGGGCCCGCTATGTGGTGCCGGTAGCGGAGCATTGCGACGGGTTCGCGGAGTACAACTCGAGATTCACGCTTTGGGACGCGGTGCGCATGGGCCCGAAGCAGGACCTGGTCGGCGAGCTGGAGAAGGCGGTGCGTGCCGAGGGCATGCGCTTCGGCGTCTCCTCGCACCGGGCCGAGCACTGGTGGTGGTATCACCCGGGCACGAAGTACGATTCGGACGTCAACAACCCCCGCTATGCCGGCCTCTATGGACCCGCCGAGCCGATGCATCTGCCGGCAGACCACTCGCGCGGCGAGCCCGATCCGAATCAGCTGCAGGACTGGCTGCCGCCCTCGAAGGCGTTCCTTCAGGACTGGCTGGCGCGCAGCACCGAGCTCGTCGACGAGTATCACCCGGATTTCATTTACTTCGACTGGTGGATCAATCAGCCGGCGTTCGCGCCGTATCTGAAGCGCATGGCCGCGTATTACTACGACGTCGCCGCGGCACGCCACCAGGGTGTCGTGCTGTCGTACAAGCTGCAGGCGTTCCCGGCCGGGACCGCCGTGCTCGACATCGAGCGCGGCAAGCTCGATACGCTGCGGCTGCGGCCGTGGGAGAGCGACACGTCGGTGAGCCTGGACTCCTGGGGGTACGTGCGCCACGACAAGTATCGCAGCGCCCGCTCCCTGCTCACCGACCTGATCGACATCGTCAGCAAGAACGGCGACATGCTGCTGAACATCGGACCGCGCGCCAACGGGACGATTCCGGGCAAGGTGCGGCGCATCCTGCTCGCGATGGGAGCATGGCTGAGGGTGAATGGTCAGGCGATCTACGGCACGCGGCCGTGGGTGCTCTACGGGGAGGGGCCGACGCGCTCGCCCAAGGGCCGGGACAATGGCCAGCGCTACACGCCATACGATTTCCGCTTCACGCACAAGCACGGCGTGGTGTATGCGCTCGGCATGGTCCGCCCGCGCGACGGCAAGGCGCTGATCGAGACGCTGTACCGCGCGACACCGTATCTGCCCGGGCCCATCAGGCAGGTGCAGCTCCTCGGCGATCCGCGGCCGATCCGCTGGCAACAGACTGCCGATGGTCTTGCGGTGTGGTTGCCGCCCACGGCGAGCGGCATGCCGTACGCGCTGAAGATCCTCGCCCGCCCGGCCGCCGGGCATTCCGTACATTGAGGTGAGCGCCATGCTGCTCGAAGGCAAGAACGTCCTGATCACCGGCGCCTCGCGCGGCATCGGCCGCGCGACCGCCATCGAGTGCGCGCGCCACGGGGCCGACGTCGCCTTGAACTGGTTCAAGGACCGCGCGGGGATGGAGGAGACCCTCGCCGAGATCGCCCGCCTGGGGCGGCGTGCCGTCGAGGTGGAGGGCGATGTGGCGCGCCCGGAATCCGCCGAGCGGTTCGTCTCGGCCGCGGCCGCGGCGCTCGGGGGCGTGGACGTGTTCGTCAGCAACGCGGGCATCTGTCCGTTTCACGCATTTCTGGATACGCCGATCGAGGTCTTCGAGCGGACCATGGGCGTGAACCTGCACGGCGCCTACTACATGTCACAGGCGGCAGCGCGGCACATGAAGCAGCAGGGCACCGGCGGGGCGCTGATCGCGATCAGCTCGGTCAGCGCGCTGGTCGGCGGCGGGATGCAGGCGCACTACACGCCGACCAAGGCCGGAGTGCACTCCCTGATGCAGTCGTGCGCGATCGCGCTCGGGCCCTATGGGATCCGCTGCAATTCGGTCATGCCCGGCACCATTGCGACGGACATCAACAGGGAGGACCTGGCCGATCCGGCCAAGCGTGCCTACATGGAAAAGCGCATCCCGCTCGGGCGGCTGGGTGAGCCACGGGATGTCGCCGGCTGTGTGGTGTTCCTGGCGTCGGATCTGGCGCGCTATGTCACGGGCGCCTCGGTGCTGGTCGACGGGGGGCTGTTCGTCAACCTGCAGTAGGGAGAGGCTCCCGCAAGATGCGCGGCGCCGGCCATCCTGGCGCGGCGCCGCGCGGGGGGCTCGATCCGCTCAGCTCGTCCAGGGCCGCGAGCGCGCCACCGAGATGGCCCGGTCATCGTGCGGCCAGCTGCCGCTCACGCAGCAGTAGAACTGATACAGCATATCCTTCGAGTAGATGATCGACGGCTTGTGCGCAAAGGTGTCATCGATCGATCCCGGCGGGCCCACGTTCAGCATGATCTCCGGGACCTTCGCGAGGTGATACGGGTTCGTGCCAAGCGCGAGCAGGTCGCGCGCGTGACCGTCATTGGCGAAACCGTAGTAATACACGCCCCACCACGGACCCCAGCGGACCACGCACGGGTCGCTGGCGAAGCGCGCGTCCCATGCGCTCGGGCCTCCATGATGGATGACGGGATTGCCCGGATAGCGCGTCCAGGTCCGCAGGTCGGGCGAGGTCGCGATGCCGATCTGCTCGATCCAGTCGCGCTGCCTGTTGGTCTTGGCGTTGTAGAAAATGTAGTACAGGCCGTCGTTGCGGATCAGGTACGGCTTGTAGAGCCCGCCGGCCTCCCAGGGGAACGCCGGATCGGGCCTCAGGATCGGCTCGGTGAGCTCCCAATGATACAGATCGTCGGTCCAGGCGAGGCCGATCACCGCCGGCCCCTGCTCGTAGCCCGGCCGCGGATAGGCGTGCCAGGCGCCAACGTAGCGCCCGTCGACCTTGAGGAGCGAGCCCCTGGAGTGCAGCCCGTCCTCGTGCAGGATCGACATCAGGGCGATGTTGTAGCGGATGATCGGGTTCTTCGGGTCCCGCCGCAGGATCAGGCCGGCGCGCCGCCAGTGCTCGAGGTCGTCGGATTCGGCAAGCCCGGTCTGATAGCCGATGCCGTCGAACCCGAGGTAGGTCATGTAGTAGCGGCCACAGTTCTCGAACACGAACGGGCAGTCCACCTTCAGCCGGTCGAAGCTGCCGGGCACGCCCGAGCGTGTGAGGATCCGGCGCTCGAGCTTGTAGGGAGTCCGAAACGGCGCGATGTCCGGCAGACTCCCGCCCGCGCGCGAACGCCCGGGCGGCAGATCCGGGCCGGGGAGCCGGCCGCCGCGGAACGCGGACGGCACGGCAGCCCCGGCACCCTGACCCAGCCCGACTCCAGCCGCCGCCAACAGTCCCGTGAGGAGCGTCCGTTTCTGTTGGTCGACCATGGCTGTCTCCTTGAATCTCCCTAGAACTTGACGTTCACTCCGAGCATCACCTGCCGGTCATCGATCGTTGCGCCCTGCGGCAGCGTCGGCACGCCGTAGTAGGAAACGAGCTTCGTGCGCAACAGGTTCGAGCCGTCGACGTACACCTGGATATGGTGAGTGATGTTGTACTCCAGCGAGGCGTCCAGCCAGCCGTAACTCGCCGTGTAGATCGGGTTGGCCGCCAGCTGGGCATTCGCACCGGCGTACAGCGAGCTGTAGAACGCGCTGCGCCAGTTGTACGCGACACGGAACGAGATGGGCCCCTTCTCGTAAATGCCGATCAGGTTGTAGCTGTCCTTCGAGAGACCTGGCAGGGTCGTCGTCTGGCCGGCCACAGCCGTCGGCGCCGAGGCATCGATGTACGTGTAGTTGGCCGCGATCCCGAGGCCGCTCAGCCAGCCCGGCAGGTTGCGGAAGAACTGCTGGTAACCGAACTCCGCGCCCTTGACGGTGGCGCTGCCGCCGTCGACCGCGCCCGTCAGGTTGTAGTTGACTCCGTTGATGGTAAAGGCGTCCTGCTGTGTCTCGGAGAGCCAGAAGTTGCTCATGCGCTTGTAGAACAGATCCGCGGTGAGCGCCGAGCCGCGCGCGAAGTAATACTCGAGCGACGTGTCGAACTGCGTCGCGGTCATGGGCTTCAGGTTGGGGTTGCCGCCGCTTGCCGCGCCCTGCGCGGGCAGGAGGCTGATGGACGGGCGGATCTGGCTGAAGTCCGGATAGGCGATAACCTTGGAGGCCGCGATACGCCACTGCAGGTCGTGCGTCAGCTTGAACAGCAGGTTGAGGCTCGGCAGCGGGTCGGTCTCGCCGTGCGAGAAGTTTGCCGGCGTGTAGACCCCGGCCGTGCCGACCTCGCCGCTCATGAAGTCCTCATGGCGCACGAGACGCACACCGATGTTGCCCGACATCGGGATGCCGATGTTTGCAGAGAAGTTCAACTGCACGAAGCCCGCATAGGTGCGCTCGTCGATGTGGTAGTCAGCCGTGCCGGTGTCGGTCGGCGGCGGCGCGCCGAACGCCGAATACACCGCTGCGCTGTTGAAGTGCAGCTGGTTCGGGTCGAAAACGGCGTACGGCGGATCGACCGGCACCGAGGAGGCGGCCGAGAAGAACGGGCTCAGCGGAACCGGGTTGAACCACTGGGAATTGGCCTGGACCTGGCTGGTCACGACGTTCGCGAACGTGGACCATTGGTTGAAGGTGTCCTTGCGGTCC
This sequence comes from Pseudomonadota bacterium, assembly GCA_021816775.1. Classification (GTDB taxonomy): domain Bacteria; phylum Pseudomonadota; class Gammaproteobacteria; order Steroidobacterales; family Steroidobacteraceae; genus 13-2-20CM-66-19. Next base: position 149,635 of record JAKAXA010000001.1, read on the forward strand.
GCCCAGCGGATGCCGCTTTCGATCGAGCTGAGAAACCCGTGGGCGAAAGCGTAGCTCACGTTGAGCGTGCCGGCCGTTTCGTCGCCGCGGAAATGCTGTTCGGTATCGTACAGGTAGCTCTGATAGCTGAAGTTCTCGCCTCCGTAGTACGCGAGGTCCAGAGGATTGAAGCCGTTGACGACCGAGCGCGTGACCCCCGACAGGGAGTTGATCTGCGTGAGGGTGGGTGGAGTCGGCGTCTGGGGTCCGAATGCGCCGACGTCGACTGCCGGGTTGTTCAACCGCTCAGTGGCCTTCGTGTAGCTGATGTCGCCCGTGACGGTCCACGGGATGGGAGTCCATTTGGCGTGCAGATTGAACTGACGGTTGACGTCTTCCACGGTGCGCCAGGCGCCCACGGTGCTGTCGAGTGCGTTCTGGAAGGTGATCGACTGGACGTTGTTCGTGCCGGGGAAGAGCGTCACTGAGCCCGGAACGATCTGGTTCACGACGCCCGCGAGCCCGGCCTGATACCCGGCAAGGCCCTGGGTGTAGAAGGTGTATTGATTCTGTGCCCAGGTGAAGTCCTCACTGGTCGCCTCGGCGTACGTCTGGAAGTCCTCGGTCGGCTGCCACTGCAGCACGGCATCGACACCGATGCGGTGGCGGTTGCCGACGAACATCGTGTTGTAGACGCCGTTGGTGAAATTGATGGTCTTGCCCGGCACCGCGGTAGTGCTGGTGGCGATCGCGCTGTTGGTTATGCCGTCTTCGCGGTACGCGCGGTCGTGGTAAGAGACATCGAGCAGCGCGCCGATCTTGCCGATGCCGGTGTGCCAGATGTCGCTGCCGAGCACGTTGAAGTTCGGCTTGGCCGTACCGACCATGTCGCCGTAGGTTTCCCCGGCGCTCAAGTCGAGCTCCCGGCCGGCGAAATCGAAAGGCTTGTGGGTGCGCAGATTGACCGTGCCGGCGAGGCCGCCGGCGATCAGGCTCGCCGTCGGGTCCTTGTAGACTTCGATGCCGGCCAGCAGCGCCGACGGGATGTCCTCGAGATTCAGCACGCGATCGCCCTGCGCGCTGAAGACCTCTCGGCCGTTCAGAGTCGTTTCCGCGTACGGCAGGCCGCGGATTTCATAGCCGCTCATGATGACCGAGCCGCCGATGTTGACCGTGCCACCGCCCTCGCCGAGCTGCCGGCTGATCTGAATGCCGGGGATGCGCTGCAGGGCATCGATGGCGGTGACATCGGGAAGCTTGCCGATCTGGGAAGCGACGATCGCGTCCACGATCGTATCGGAGAAGCGCTTGATATTGAGCGCGCTTTCCATGCTGGCTCGGATGCCGCTCACCACCACCTCTTTGAGGACCGCCGGCTGCGCGGTCTTCTTGGCATTGTTCTCGGTCGCCGCGGTCGGGTTGGCGGACGATGCGGCCTGGGGTCCGGGTCCGGCGGTTTTGGCCCAGGCGGGCACGGCACCCGCCATGGCCAGGGCGACGGCCCCGGACACGAGCCTTGACGTAAGCTTCATGATCAATCCCCCTCAGTCAGTTGATGCAGTGCAGTTGCGCGAACGCCTGATGCCGCGATACTCGGCGGCTCCGCCCGCAGCGTCGTTTACAGGCGGACGATATCTTCGTATATAAATATAAATACCATTGGCGGACGGGGCGGCGCAAGAGGAATCTCATAATATGAAACGTGAATTCATATTTTTGGACGCGGGCTTCTGTTGGGCCGGCGCAACATGACCTCGAGACGCGCGCTGCTGCGGCTGCTCGCGCTGGGCGGGCCGGCGGTTTCCGGCGCCAGCCGGGCGCAGGCCGCCGCCGCGCCGCCGGGCCCCTGCGACGTGAGCCCCATGGACCTGCAGGTCGAGTGGCGCTCGGCCGCGCACGGCATCGATGCCCCCCGGCCGCGATTCGCCTGGACCCTTGCGCCCCGGGATCCGCAGCTGCGCGTGCTCGGGCAGGGTGCCTGGCAGGTCATCGTCGCGCGGTCGGCTGCGGCGATCCGCGCCGGCCGCGGGGACGTCTGGAACAGCGGCCGCCAGCCAGGCGGGACATTGCGTGTTGCCCCGGAACAGGATCTGCCGCTTCACTCGCAAAGCGACTACTGGTGGGCGGTGCGCGTGTGGGACCAGCGCGGCTGCCCCGGCGAGTTCAGCGCGCCCGCGCTCTTCACCACCGGCATCCTGCATGCCGACCCCTGGCGCGCACAATGGATTTCGGACGGGGCGGACTGGCCGCCGAGCCCCCTGCCTCCGCCGGCCATCAACCCCAGCCCGCCGTCCGAGCCGCGCCCGATGCCCCTGTTCCGCCGCGACTTCACGCTCGAGAAGCCGCTCGCGCGCGCGCTGGTGTCCGCCTGCGGCCTTGGCCAGTACACCCTGCACGTCAATGGCCTGCCCGCCACCTCCAGCGTGCTGAATCCCGGCTGGACCGATTACCGCAGGACGGTCCTCTACGATACGTTTGACGTCACGGAGCTGCTGCGGCCGGGCGCGAACGTGCTCGCGGTCATGCTCGGCAACGGCTTCTTCAATGTCGAGAAATATCCCGGCCGCTACACCAAGTTCATCGGCAGCTTCGGGCGGCCGAAGCTCATCCTGCAGCTGCGGCTGGTGTTTGCCGACGGCAGCGAGCAGTGGGTGGTCAGCGACGAATCGTGGCGCACCCATCCGGGACCGATCACACTGTCCTCGGTGTACGGGGGCGAGGATTACGACGCGCGGGCCGCCCTGCCGGGCTGGGACCGGCCGGAATTCGCCGGACATGACGCCTGGGCGCGCGCGACCCGGGTCACGAGTCCCGGCGGGCGATTGCGGGCCCAGAACGTCCCGCCGGTGCGGGGGGTGCGCACCCTGGAGCCGGTGACGGTGACTCAGCCCAAAGCGGGCGTGTTCGTCTACGACCTCGGTGAGAATTTCTCCGGCTGGCCCGTGATCGCCGTGCGCGGACCGGCAGGCCGCACGGTACGGCTGCTGCCGGGCGAGCTGCTCGACGCGCACGGTGGTGTCACGCAGCGCAGCGCAGCGGCCAGCCCCGGGGATGCGGTCTGGTTCACCTACATCCTCGCGGGCCGCGGTCTCGAGCACTGGCGGCCGCGTTTCAGCTACTACGGCTTCCGCTACGTGCAGGTCGAAGGCGCGGCGCCGAGCGGCACGGCACGCCCCGGGGAAGCGGAGTTGCTCCAGCTGAGCGGCGAGTTCCTGCACGCGGCCCTGCCGCGGATCGGCACGCTCGAGACCGGCCAGCCGCTGCTGCAACGCATCCACCAGCTGATCCTGCAGGCGCTGCACAGCAACAGCTTCAGCGTGCTCACCGACTGTCCGCAGCGCGAGAAGCTCGGCTGGCTGGAGCAGACCTACCTCAATGCCGACACCGTCTTCTATAACGAGCAGGCGGTGACGGTATACGAGAAGATGCTCCGCGACATGATGGACAGCCAGCGCCCCTCCGGGCTGGTGCCGAGCATCGCGCCGGAATACGTGGCGTTCATCGATCCCGATGGACGCAACTCCGCGTTCCGCGACTCGCCGGAGTGGGGCTCGGCCATCGTGCTCTCGCCGTGGGCGGCGTACCGCTTCACCGGCGATCGGCGCCCGCTCGAGACCGGCTATCCCGCCATGTGCCGCTACGCGGCATATCTGCAGTCCCGCGCACGGGGCGATCTGCTCGACTATGGGCTCGGCGACTGGTTCGACTGGGGTCCCAGGCCGCCGGGCGAATCGCAGCTGACCAGCAGACGGCTCACCGCTTCGGCCACCTATTGCCGGCTGCTCGCCACGCTCTCGAGCATTGCCCGGGTTCTGGGGCACGCGAGCGACGCGCACCGCTTTGCGCGCCGCGCCGTGGCGGTGCGCCGGGCGCTGAATCGCGCGCTCTTCGATCCGACGACCCATGAATACGGTCGCGGCAGCCAGACGGCCAACGCCATGCCGCTCGCCATCGGCCTGGTGCCGGCGCGACACCGCGCGGCAGTGCTGGCAAATCTCGTCGCCAACATCCGCGCGCACGGCAATCACGTGACCGCGGGCGACATCGGCTACCTGTACGTGATCCTAGCGTTGATGCGCGGCGGCCGCGGCGACGTGCTGCTCGACATCCTCACGCAGACCACAGCGCCGAGTTACGGTTATCAGCTCGCGCGCGGCGCGACCGCCCTGACCGAGACCTGGAACGCCAACCCCGACAATTCGCAGAATCACTTCATGCTCGGCCAAGCGGAAGCGTGGCTCTACGGCGGGCTCGCCGGCCTGCGCATCGACATGCACCGTGCGTCAAGCGAGCGCATCCGCATCGAGCCGCAGCCGGTCAAAGGGATCCGCAGCGCCTCGGTGCGCTATCGGACGGTGGACGGCGAAGTGGCGGCGGGCTGGGAGAAGAATGAGGAGGAGACCCGCTTGCGGCTGCACGTGGAGGTTCCCGCCGGAGCGCTGGCCACTGTCGTCCTGCCCTGCGCCGAAGCGACGCGCGTGCGCGAAGGCGGCCGGCCGCTCGGCCGGACTTTCGGCGTATTGCGCGTGCGCGCCGCCGGCGGTCGCACGCACGTCACGCTCGGCTCAGGCCGCTACCTGTTCGATGCGCCGCTCGCCTGAGCGCATCACTCACTTGCCGATGCAGAAGCTGCCGAAGATGCGTCCGAGCAAATCGTCGCTGGTGAACTCGCCGGTGATCTCACTGAGGGCCTGCTGTGCGCCGCGCAGCTCCTCGGCGACGAGTTCCCCGGCGCGGCTCTCGCGCAGCCGCTGCTCGGCCGCCTCGACGAGGCCGCGCGCGCGCTGCAGCGCCTCGAGGTGCCGGCGGCGCGCCGAGACCGTGCCGCCCTCGACGCTCTTGAACCCCATGCACTCTTTCAGGTGGGCGCGCAGCCGCTCGAGTCCGCCGCCGGTCAGTGCAGACACGGCGATGCGCGGTGGCCCGGTGATCGTGTCGGCGAGCGGGATGCCGGCGGCCAGATCGCTCTTGTTCAACACCAGCGTGACCGGCACGTCGCGCGGCAGGCGGTCCCTCTCCTGCGCATAGGCGGCGGCGTGCGGATCGGCGACGAGATCGATCACGAACAGCACCCGGTCGGCGCGGCTCATTTGCTCGTGCGCCCGGCGAATGCCTTCCGCCTCGACCACATCGGCGCTGTCGCGCAGGCCCGCGGTATCGAGCACGTGCAGCGGCATGCCGTCGATGTCGATCCGTTCGCGCACGATGTCGCGCGTCGTTCCGGGAATGGGCGTGACGATCGCCGCCTCGTAACCGGCCAGTCGGTTGAGCAGGCTCGACTTGCCGGCGTTGGGGCGGCCCGCGATCACGACCGTCATGCCCTCGCGCAGCAGCGCGCCCTGGCGCGCGCTCTGCTCGACGCCCTCGAAATGATCGGCGAGCGCGCGGAAGCGCTCGTACAGCTGACGGTCGGCCAGAAAATCGATTTCCTCCTCGGGGAAATCGATGGCCGCTTCCACATGCGTGCGCACGTCGATCACCGCCTCGGTCAGGCCGTGCACCATGGCGGAAAACTCCCCCTGCAGCGAGCGCATTGCAGCGCGGGCCGCTTCGCGCGAGCCCGCATCGATCAGATCGGCGATCGCCTCGGCCTGCGCCAGATCGAGTTTGTCGTTGAGGAAGGCACGCAGCGTGAACTCTCCCGGCTGCGCGCGCCGGGCGCCGATTTCCAGGACGCGCGCCACCACCGCCTCGAGCACTGCCGGGCCGCCGTGGCCATGCAGCTCGAGGACGTGCTCGCCCGTGTAGGAATGCGGCCCGGGGAAAAATAGCGCCAGGCCCGCATCGATGGGCTCGCGGCGCGCATCGAGGAAGCGCGCGAAGCGCGCGGCGCGCGCTGCGGGGAGCTCGCCGAGCAGGACCGCGGCGATCTCGGGGACCTTCGGCCCGGACACACGCACGATGCCGATACCCCCGCGTCCCGGCGGGGTTGCCGGCGCCACGATGGTATCCGTACGCGTCATTCACGCAAGGGTACCCCGAGGCCCGGGGCGATGAAAGAGGCCGCCGGCTGTCTAGCTGCGCCGGCCCGTCGCCGCGGCAATGCGGCGGTTGATGTTCCACTGCTGCGCGATCGACAGCAGGCTGTTCACGACGTAGTACAGCACCAGGCCCGAGGGAAAGAACGCGAACAGGCCCGCCATGACGATCGGCATGAACATGAACATCTTGGCCTGAATCGGATCCGGCGGGGCGGGATTGAGCTTGAACTGCAGGAAGCCGGTGAGCGCCATGATGGCCGGCAGGATGAAGTACGGGTCACGCGAGGAGAGGTCCTGGATCCACAGCACGAACGGCGCCTGGCGCAGCTCGACGCTGTAGAGCAGCACCCAGTAGAACGCGATGAACACCGGGAACTGCAGAATCATCGGCAGGCACCCGGAGACCGGGTTGACCTTCTCGCGCTTGTAGATCTCCATCATGGCGCGGCCGAGCTTCTCCTTGTCGTCCTTGTAGGTCTCCTGGATGCTCTTGATGCGCGGCCCGAGCGCTTTCATTTTCGCCATCGAGCGGCCGCTCGCTTCCGAGAGCGGGTAGAAGACGAGCTTCAGCAGCACGGTCACCAGGATGATCGCCACGCCCCAGTTGCCGGTCAGGCGGTGCGCCTGGCGCAGCAGCCAGAACAGCGGACGTGCCAGGAAGGAGAGCTTGCCGTAGTTCTCGACGTAGGTGAGGGTCGGATCGGTGGCGGCCAGCTGCGCGTGCAGCGTGGGGCCGACGAACAGGGTCTGCCCGAGCGTGAGCGTCCCGCCCGGCGGCACGGTCCGCGTCGGTCCGAGGGCCTCCAGCAGGTAGTCGGTCCCCGAGACCTGCGAGGTGAAGCGATAGCGCGCGCCCTTCGGCGGCACGACGGCGCTGACGAAGTCATGTTGCGGCACGGCGATCCATCCGTCCGTGACGACACGCTGGTAGTGATGGTAGTCGCTGCTCGACGGATCGAGCTCGACGTATTCGTGCCCGTTCCACATGGCCGGCCCGTGGTAGGCGGTGCTCGCCGGGTCGAAGTAGCTGCTCTTGGTGCGCGGATCGTTGCGGAACAGCTGCGCGTACTCGGAGAATGTCCAGGTCTCGGTGCCGCCGTTGCGGATCGCGTACTCGAGGCCAATGCGGTAGGAGCCCTTGCGGAAGACGAACGTCTTGGTGACCGTGACGCCGCCGCCCTGCCACGTGAGCGGCACTCGCAGCACGCCGGTGGGGCCCATGTGGTACTCGGCGCTCGCGGTGCTGAAGCGCGCCGTCTGGGTGGGATAGGCCCCGCCGGCCGGCCCGGTCAGGCCCGTCTGCAAGAGGTATTCGGTCGCGGGATCGGGATTCTCGAGCACCACGCGCGCGCGCTTGCCTTTGACCTTGGCGTATTTCAGCAGCTGCACTGTCTCGAGCGTGCCGCCCTGCGTGCTGATCTCGAGGTCATAGACGTCGGTGCGCACGTGAATGACCGGTGCGGACGAGGCGGCCGGCACTGCGGGAGGGGCAGCGGCCTTCACCGCCGCCGGAGCGCTGCTCGACGGGGGGATGCTCGCAGCGGCAGGCGCCGCAGTCTGCGGCACGTTGTTCGCGAGGCTGGGAGCTGCCGCGGGGCCCGGCGCCTGCCTCGCCGCCGCAGTCGGCGCCGAGGCGAAATGCTCGCTCCACGTGGTGTAGTTGAACCACAGCAGCACCAGCAGCCCGAGCCAGAGGAAATAGCGCAGTTGATTAGTCATGTCGGTGAGCAATTCGGGTCGAGCCGTGAGCCGGCACCGGATCGTAGCCGCCGGGATGCCAAGGATGGCAGCGGCCGATGCGCCGCAGCGCAAGCCAGCCGCCGCGCAGCACGCCGAAGCGGTCGATCGCCTCGAGCGCGTACTGAGAGCAGGAGGGATGGAATCGGCAATTCGGGCCGAGCAGAGGACTGATCGTCCACTGGTACAGGCGAATCAGGGCAATGGCGAGTGCGCGCATCGCACGCTGACCTCTTTCCACAGGGCCCGCAGGCTTCCGTGCAGCTGCGCGCCCGGGGCGCCGAGCGCCCTGGGGCGGGCGCTGACGACGATGTCCGCCGCAGGCAGTGCCTGCTGATGCAGGCGAAAGGACTCGCGGATGATGCGGCGGATGCGGTTGCGCTCCACTGCGGTGCGTGCGATGCGCAGCGCGACCGCCAGGCCGAGGCGGGGACCGGTCTTGTCGTTGCTGATCACTGTCACCGCGAAAAATCCGTTGCCAAAGCGCCGGCCCCCCGCACGCGCCGCGTCGAACTCCGATTTACGTCGCAGGCGCCTCGCCGCCGGAAAGGCCAGCCGCTCTCGAGGCACATGGGGCATGTGGGCCACCTCGTCTACCGTCCGTCGGCGGGAGCGACCGCGGCCGCAGCGGCTGCGGGTCGCACCGGCGGGAGCTGCGCGGCGGACGGGGCGCCCTCCCGCTCTACGGGATCAGCTTCCTGCGTCCCTTGGCACGGCGCCGGGCCAGCACCTTGCGGCCGTTTTGGGTCGCCATGCGAGCCCGGAACCCGTGCGTGCGCTTACGGCGCAGCTTGCTCGGTTGATAGGTACGCTTCATACCGGGGCTCCAGAAGGTCCGTTAGGGGTTCCAAAAAGGGGCGGCAAGGCTAAGCCGTTGACCGCCAAGGTGTCAATATTTTATCGCGCGAAAATCTTCAGCAGGGCGTCCGATCGGTATAGACTGCCGAGCCTTTTCCACGAAGCCGGACCCATCCATGATGCACCTTCTGCGGGCGCGCCGCAGCGGCATCTTTCCGCGATCGCTCGGAAGGCGAAGCCTCCGGACCCAGAGGGGAGCGATCGCGGAGACCTGCGTGCCGCGTTGCGTGAGCGCCGGAGCGTACATGGCCGGGAGCGGCGCCTAGATCACTTGGGGGAATGCGCGTGGAAGCGTCGCTGTGGGCTCGGTGCGTATGTGCCCTGGAGGCCGAGCTCCCGGAACAGCAGTTCAATACGTGGGTGCGGCCGCTGCAGGCGCTCGAGGGCGCCGGCGCGCTGAAGCTGCTCGCGCCGAACCGCTTCGTGGTCGAATGGATCAACGAGCGGCTGCTGCCGCGCATCGGTGAGCTGCTGCGCGACAAGAGCACCGGCGATGTGCCCATCGTGACCGTCGAGGTCGGCTCGCGCAGCCCGGCATCGGAGCCGCCGCCGGCCGCGGTCGTTGCCGAGGCGCCGAAGCGACCGCGCCGCGCCGAGGGCCTGGTGATCGGTGCCCGGCTCAATGCCGATTTCACTTTTGCGACTTTCGTCGAGGGCAAGAGCAATCAGATGGCGAAGGCGGCCGCGCTGCAGGTCGCGGAAAATCCGGGCAAAGCGTACAACCCGCTGTTCCTCTACGGCGGCGTCGGTCTCGGCAAGACGCACCTGATGCACGCCATCGCGCATTACATCCGCGAGCAGAACGAGGAGGCGCGCATCGCGTACGTGCACTCCGAGCGCTTCGTGAGCGACATGGTGCGCGCGTTGCAGCACAATTCGATGAACGAGTTCAAGACGGCGTACCGCTCGCTCGATGCGCTGCTCATCGACGACATCCAGTTCTTCGCCGGCAAGGACCGCTCGCAGGAGGAGTTCTTCCATACCTTCAACGCGCTGCTCGAGGGCCAGCATCAGGTGATTCTCAGCTGCGACCGCTATCCCAAGGAGGTCCAGGGCCTCGAGGAGCGCCTGAAGTCGCGTTTCGGGTGGGGCCTGACGGTGGCGATCGAGCCGCCGGAGCTAGAGACCTGCGTGGCGATTCTGATCAGCAAATCGCGCCAGTTCGGCATGCCGCTGCCCGAAGAGGTCGCGTTCTTCATCGCCAAGCGGATCCGCTCGAACGTGCGCGAGCTCGAGGGCGCGCTGCGCCGCGTGATCGCCAACGCGCGCTTCACCGGCCGCTCGATCACGCTCGAGTTCACCAAGGAGGCCCTGAAGGATCTGTTGTCCCTGCAGGCCAAGCTCGTGACCATCGAGAACATTCAAAAGACGGTCGCGGACTACTACAAGGTGCGTGTGGCGGACCTGTTGTCCAAGCGGCGCAGCCGCTCGGTGGCGCGGCCCCGCCAGGTGGCGATGGCGCTCGCCAAGGAGCTCACCAGCCAGAGCCTGCCGGAGATCGGCGATGCGTTCGGCGGCCGCGACCACACCACGGTGCTGCACGCCTGCAAGCGGATCAAGGGGCTGCGGGACATCGACGTGAGGATGAGCGAGGACTACTCGAACCTGTTGAGAACCCTCACGGCCTGATGTGAACAAGCCTGTGGATTACCTGTGCACGCTCGTGGGGGTAAAGTTACGCACAGTGGATGCACAGCTCGCACCCAGGCACTCCCCGCAAAGCGCGGGCGCGAGCGGCGCGCAAGTGGTTGATCGGCCTCGGGCGCGGGCGAAATCACCGTTATCCACAGGGCCAATCATCACTACAATCTGAATTCTTAGAGATCTCAAGAGAAGAAGATAAGACTTATGAAGCTGATGGCGAAACGCGAGGAGCTGCTCGCTCCCCTGCAAAGCGTGATCGGTGTGGTGGAACGGCGGCAGACGATGCCGGTGCTGGCGAACGTGCTGCTGTCGGCGCGCGACAAGCGTCTTGGCATGACGGGAACCGACCTCGAGGTGGAGCTGGTGGCCACGAGCGCCGTTCAGGTCGAGGCCGCCGGGGACATTACGGTGCCGGGGCGGAAATTTCTCGACATTCTCCGCGCGCTGCCGTCAGGCGTCGAGGTCATCGTCACGAGCGAAGGGGAGAAGGCGACGGTGCGCGCGGGCCGCAGCCGCTTCACTCTCGCGACGCTGCCGGCCTCTGAGTTTCCGGTGCTGGAGGAGATTCATGCGCAGCAGACGCTCACTCTGGGGCAGGGAGAGTTTCACCGGCTGATCGACAAGACGCATTTTTCGATGGCACAGCAGGACGTACGCTACTACCTCAACGGCCTTCTGCTCGAGACGCAGGAGGGCACGCTGCGCGCCGTGGCTACCGACGGTCACCGCCTCGCGCTGTGCGAAATGACGTTGCGCGAGGTGACGCGGGGCGGACAGGTCATCGTGCCGCGCAAGGCTATCCTGGAGCTGCAGCGTATCTTGGGCACCGATGGCGACATCGAGCTGGCCATTGGCACGAATCACGTTCGGGCCCAGATCGGCGAAATTCGCTTCACTTCGAAGCTGATCGATGGACGATTCCCGGAGTACAGCCGTGTGATCCCGGAGAGCCCACCGAATGTGGCGCAGGCGGACCGGGAACTGCTGCGCCAGGCGCTGCAGCGGACGGCCATTCTCTCCAACGAGAAGTACCGGGGCATCCGCATCGGCATCAAATCCGGCGTGCTCACGCTGCAGGCCCATAACCCCGAGCATGAGGAAGCCGAGGACCAGATCGAGATCGACTATACCGGCGAGGACGTCGAGATCGGCTTCAACGTGAATTATCTGCTGGACGCGCTGGGTGCCATCGAAACCGACCGGGTAGAGCTGGGGTTCACGGACGCGAACAGCAGCTGCCTGATCCGCGCGCCGGGGCTGGCAGGAGCCCGGTACGTGGTCATGCCGATGCGACTCTGAGCTTACGCAACGCCGGACGCCCGACTTGGGGGCGATGCGGACGGCCGCGAAGGGCGTCCATGAGCCTCACTGAGCTTCACATTCAGAATCTGCGCTGCATCGAGGCGGCGCAGCTCGAGCTGCACCCGCGCTGTACACTGATCTGGGGCGGGAACGGCGCCGGCAAGACATCTGTCCTCGAAGCCGTCTTTCTCCTAGGCCGCGGGCGCTCCTTCCGGACTCGCCAGACCGAACAGCTCGTCCGGCGCGGCGCGGAGCGGCTGGCGGTATTCGGCCGAACCCAGGGGCGGGTTCCGCATGCGGCCGGCTTTGAATTCGCTCGGAGCCAGGGCGCACAGGCCCGGATCGATGGCCACCCCGTCGGCTCTCTGGCTGACCTCACGCTGGCGTTCCCCGTCCAGGTGATCGACCCGGACATCCACAAGCTCATCGAGGAGGGCGGGCGACGCCGGCGCCGCTGGCTGGACTGGGCGGTGTTCCACGTGGAACCTCGATTCGGTGAAGCCTGGTACCGCTATGCTCGCGCTCTGCGCCAGCGCAACGCCGCACTGAAGAGGCAGGCGGCGGAAGCGCGCCCCTGGGAATCCGAAATAGCCGAGCAGGGCGAGCAGATCTCCGCGGCCCGGCGCCGCGTACTGATGCAGCTGGAACCTCACTGGCGGGCCATGTTGGCGTCACTGAAGTGTCCGCCGGCGACATTGAGCTACGCGCAGGGGTGGCCCGAGCCGCTTCACCTGCAAGAAGCCTTGAGCGCTGCCCGCCATCGCGACGAAGCACGCCAGACCACGACGGTTGGCCCGCATCGGGCTGATCTGCGCATCGCGATCGATGGCAAACCCGCACGGGACGTTTTGTCGCGGGGCCAGCAGAAGCTCACCGCCGCCGCGCTCACGCTGGCTCAATTGAAGCTGCTGTCAGAGGTCGCCGAGCTGCTCCCGACGCTGCTGCTCGACGACCCCGCCGCAGAGTTGGACGCACCACACCACGCCGACTTCGTCGCGGAAATTTCCCGCCTCCGCTGCCAGCTGGTGATCACCGCGTTACAGCCCGAAATTCCGGGGTTTACGCAGCCTGACCGCGTGTTTCACGTGGAACAGGGTCGCCTCGGCCCGGTATAATGCCCCATTGCAGAATGGACCCGTTCATGACAGCAGAAGACGTCTACGATTCCAGTAAAATCAAGGTCTTAAAGGGTCTGGACGCCGTGCGCAAGCGGCCCGGAATGTACATCGGGGACACCGATGACGGCACGGGCCTGCACCACATGGTTTTCGAGGTGGTCGACAACTCGATCGACGAGGCCTTGGCCGGCTTCTGCGACCGCATCGTGGTCACGGTGCACGCCGACGAGTCCGTAACCGTGATCGATAATGGGCGCGGCATTCCGGTCGACATGCATCCCGAGGAGGGCCGGTCGGCCGCCGAGGTCATCATGACCGTCCTGCACGCCGGCGGGAAATTCGATGCCAGCTCGTACAAGGTCTCCGGCGGACTGCACGGGGTGGGCGTCTCCGTCGTCAACGCGCTCTCGGACTACCTGCTGCTCACCATTTACCGTGACGGCAAGGTGCATCGGCAGGAGTACCACCTCGGCGACCCGGTGGCTCCTCTGGCAGTGGTCGGCCCCTCGAACGAGCGGGGAACCACCATCCGCTTCCGGCCGAGCGCGCAGATCTTCACCCACATTCAGTTCAGCTACGACATCCTGGCCAAGCGCCTGCGCGAGCTCTCTTTCCTGAATTCGGGCGTGCGCATCGAGCTGATCGACGAGCGCGAGAACAAATCGGACGTGTTCCAGCACGAGGGCGGTCTGCAGGCCTTCGTGAAGTATCTGAACCGCTCCCGCACCCCCATTCACGAATCCGTTCCCTGGTTCAAGACTCAGGACGGTCAGGTATCCGTGGAGGTCGCGCTGCAGTGGAACGACTCCTACCAGGAGAGCATGTTCTGCTACACCAACAACATCCCGCAGAAGGACGGCGGCACTCATCTCGCAGGGTTTCGCAGCGCGCTCACCCGCACGCTCAACGACTACATCGAGAAGGAGATGTCGGCCAAGAAGGACAAGCTGCCGACCACCGGCGACGATGCGCGCGAAGGACTGACGGCGATCCTGTCGGTGAAGCTGCCGGATCCGAAGTTCTCTTCGCAGACCAAGGACAAACTGGTCTCCTCTGAGATCAAGGGCGTCGTCGAGGCGGCGGTGAGCGCCAAGCTGCAGGACTTTCTCCTGGAGCATCCGCAGGACGCCAAGTCCATCGTCGCGAAGATCATCGAAGCGGCGCGCGCGCGCGAGGCGGCGCGCAAGGCTCGTGAGATGACACGCCGCAAGGGGGCGCTCGATATCGCGGGGCTTCCCGGCAAACTGGCCGACTGTCAGGAGAAGGATCCCGCGCTGTCGGAGATCTTCATCGTCGAGGGCGATTCCGCCGGCGGCTCGGCCAAACAGGGCCGCGACCGCCGCACTCAGGCCATCCTGCCGCTGAAGGGCAAGATCCTCAACGTCGAGAAGGCGCGCTTCGACAAGATGCTCTCATCCGCCGAAGTCGGCACGCTGATCACCGCGCTCGGCTGCGGCATCGGCAAGGATGATTTCGACATCGGCAAGCTCCGCTATCACCGCGTGATCATCATGAGTGTCGATGGAGACGAGCACGTCTTCATCCGCGACGCCTCCAGCGGCGTGCGCATGGTCCGGATAGGCGCCTTCATCGACGCCGCGCTGACCGGAGTGAGACCCACGGCGGGGGGGATCGAGAAGCGCACCGACAGTCAGCTTGGCGAAGTGCTCTGCTTCGGCATGGACGACCACCGAACCCGGTTCAAGCCGATCAAGAGCGTGATCCGCCACCCGCTCGAGGAGCGGTTGTTCAAAGTTCGCACCGCCCACGGGCGCTCGGTGCGGGTCACCTCCAGTCACAGCGTGTTCGTCCACGAAAACGGCGCCATCCGGCTCAAACGCGGCGCCGACCTGCGCGCCGGCGACCAGCTGGTGGCGCCGCGGCAGATCCGGTTCCCCGTGCGCGCCGAGCCGAGGCTGGACCTGCTGCGCGCGCTGCATCGTGATCCGGAGGCCGCCGCCCAGGTCTGGGTACGCGGCCCGGCCGTCGAGGCTTGGTACCAGCACTCCATTCTGCGCCGCCGGCAGGACCGGCCCGAGCTCATCGATCCGCGCGTTGAGATTCCGGCCGACGCGCGCCGGGAGCTCAGCCCTCTGCGGCGCGCGAGCGGCGTTACGCATGCACAGCGGTGCAGCGCCGTCGGCATGCGCCAGCCCGTTACGTTCTCGGCGTGGGAAGATGGCGAACAGCGACCGACGCTGGTGCATTTCACCGCCTATCTGGGTGCGATCGGCGCCGATTCTGCGGGGATACTCGAGAAAGTCGGCGTCGGCCCGAATCGGCTGGAGCGCGCCGGGAATACGCAATACCGCGACTCCGTCCGCCTCTGCACCCTGGAGCCGCACGATCTCGATTGGTTCGCGGATCGGGAAGATCTGCAATTGACCCCCGAGCACTGTGCTGAGCGCGGGCTGCGCCGATTCATTGCGCTCGATGAGCCGCTCATGACCCTGCTCGGCTTCTATCTCGCCGAAGGCTCCTGCTCCAACCGCAATGGCGTGCGATTTGCCATCGGCGCGGACAACGAGCGCTACCTCGCCGAGATGGCAGGCAATCTGGCGCAGGTCTTCGGGCTGCCCGCCTCCGTGTACCGCGCCGGCTCGTGCGCCGAGCTGCGGCTCGTCAATCGAGTCGCCGCGCTCGCCTGGCACAGCGTCTTCGGTTTCACCGGCGCCGACTCCACGACCAAGCGCATACCCGATGTCGTGTTCAATGTGGCCGAGCCCCTGCGGCTCGCCTTCCTGCGTGGCTACCTGCTTGCTGACGGGACGGTCTGCGCCGGTCGTGTCAGTTTCGGGACCTCCTCCTATGATATTGCCAGTGGCCTGGTGTATTGCCTGAGCTCGCTCGGCATCGTGGCCTCGACCAGCGAGCATCAGCCGGACGACATCGTGCGCGACATCGGCGGTCAACCCTGCGTGACGCGACATCCGCACTGGTCCGTGACCATCACCGCCAAGAGCGATCTGCGCAAACTGCGGCCGGTCTGGTGCGACCACGCGGCGGCGGCTCAACTCGATGAGCACCTTGCAGGGCCTCTGACCAATGAGGCCGACCGTCCTTTCCGGGCGCTCGACGGCGACTTGATGGCGCTGTCCATCACCGACATCCATGAGATCGCGCCCAGCAACGGGTACGTCTACGATTTTTCCGTCGAGGGCGATGAGAACTTCATTACGGGCTTTGGCGGGATCGCCGCGCACAACACCGACGCGGACGTCGACGGCAGTCACATCCGAACGCTGCTCCTGACGTTCTTCTACCGTCAGATGCCTGCGTTGATCGAACACGGGCACGTGTACATCGCGCAACCGCCGCTGTTCAAGGTCAAGCGCGGCAAGCAGGAGATGTACGTCAAGGATGAGCCCGAGCTCGACGCGGTGCTGCTGAACTCGGCCCTGGAGAATGCCGCGCTGCACGTCAACGGGGACGCGCCGCCGCTGCAGGGGCCGGGGCTGGAGGTGCTCGCCCGTCAGTACACGGAGGTGCAGGCGATCATCAAGCGCTGGTCGCGCCGCTATGACGACCGGCTGCTGGAGCAGTTGATCTATCTGCCGGTGGTCAGGCTGCAGGACTTCGATCAGCTGCAGTGGCTGCGCGAGTGGGCCGGCCAGCTGCACCACAGTCTGAACGCCCTCAACGACGCCACCCGCGCCTACTCCGTCGAGCTGCGCGAGGCGAGCCAGGGCCACGGCGCCCGGGTCATGATCCGGCGAACCGAGCACGGGACCCAGAGCACGAAATACCTGACGCGGGAATTCTTCGAGTCCGCCGAATACCAGCGCATCGCGGAGCTCGCCCGCACGCTGGCGGGCCTGATCGGCGAGGGAGCGTTCGTGGCGCGCGGGGAGTCCCGCCAGGCCGTCGGCTCGTTCAAGGAAGCCATGAAGTGGCTGTTCGAGCAGGCGCGCAAGGGACAGACCATTCAGCGCTACAAGGGACTCGGCGAGATGAATCCCGAGCAGCTGTGGGAGACGACCATCAATCCCGAGACCCGCCGGTTGATGCAGGTGAAGATCGAGGATGCGGTCGCCTCGGATGACATCTTCACGACCCTGATGGGCGATCAGGTCGAGCCGCGGCGCGAGTTCATCGAGAAGAACGCGCTGTCGGTCACCAACCTGGACATCTGACGGGCGCGGCGGGCGGCGCCGAGCCGCCCGCCGCTTGCGCGGATTTCTAGAGATTCACCGTCGCCATGCCGGCTGGCGGATAGCGCGTGCCGGCGGCCGCCCCGAGCGGAAAGACCTTGTCGAGCGTCTCGAGATCCTCGCGGCTCAGCCGTACCTGGAGCGCACCGAGGTTTTCCTCGAGCCGCGAGCGGCGCTTGGTGCCGGGAATCGCCACGATGTCCTCGCCCTGCGCCAGCACCCACGCCAGTGCCAGCTGCGCCGCCGTGCAGCCTTTCTCGGCGGCGAGCGCGCGCACCTGCTCCACCAGGCGCAGATTGCGGTTGAAATTCTCGCCCTGAAAGCGCGGATTGTTGCGCCGGAAGTCATCCGGCGCGAGGTCCTCCGGCCGGGTGAAGGCGCCGGTGAGAAACCCGCGGCCGAGGGGCGAATACGCGACCAGCGCGATGCCGAGGCGCCGGCAGGTCGCCAGCACGCCGTTCTCCTCCAGGTCCCGCGACCAGAGTGAGAACTCGGTCTGCAGCGCCGCGATGGGATGTACGCGCGCCGCCCGCTCGATGGTCTGCGACGAGGCCTCCGAGAGACCGAGGTAGCGCACCTTGCCGGCCGCGACGAGCCCGGCCATCGCGCCCACCGTCTCCTCGATGGGCACCTGCGGATCGACGCGGTGCTGGTAGTAGAGATCGACGTGCTCGACCCCGAGCCGCTTCAGGCTGGCCTCGCACGCGGCACGCACATACTCGGGCCGGCCGCTGATGCCGCGCCTGGACGGATTTGCCTCATCGCGGACGATCCCGAACTTGGTGGCGAGGAACACCTGGTCCCGCCGCCCCTGGATGGCGCGCCCGACCAGCTGCTCGTTCGTGAACGGCCCGTACATGTCCGCCGTGTCGAGCAGCGTCACCCCACGATCGAGCGCCAGGCGGATCGTCGCCAGAGACTCGGCATCATCCCCGGTACCGTAAAACTCACTCATCCCCATGCAGCCCAGCCCGAGCGCGGAGACGCTTGGGCCGTTGCGGCCAAGAACACGTGTATGCATGGCTAACTCCTTGTTCATCAAGAAAAAACATGAACTCCGGCGGCATCGCCCCGAGGCGACGAGTATATCGCCCAGCGCCGTCGGGCGGTGGCGGTGAGCGCAGCGCGCGCACCCTGGCGGTGCAGGGATGGCAGAATCCCCGCCTCACTTTTGACCGCCCCGAAGAGGAACGCCCGCATGTCCACCGAGAACCTTCCGCAGTCTGCGCTGCAGCTCAGTCCCCGCCGGCATTCCACCGCCGCCGCATCCGTCGAGGAGCTGGTGCGCGAGCAGCTCGAGCACTTCGGGATCACCGTCGGATCACCGCATGGGCAGGCGCTTACGCGCCTCTCCCGCGCGCTCATCGAAGCCAACGGCGCCGCCCAGGACGCGTGGCGGCTGACGACCGAGA
Organism: Pseudomonadota bacterium; assembly: GCA_021816775.1. Taxonomy (GTDB): domain Bacteria; phylum Pseudomonadota; class Gammaproteobacteria; order Steroidobacterales; family Steroidobacteraceae; genus 13-2-20CM-66-19. The sequence goes on from JAKAXA010000001.1 coordinate 167,817, forward strand.
CCCTCTGCCGCCTCGATCGGCGCGACCGCATCGCCTGGTTCAACGCCAAGCGCTTCGCCTGCTTTCAGCTGGCGAAGGTGCTCGACACGCTGCAGAACCCGCTGCGCGCCACCTACCAGTCCATCATGGACGATGTGCCCACCGCCATTGCCAAAGGGCCGTATCCGCTGTTCGACAACGTGACAGCGCTGTTCAGCGCCACGCCCGTGATCACGCGCACCGCGACCTACGTCTATGCGTGCACGGAGTGGGTCGAGGACGCCTTCCAGGGCAAGGAGCTGCTGCACGAGATCTACTCGCGCCTGCTCAATCCCACTTCCATCTGCCTTGCCAACCACATCGTCGACCTGGAGGCGGGTGCGGAGGCGGCGGACTATTTCGCGTGGAACTTCAACTCCGGCATGGCGGCGATCGACGCCACGCTCGCCAACCTCGTCGGCTACGAGGACATCGTGCTGGCCAGCCGCAACGTGTACGGCGGCACCTATCAGCTGCTGCACGACTGGTACGGCAAGCGCAGCAACCTCAGCGTCTCGGTCGAGTGGTTCGACGGCGAAGCGGCCGCATCCTTCGCCGAGCGGCTCGCCGCGGTCGAGCGGCGCTATGCGCAGCGCCTCGCCCAGGGCCGGCAGATCTACGTGTTCCTCGAGTCCCCGTGCAATCCGCACGGCAACATCCTCGACGTCCCGGGCATCTGCCGCGCGGCGCACGCCCGCGGCGTCACGGTGATCTGCGATGCGACCGTCGGCACCCCGGTGCTGCAGCGCCTCCTGCAGCGCGCGGACCGCAGCGAGCGGCCGGACTTCCTCATCCATTCCTACACCAAGGATCTGTGCGGCTCCGGCAACACGACCGCCGGCGTGGTGATCGGCCGCAGCGAGCGGATGTTTCTGCCCAAGGGGCAGACGGTGCGCGCCACGGGCCATGACGGCCGGGAGCGCGACTACCGCTGGGACGAGACCATGTTCTGGAACGTCTACTACGTCAAAGGCGCCTTCCTGGACGCCGACAAGGCGTTCGAGGTGCTGAGCGGCATGCGCACCCTGGAGCTGCGCGTGCTGCACAAGTGCATCAACACCATCGTGCTCGCCCGCAGCCTCTCGCTGCACCCGATGATCAACGTACACTGCTCGGCCGTCGAGAACCACCCCAACGGCGAGCTGCGCGAGCGGATCATGACGCTCGGCCTGCCGGCGCCGCTGTTCACCATCGACTTCCAGGGCACCCCGCGCCATCCGCTGCCTCTGGCGAAATGGCGTCTGCAGCGCCTGCTCGACAGCCTGGAGCCGGCCTTCGGGCTGCAGGTGACGCTCGGTCAGACCAACACCGTGGTGCTCTGTCCGGCGCTCACCAGCCACTCGGAGATGTCCGAGCAGGCGCTCGCCGCCGCGGGCATCACCCCGACCACGCTGCGCATCTCGGTCGGCGACGAGGACCCGCGCTACCTGCTCGAGCATCTGCGCCGCGCGGCGGAACTGGCGGCCGGGGACGGGGCGCCCGAGTTCACCGCGGGCTTTCCTTCGCGCGCGCAGGTCAACGAGATTTACGAGGCCGTCTACACGGACGTGCACCGCCGCTGGATCGCGGCGCGCTGCGCGAACTGATGCTCGCAGGGGCGCGGCCGCCCGGCCGCGCCCCTGCGTCCCGTCCGCTGCCTCAGCGCACCGGGTCGAAGAACAGCAGGTGCAGTGAATTCGGCGTGAACGGCGAGCCGCGCGGCCGCTTGCCGGCGCGCCAGGCCGCATAGAACGCCCTCAGCGCCTGCGGCGTGGTATGCGCCGCGACGATGAACACTCGGCCGCTCTGGGGGTCGAGCGCCATGGTGCGACCCGAGACCGCCGTGTGCACCGTCGCTACCGGTACGAACCGGTCGGCATTGACTTCGCGGATGACCGACAGCGTCCCGTCGAGCCCGTTGGAGCTGAAGATGAGCCGGCGGCGCGGATCGAAGCGGTCTGAGTCCGTGCCCCGCCCTATGGGCAGCGTCGCAACCACCGACCCATTGTCGGCATTGACCACGACCAGGCGCTGATTCTCGCAGCTCGCGAACAGCCGGTGGGTCGCGGTGTCGATCGCGAGCCCGTGCGGCGAGCGGCAGGTGGGCATGGGCCAGGCGGCATCGAGGCGGTTGCTCGCCGTGTTGATGCGGAAGATCTCGTGATGCGTCACGCCGTTGACGTACAGCTGGCCGTTGTTCCCCGGCACGGCGTACTCCAGATCTCCGCCGAGATGAATGAACGTCACGACCTTGCGTCGCGCCGGATCGATGACGGCGACCGTGCCCGTGTCGCCGTCGATCACGAACGCGTGCCCGCTCACCGGATCGAAGGTCACCGCGTCGGCGCCGCGCTGCACCTTGAGCCGGGCCAGCACGTGCAGCGTCTTCAGGCTGAAGATCACGGCCTGGCCGTAGCGGCCGTCGTCGGTGATGCCGACGCCGGCCTTCGGGTCGAAGGCCGTCCCGTGCGGTCCGCCCGGAATCGGGCCCACCTGGCCGACGATGCGCCCGGTCCGCCCGTCGACCACGGTCAGACGGTTGCCGTGCGCCACGAATACCCGATGCGACCCCGGATCGTAGAGCGCGTAGTCCCAGCTGTCCGGCGCGCCCAGCGCCACGCTGCGGACGAGGTGAAACGCCGGTTGCGGGCTGGCCGCGGCCGCACGGGCGAGCCCCAGCGCACCGCCCGCAAGCAGCAGCACGCCGGCCATTCGTGAAAGAGTCATGAGAGGTAAGCGCATTTGCATTCTCCCCGGTTGCCGTGACGGATCATACGTCGCTGTGGCGCCCTCACCGGAATTATGCTGCGGCCGGGATGCCGCCCGCGAGGTCCGGCTGCCTCACCCGCCCGTCGCACTGTCGCCATTTGTCGTCACAATTGGCGCGCCCGGGCGCTCGCGCGCTAGGGTCTGCCCTGCCCAGACGATGCGCTCGCAGAAGGAGACGCCATGACCCGAATTGAGCTGCAGGGCGGTGCACGCGAACCGCTGCCGGGAGCACGCCCGCTGCGTCCCGCCGCCGGGGACGAGCGGCTGGAGGTCAGCCTCATCCTGCGCCCAAATGACCAGGCGCGCTGGCGCGACCGGCTCGAACGACTCGGCCGCGGCGAGCGCCCGGCGCCCCTGACACGAGAGCAGTTTGCGCAAGCGCACGGCACGGCCGAGGCTGATCTGCGCGCCGTCGGCGCGTTCGCCGCCGCGCACGGCCTGGCCGTCGTCCAGCAGCATGCCGCGCGCCGCACCATCGTGCTTGCCGGCACCGTGACCCAAATGAACGGCGCGTTCGGTGTCGAGCTGTGGCAATTCGAGCGTCCGCAAGGCACTTACCGCGGTTTGCGCACCGCGGTGCAGCTGCCCGAGGCACTGCGGGACATCGTGCTCGCCGTGCTGGGCCTGGACAACCGCCCGCAGGCCCGCCCGCACTTCCGTATGCGCACCGGCCCGAAGCCGCGCCGCTCGCGTGCCGCGACGCCGCTGGCCACTTCATTCACCGCCGTGCAGATCGCTTCCTTGTATCAATTCCCGGCCGGCTCGGGACAGGGTCAGTGCATCGCACTCATCGAGCTCGGCGGCGGCTACCGGCCGCAGGACCTGCAGGGCTACTTCGCGGGCCTCGGCCTGCCCGTGCCGGAGGTGATCACGGTGTCGGTCGATCATGCCGCCAATGCGCCGAGCGGCAATCCAAACAGCGCGGACGGCGAGGTGATGCTCGATATCGAGGTGGCCGGCGCCGTAGCGCCGGCGGCTAAGATCGCAGTGTATTTCGCACCCAACACGGACGCAGGCTTCCTGGATGCGGTCACGACCGCTGTCCACGATACGGTCAATGCGCCCTCGGTGGTCTCCATCAGCTGGGGCGGAGCGGAGTCGACCTGGACGCAGCAGGCACTCGCCGCAATGGACCAGGCGCTGCAGGCGGCGGCGATGCTCGGCGTCACAGTGTGCGTGGCGTCAGGCGACAGCGGTGCGACTGACGGTGTCGCCGACGGCGCCAATCACGTCGATTTCCCCGCATCGAGTCCGCACGCCCTGGGATGTGGCGGCACGCGCTTGAAAGCGACGAGCGCTGCCATACTGGGCGAAGTCGTGTGGAACGACGGCAATCCCGCGTCGGGCGCATCGGGCGGCGGCGTCAGTACGTTCTTTGCACTGCCCTCATGGCAGCAAGGACTCGACACGACCAACCTTCAGGGGCAAACGCAACCGTTGTCCGCGCGAGGCGTGCCGGACGTCGCCGCGGATGCCGACCCTCAGACGGGCTACGAGGTTGTCGTCGATGGAGTTCAGGCGGTTTTCGGCGGAACCAGTGCCGTGGCGCCGTTGTGGGCGGGGCTCATCGCGCGTATCAATGCGTTGACGGGCCGCAAGGCAGGGTATATCCAGCCGGCCCTCTATACGCACGAGGCCGCCTGCCGCGACATCACGAAAGGCAACAACGGCGGCTACGAGGCTTCGGCCGGCTGGGACGCGTGCACCGGCCTCGGCAGCCCCGACGGCCAGCAGATCGCCGCGATCCAGAGCCTTTAGCCCCGCGGCTCACTCGCACGACGAGGATCCGGACCGAGGTGGGCCACGAGAGGCCCGCGCGGCCAATGCTCTCGCCGTCAGGCACTGGCGTCCGACGGAACGTACGACTGTTGAGCGAGCCGTTTGCTGACATCCGGAACGGCCCGGCTCGTGGTGGGCGGGACGGCGGGACGGATCAGATCTCGGCGTCCCCTTCCAGATAAAACACGCAGGCCCCCTCGAGCTCGACACGCTCGCCGCTGACCCGACACGTCATCTCCCCGCCGCGCCGGGATGCCTGATAGGCGCGCAGCTGCGCCTTGCCGAGGCGCTCGGACCAGTACGGAGCCAGCGCGCAGTGGGCGCTGCCGGTCACGGGATCCTCCGCAACGCCTCGTGCCGGGGTGAAGTAACGGCTGACACAATCGTACTCGCCGTCGCCTTGCGCCGTGATGATCACCCCCTGTCGGTCCAGTGCGGCGATGGCCGCGATATCCGGCGCCAAGCCGCGCACCGCCCGCTCGCTGTCGAGCACGACGAGATAATTGATGGCATCGGCGCGCACTTCCTGCGGGAGCGCACCCAGCGCCCGGATGAGCGCATCTGATGCGCCCGCCGCCACGGTCGGCCGCGCGGGAAAGTCCATCGCGTAGCCGTCGGCGGCGCGTGTCACGTGCAGCGCGCCGCTCGCGGTGTGAAACGTAACTGCCGCGCGTTGCGGCTCCAGCTTCTCCAGCACCACCGCGGCGCTAGCGAGCGTGGCGTGTCCGCACAGCGGCACCTCGACCTTCGGCGTGAACCAGCGCAGCTGGTAGACCCCGTTACCGCCGACCAGGAACGCCGTCTCGGAAAGGTTGTTCTCCGCCGCGATCGCCTGCAGCACGTCGCCCGATGGAAATGCCTCGAGCGGCATCACCGCCGCGGGATTGCCGCTGAAGCGCCGACGGGTGAAGGCATCGAGCTGAAAGATTCGTGTGTGCACCGGTCCGCTCTCTCACTGGCCCGTGGCGCGCCCTTCCAGGCGCGCCACGGTCGCCTCGACCCACGCCTGAACCTCCTGATTGACCTCTCGCGGGTCGCGCCCGGAGGCGCTCACCGGCGGGCCGATCACCAGGCGGATGGTGCCGGGCCGCTTGCGCCACCCGCGCCGCGGCCAGTACCGGCCCGCATCGTGCGCCACCGGCACCAGCAGCGCGCCGGTCTGCGCCGAGAGCAGCGCCCCGCTGACGCCGTAGCGACGCGTCTGGCCCGGAGCCATGCGCGTGCCTTCCGGAAAAATGATGATCCAGTCGCCTTCCGCCAGGCGCTCCTTGCCCTGCGCGACCACCTGACTGACGGCCGAGTGACCGGACTTGCGGTCGATGGCGATGGCATGCATCTGGCGGATGCCCCAGCCCACGAAGGGAATCCAGGTGAGCTCGCGCTTCAGCACCCATACCTGCCGGGGGAACACCAGGGCCATGGCGATGGTTTCCCACGAGGAGGAGTGTTTCCACAGCGCGATGTGATTGCCCGCCGGCAGGTGCTCGAGGCCCTCGATGCGGTAATCCAGCCGGCAGGTCGCCTTCAGCGCCGCGAGCAGGACCCGGGACCAGACCCGCACCAGCGCGAAACGGCGCGGAAAGGGCAGCATCGCGCAGGCGATCACGAAGAAGATCGCGTAGCAGAACGTCCACAGGAACAGGAACACCGTGAAAAACAGCGATCCGAGCAGCTGCATGATGCTCCCTCAGCCCGGCAGCCGCGACAGGTCCGCCACACCCGCGAAGAGCGCGCGCATGTCCGACAGCAGCGCCAGGCGGTTGCCGCGCAGCCGCGGGTCCTCGTCCATCACCATGACGGTATCGAAGAACGCATCGACCGCCTGGCGCAGTCCCGCGAGCTCCGTCAGCGCCCCGGCGTAGTCGCGCCGCTCGATGGCGGATGCAACGGTCGCACGCAACGCATGCAGTGCCTCAAACAGCTCGCGCTCGGCCAGCTCCTTGAACAGCGTTGGATCGACCGCCGCCACCGCCCGCTCGCCGCCGCGCGGCTCGCTCTTCTTCAGGATGTTGGCGACGCGCTTGTTCGCCGCCGTCAGGCTGGCCGCCTCCGGCAGCACCAGAAAGGCGCTGAGCGCGGCGAGCCGCGCATCGAATTCGAGCGGTGAGCGCGGTCGGGTCGCGAGCACCGCGTCGAACATCTCCGGGGTGACGGGGCGCGCACCGCCCGCCGCAGCGCGCGGCTCGCCTTCGAGGTAATGGGCGCGCAGCCGCTCGAACACGTACTCGTACAGCTCGCCTGCGAAGTCCGGCACCGCCGGCACCGGGTTGCCGGCGCTGACCGCGATCCGCTCGATGTCCGCGCGCGCCAGACGCGCCGCCTGCTCCAGCAGCGCGGTGAGATCGATCTCGAGGCGCTTCTCGAGCAGGATGCGGATCACTCCGATGGCCGCGCGCCGCAGGCCGAACGGATCCTTCGTGCCCGTGGGCTTCTCGCCGATGGCGAAAATCCCCGCCAGGGTATCGAGCTTGTCGGCCACCGCGAGGACGGTGCCCGCGGCGGTGAGCGGCAGCGCGTCGCCGGCGACGCGCGGCAGGTAGTGCTCGCCGATCGCCGCGGCCACCTCACGGTCCTCGCCGTCGGCCGCGGCATAGTGGGTGCCCATGATGCCCTGCAGCTCCGGGAACTCCCCGACCATGGCGGTGAGCAGATCGCATTTGCACAGCATCGCCGCCCGCTCGAGTGGCGCAGCCGGCTGCCCGAGCGCGGTGGCCATCTGCACGGCCAGCGCACGGATGCGCCGCGCGCGGTCGCCGAGGGAGCCGAGCCGCGCCTGGAACGTCACCGCATCGAGCCCCTCGATGCGGGCAGCGAGCGGGGCCTTGCGGTCCTGCTCCCAGAAGAACGCGGCGTCGGCCAGGCGCGGGCGCACCACGCGCTCGTTGCCTTCGATCACCTTCGCCGGCTCGCGGCTCTCGATGTTGGCGACCGCGACGAAACACGGCAGGAGCGCGCCGTCTGCGCGCTCGAGCGGGAAATAGCGCTGGTGATCCTCCAGCGTCGAGATCAGCACCTCGCGCGGCAGGTCGAGGAAACGCGGCTCGAAGCGTCCCGCGAGCGGCACGGGCCACTCCACCAGCGCGGTCACTTCATCGAGCAGCGCATCGTCGAGCAGCGCCCGACCGCCGAGCGCGGCTGCCGCCGCGCTCACACCCTCGCGGATCCGTTCCCGCCGCGCGGCGAAGTCGGCCACGACATGCCCGCGTTGCCCGAGGGTCCGCTCATACGCGCCGGGGCTGGCGAGGCGCAGGGGCTTCGGGGCATGGAAGCGGTGGCCCCAGGTCACATTGCCCGCGACCGTCTCCAGCAGCGTCGCCGGCACGACTTCCCGGCCGTAGAGCATCACGAGCCAGTGCACGGGACGCACGAACTGCGCCTCGCTCGCGCCCCAGCGCATGCGGCGCGGAATGGGCAGCGCATCGAGCGCGCTCTGCACGATGCCGGGCAGCAGCTCGGCGGTGGGCGCGCCGCGCCTGACCCCGCTGTAATAGAGAAATTCGCCCTTGGCGTCCATGCGCCGCTCGAGCGCTTCGAGGCTGACCGCGCAACTCGCGGCGAACGCCTGCGCGGCCCGCGTGGGCGCACCGCCGGCATCGAACGCCGTGCTGACCGGCGGGCCGCGCCGCTCCACGCGCTGATCGGGCTGGCTGGCGGCCAGCCGCTTGACTCGCACCGCGAGCCGCCGCGGCGTGGCGAAGGACTGCAGCGCGCCGTGCGCGAGCGCCGCCTTGCCGAGTCCGGCCTCGATGCCGGCCGCGAACGAGTGCTCCAACAGCCGCAACGCCTTGGGCGGCAGTTCCTCGGTGCCGATCTCGACCAGGAAGTCGCGCTTTTCCATGCGGCTCACGCTCCCACCGCGGTCTGCAGCATGGGGAAGCCGAGCGCCTCGCGGCTTTCGAAGTACGCGCGTGCCACCGCACCGGCCAGCGCCCGCATGCGCAGGATGTAGCGCTGCCGCTCGGTCACCGAAATGGCGCGCCGCGCATCGAGGAGATTGAACGTGTGCGAGGCCTTGAGCACCTGCTCGTAGGCCGGCAGCGGCAAGCCGTTCTCGAGCAGCGCCCGGCAGGCGCGCTCGTGGTCCTCGAAATGCCGCAGCAGGGTCGGCACGTCGGCCCGCTCGAAGTTGTATCGGGATTGCTCCACCTCGTTCTGGTGGAACACGTCGCCGTAGGTCACCCGGCCGCGCGCACCCTCGGTCCAGAGGATGTCGTACAGGCTCTCGACGCCCTGCAGATACATCGCCAGGCGCTCGAGCCCATAGGTGATCTCACCGGTGACGGGCCGGCAGTCGAGGCCTCCGACCTGTTGGAAGTAGGTGAACTGGGTGATCTCCATGCCGTTCAGCCAAACCTCCCAGCCGAGTCCCCAGGCCCCCAGCGTCGGGGACTCCCAGTTGTCCTCGACGAAGCGTACGTCGTGCACCAGCGGATCGAGCCCGAGCGCGCGCAGGCTCCCCAGATACTGATCAATCAGGTCCGGCGGTGACGGTTTGATGATGACCTGGAACTGATAGTAATGCTGCAGCCGGAACGGGTTCTCGCCATAACGCCCGTCGGTCGGCCGGCGGGACGGCTGGGTGTAGGCCGCGCTCCAGGGCTCCGGCCCGATCGAGCGCAGAAAGGTGGCGGTATGGAACGTCCCGGCGCCCATTTCCATGTCGTAGGGCTGCAGAACGATGCAGCCGCGGTCGGACCAGTAGCGCTGCAGCGCAAAAATGAGCTCCTGGAAGGTGCGGGGCGCGGCGGGAATGTTCATGAGTTGGCCGATGGAGCAAAACAGCCCCCGAGTATAGCGAAGGCCTGCCGCGCGGGAATGGCGCACCAAAACAGGGCCCGAGACCGCAGCCGAGGCGCCGCCTGGTGCTCGGCTGCGTCCATCCATGCACCGTGCTGGTGCTATAATTGCGACCATCGCACCGTTTTGGTGCAACTGTCAGCCGCGAAGCGGCCAGGCCATTGATTCGCAAAGAGCCTCGCTTTGGCACGGCAGCTGCACTATCCGGTTGCTCCGCCGCGCGGCGCGCAAGCGGATGGACGTCGAGCGACCGGCAGATCCGGGCGATCGGTACGGTCCGGCGGCAGCTCGGGCTGTCCCGAGGCGGCAGGCGCGCTACCCCTATTCCTCTGGAGGCGATATGACACCGAGCGATGTACTGAAGCTGATCACGGAAAAGGACGTCAAGTTCGCGGACCTCAGGTTCACCGACACCCGCGGCAAGGAACAGCACGTCACCATTCCGGCGCGCCTGGCCGACGAGGACCTGTTCCGCGACGGCAAGATGTTCGACGGCTCCTCCATCGCCGGCTGGAAGGGCATCAATGAGTCCGACATGATCCTGATGCCCGAGGCGGACACGGCGGTGATCGATCCGTTCTTCGAGGAAACCACCGTCAACCTGCGCTGCGACGTCATCGAGCCGGCGACCATGCAGGGCTACGAGCGCGATCCGCGCTCCCTCGCCAAGCGCGCCGAGGCGTACCTGAAGTCCACCGGCATCGCCGACCGGGCGACATTCGGGCCGGAGAACGAGTTCTTCATTTTCGACAGCGTGCGCTTCGGCAATGAGATGCGCGGCTCCTTCTATTCCATCGATTCCGTGCAGGGCGCGTGGAGCTCGGGCACCGAGTTCTCCGAGGGCAACACCGGGCACCGCCCGGGCGTCAAGGGCGGCTACTTCCCGGTGCCGCCGGTCGATGCGTATCAGGACATCCGCTCGGCCATGTGTCTGGCGTGCGAGGAGCTCGGTCTGAAGGTGGAGGTGCACCACCACGAGGTGGCCACCGGCGGTCAGGGCGAAATCGGCATCGGCGCCGGCTCCCTGGTGCAGAAGGCCGACCAGGTGCAGCTGCTGAAATACGCGGTGCTGAACGTGGCGCAGCGCTACGGCAAGACCGCGACGTTCATGCCCAAGCCCCTGGTCGGCGACAACGGCAGCGGCATGCACGTCCATCAGTCCCTGCAGAAGGACGGCAAGGCGCTGTTCGCCGGCGACAAGTACGGCGGGCTCTCGGAGCTCGCCCTCTACTACATCGGCGGCATCATCAAGCACGCCAAGGCACTGAACGCCTTCACCAACGCCGGCACCAACAGCTACAAGCGCCTGGTGCCGGGCTTCGAGGCGCCCGTGATGCTCGCGTATTCGGCGCGCAACCGTTCCGCCTCCATCCGCATCCCGTGGGTCTCGAACCCCAAGGCCCGCCGCATCGAAGTGCGCTTCCCCGACTCGAGCGCCAATCCGTACTTCGCCTTCACGGCCATGATGCTTGCCGGCCTCGATGGCATTCAGAACAAGATTCATCCCGGTGAGCCGGCCGACAAGGACCTCTATGACCTCGAGCCCGAGGAGGCCAAGCACATTCCCACCGTGTGCCACTCGCTCGACATGGCGCTCGAGCACCTCGACAAGGACCGCGAGTTCCTCACCCGCGGCGGCGTGTTCTCCAATGACGTGATCGACGCCTACATCACCCTGAAGATGCAGGAGGTCACGCGCTTCCGCATGGCCACGCATCCGGTGGAGCTGGAGCTGTACTACAGCTGCTGATCGCTCGTGACCGCGCCGTTCCCATCCCGCACCGAGGCTGCTCCGGATACCGGGGCACGCTTCGGCGCGGGAGCGGGCCGCGGCGTCGCCGGCGTGCGACAGCGGCCCGTACTTTTGTGCTCGGCGGGCCGAGGCGATATGCTCGATGCCCATGAGTGCCTTCCGCTTGAGCGTGGGGACGGCTTTGGCCGCGCTGCTGTGTGTGGGGCTGTCGGCCGCCGTCTGGGCCGGCAATGGCGCCAACGCCACGGTCTACAAATGGGTCGACGCCCACGGCGTCATTCACTACAGCGATCGGCCGCACCCCAACGCCACCAAGCTGAGTATCAAGGGTGCGCAGACCTATGCGCCTTCGCCGCCGCCCCCGGCCGATCTGAACGCCGCGCCGACGCCGGCGGATACGCGGCCCGCGCACGCCTACAGCAGCTGCCGTATCGCGCAGCCGCGCGATCAGCAGATGCTGATGAACGTCTACCACACGACCGCCATCGTGCGCACCGACCCGCCGCTGTTTGCCGGCAACCGGGTGCAGCTGTACCTGGACGGCCGGCGCATGCCGGGCGATGGGCCGGCGTTCACCTTTCCGGTCAACCGCGGGCAGCACTCGCTGTCGGCGGTCGTGGTGAACAGTTTCGGGCAGATCGTCTGCGAGACCTCGACGGTGACCTTCTACGTCCACCAGCCGTCGATTCAGAATCCGCACAATCCCGTCCATCCCCACTGACGTCGAGCGCGCCCGCCGCTTCGGGCCGGGTGCGGGGAGCGCCCCGTGGCCCCTGACCGCGGCTCACCCTCGCCGCTCGCGCACTTCGATCCGGCCTGTCTGTTCGACACGCTCTCGACCGGCATCATCGTCCTCGATGCGCAGCTGTGCGCCATCTACGCGAACGTGGCCGCCCAGGACCTGCTGGCGTTCAGCCTGAACCAGGCGCGGGGCCGGCCGTTCACCGACTTCCTGACCGACGGCAACGGCCTGCGCACCCTGCTGCGCCGCGCGCTCGCGACCGGCGAGGGGATCGCGGACCGCGAGCTCACCGTGCGAGCGGCTGCAGCGCCGCGCGAGGTCCGCACGCTCGATGTCACCGTCACGCCGCTCGAGGGGCAGATCACAGGCAACCACCTGCTGCTGGAGCTCGCCGACGCCACGCAGCGCCAGCGCATCACTCGCGAGAACGATCTGCTCGCCCGCCTCGACGGCAGCCGGCTGATGATCCGCCAGCTCGCGCACGAGATCAAAAACCCGCTGGGCGGGCTGCGCGGGGCGGCGCAGCTGCTCGAGCGCGAGCTGCCGGGTCAGGAGCTGAAGGAATACACGCGCGTGATCATCGGGGAAGCGGACCGGCTCGCCGCCCTGGTCGACTCGATCGCGGGCCCGGCCCGCGCGCCGGACAAGTCGGTGCTCAACGTGCACGAGATCTGCGAGCACGTCTTCCGGCTGCTGCGCGCGGAAGCCGCCGCCGCCGTCCTGATCGAGCGCGACTACGACCCGAGCCTGCCGTCGGCGACGCTGGATCGCAACCAACTCATCCAGGCCCTGCTCAACGTGGCGCGCAACGCGCTGCAGGCGCTCGCCGGCCGCGGCCGCATCGTGCTGCGCACGCGCGCGCTGTCCGGCGTCAGCATCGGCTCGACCCGCCACCGGCTGGTCGCGAGCGTGCAGGTGCAGGACGATGGGCCGGGCGTGCCGCCGCAGCTGTACACGAGCCTCTTCTATCCGCTCGTCACCGGCCGCCCCGACGGCACGGGTCTCGGCCTCGCCGTGGCCCAGGAGCTCGTGAGCCGCAACGGCGGCCTGATCGAATTCGAAAGCGAGCCCGGCTGCACGGTGTTTACGCTGCTGCTGCCGCTCGGAGAAGGCGTATGAACGAGGCGCTGCGGGTGTGGATCATCGACGACGACGCCTCGATCCGCTGGGTGCTCGAGCGCGCGCTGCGCAACGCTGGGCTCGTTGCGCGCGCCTTCGACTCCGCCGAAGCAGCGCTCGAGGCGCTGCGCCGCGATGCGCCCGATGTGTTGATGACCGACATCCGCATGCCCGGCCGCAGTGGCCTCGACCTGCTGCGGCGCGTGCGCGACACGCGCCCGCAGCTGCCGGTCATCGTCATGACGGCCCACTCCGATCTCGGCAGCGCCGTGTCCGCCTACGAGGGCGGCGCATTCGAGTACCTGCCGAAGCCCTTCGACATCGACCAGGCCGTCGCGCTGGTGCGCCGCGCGGCGCGCGTCCAGCCGCCGGCGGCGGCCGACGGCGCCGCCGAGGCGCGCATCCCGGAACTGCTCGGCACGGCGCCGGCCATGCAGCAGGTGTTTCGCGGCATCGGCCGGCTGTCGCGCTCGAGCGTGACCGTGCTGATCACCGGCGAGTCGGGCACCGGCAAGGAGCTCGTGGCGCGCGCGCTGCACGAGCACAGCCCGCGCGCGGGGCGCCCGTTCATCGCGCTCAACACCGCGGCGATTCCGGCCGATCTGCTCGAATCGGAGCTCTTCGGCCACGAGCGGGGCGCCTTCACCGGCGCCGACGCGCAGCGCCGCGGACGCTTCGAGCAGGCCGACGGCGGCACGCTGTTTCTCGATGAGATCGGCGACATGTCGCTGCCGCTGCAGACGCGGCTGCTGCGCGTGCTGGCGGAGGGGGAGTTCTACCGCGTGGGCGGTCAGACACCGATCCGCGTCGACGTGCGCGTCATCGCGGCTACTCACCAGAACCTGCAGGAACGGGTTGCCCAGGGATCGTTCCGCGAGGATCTGTACCACCGGCTGAACGTCATCCGGCTCGCCCTGCCGGCGCTGCGCGAGCGTGCCGAGGACATCCCGCTGCTGCTGCGCCACTACCTGCGCACGGCGGCGCGCGACCTCGGCGTCGAGGTCAAGGCGCTCGCCCCGGAAGCCGAACGCAGACTCGCCGCCTATCGCTGGCCGGGCAACGTGCGTGAGCTGGTCAACGTGTGCCGTCGGCTGTCGGTACTCGCCCCGGGCAGCGAGATCGGCGCGGAGGATCTACCGGCGGAGATCGACGCGCGCGGGGCCGATCTCAAGGCCGACTGGCAGAGCGCGCTGGCGGATTGGGCGGTGTGCCAGGCCGCGCGCGGGCAGGGCGCGCTGCTCGATCTGGCGCTGCCGGAGTTCGAGCGCATCCTGATCCGCGCCGCCCTCAAGCGCACCCAGGGCCACCGCCAGGAGGCCGCGAGGCTCCTCGGCTGGGGGCGCAATACCCTCACTCGCAAGCTGAAGGAGTTGTCGCTCGAGGCGAGTCCTGACTCGCAGGGGGTGGACGTTTCCTGACCCCCGGGGGCGCGCCCTCAGATACGCAGCGTGCCGGTGAGCTCGGCGACGCTGCCGATGCCGTGCTCGCGCAGATAGTCTGCGATTCCCGCATTGATGCGCTTGCACACCATCGGGTCATAGAACAGCGCCGTGCCGACGCCCACCGCGCTCGCGCCGGCGATGAGGAACTCGATCGCGTCGGTGGCCGTCGCGATGCCGCCCTGCCCGATGATCGGAATGCCGTGCTTGCGCGCCACCTCGTAGACCTGGTGCACCTTCAGCAGCGCGATGGGCTTGATCGCCGGGCCCGACAATCCCCCCTGGATGTTGCCGATCACCGGCCGGCGGCTGTGCGCATCGATGGCCATCCCCATCACCGTGTTGATCACCGCGAGCCCGTCCGTGCCCGCCTCGATGCAGCGGCGCGCGTTCTCGCGGATGTCGGTCTGATTGGGCGAGAGCTTGGTGATCAGCGGCTTGCCGGTCACGCGCCGGCACGCCTCCACCACCTGCGCGGACATGTCCGGGTAGTTGCCGAAGGCAACCCCGCCCTCCCTGACGTTGGGGCAGGAGATGTTGATTTCGATGGCATCGATGGGCGACTGATCGAACAGGCGCGTGACCTCGGCGTACTCCTCGACCGTCGAGCCCGAGACGTTGGCGATGAAGCGGGTCTCGCTGAAATCCAGCTCCGGCAGGATGTGCTCGATGACGTGCTGCGTGCCGGGGTTCTGCAGGCCGATCGCGTTCAGCATGCCGGCGGGGGTCTCGTACACCCGGTGCGGGGGATTGCCGAGCCGCGGCGCGAGCGTGGTGCCCTTGAGGACCACGGCGCCCGCATCGCCGTTGGAGAAGCCCGCGATGCGCGTGTACTCCTCGCCGAAGCCCACACAGCCGGACAGCAGCACGATCGGCGAGGCGAGATGCAGGCCGCAGAATTTCAGTGCCAGCGTGTCGGACGGAGCGGTCGAAGCCTGGGTCATTGTGGATTCAGCAGTGGGGTCCGGCGCGCGCGCCGGGTGGCCCGCGCATTATTGCATCCCGCGCACGCCGCCACGATCTCAATCCCGATGGATGTGGATCTGGATGCGGCCCTTCGGCCCGATCAGCCAGGAAGCCAGCCACCCGGCCATCCACACGATGAGTGCGGCCTCAAACGCGGTCCAGAAACCCCCGGTGAGATGAAAGCCCGGCAGCATCCAGGCCACGAGAGCGAGCATCGCGGTATTGACCACCAGCAGGAATACGCCCAGCGTGAGGAGCGTCAGCGGCAGCGTCAGCAGGATCACGACGGGGCGGACGATCGCGTTGACGATTCCGAGCAGCAGCCCCGCGAGAATCAACGTTCCGGCGTTGTCGATGCGGATCCCGGGGACCCAGCGCGTGGCGGCCCACAGCCCCAGCGCGCTCACCACCGCGCGCAGCACGAATGAGGTCACGGGCCCTCCGCAGCGTCGGACGATTCGAGCAGTGTCTTCAGGCGACTGAGAGCGGCCTGCCAGCCGGTCCGGTGGCGCAGGTAGGGGATGTCCCAGTCGGGCGCCCCGGGGACCCCCGAGCCGAGCAGCCGCAGGATGGTGCCCGAGCGTCCCGGCTCCAGGATGAAATCATCCACCAGGGCGCTGTCGGCCGGCGGCAGGGCCGCTGACGGCAGATAGATCAGCCGCAGCCGCTTGCCCGGCGTGAAAATGTCGATGCAGGCCTCGAGCTCGGTGACTCGGTCGACACGCGCGCGAAACAGCCCTCCGGGCCGGGCGCTGATGACCGCATCGGGCGAGCACCATTGCGCGAGCAGCCGCGAATCCGTGAGTGCCGCCCACACCGGCGTGACGCCGGTGCGCAGGTCGAGCCGATGGGCATAGCCCCGAGTTTTCTCCATGTACTGCATTGTGCCATCGAGACGCCGCGTGTGCAGTGGCGTCCCGTCCCGTGACGAACGGCCGCCATGCCTGCGCGGGAATGGGCACAATAGCCCCCGCGGGCCCGGGCGGGCCCGCGTTCATGTCGTGAGCCGACCCGGAGGTCTCGATGGCGCTCGTGCATCTGGTTATCGTCCTGGCATTGCTTGAGTTCTTTGCGTTCGGTGCGGCCGTGGGCAAGGCGCGCGGGACCTATCACCTGGCCGCTCCGGCCACGACCGGTCATGAGATGTTCGAACGCTACTACCGGGTGCAGATGAACACTCTCGAGCTGCTCGTGATGTTGGTTCCGGCGATGTGGCTGTTCGCCCGCTATCTGAGCCCCGCCGCGGCCGCCGGTCTCGGCGCGCTGTATCTGCTCGGCCGGCTGGTCTATTTCGTCGCGTACGTGAAGGATCCGAAGACGCGCAGCCTGGGTTTTGCGCTCTCGATCGGACCGATTCTGCTGCTCATGCTCGGCGCGCTCTTCGGGGCGGCGCGAGCCGCCTGGCATCACCCCTGAGCGCATCGGGCGCGCCGCTCAGTCCGTCTCGGATTTGATCGGCCGGCGCATCAGGCCGCGCACCGCCTCGCGGGGCGGGACGCCCTCATAGAGCACCCGATAGACCGCTTCGCTGAGCGGCATCTCGACGCCGTGCCGCGCGGCCAGCTGATGCAGCGCTTTCGCGGCCGGATAGCCCTCGACCACCTGCCCGATCGCCGCCAGCGCCGCGGCCGGGGTGCGCCCGGCGGCCAGCTGCAGTCCGAAGCGCCGATTGCGCGACTGATCGTCGGTGCAGGTCAGCACCAGGTCGCCGAGTCCCGCGAGCCCCATGAAGGTGTCGCGCTGCGCGCCGAGCGCCACACCGAGGCGCATCATCTCGGCCAGCCCGCGGGTGATCAGCGCCACGCGGGTGTTGGCGCCGAAGCCCAGCCCGTCAGACAACCCCGCGCCGACGGCCAGCACGTTCTTGACGGCGCCGCCGACCTCGACGCCCACGATGTCGGTGGAGGTGTAGGCACGGAAATTCTCGGACGAAAGGTCCTGTGCGAGCGAGGCGGCAAAGGCCGCATCCGCCGACGCGATGGTCATGGCGGTCGGCAGCCCCGCGCCCACCTCGCGCGCGAACGTCGGGCCGGAGAGCACCGCGACGGAGCGCCCGGGCCCGAGAACCTCGCGGGCGATCTGATGGGGCAGCAGCCCGGAGGGCAGCTCGAAACCCTTGGTCGCCCAGGCGAGCTGCGTGTCGCGCCCGAGCAGCGGGGCCACCTGCGTGAGCAGTGCCCGGAACGCGTGACTCGGCACCGCGATCAGCAGATCGCCCGCGCCCTGGAGCGCGGCCTCGAGGTCCGGCTGCACCTGCAGCGCATCGGGGAACGTCCCCGACGGCAGATACCGCTCGTTGCGGCGCGCTCGGGCCATGTGCGCCAATTGCGCGCGGTCACGGCCCCACAGGCGTGTCGGACGGCCGCTGCGCGCGAACTGCAGCGCGAGCGCCGTTCCCCACGAGCCCGCGCCCAGCACGGCCACCGGCCGGTCAGTCCCGGATGCGCCGCTCATGGTCGGGGCGCGGGCCGCGCGGCTCAGTTGGCCTGCTGGTTGGCCGGCATGCCCTGCGGCGCGTTCTGATTCGCCGCGAACAGGGCATCGAAGTTCACCGGCGGGAGCAGCAGCTGCGGGAAGCCGCCCTGGGTGATCAGGTGTGAGACCTGTGCGCGCGCATACGGGAACAGCACGCCCGGGCAGATCGCGCCGATGGCCCGCTTGGTGTCGTCCTCTGACAGGTTGCGCAGCACGAACACGCCGGCCTGCTTGACCTCGACGAGGAACGCCGTGCTCTCGCCCTGCTTGGCCGATACCGTCACCGTCAGGACCACTTCCTGCACGTCCGTCCCGAGCGCCGTGACCGCGGTCTGCAGATCGAGGTTGATCTGGGGATTCCAGTTGCCGTCGCCGCGCGGACCGTTCGGGGCCTCGTAGGAGCAGTCTTTGAGGTAGACGTGCTGCAGCTGCAGGATCGGGCCGTTGGTCTCTTCGGGTGCCGGCACGGTGCCGGCGGCTTCATTCGCCATGATTCAGACTCCGCTTTGCAAAAGTTTGTCGAGGCCGCCGCGGGCCTCGAGCGCATAGAGATCGTCACAACCGCCGACGTGCGTCTCGCCGACGAAAATTTGCGGTACGGTATGCCGCCGGCTGCGGGCCGTCATCTCGGCCCGCGCCTCCGGGAACTCGTCCACGTCGATTTCCTGGAACGCAATGCCCTTTCGCTGCAGCAGCTGGCGCGCGCTCGCGCAGTACGGACACCAGCTGGTGGCGTACATGAGCACCTTCGGAGCGCTCATGCGGCGCTTCCCGCGCCCTTCTCCACCGGCAGATGCTCCGCGCGCCACGCCGAGATCCCGCCGCGTAGGTTCATCGCCTGCTCGAAGCCCTGCTCGCGCAGCTGGCGAACGGCCGCCGCGGCCAGCGAGCCGCTGTTACAGTACACGATAATCGGCTTCTGCTTGTGCTTCTTCAGCAGCTCCGCGGCCTTGAGAATCTGCTCGCCGTCCATCCGGCGCGCCCCCGTGACGTGGCCGTCGGCAAACTGCTCGCGCGCGCGCAGGTCGATGGTGAGCGCGCCGCGGTTCATCAGTTGGATCGCCTCCTGGGGCGAGACGGATGCGAAACTCTCGGTCCGGGAGCGAATCTCAACCAGGACCGCGAGCACCGCCACGATCGCGGTCGCCGCAACGAGCCAGGGATGAAGGTGGAAATATTGAGTGAGATGGTCCGTGAACACAGGGGTGCCAGAAGATCGGCTCGGCCGCCAAAAGTTGCGCATTATAGCGCCCCGATGCGATCCGGCATGACCCGAAGAGGCCCTGTGCACGCCGCGCCTGTTTTCATGGCGGCGCTGGCGCTGGCGCTCGCCCCGTCCCGACCGGCCCAGGCCCGGATTCCTCCCCAGGTCGCCGCGCGCCGCGCGCAGGCGCGCCTGCACGCGGTGCAGGCGCAGATCGCGCGGATCGCCCGGCAGGTCGAGCAATCCCGCATCGAGCAGGGCCGCCTGACGCGGGCGCTGCGCAGCACCGAGCAGTCCGCCGGGGCCGCCCGCGCGGCGCTCGCGGCCATCCGCCGCCAGCGCGCCGCACTCGCCGTGCGCCGCGCTCGCCTGGCCGCCCGGCGCCAGGCGAGCCAGGCAGACCTCGCGCGCACCCGTCAGGTCCTGATCCGCGAGCTGCGGGCCGCCTACCTCATCGGCCGCCAGGGTCCGCTGCGGCTGCTGCTCGACCAGGGCGGCCCGGGCCGCATGCAGCGTATGTTCGCGTATTACAGCTACTTCGGCCGCCAGCGGGCGCAGGACATCAGCCACATTGAGGCCGATCTGCAGCACATTACGCAGCTCGACGATCAGCTGCGCGCCGCCGACGCCCAGCTCGCCGGGCTTGAGCAGCAGCGCCGCTCACAGCTCACCGCGCTCGAGCGCGCCAGCGCCGCTCGCCGGCGGGTGCTCTCGAGCATCGCGGCGCGAACGCGCACCGGCGCCGAGCGCCTCTCGCAACTGCGCCGCCAGCAGCACGGCCTCGAAGTCCTGCTCGCCGCGCTGCGCCGCGCCGAGGCGCGCCTGCCGGCGGAGCGGCTGCCGCAGCGTTTCGCCCGCCTGCAGGGCCACCTGCCCTGGCCCGTGGTCGGCCGGCTGATCGCGCGCTTCGGTCAGCCGCGCGCCGGCGGCCTGCGCTGGGACGGGGATCTCATCGCCACACGGCTCGACGCGCCGGTGCGCGCCGTGGCGCCGGGCCGGGTGATCTTCGCCGACTGGCTCGCCGGGCTCGGGCTGCTCATCATCGTCGACCACGGCGGGGGCTACATGAGCCTCTATGGTCACAATGATCACCTCTATGCGCGCGTGGGACAGCAGGTCGCGGCCGGGCAGCTCATCGCCGCCGCGGGCGACAGCGGCGGCGCCAGCCGGCCGGAGCTGTACTTCGGCATCCGCGAGGGCATCCGGCCGATCGATCCCAGGCTGTGGCTCGAGCGCCATGCCCGCTAGACTGTGGTGATGATTCCCTGGCTCATCGACTTCGTGCTGCACCTCGACCGCCACCTCACGGCCCTGCTGGTGCAGGTGGGGGGCTGGACCTATCCGATCCTCTTCACGGTGATCTTTGCCGAGACGGGGCTGGTGGTGACGCCGTTTCTGCCGGGCGATTCGCTGCTGTTCGGCGTGGGAGCGGTCGCGGCGGTCGACGCCAGCGGCACTCTCAGCGCGCCGCTCGCGATGCTCGTGCTGGTCCTGGCGGCGGTGCTCGGCAACACGGTCAATTACGGCGTCGGGCGCCGGATCGGCCCCCCGGCCTTCAGCGGCCGCTATCGGCTGCTGAAGGTCGATTACCTGCGCCGCACCGAGGCGTTCTTCCGGCGCCACGGCGGCAAGGCGATCGCGCTGTCGCGCTTCATTCCGATCATCCGCACCTGCATGCCGTTCGTGGCGGGTGTCGGGCGGATGCCCTACGGCCGGTTCCAGGGCTACAACGTCCTCGGCGGCCTCGCCTGGGTGTCGCTGTTCCTGTGGGGCGGGTACTTCTTCGGCAACGTGCCGCTGGTGAAGCGCAACTTCGGACTCGTCACGCTCATTATCATCGGCGTCTCGCTGATTCCGGTGGCGATCACCTTTCTCAGGCGGCACCGCACGCACGTCGCGGACTCCTGAGCGTTCCGACGCGCTGCCCGGCCGATGACACAGCGGTCAATGCCGCGGCACGCGCAGATTTCAATCCGCGGCCGTCCGGCCGTAAGATGCGGCGGCACCGAACGGCTCGATCGCGGCGCGTCGGCAAGAGGTATGACAAGAGTCCGCGTCAAGATCCCGCGCACCCATGCCCAGCGCAAGCGTGATGCCCTGATCGCAGCGGGCGTCGCGCCCAGCAGTTTCGGCAAACGCAAGGCCGCGCAGCCGCACCGGGACCGCAAGCACGCGGCCGCGCGCGGCGAGCGCAAGCACAAGCGGCCCTGGGACTGACCGGCGCGCCGGGGAGGGCAGATGGCTACAGCCTACGATTACATCATCGTCGGCGCCGGGTCCGCCGGCTGCGTGCTCGCGCATCGGCTGAGCGCCGATCCCACGATCCGGGTGCTGCTGCTCGAGGCGGGCGGCCGGGACGACTCGTTCCTGATTCACATGCCGGCGGGTATCGCCCGGCTCATCACCCCCGAGGTGAACTGGCTGTACGAGACCGAGCCCCAGGCCGAGCTGCACGGCCGGCGCCTGTTCTGGCCGCGCGGCAAGACGCTCGGCGGCTCGAGCTCGATCAACGCCATGGTCTACATCCGCGGCCAGCCGCAGGATTACGATCACTGGCGCGCCCTCGGCAACCCCGGCTGGGGTTACGAGGACGTGCTGCCCTATTTTCGCCGCGCCGAAAACAACGAGTCGATTTTCAACGACTGGCACGGCCGCGAGGGTCCGCTCAACGTCTGCGAGCGGCGTTACACCAATCCGCTCAGCCACAGGTTTGTCGAGGCAGCCGCCTCGAGCGGCCTCGCCCGCAACGCCGATTTCAACGGCCGCGCGCAGGAGGGCGCCGGGCTCTACCAGGTGACGCAGAAGGCCGGTCGCCGCTGCAGCGCGGCGAGCGCCTACCTCCACCCCGTCGCCCATCGACCCAACCTGACCGTGCTCACCGGCGCGCTGGCGCGGCGCATCGTGCTGCAGGGCCGCCGGGCCGTGGGGGTCGAGTACATCTGCGCCGCGGCTGCCCTCGAGGCCCGCGCCGAGCGCGAAGTGCTGCTCGCCGGCGGTGCGATCAACACGCCGCAGCTGCTGCTGCTCTCGGGCATCGGGCCGGCCGAGGAGCTGCGCTCCCTGGGCCTTGCAGTGCAGCACGATCTGCGCGGCGTGGGGCGCAATCTGCAGGATCACCTGGATGTGCACGTCATCCACGCATGCACGCAGCCCGTCACCCTCGATCCACTGGCGCGCGGCTTCGGAGCGGCACGCACCGCGCTGCGCTATGCGCTGTTCAAGAACGGGCCGGGCGTCAGCAACGTCGCCGAGGCCGGCGCCTTCCTGCGCTGCACCGCGCAGAGCCCAAGCCCCGACGTGCAGCTGCATTTCATTCCGGCGTATGTGGTCGATCATGGCCGGCGCCGCATGAGCGGGTACGGCATGACGCTGCACGTGTGCTTCCTGCGGCCCGCCAGCCGCGGCACGATCCGCCTCGCCTCGGCCGACCCGGCCGAGGCGCCGCGCATCGATCCGGCGTATCTGAACGAGCCGTCCGATCTGGCGCCGCTCATCGCCGGCATCCGGCGAGCGCGCGAGATCTACGCGCAGGCGCCTCTGCGCGGCTATCTCGGTGACGAGGTGTTTCCCGGCGCCGCTCGCCGCAGCGACGCGCAACTCGCGGAATTCGTCCGCGGCGCCGCCGAGACGGAATATCACCCGGTCGGCACCTGCAGGATGGGCACGGACGGCGAGGCCGTGGTGGATGCGGCGCTGAGCGTGCACGGCCTCGAAGGCCTGCGCGTGGTCGATGCGTCGATCATGCCGACGCTGGTGAGCGGCAATACCAACGCGCCCACCATCATGATCGCGGAGAAGGCCGCCGATCTGATCCTCGGCCTCGCCTCGTGAGGCTGTGCCGTGCCGTTCGTGACGGCACACGCAGTGTCCCGGAGTGAGCCCTGCGGCCGCGGCGCGCTGCCCGGCGGCGCGCGCGAGTGACGGCCATTCAACGCCGGTCGCGGGTCCCGCGGAAGATCCGCGCGGCGTGGCCGTGGCGCCGATGAGCGGACGTGGCATGCGCCGCCGCTGCGCCAAGCCAGCCGCCGGTGAAGTC
Organism: Pseudomonadota bacterium; assembly: GCA_021816775.1. GTDB lineage: Bacteria > Pseudomonadota > Gammaproteobacteria > Steroidobacterales > Steroidobacteraceae > 13-2-20CM-66-19. The sequence goes on from JAKAXA010000001.1 coordinate 190,893, forward strand.
CGCGCGCCGCAGTCCGACGCGGATGTAGAGATTGTGGCGCATGATTCGCCAGATCAACCGGCTGCGCTCATTCTCGATCATGGCGATGATCGGTCCCTGATCGATGCCGAGGAAGGCGCTGTCGACCCAGCCACGGCCCGGCACGACGTGACCGTCGCGAGCCAGTCGGGCAACGGTGAAACTTGGGTTGAATGAATCGAGAAAACCGAAGCGTGTGTAGATGATGTCGCCGTATCGGCGCAGAAGCGCCTGCGTCGCGGACGTCACGTACCGTGGGGCGAACATGATGGAGCCGAGCACCGCGGTCGGCGCAAGCGTGCCGTCGTCAACGTTCTGTTTGCTGATGCCGCGTGCGGCGTAGGCATAGAACTGTCGCATCCGTCCGTGATAGGGGGCGCGGACGTATCCCGGTCCGTCGCAGGCCGTGAGACCCCAGATGTTCGGGCCGTAGCCGGCCCAGCCGTGCGGGTTGATGATGGCGTACCTGCGCTGCACGAGGGTCGCGATGACGCCGTTCAGGAAATACGTTTCCCCTTGGGCGCGCATGAATGGGTCGGCGATGCCGCGCAGATCGACCCACACGGCCGTGTACTGAAATCCAAACTGCGGGCCGAAGGACAGCAGGGTCAGGCCGCCGAGGCGCCGCAGATCGTGATGATTGGTCGCGGTCCAGGCGCCCCAGGCGTTGGCGCGCAAGGGGTGCGTCGGCGAGCCCAGGCCGAGGATGTAGAGGATCGAGGCCTCGTTGTAGCCGTGCCAGCGCAGCTTCGAGAAGCCGCGGCGGGGCCACCAGGCCATGCTCACCAGCGGGTTCGAGCCCGGCGCCGCCCAGCTCCAATCGACGCGCCGGTACAAGCGCGTCGCGAGCCGCCGCACCTGCCGTTCCGTCGCGGTGTCGTGATCGAAGTACTGCCCGGCAGTGAGGACGCCCGCCATGAGCAGGGCGGTATCGATGGTCGAGAGCTCGCTGTGGCCGTACCGCAGGCCCGTGCGCATGTTGAGAAAGTGGTAGAAGAATCCATGATAGCCGGCATAGCCCCTGCGCCCCGGCCCCTGCGGCCGGCTGAGCAGGAACGCGAGGACTTTGCGCACGCGTGCCGCGGCAGCGTGCCGGGTGACGTATCCGCGGTAGGCGCCGATCACATCTGCCGTCAGTGCGAAGCCAACGGCCGAAATGCTCGCCGGACCATGGGCGGGCGGCCAGCGATCCGGCGTCAGGCCGCTCACAGGGTCGGCCGTGACCCAGAAGTAATCGAACGTCCGCCGCTCGATGTCGCGAAACATGCGCCGAGAGTGGCGAGCGAGGCTGAGCACGCAGCTGCGCGAGAGCGGCGCGAGGGGGTGGCGCGGCGGCGGTTGCCGCGACAACGCCGGCGGACAGGCGGGGCCGGCCAGTGAGCCGCTCGCCTCGGCGCTGCCCGACTGCAGCGCCGGGGGCGCCGGGCGCGTCGCGCGGATCGCCGCCCGCGTCGCCTGGATGCTGTGCCGCGCCGCCCGGCTGGAGAGCTGCCCGGCTTGGGCGGCCAGCTGCGCCACCTCGGCGCTCAGCCGCCGCTCGGCGGCCTGCTCCGCCGCGGAGATCCGCAGCCACGCGATCACGGCAATCGCCGTGAGCACGTCGAGCACAACGGCCAGGAGCAGCGATTTTCTGACACTCATCGTGTCACCCGGCCGGTTTTCGTGATGCGGTCGGTTTGCCGGGGAGCGCGCGCACCCCCGAGCCTCAAGCCATGCCGGCGACGATGATGAGCGTGCGCCAACAGATCGCGGGACTTGCCGGTGCTTGTGGAGGCAGCCGTCACTTCGCAGCGGCTAGACGCCGAATCCAGAGATCAACTTCGCGATGAGCGAGACGCCGGCGGTGCCGCCGGTCCTGTCGCGTGGACTGCGCTTGCGCGAAATGTTGAGCACGTCCAATTCCTTGAAGCTGACCCGATCGGCGGGCGTAACCGAGCGAATGGTGTATGCCAGAGCACTGGCGAAGCGGGGTCCATTCGAACGGCAATTGCCGTCCGCGTCAAGCGGCAGCGAGGTCGCAAGGGTGAGCTTGGCGGCCGCGGCCCGCTCCCCGGGGAGTCGCGCCGGGGGCGCTCCAGGCGTGGCGAGGCCGCTACGCGCGCCGGCCGGCGACCGTGATCCGGTTTGCGCGGGCGCACGAGCGAGCGGCGTGCGATTCCCCTGGAGGCGGCGCCCGGCCGCGCCGCGCGATGAAGGCGTCGTGCGCCGGCACGAGGGCGGGGCAGCTGCGGGTCACCTCCTGCACGTGACCGATGATCTGCCTGAGCCCGCGATCCCTCAGGCGATCGATCACGGACGGAGCGGCGCGCCCCGCGAGTGGGCCGGCCACGAAGCCTGCCACCTGCCCGCGACCATGATCGCTCGTCCCGCTCATCGCTTCGCTCTGACCGCAGACGACGCGCCGGTGCGGTCCCCGTCGAAGTCCGCAGCCCAGGGCGTCGCGTCTCCCCGATGCGACGCGTCGCTGCGCGCCGATCCCGTATGGGTCGTGTGCGCGCGCATTGACCGTGCGCGCAGCCTGCAACCGGCGTGTTGGGAACATAATGCAGTGACCGGCGCGTACCGCCCTGCGGTATCTTGTCGGTAACCCGGAAGGGAGCGCAGAGATGAAAAAGATCGAACTCGGCAACACACCGATGGTGACGGGCAGCCGTTACCCCTCGCCCTATGACGAGCCCTGCCTGCATCGCAAGCGCTGGCGCCTCGGGGAGGCGGCACGCCTCGCGCAGTTCGGCGTCAATCTGCTGCGGCTGGCGCCGGGCGCCTGGTCGAGCCAGCGGCATTGGCACGCCGCTGAGGATGAATTCGTCTACGTGCTCGAGGGCGAAGTCGTGCTCGTCAGCGAGGCGGGCGAGGAGCTGCTGAAGGCGGGCGATTGTGCGGGTTTCCCCTCCGGGGAGCCCGACGGTCATCATCTGCAGAATCGCAGCGGCGCCGAGGCGGTGATTCTCGAGATCGGCGCGCGCCACCCCGAGCGCGATGCGGTCGACTACCCGGACATCGACCTGGCCATCCGCGCCGGCCGCAGGCAATTCGTACACAAGGACGGCACACCCTATCCTCCGCGCCCAAAGTGACGGCGGGGGTGTGCCGTCACCATGAACACGCACGCGCTGCCCCGGCTGCTGAGCGATCATTACCTCGAAATCACCTACCAGGGCAGGATACGCGACAAGGCGGATGTCCTGCGGGCTCCCGCCACGCGCGCGCTGCGGCATACGCAACAGCTCGCGGACGAGCAGGTGCGGCTCCGTGGCCCTACCGGCATCGTCACGGGCCGCGGCGTTCTATTGGACATCGAGCAGCGGCGCATCGCCGCGTGGCGATTCACCGATGTGTTCGCGCGGCGCGACGGCCTCTGGAAGGCGGTCTCGTCGCAGGAGACCGTGGAGCGTCGCTAACACCCGGCGGGGCCCCGGCGTGTTGGATCGGGAGCGCCGCGGGGCGGCGGCTCTTGCCCGCGGCGCCGGCTCACGCGGCTTTGACAAAACCCGGCGCCCGCCGTCGCATGATAGCGTTACCAGCCTCCCGAGGGCTGGGCCCCGGGAGATGCCGATCGCAATCAATCCGGGGCGTTGGAGCGCATATGTCTTGTCGTGCGTGTCGCTCATCGCACCGCTCTGGGCCGTTCCATCTGAGATCGATATTAGTCTTCGCCGTCGGGCTGTTCGGACCAGCCAAACGCAGTGTTAAGGCTGGCCGCTACGCTCGTCACCAAGCGCGTGGCCGCGTGGGACGGCCCGCAGATCGGCGTCAGCGACAGGATGTACGTCGCTCGTCCTACGCCGTCAGCGTCTGGGTCATGCTGGCCCCGGATGCGGCCCAGGCGAACACGCTGCGGGTGAGTCTGCAGGCGACCCTCACCGACCCGACCACCGGGCAGGCCACGACCTCGTATGACACGGTGGTGCCGGATAGGCCCGTTGCGCCGGGCCGGTGGGTCAGGCTCTCGACTCCCAACTACTCCATGGCGGCAGCCTACGATCCGGGCAAGGCGTACCTGTACGTCGAGTCGGCGAGCGGCACGCAGGACTTCTACATCACGGACTCCAAGCTGACGAACCTGCCGCCGCTCACGATCCGGCAGAACATTCCTTCCATTCACCAGACCCTGGCGGACTACTTCCCGGTCGGCGCCGACATCGATCAGGCCGATCTCGCCGGCCCCATGCGCAGCGGCTCGTGAAGCCCTTCGACAGCATCGTCTCCGGCAACGACATGAAATGGCAGGAGACCGAGCCGACGGCAGGACCGTTCCCCTACGCCGCCGCGGCCGCGCAAGTGCAGCTCGCCGAGCAGCGCCACATGCTGATCCCCGGCCACGATCTCGTCGGGCCCACCGGTGCGCAGACTCCCGCGTGGGTGCTCCTGGAGAAGGATGGCGCCACGCCGCTCTCGGCGTCGAAAGCGGCGGACGTCATGGTTCTCACCGGGCACATCCGCAGTCACATCGAGAACCGCGTGCAGCACTTCGGCAGCGCGGTCTGCGTCTGGGACGTGGTCAACGAGCCGATCGACCCCAGCGAGCCGGACTGCCTGGTGCACGGCCCCTTCTGCAAGGTACTGGGCGCGCGCTACATCAGCCTCGCGCTGTGGGCTGCGCGCGAGGCGTGCCGCTCGATGGCAGCGGGCACGAGATGCACACCCACATCGACAATCCCTCGCCGTGGGCGGAGTACGGGTCGATCGAGACGCTGCACCGGCTGTTCCCGGGCCTGCGCCCGCAGGTGACCAAGCTCGACGACAGCGTCTATCCGGCGAGCGACAACACGTCGATCGACGGCGCCAACGGCGGCACGGTGCCGCCCGCGATCCTCGACGAGCGGGGCTGGCTCTACAAGAACTACTTCGACGTGTTCCGGGCTCTCCGGGGCAGCCTGGAGGCCGTCACCTTCTGGGGCATGGCGGATGACAACACCTGGATCGACAGCTTCCCCATCAACCGGCTGGACATGCCGCTGCCGTTCGATACGCGGCTGCAGGCCCGGCCGGCCGACTGGGGCATCGTCGATCCGACGCATCGGGCGGGCTACGGCCTCGAGGTAGCGCTCGCCTCGCGCGCCGGGCCGTCGCAGTCGTAGACCTGGACGATCACCGCGACCAACCCCAGCGAGTCAACGGCCTACGACACGCAGATCGACCGCCTGTTCCTGATCCCGATGCGCGGCGAGGAGGACGAGATGCGTGAGGAGCACGGACAAGCTGAACCGGGACACCGCTGGACAGGCTGCCGCGCGACGCTCGACATGCCGTCCAACCTGCCACTGTCGCTCGGTAACATCGCGCCCGGCGGATCGGGCAGCGCGTCCTGCATCGTCGAATTCCATCACTGCGGGACCCACGTCCTGTTCATGCTGCAGGCGCCATGGAGCTCCGCGGTCTATGAGACGGGCCTGCTGGTGGCGAAGGATCTGCAGCCTGAGGCAGCCGGCGCGCCTGCGCCGGCGAGGCGTCAATCGGATCCGTCGCGCAGGGAGGCCAGTGGCGGTTGTTTGAGCACCGAGCGGGTGGCGAGCCACCCGCTCGCCGCCACGAGCAGCGTGCCGCCGACGATGCCGATGAGGCAGGCAACGGGGTTGAACCGGTACGGCAGGTTCAGGACCTGGCGCGTCAGGTACCAGGCGGCGACGCTCGCGCCGGCCGCCGCGATGAGGCCTGAGAGCGCCCCGAGGGCAGCGAATTCCGCGAGCACTCCCTGTGTCACGGTCGAGCGGCTCGCGCCCAGGGTGCGCAGCATGGCGCTCTCGTAGCGGCGCTGCTCGCGGCTGGAGCGCGCGGCGGCCAGCAGCACCGTCAGGCCCGCGAGCAGCGTGAAGACGAACACGCTCTGTACCGCCAGGATCGCCTTGTCGAGCATGGCGCGCACGTCCTGCAGCAGGTCATCGATGTCGAAGATCGACACGCTGGGAAACCGGCTCGCCACCTGCGTGAGGGAGCGCGCCTGGGACGGCGTCAGATACGCGCTGGTGAGGTACGTCCCGGCCTCCTTCTCCAGCAGCCCCGGCGCCAACACGATGAAGAAATTCGGCTTGAAGCTGTCCCAACTCACCTTGCGTACGCTGGCGATACGTACCGAGAAGGTGTCGCCCGCGACGTCGAACGTCAGCTGCTCGCCGAGGCGCAGGCCCAGCCAGCGCATGAACTCCGTCGACACCGATACGAGCGGCTTGCCGTAGTCGGCCGCGCCCCACCAGCGGCCGGCGACGATGCGGTTCCCACTGCCGAGCGCGGCCGACCAGGTCAGGTTCTGCTCGCGCGTGGCGAAGCGCTCCCCGCGCGGGTCGGCGAAGCGGATCGACTCCACCGGCCGGCCGCCGATGCGGGTCAGACGGCCGCGCAGCAGCGGCAGCATGCGCGCCGGATGCGCCCCCTGCTCGCGCAGGAACGCATCGAAGGCCGCGCGGCTCGGCCGCGGAATATTGATGAAGAAGTAATTCGGCAGATCCGCCGGCAGGGTGCGGCGCCAGCCGCCGGTGAGGTCGGTGCGGATGATGCCGAGCAGCAGCAGCGCCATGATGCCCGTACCGAAGGCGACGATCTGCACCACGCTGTCCATGCGGCGGCGGCCGAGATTGGCGATGCCGTAGCGCCAGGCGACCCCCACCCGGCCGCGCAGCCGGTTCGTGATCATCACCAGCAGCAGCCCGGCGCCGGCCAGCAGCGCAACGAACGCCGCCAGGCCGAGCGACAGTGTCACGAACGGCTTGCCGGCGCCCATCACCCAGTAGATGAGGAGCACGATGAGGGCGAGGGCGGGTCCGAAGGCGAGCAGCGCCGCCGGCCGCGGCGGCCCGACGTCGCGCCGCAGCACGCGCAGCGCGGGCGCGCCAGTCAGCTGCAGCAGCGGCGGCAGCGCAAAGCCGGCCAGCAGCGCCAGCGCCGTCAGCAGGCCGATGCCGGCGGGCGCCAGGCTCGGTGCGGGCAGCTCGCGCGCCGCCAGCAGGCCGCGCAGTGCGTGGACCAGCCACAATTGGGACAGGTCGCCGAGCGCGCAGCCGAGCGCTGCCGCCACCAGCGCGACCGCCGCGAGCTGAATCAATGTCACGCTCAAGATGGTGTGTCGCGTCGCGCCCAGGGTCTTCAGCAGCGCGACGGTGTCGAGGTGGCGCGCCACGTAGCGCCGCGCCGCCATCGCGACCGCCGCAGCGCACAGCAGCACCGCGGCGAGGCTCGCCAGGTTGAGGAATCGGTCCGACCGATCGACCGCGCCGTGGATCTGCCGGCTGGCATCCGCGACCGTGCGCAGCCGCTCCCCGCTCGTGAGATGAGTCTGCAGCCACGCGCGGAATGCGCGGACGCGTGAAGGAGGGCCGGCGAACAGCGCGCTGTAGCTGACGCGGCTGCCCGGCTGGATGAGCTGCGTGCGCGGCACATCCGCGGCGTTCATCAGCAGGCTCGGAACCAGTCCCGTGAAGGTGCTGCCCTGATCGGGCCGTGAAATCAGCACCCGCCCGACGGCGAGCGTGGCGGAGCCGATGGACAGATGCGAGCCGACGCGGGCGCCGAGCGCCGCCAGCAGCCGCGAATCGGGCCACACCACCCCAGGTGGCGGGATGCCGGCGGCGGGGGTCCCGGGGGCGAACGGCGCCCCCGCGACGAGCACCCGGCCCCGTAGCGGATAGCCGTTCGTGACCGCATACAGGTCGGTCAGCTGACTGCGCTCGCCCTGAAACACAACGCTCAGCATGCCGACGGCGCGCGCGCTGCGCAGGCCTTCCCGCGCAGCTGCGGCGAAATCCGCCGCCGCAATGGGCTTGGGCGACTCCAGACGCAGGTCGGCCGCCAGCACCTGCGTTGCCTGCAGCGCCACTGCCGCGCGGATGCGGCTCACGAGGAAGCCGACGCCGCTCAGCGCTCCAACGGCGACGATCAGCGCGAGCAGCAGGACGCCGAGCTCTCCGGCGCGCCACTCGCGGCTCAGCATGCGCAGGGCGAAGCGGACCGTGCGCACGTCAGAGCACCCGGCCGGCTTCCATGCGCACGATGCGACCACAACGCTCCGCGAGCTCGCGGTCGTGGGTCACGAGAATCAGCGTCGTGCCGGCCTCGGCGTTCAGCTCGAACAGCCGCGCGATGATGTTCGCGCCGGTCACGCTGTCGAGATTTCCGGTCGGCTCATCGGCGAACAGAACGGCCGGCCGCCCTACGAACGCGCGCGCGAGGGCGACGCGCTGCTGTTCGCCGCCGGAGAGCTGCCGCGGATAGTGTCCGGCACGCCCCGCCAGGCCCACGTGCTCGAGCGCCGCGCGCGCCGCCGCGCGCGCGCCGCTGTGCCGCGCCAGCTCGAGAGGCAACGACACGTTCTCGAGTGCCGTCAGCGCGGGAATGAGGTGGAAGGCCTGGAACACGAAACCGACATGCTGGGCGCGGACACGCGCCCGCCCGTCCTCATCGAGCGCCGTCAGGTCGTGCCCGGCGAGCACGACCCGGCCGCTGGTCGGCAGATCGAGGCCCGCCAGCAGAGCGAGCAACGTCGACTTGCCTGCGCCCGAGGGGCCGGTCACCGCGAGCGTCTCGCCGCGGGCGATCTCGAGCGACGCCTCCTGCACTATAGTGAGGGGACCGGCCGGACTGTCGACCGTCTTGGTGAGGTGCTCGGCTTTGAGAACGCACTCCTGCATCGCGCCGTCTTGGCTCGCTGTCATGGTGGGTATCGGGCTGCTGCTCTTCACGGTGCCATCCGCCTGGGCTTCGAACCGGACCATCCTCGTTTTCGGCGACAGCCTGAGCGCCGCGCACGGATTGCGCCCGGAGCAGGGATGGGTGGCGCTGCTGGCGAAGCGCCTGCGCAAGCAAGGGTACCGATACCGTATCGTCAACGCCAGCGTCAGCGGCGAGACCACCACCGGCGGGCTGCAGCGCCTGCCGCACGAGCTGCGCGCCTGTCATCCGGGCATCGTCATCCTCGAGCTCGGCGCGAACGACGCCCTGCGCGGGCTGCCGCTGACGCTCGCGGCGCGCAACCTCGCCGGGATGGTGCGCCTCGCGCGCGCCGCGGGCGCGCGGGTCCTGCTGGTCGGCCTGCTCCTGCCTCCGAATTACGGTCCGCGTTATACACAGCAGTTCGCGGCGATGTATCCGCACCTGGCGCGGGAGTTTCGTCTGCCGCTCGTGCCCTTCCTGCTCGCGCACGTCGCGCTCGATTCGCACCTCATGCAGGCCGACGGCCTGCACCCCAACGCGCGCGGCGAGCCGCTGCTGCTCAACAACGTATGGCCGTATCTGCAGCCGCTGCTCAGCCGTGCACCCTGAACGGCGAGCTTGGTCGGCGGGTCAAGCCGCGCTATTGTTGCCGCCTTTGACACCCGGAGGTCGTTCCATGCGCACACCCGCTCTGATCGCTCCGCAGCCATCGCCCGCACACCGTTACGGTCACGCTCCGGCCCGTCTCCTGCTGTGGGCGGGCGCGTGCGCACTCGCCTTCGCTCTGTGCGCGTCCAGCGCCCGAGGGGCGAGCGCGCCCCTGCGCAGCGCCGCACCCTCGTCACCCGCGCCCAGCGCCAGCGGCACCGCCGGCGCACAGAATGCGAGTTCGGACCCGACCCCGGCCGCTGTCCAACAGGCGCTCGAGGCCGCCATCAACGGCCCGCAGCGCACCCCGGCCTACAAGAAGCGGGACAAGTACCGCCATCCGCTCGCGACGCTGGAGTTCTTCGGCATCCGCCCGAACATGCGCGTCGTCGAAGTGTTGCCCGGAGGGGGCTGGTATACGGAGATTCTCGCGCCGTTCCTGCACGCGCACGGCCAGCTCATCGAGGCGACGTCTCCCGTGGCCGGCACGAGCGGCTATGCGCATCGCTCGGCGCTGTACTACAAGCACAAGCTCGCTGCGGATCCGGCCGTCTACGGCCGGGTGCGGCTCGAGCCGTTCGAATTGCCGAATTACCTGCATCTCGGCGCGCCGGATTCCGCCGACATGGTGGTCACGTTCAATAACATGCACGATCTGATGTTCGAGAACGTGCACCACGAGGTGACGCCGATCTTCCTCGAGAAGTTCCTGCGCAGCGCCTACCACGTGCTCAAGCCGGGCGGCATTCTCGGCATCGCCGGCCATCGCTGCGCGCCCGCAACGCCGCTGCCCACGTGCTTCCCGATGGCGCGCCTGCCCCAGGCCTTCGTGATCCACGAGGCCGAGGCGGCCGGCTTCAAGCTCGGCGGGACCTCCGAGGCCCTCGCCAACCCGAAGGATCCGCGCAACGTGCCGGTCTTCTTCCTGCCGCCGACGCTGGCGGACAAGACTGCGGCGGCCCGCCGCCACTACGCGGCCATCGGTTACGCCGACGCCTACCTGCTGAAGTTCATCAAGCCGGCGGACTGACCTGCCGGTACCGGCCGGCGCCGCGCGGCGCCGGCCGTCTCAGCGCTCGGTCGGCGCATTGACGAACGCCACGCTCTTGGCTTCCTTGCCGAGGAGCGTCGCCACCGTCAACGCCACGGCGACGATGCCGAGTGTCCAGGCGAGCACCGCCGCGAGATCGTGCCCCTGACGGGCGGCGATGGCGGACTGCAGCGGCGCGAGCAGCGCCATCGCGAAGTTGCCGAGCTGGTAGGCGAAAGCCGGCAGGATCGCGCGTACGCCCGGCGGAGACAGCTCGTTCAAGTGCGCCGGCACAACGCCCCAGGCCCCCTGCACCATGAACTGCATCAGGAACGCGCCGAGCGCGAGCAGCGGCACGCCCGGGGCGTCAGTCCACAGCGGGATCACCGGCAGGGCGAGCAGCGCCGCGCACGCGATCGCCTTTCTGCGGCCGATCCGCTCGGAGAGCGCGCCGAAGACCATGCCGCCGAGCAGCGCCCCGATGTTCATCAGCATCAGCAGATCGTCGGCGCGCGCGCTCGTGAGTCCGCGCTGCGTGATGAGAAACGGCTTGTACAGGTCCTGCGAGCCGTGCGAGAAGGCGTTGAAGAGCGCCATCAGCACGATCATGTAGAGCAGCAGCGGCGCATTCGCGACCGCCGTGCGCCACAGCTCGCCCAGGGTTGCGCGCCGGGCGTGGCGGCCCTCGAGCCACGCCGGCGACTCCCCGACGCCGAAGCGGATGTAGAGCACGAGCAGCGCCGGCAGCGCGCCGATGACGAACAGCCCGCGCCAGCCGACGGCGGCGAAGAACAGGCGCGAGACGGCCGCGGCGAGCAGGAAGCCGAGCACGTAGCCTTCCTGCAGCAGCCCGGAGAAGAAGCCGCGCCCCTCGGCCGGCAGCGTCTCGAAGGCGAGCGCCGCTCCGACCCCCCACTCCCCGCCCATCGCGAGTCCGAACAGCGCCCGCAGCACCAGCAGCACGGCGAGATTCGGCGCGAACGCGGTGGCGAGCTCGATGAGCGCGAAGGAGAGCACGTTCACCATCAGGATCGGCCGGCGCCCGTACTTCTCGGCGAGCCAGCCGAACAGCAGCGCGCCCACCGGGCGCAGCGCGAGCGTGAGGGTGATGCCGAAGCTGACGGCGGTGAGGCTGGTGCCGAAGCTCGTGCTGATCGCCCGCAGCGACACGATGAAGATGAAGAAATCGAACGCATCGAGCGTCCAGCCCCCGAGCGCCGCGAAGTAGGCGTGGCGCTGCGCACGCGTCAAGCGGGCAAAGCTGCGGATCCCTTTCATGCCGTGCCCTCTCGCGACGCGCGGCCCGTCACTGCACACCCGCCATCAGCCGCTTCACGGCCGGAGTGATCAGCAGCATCAGCACCCCGCCGGCGGCGCTCCACCAGAACAGCGTCAGGTACAGCGCCGGCAGCGTTGCAAGGTGATGGGCGTTGTAATCGCCCGAGAACAGCCCCGCGAGGAAGCTCCCGAGCGCGAGCGTGAGGAACCACAGGCCCATGGTCTGTCCGGCGAAGCGCGCGGGCGCGAGCTTGGTGGTGGAGGAGAGGCCGACGGGCGAGAGGCACAGCTCGCCGCAGGCGTTGAGGAAGTAGGTCGCCGTCAGCCACAGCGGCGAGACGATGTGCCCGTGCATCACCCGCAGCGCCGCCACGTACATGACGACCATGCTCGCGGCCATCAGCAGCAGTCCCCAGGCGAACTTCGCCGGCGAGGACAGGTCGCGGCCCCGCCGGCCGAGCCACACCCACAGCGCCGCGAACACCGGGGCCAGCGTGATGATGAACACCGGATCGACCGCCTGCATGTCACCCGCCGGCATGCGCCAACCGAAGATCTCGAGGTCGGTGTAGCGCTGCGCGAACAGCGTGAACGAGCCGAACATCTGCATGTAGGCCATCCAGAACACGGTGGACGCCGCGAACAGCGCCATCATGGCGAACACGCGACCGCGCTCCTCGCGGGTGAGGCCGCCGGCGAGCGCCATGTAGAGCAGGTACGCCGCCATCAGCATGCCGACCGCCCAGGACACTGTCGCCGAGAGCGTCACGGCGTTGACCGTGACGAGGCCGCCGAGCATCAGGGCCGTGAGCACGGCGATCGCGGCGAGGAACCCCCAGAGCGCGAGCCAGGAGCGCGGCCGGGTGCTCGCCGGGGCGGCGCCCGCGCGGCCGAGGTAGCGCCGCGTGGCGAGGAACTGCACCACGCCGAAGAACATGCCGACCGCCGGCAGCGCGAAGCCGCCGTGCCAGCCGAACTCGCGCGCCACGATCGGCACGAACAGCGGCCCGAAGAGCGAGCCGATGTTGATGCCCATGTAGAAGATCGAGAAGCCCGCGTCGCGCCGCGAGCCGTCCTCGGACTGAGGATACAGCTGCCCGACCGTGGCGCTGACGTTGGGCTTGAGCAGCCCCACGCCGAGCACGTTGAAGATCAGCCCAAGAAAGAATGCCTGGTGGCTGCCGGCGGCGAGCAGCGCGTTGCCGGCGGTGATGAGGATCCCTCCCGAGAGCACCGCGAGCTGCCCGCCGATCAGGCGGTCGGCGATCCAGCCGCCGAGCAGCGACAGCAGATAGGTGCCGCCGAAGTACAGGCCGACGATGGCGTTGGCGTTCTGGTCGTGCAAGCCGAGCCCGCCGCGGCCGCTCGCGGCAACCATGAACAGAATCAGGATCGACTGGATGCCGTAGTAGGTGAACCGCTCCCACATCTCGGTGAAGAACAGCGTCGCGAGGCCGCGCGGGTGGCCGAACAGGGTCCGTTCGGCCGCCGGGGCGCCGTTCGCTCGTGCGTCACTCGTGGTCGTGCTCATGATCCCCCGCGGTTTGTTGTTGTGCTCGTCGATGAACGCCGGCCGGGTCTCAGGAGGGCGCGTCCGGCTCCTCCTCGGCCGCCTCGCTCTTGGGGCGCACCAGGATGCGCGCCATGATCATGCCGGCTTCGTAGAGCAGGTACATCGGCAGCGCCATGATCGACTGCGAGACGGCATCAGGCGGCGTGATGAACGCCGCGACGATGAACACCCCGAGCAGCACGTAGCCGCGGATGGAGCGCAGCTTCTCCACCGTCACCAGGTTCATCACCACCAGCAGCACCACCGCGACCGGTACCTCGAATGCCGTGCCGAACGCGAAGAACATCACCAGCACGAAGTCCAGGTACTGCGAGATGTCGGTCATCATCGCCACGCCCTTCGGCGTGGTCGCGGCGAAGAAATGGAATATCGCCGGAAACACCGCGAAGTAGGCGAACGTCATGCCGGTGTAGAACAGCACGATCGAGGAGACGAGCAGCGGCAGGGCGAAGCGCTTCTCGTGCCGGTACAGGCCCGGCGCGACGAACGCCCAGACCTGATACAGCACGTACGGCATGGCCGCGAACAGCGCGACGAAGAAGGCGAGCTTGAAGGGCGTGGTGAACGGCGCCGCCACGCCGGTGGCGATGAGCCCCGCGCCCTTCGGCAGCATCTTCAGCAGCGGCCGCGCCACCCAGGTGAAGATCTGATTGGCGTACAGCGCGCAGGGCACGAACAAAATGCCGACGGCGACCAGCGCCCGGATGATCCGCTCGCGCAGCTCGAGCAGATGCGAGATCAGCGTGCCTTCGGCGAGATTTTCAGGCTCGGGGCTCATGAGTGCCGGGCGCGGGAGCAGGCGCGTCCGCCGGCGCGCCGGATGCGGCTGAGGCCTCGGACTCGGGGGGATGTGCCGTGGATCCGGCAGGTTCGACGGCTTGCGCGGGCTCGAAGGGCTCGGCCGTGCCGATTGCCTCGCCCGCGGTCACCGGCCCGGCCGGCGCGCCTGCAGGCTCGGGGGATGCCGGATCGGGCGCGGCGGGGCGCCGGCGGCCTTCCAGATCGATTTCCTCCTCCAGCTGCTCCTGGAACTGCCGCGCCATGGCACGCGCACGCCCGACCCAGCGGCCGACACGGCGCACCACACCGGGCAGCTTCTCCGGGCCCAGCACGATCAGGGCCAGGACGAAGACCAGCAGGATTTCGGAAAAGCCGAAGTCGAACATGGCGTCTCAGCGGACGCGCCGGGCGCGGACCCAAACCCTGCCGGCCGCGGTCGCAGGGACCGCGCCGTCCGGGCCCGCCCTCGCCGCGGGCCTCAGGTGTTGCGACCGCCCTTGGGGGCCTGCGCGCCGCTCTTCATCTCGGGGAATTCGGCATCGGTCCCGTCGGAGCGGATCTGCCGAGTCTCGGCGGGCGAGGCGGACTCTTCCTTGTCGCCCTCGCTCATCGCCTTTTTGAAACCCCGCACGGCGTGGCCCAGATCATCGCCGATCGTACGCAGTTTCTTGCCGCCGAAGATCAGCAGCACCACAACCAGGATGACCAGCAGGGTCTTGAAATCGAAATCCATAAGCTCTGGACTCCGCTTGCGCGAATGAAAAAATGAATTGACCGGCCTGCATCATAGGCCAATTAGACCCCCCCGGCCGAGAAAGTTTGCCCTCGGGCCATCCGCACAAACACGGATGTCCGCTCAGCTCTCGAGCCAGAACGTCACCGGCCCGTCGTTGACCAGCTCGACCTGCATGTGCGCGCCGAACTCCCCGCAGGCGACGGGCGAGTGCCGGGCCTGGGCTGCGCTCACCAGGTAGGCGAACAGCGCCCGCGCGACCTCGGGCGGTGCGGCCGCGCTGAAGCCCGCCCGAGTGCCCTTGTGCGTGTCGGCGGCCAGCGTGAACTGCGGCACCAGCAGCAGCCCGCCGCCGGTCTCGCGCAGCGAGCGGTTCATGCGGCCGGCCGCGTCCGCGAAGATGCGATAGGCGAGCAGCCGCTCGAGCAGCCGGTCGGCGGCGGCCCGGTCGTCCCCGCGCCGCACGCCGATCAGCGCCAGCGTGCCGGGGCCGATGGCCCCGAGCCGCCGTCCCTCGGTGCTGACCCCGGCGCGGGCCACCCGCTGAATCAATCCGATCATCGGGCGCTCGCTCGGCTGGCGTTCGAGGTGGCGCGTCCGATAAGATCGCAAGCTGCTTTGCGCACCTGGCCGGAGATCACGATGTCGGAACTTTGGCTGAGCTCATCTGTGCGTTCGGGCTGGCGATCGGCTCTGCTGATCGCCGCGGGGGCGTTTGCGTCGCTCGCCGCCCCGGCATCGGCCCAGCAGCCGCCCGCGGGCAACGCGCACCAGGGCAGAATCATCGGCTACACCTGCCTGGGCTGTCACGGGATCCAAGGATACCGGAACGCCTACCCCGACTATGCCGTGCCACGGCTGCGCGGCCAGTCGGTCACCTACCTCATCAACGCGCTGAACGAGTACCGCAACGGCCAGCGCGCCTTTCCCACGATGCATCTGCAGGCCCTCTCGCTGAGCGAGCAGCAGATTGCCGACGTGGCCACGTATCTCGGCGGCAAGCCCGTGACCGCCAAGCCGGTCCCCGCTTCCAAAGTGCCGGCCGCCGCTGCGGTATGCGCCTCGTGTCATGGTGCGAACGGTATCGGCGTCGCGCCGATGTATCCGACGCTGGCGGGGCAGCATGAGAGCTACCTCATCCGGGTGCTTCACGAGTATCAGACCGGCTACCGCCAGAACCCCATCATGAACGCGATAGCCCACTCACTCACGAACGAGCAGATCCGCATCGTGGCCGCCTACTTCAGCCGTCTCGAGCCTGGCCTGCACACCGTGCCGCGGCCGTACACGCGCTGGTCCTCGGGGCATTGACCGGCGGCCCGGCGCCGCGTCCGGACAACACGGTCCGGGAAGGGCTCGCGCCCCTCCCGGACCGCCAGTCACCGGCCGGGGAACCGGTGTCGGCCGGGCGCTCACCGTGCCCTTGCTCATCTCCCGGCGCCGGGCGCGGGCCGCCAACGCCCTCATCCCGCCGGGGTGCGCCATCCCTGCTCCAAGCGGATCCAATGTCCGAGCCGGGCGGCCGCGGGGGCCGCCCGGCTCGGGCTCACCGTACGTCGACCGGCACGAACAGCCGCGTGCCGCCGCGCTGAATCAGCAGCGCAACGTGGCCCTTGGAGCGGGCCACGGCCATGCGCAGCTCGCTCGGCGTGGACACCGGCTCGCCGTTGGCCGAGAGGACGATGTCGCCCGGCTGGATGCCGGCATCCTCCGCAGGGCCGCTCACGCTCTGCACCATCAGGCCGCCATGGGTGTTGTCCTGCGCCCTTTCGTCGGCCGTCAGCGGGCGCACCACCAGCCCCAGCCGCCCGCCGGGCTGCGGCCCGCCGCTCGCCGCCGTCAGGGCATTGTTGCCCATGGCGCCGAGGGTGACCGTGACGTGCCGCTCGGCGTGCTTGCGCCAGATCGTCAGGTCCACCTTGGTGCCGGGCAGCAGGCTCGCGACGCGCACCGGCAGATCGCTGTAGCTGCTGATCTTGTGGCCGTCGAGCGCAATGATCACATCGCCCGGCTTGATGCCGGCCTTCTTCGCCGGGCTTCCCGGATTGACGTCCGCGACGAGGGCGCCCTCCGGCTCAGGCAGCCCGAACGAGTCGGCCAGATCCTGATCGAGCGGCTGGATGATCACGCCGAGCTCGCCGCGGCGCACGTGGCCGGTGGCGACCAGCTGATCGGCCACGTGCATCGCCACGTTGATCGGGATCGAGAACGACAGGCCCATGTAGCCGCCCGAGCGGCTGTAGATCTGCGAGTTGATGCCGACCACCTGCCCCTGCATGTTGAACAGCGGGCCGCCGGAGTTGCCGGGGTTGATCGGCACGTCGGTCTGAATGAACGGGACGTAATGCGAATCCGGCAGCAATCGGCCCTTGGCGCTGACGATGCCCGCGGTGGCGGTGTTCTTGAAGTTGAACGGCGCGCCGATCGCGAGCACCCACTGCCCGACCTCGAGCTTGCTCGAGTCGCCGATCTGCACCGTCGGCAGGTTGTTGGCTGGGATCTTGACCACGGCAACGTCCGAGATCTTGTCCATCCCGATCACCTTGCCCGGAAACTGGCGGCGGTCGCTCAGCTGCACGGTGATCTTGCTGGCGCCGGCGACTACGTGGGCGTTGGTCAGAATGATGCCGTCGGGACGGATGATGAACCCCGAGCCCTCGCCCTCGATGGGCGTCTGGTGCGGGGCCTGGAACGGGAAGTTGCGGAAGAACGGCGCGAACGGGCTGTTCGGCCCGAACGGCGAGCCCGCCATCCCGGCGCCGGGTGTCTTCTCGATGACGCGGATGCTCACCACCGCCGGGCCGTACTTCTTGACCAGGCTGGAGAAGTCCGGCAGCACCACGGCCACGCCGCCGCGCGGTGAGCTCGAGGTCACCCCCTCCGGCGGGATATTCGCGGCGCTGGCGTTGCGCACGCTGTAGAGCGCGGCCAGCGGTGCGGCGCCGATCAGCGCCCCGAGCGCCGCCGCGACCAGCGGATTTCGAATCACTTTCCTCATGGTCATATCAGCCTCTGCGAATCCGATTGTCAGGATACGAATGAATCCGGGTTCTGAGCATACCGGGCCAATCTTAAGTGACCCTTAAGGCCGCTCGGCCGGAGCGCTCGCGCCGTCGTTATCCGCTCATCCGGCGCGCGTGTCCAGCCAATGGACCAGTCCCTGGGCATTCAGTTCGAGGTCCCCGGCGAGCAGCTCCGCGAGCTGTGTGTCGCTGACCGGGCAGCCGTGGCGGTGGGCCAGGTCGCGCCACAGCTCCCACATCGCCGCGCGGATCGCGCCGTGGCGGTCCGGGGCCGCGGCGCTCGCGCGGGCGATGCGCTCGAGCTCGCGAACCTGGCTCTTGAGCGCGGCGCCGAGCCGCGCCACGCCGGTCACCCGGCTGAAGTGCATCAGGTACATCGCCTCGGGCGCATAGCCGAGGAGCCGGTCGATCGAGGCGCACAGCTGTGCGGGGTCGAACTGGGTCGGGGTGGTGGTCGGGGTGATGAACGCGCCGGCAGGACTGTCGAGCTCCCGGTACGAGATGCCGAACGTGTCGCCGGTGAAGATGCAGCGGTGCGCGCCGTCGACGAACACCTGATGATGCAGCGCGTGGCCGGGAGTGTGCAGGATCTCGAGCTCCCGCCCGCCGAGGCTGAGCCGCTCCCCGTCGCGCGTGACCCGTACGCGCTCGGCGGCGATGGGCTCGATCTGACCGTACAGCCGCTCGAAGCGCTGCGGGCCGTAGACCGCGCGCGAGCCGGCGATCAGCCGCGCCGGGTCGATCATGTGCGGCGCGCCCCGCGGGTGCAGCACGCACACGGCGTTGGGCAGCGCCTGCATGAGCCGGCCCGCCCCGCCGGCATGATCGAGGTGCACGTGGGTGAGCAGCACGTAGTCGACTGCCTGCGGCCTCAGCTCGAGCGCGCGCAGCGCCGCGAGCAGATAGGGCACCGAGTCATTGGTGCCCACATCGACGAACGCGGCCCGCCCGCCCTGCTCGATGAGGTGCGCGGCGGCGTGTCCCGGATGCAGGTACTCGGTGTCGATGGCGGTGATGCCGTCGGGATGGCGCGACAGTCGGGGCGTCGGCAGCGCCGAATTCTCATCGGTCATGCGGTCATGGTAACGGGTTGCGCTAGCATAGCGATATGACTTTCCCGACGATGGCCGGCCGGGCGCTCGCCGCCACGGCACTGATCGCCTGTTACCTCGCGCCGCGTGCGCAGGCCGCGCCGCTGCCTGCCCTCGGCGCCATGCCGCCGCTCGCACCGCCGTTGGCGCGGCGCCTGGCGCGTGCCGAGCAGTGGCGGGGCGCGCGCTTTCTCGACTGGCTGCCCGGCGGCCAGATGCTCATCGAGACGCACACGGGCCGGCGCATCATGCTCGCGCGTCTCGCCGCCCCGGCCGCCAAGCCGGCCGAACTGGTCGCGCTCACCGAAGGGATCGGCCGGGCGCTCGCGCCGCGCGTCGGCCCGGGTCTGCTCTACCCGCAGCGCGCGGGCGGCGCGACGCACTGGCTGCTGCGCGAGGGGAAGGGACCCGGCCGCCCGTTCGCCGCCGGCCAGACCTTGAGCGGACTGCCCGTATGGTCCGCCGACGGGCGGCAGGTCGCCTTTCTCGGGTTGGCGCCCGGCGGCGCGAGCGAGGCCGTCTACCTCGACAGCGTCGCGGACGGCGGGATTGCGCGTCTGGTCGTCGGCGCGCTCGCGGGCCGCTGGCGGCTGCTCGACGGGTCGCGCGACGGACAGCAACTGCTGCTCGCGCACGATGAGGGCCCGGATGACGAGTCCCTCTACACGGTGCGCACGCGCGATGGCGCGCTGACGCGCCTGCCGCTTTCACCGTCGCGTATCGCGGCGGCCCGGTTCGCGCCGGGGAGCGCGGCGGTCTACGTCATTTCGAACCAGGGCGGCGAGTACCAGCAGCTGCTGCGCCTGAATGCCCGCACGGGCCGCATCCGCACGGTCTCCGTCGATCTGCCCTGGGATGTGGAGCGCTTCGCCGCCAGCCCCGATGGGCGCTATCTCGCCTACACGGTCGATGTGGACGGCCAGAGCCGCCTGCACGTGCGCAATCGCCGCCTGAAGCTCGATGTCGCGGTCCCCTGGCTGCACGACGGGGTCATCGACGACCTGCATTTCGATTCCGGTCACCGCCTGGCGTTCACGTTCCAGTCCAGCCGGCAGCCGCCCGCGATCTACGTGTACGACGCCGCCAAGGGGCTGGTGCGCCGCTGGCGCGCGGGCGCCGCCGGCCCGTTGGGATCGATCGGGCCGACGCGGGCGCGGCTCGTGCACTACCCGACCTGGGACCGGGTCGACGGCCACTGGCGGATGCTCTCGGCCTACATCTATCTGCCGCCGGGATCCGGTCCCGCGCCCGTGCTGATCGTGCTGCACTCGGGCGTGGCGGGACAGTTTCGGCCCCGCTGGCGGCCGTTCCTGCAGTTCGTGGCCAACGACCTCGGCTACGCAGTCATTGCCCCGAACGTGCGCGGCTCCTCGGGTTACGGCCGCAGTTTTCGCGCACTGGTGCAGGGGACGCACCGCGACGATGCCGTGCGCGACATCGGCTCTCTGATGGTCTGGATCAGCATGCAGCCGGGATTCGACGTGCATCGCATCGTGCTCATGGGCCGCGGCTACGGCGGCTGGCTCGCGGTCAACTGCCTGGCCACCTTCGACGGCCATCTGCTCGGGGCCATCGACGTCAATGGCATCTCCAGCCTCGATGATTACGTCGCCCGCGCGCCCGCGGCCGAGCGCGCGTTTCGCGCGGCCGAGATCGGTGATCCCGGGGATCCGTCGGTGTCGAGTTTCCTGCGACAGATCTCCCCGCTCGGGGAGGTGAGGCGGATTCGCGCGCCGCTGTTGATCGTGCAGGGACCGGCCGGGGATGCGGTGCGCGCCGCCGACGCGCAGCAGCTGGCCGATCTGCTGCGCTTCCACGGCCAGCCGGTCGAGAGGCTCACCGTTGCCGAGGCCGGGCGGCGCTTCGCAGCGCCTGCCGCGCGGCGCGCGCTCGATAGCGCCGCCGCGCGGTTTCTGCTGGCGCTGAAATCCCATCGGGCCAAGTGAGCCCGGTGCGCGCGGTGCCGGGGGCGGCTCAGGCGGGCGGTGCCGGGGCGAACGCGACGGTGACGGTGAGACCGCGCCCCCCCGGGCCTGCTCCCAGCTCGATGCGCGCGCCGTGCGCCTCGGCGATCGCCTTGACGATGGCGAGCCCGAGGCCGCTGCCGGGGACGAGCGCGCCGGGCTGGCGGTAGAAGCGGTCGAAGACGCGCGTGCGCTCCTCGGGCGCGATCCCCGGGCCGTTGTCCGCGACCCTCAGGCGCACCTGTCCGTCATCCGCGCGCGCCTGCGTGACCGACACATCGACCTGACCGCCGGGCGGCGTGTAGCGCACGGCGTTGTCGACCAGATTGCGCACCAGCGTCGCGATCGACTCGGGATCCCCGAGAATCGCCGCCGGCTCGGCATCGGCGATGCCCAGATCGATGTGGCGCGCGTCCGCCAGCGGCACCAGCTCGGCGATCACCTCGCGCGAGAGCTCATCGAGCGCGATGCGCCCGTGCAGCGGCTCGGCGCGCGGCTCCTGGCGGGCGAGCGAGAGCAGCTGCTCGACGAGCCGGATCGAGCGCTGCACGCCGGCCGAGAGCCGCTCCATGGCCTCGGCGCGCTCGCCGTCCGAGCTGGCGCGCGCCAGCGCGTCGAGCTGCAGATGCAGCGCCGTGAGCGGCGTGCGCAGCTCGTGCGCGGCGTCGGCCACGAACGCGCGCTCGCGGTCGAGCGCCGCGGAGAGGCGCCCCAGCAGGTCATTGAGCGCCGCGACCAGCGGCTGCACCTCATCGGGCAGTTGCGCATGCGGCAGCGGCTCGAGCGCGCTCACGCGGCGGGCCTTGACCGAGCCGGCCAGGCGCTTCAGCGGCAGCAGCGTATGCCCGACGGCAAACCAGACCAGGATCCCGAGAATGGGCACCGCGAGTGCGAACGGCACCAGCGTCGGGATCGCCAGCTTCAGGGCCTGCTGGCGGCGCACGCGCATCAGCTGCGCCACCTGGATCACCCGTGTGGGCGAGGCGACGCCGTAGACGCGCCAGCGGCCCTCGCTGGTCTTGACGGTCGAGAAGCCGATGGTCGCGAAGTTGGGCAGCACCGTGTGCGGCGGCGCCCAGATGCGCTGGCCGTCGATGGTCCAGACCTGCACCACGAAGCCGTACGCCGCCGCGCGCGAGGGGATCTCCAGCGGGGCGAGGTATTCGACGGGCTGATCGCGCAGCAGCAGCGCCATCTGCTCGAGGTGGTAGTCGAAGTAAAGGTCCGCCTGCTTCAGCGCGTTGTGATATTCGACCAGGCCGCCGCACAGGCCCACCACGGCGATGCCGCCGAGCAGCCACGCCAGCAGGCGCGCGCGCAGCGAGCTCAGCCTCATGAGGGCCGCACCCGATAGCCGACGCCGCGCACGGTGAGGATGAAATCCGTGCCCAGCTTGCGCCGCAGGCCGTGTACGTGCACCTCGACGGCGTTGCTCTCGACTTCCTCTCCCCAGCCGTAGAGCCGCTGCTCGATGCGGGCGCGCGAGTGAATGGTGCCGGGGCGCTCCATCAGCAGCTGCAGCAGCGCGAATTCCTTCGGCGAGAGCGGGATGTCCTGCCCGTCGCGCGCCACGGTGTGCGCGGCCGGATTGAGGACTACGCCGAGGTGCTCCATCGCGGGGGTGGGCTGGCCCGATTTGCGCCGCAGCAGCGCGCGGATGCGCGCGGCGAGCTCGTTCAGATCGAACGGCTTGACCAGGTAGTCGTCGGCGCCGGCATCCAGGCCCTGCACGCGGTCCGAGACCGCATCGCGCGCGGTGAGAATGATCACCGGCACCGTATCGCCGCGCGAGCGCAGGTCGCTCAGCACCGCCAGGCCCGCCTTGCCGGGCAGCCCCAGATCGAGCAGCAGCAGGTCGAAGGTATCGGTCTTGAGCACTTGCTCGGCGGTTTGCCCCTCGTGGACCCAGTCCACGGTGAACCCGTCGCGCCGCAACCCCGCGCGGATCGCCTCGCCGATCATGGCGTCATCTTCCACGAGCAGCAGTCTCACGGCACGGCCTCGCCCGGCGCGCTCGCGCGCGCAATTTTTTCACCGCGCGGCCCCCGCCTCTGCCACAATCGCTCTCGTTCGAGGCCGCTCGACCCATGAGTTCCTCCCACCCGCCGCACGGGGCGCCCGACGCCCAGGGCACCGTTCCCGCACTCATCCACGCCGCCGCCGCGCTCGGCGTCGCGTTGACGGAGCATGATGCGCTGCGGCTGTTGCAGCTGCTGGAGGAGTTGGCCCGCTGGAACCGCCGCTTCAACCTGACGGCCATCACGGATCGGGCGGACATGGTAACGCATCACCTGCTCGACAGTCTGGCGGTGCACCGCCATCTGCATGGCGCCCGCATTGCCGATGTCGGCACGGGCGCGGGCTTCCCGGGCCTGCCGCTCGCGCTCGCCAACCCCGAGCGGCGCTTCACGCTGATCGACTCGAACGGCAAGAAGGTCCGCTTCGTCTCCCATGCCGCGCACCAGCTGGGCCTGGTGAATGTCGAGGCCGTCCAGGCGCGCATCGAGACGCTGCGGCCCGATGTCCCGTTCGACACCGTGCTGGCTCGCGCGTTCGCCGCGCTGCCGGCGCTGATCGGCCTCGCTGCGCCGCTCTGTGGTCCGGCGACGCGCATCCTCGCCCTGAAGGGCAAGTGGCCGAAGGCGGAGCTCGATGCGCTGCCGCCGGGCTGGCAGGCCGAGACCATTCCGCTCGCCGTGCCAGGGCTCGCCGAGGACCGCTGTCTCATCATCCTCAGCGCGGCGGGCCCTTCGGGGCGCCCGCCAGCGGCAGTGCCGTGGTCTCCTTGATGACCGACAGCGCGATGAAGGAGTGCACCGACTGAACGCCCGGGAAGCGCGACAGATGATCGAGGAAGAACGCCTCGTACGATTTGATGTCGCGGCAGGCGATGCGCAGCAGAAAGTCCGTCTCGCCCATGAGCGTGTAGCACTCGAGGATTTCGGGGTGTTGGCGCACCGCCTGCTCGAACCTCAGCAGCGCATCGCGCCCGTGTCCGGCGAGCTTCACCTGGGAGAACACCAGGACGTTCAGGCCCACCTTCTCGCGATCGAGCAGCGCCACTCTTTTGCGGATCACGCCGGACTCCTCCAGGCGGCTCATGCGCCGCCAGCAGGTCGAGGGGGTCATGCCCAGCCGCTCGGCGAGCTCGGCGGCCGAGAGGTTGCCGTGCTCCTGGACCAGGTCCAGGATCCGCACGTCGCTGCGGTCGAGGTCGGTCTGCATAAAATATCCCGTCAAATGGACCGTGTATGGAATGAATGATTCATCTGGACGGCCAATAGAGCAAGCTTTGTGACGCGCCGTGCATCCCTCGGGCGTAAGGTGACCCCGCCCGGGCGCAGGCCCGAGACCTCTGGAGCGAGCCGATGGATCTTTTCACTTTGCCGGATTTCGACGGCCACGAGCAGGTGGTGTTCGGTCACGACCGCGCCACGGGGCTGCGCGCGATCATCGCGATTCATTCCACCGCGCTGGGGCCCGCCGCCGGGGGATGCAGGATGTGGGCCTATCCCTCCAGCGACGAGGCGCTCACCGACGCGCTGCGTCTCTCGCGCGGCATGAGCTACAAGAACGCCATGGCGGAGCTCGCCTTCGGCGGGGGCAAGGCGGTGATTCTCGGCGACGCGCGCGCGCACAAGACCCCGGCGCTGCTGCAGGCCTTCGGCCGGCTGGTCGATGCGCTCGGCGGGCGGTACATCACCGCCGAAGACGTCGGCACCACGACCGCCGACATGCAGCAGGTGGCCGGGCAGACGCGCTTCGTGAGCGGCTTGGCGCGCGCATCCGGCGAGGTCGGCGGGGATCCGGGCCCGAAGACCGCACTCGGCGTGTTCCTCGGGATCCGCTCGGCGGTGCGCTTTCAGATGGGGCGCTCCCTCGAGGGGCTGACCGTCGCGGTGCAGGGGCTCGGCGGGGTCGGGCACCCGCTGTGCCGGCTGCTCGCCGCCGACGGGGCCCGGCTCAAAGTGGCCGACGCCCGCCCCGAGCTCCTCGCGCAGGTGCGCGAGGAGCTGGACGCGACCGCCGTTGCGGTCGACGGCATTCTCGAGGAGGAAGCGGATGTGCTGGCGCCGTGCGCGCTCGGCGCCGTCCTCAACGAGCGGAGCATCCCGCGGCTGCGCGTGCGGGTGGTTGCCGGGGCGGCGAACAACCAGCTGGCGCGGGAAGGCGACGGCGAGGCCCTCATGAAGGCCGGCATCCTGTATGCCCCGGACTACGTGATCAATGCCGGCGGCATCATCAACGTGGCGCACGAGTACTACGGCGGCTCGTCCGAGGCCGCGGTGCGCGCGGCGATCGAGAAGATTCCCGAGCGCCTGACCCTGATTTTCGAGCGCGCCCGCCGCGAGTCGCTGCCGACCAGCGCCGTCGCCGATCAGATGGCGCGCGAGCGGCTGCGGGCCGGCCGCGCCGGCTGAGGGCCTCCCCGCGCGGGCGCAGCGGCTGCGGCGCGGGGCGGGGCGGCGGTGAAGTACACTGTCGCCTCATGAAGCGCGTCATCGCGATTGCCAACCAGAAAGGCGGCGTGGGCAAGACCACGACGGCGGTCAATCTGGCCGCCTCCCTCGCGGCCACGCGCCGGCGCGTGCTGCTGCTCGACATGGACCCGCAGGGCAACGCGACCATGGGCAGCGGGGTCGACAAGTCGCAGCTTGAGCGCGGCACCTGCGAGGTGCTCCTCGAGGAAGCGCAGCTGCGCGAGGCGCTGCGCACGGTCGAGCAGGGCGGCTACGCGCTGCTGCCGACCAATCAGGATCTCACCGCCGCGGAAGTGCGCCTGCTCGGGCTGACCGTGGGCCGAGAGACCCGCCTGCGCCAGGCGCTCGCGCCGGTGCGCGACGCCTACGACGTCATTCTCATCGACTGCCCGCCCGCGCTGAACATGCTCACCGTCAACGCGCTGGTGGCTGCCGACAGCGTCCTCATCCCCATGCAGTGCGAGTACTACGCCCTCGAGGGGCTCTCGGCGCTGCTCGCCACCATCGAGCAGATCCGCGCGGCGGTCAACCCGCCGCTCCAGATCGAGGGCATCCTGCGCACCATGTTCGATCCGCGGAACAACCTCGCCAACGAAGTGAGCGCCCAGCTGATCATGCATTTCGGCGAGAAGGTGTTCCGTACCGTCATCCCGCGCAACATCCGCCTGGCCGAGGCGCCCTCCTTCGGGCGCCCGGTGCTGTTCCACGACAAGGAATCGCGCGGCGCGCTCGCCTACCTGGCGTTGGCCGGGGAGATGATCCGGCGCGGCGAGGCGGGGCCGGGGGGTGAGGAGCCCACCGGCGAGCGGCCCGAGGGCACGCCGCCCGGCGAGGAGCGCGGGGACGAGGCGTCCGCCGCGGGCGCGCGCCCGGCGGGAGCGGCTGCGGCCGCAGGCCGGCCCGGGTCGGGCGTTGCGGGCGGGGCATCGGCGAGTCCGACCACGGTGCGCGCCGAGCCGGGGGGCTCGAGGCCGTGAGCCAGAAGAAGCCGACCCTCGGACGGGGTCTCGCGGACCTGCTCGGCGCGGGCGTGCGTACCGGCGCGGCGGCGCCCGCGGAGGCGGCTGCGCCGGGCGAGGATGAGCTGACGCGGCTGCCGCTCGATGTGCTGCAGCGGGGCAAGTACCAGCCGCGCACCGATATGCATCCGGAATCCCTCGAGGATCTGGCCGGCTCCATCAAGGCGCAGGGCGTGGTGCAGCCCATCGTGGTGCGCCCCCTGGCGGGGACGCTCGGGGCGTCCCCGCGCTACGAAATCATCGCCGGGGAGCGTCGCTGGCGCGCCGCGCAGCTGGCGGGGCTCGCGGACATTCCGGCCATCGTGCGGCGCATCCCGGACGAGGCCGCGATCGCCGTTGCGCTGATCGAGAACATCCAGCGCGAGAACCTCAATCCTCTCGAGGAGGCGCGCGCCCTGCAGCGTCTGATCAGCGAGTTCGAGCTCACGCATGCGCAGGCCGCCGAGGCGGTGGGGCGCTCGCGGGCCGGCGTGAGCAACCTGCTGCGCCTGCTCGAGCTGCCTGCGGAGGTCTGCGAGCTGATCGAGCGGCGCCGCATCGAGATGGGCCACGCGCGGGCGCTGCTCGGCCTGGCGCAGCGGGCCGAGCAGCGCCAGGCGGCCGCGGAAGTGGTGGCGAAGGGGCTCTCGGTGCGCGAGACCGAGGCGCTCGTGCGGCGCATGCTGCGCCCGCCGGCGGCGGCCGCGACCCAGGGTCGCCCGGCCGATCCTGACGTGCGCCATCTCGAGCAGCAGCTCTCCGAGAAGCTCGGCGCCCGGGTGGCGATCCACCCGGGGGCGGCGGGCAAGGGCTCGCTCGTCGTCACCTACAATAGCCTCGACGAGCTGGACGGTATCCTCGCCCATATCCATTAGGATTTTCCCGGATGCGCATCAGGACGATTACGGAGGGCGCTTTCCGTGGGAATTTCACACAATTTTCACAGGCTTAGATCGGGCGCGGATGGAGTAGACTCCCCCGGACCCGGTCAATATAATCGCGCGGCTTTTTCGGTCCGCCGGGTGCGTGCACCCGCGGGCCGGACGGTGTGCGGCGCGCAGCGTTACGCCGCGAGTGAGAATTCGGTGACCGTGATCGACCTGCCCCACGCGCGGCGGCTGGCTTTCGGCGTCGTGCTGGGCCAGCTGGCCGCAACGGTGATGGCCGGATTGCTCGCTTGGGCGATCTCCGGGCGGCTTGCGGCATTTTCCGCTCTGCTCGGCGGAGGCATCGGAACGGCGGCGAGCCTGATTCTGGCGCTCGTCGGCTTCAGCCGGCGGGCCGTGGACGCCGAGCGCGCGCTGCGGGCTTTTTACGGCGGGGAGGCGCTGAAGCTCCTCGTCGTGGTCGGGCTGTTCGTGGCGGCCTTCAAATTGACGAAGGTCGCGCCACTGGCGATGTTCGCGGCCTTCGCCGCGACCTTTTTCGTATATTGGATCGCGCTTGCCGCCGCCCTGTGGCCGGGTGGCCGCGCGCGCAACCAGAAGATCATCGACCCGGCGTCGTCCGACACGGCCGACGCCACGCACACAGCGAGAGATTGAGGTTCATGGCAGCAGCGGAGCCGCAGATCGGTGAATACATCGAGCATCACCTCACCTTTCTGACCAACAAGCCGCAGAACACGCTCGTCAACTTCACCGTCATCAACTATGACACGGTGTTCTTTTCCGTGCTGCTCGCGGTCCTGTTCGCCGGCAGCTTCTACCTGGTCGCGCGCCGCGCGTCGGCCAGCACCACGAGCGTGCCGCGCGGTTTTCAGAGCTTCGTCGAGATGCTCGTCGATTGGGTCGACTCGCAGGTCAAGGACGTTTACCACGGCACCAACCAGCTGATCGCGCCGCTCGCGCTGACGATCTTCTGCTGGGTGTACCTGTTCAACTTCATGGACCTGGTGCCGGTCGATCTGCTGCCGGACATCGGCGGGGCCCTGGGTCTGGCGCACCTGAAGGTCGTGCCGAGCACCGACTTGAACGGCGTGTTCGGCCTGTCGCTCACGGTGTTCATCCTGATGATCTTCTACAGCATCAAGATGAAGGGCCCGCTCGGGTTTCTCGCCGAGCTCACGCTGCATCCGTTCCGCGTCAAGAACATCTTCGCGCAGATTCCGCTCTCGATCGTCAATCTGCTGCTCGAGTCGGTGACGCTGATCGCCCGCCCGGTGTCGCTCGCGCTGCGACTGTTCGGCAACATCTTCGCCGGCGAGATGATCTTCGTGCTGCTCGCGCTGCTGACGCTGGCGCACGGCTACGCCGGGCTCGAGACCTTCTCCGGCTGGGGGCTGCTGCTGCTGCAGGCGGTGCTCACCTTCGCCTGGGGGGTGTTTCACCTGCTGATCATCACGATTCAGGCGTTCATCTTCATGGTGCTGACCATCGTCTACCTGGCAATGGCGCACGAACATCACTGACCGGCCACTGTTCCCAGACGCATTCATCCTCGAGGAGATCTGAATGGAAAACGTTGCACTGATCCAAGCCATGACCGTGCTCGCCGTGGGCATCATCTTCGGCATGGGCGCGCTCGGCACCGCCATCGGCTTCGGCATTCTCGGCGGCCGCTTCATCGAAGGCTCGGCCCGCCAGCCCGAGCTGATGCCGGCCCTGCAGGTCAAGATGTTCCTGGTGGCGGGACTGCTCGATGCCGTCGCCATGATCGGCATCGGCTTCGCGCTGTTCTTCACCTTCGCGAACCCATTCCTCTCCGCGCTGAGCGGCGTGGCGCATTGAGCGGCTCGCGCGCCACAGGCAGAACGCTCCCCGGGAGGAGGCGATCGTGCACATCAACCTGACGCTCATCGTCCAGATGGCGGTATTCGCCGTCCTCATCTGGTTCACGATGAAGTTCGTGTGGCCGATGATTCTCGGTCCGATGCAGGAACGCGAGCGGCGGATCGCGCAGGGTCTCGCCGCAGCCAACAAGGGCGAGGAAGAGCTCAAGGAGGCCCGCGCCGGCGCCGAGTCGATTCTGAGCGAGGCGCGCGAGCGCGCCGGCGTCATCGTCGATCAGGCGCAGCGCAGCGCCAACGAGATCCTCGAGCAGGCCCGCAGCGCCGCCACGCAGGAGGGCCAGCGTCTGGTGGCCGCCGCACAGCAGCAGATCGAGCTCGATGCCGCCCGTGCGAAGGAGCAGCTGCGCCGGCAGGTCGGGGCAATCGCCGTCGCGGCCGCCTCGAAGCTGCTCGAGCGCGAGATCGACGCACGCGCTCACGAGGCGCTGCTCAACGAGTTTGCCGCGCAGCTGTAGGCGGAGGAACCGATGCCGGACAAGAGCACCATCGCCAGGCCCTATGCCAAAGCCGCGTTCGCGGCGGCCGAGGGCCGCCGCGGCGAGTGGTCCGGGGCGCTGCGCCGGGCGGCCGCCGTGGTCGCCGATGCGCGCGTCGCGGCCCTGCTCGGCAATCCGCGCGTCACGCCGGAGCAGCTCGCGCAGTTCATCTGCTCGATCGCCGATCCGCAGCTCGATGAGCCGGGTCGCAACTTCATCCGCGTGCTCGCGGACAACCACCGGCTCGCGTGCCTGCCGGAGGTCGCCGCGCGCTTCGATCAGCTCAAGGCCGAGGCCGAGGGCACCATCGACGTCGAAGTCACTTCGGCAGCACCGCTGACCGAGGCGCAGCGGCGCTCGCTCGCGAGCGCGCTCGAGCGGCGCCTGCGCCGCACCGTGCGCCTGCGCTGCGTGCTCGATCCGGCGCTGATCGGCGGCGCGAGCGTGCGCGCCGGCGACCTCGTCATCGACGGCTCGCTGCGCAGCCGACTCGAGCGCATCGCCCATCAGCTGACCGCGTAAGCCATTTTCCGGGGAAACACTGTTATGGCCATCAAGGCATCCGAAATCAGCGATCTGATCAAGCAGCGGATCGAGAGCTTCAAGTCCGCCACCGAGGCGCGCGATGTCGGCACCATCGTGTCGGTGACCGACGGCATCACGCGCATCCACGGGCTGGCGGATGCGCGCTACGGCGAGATGCTCGAGTATCCGGGCAACGTCTTCGGCCTGGCGCTGAACCTCGAGCAGGACTCGGTGGGCGCGGTGGTGCTCGGGGAGTACAAGCACCTGCGCGAGGGCGACACCGTCAAGACCACCGGCCGCATTCTCGAGGTGCCGGTGGGACCTGAGCTGCTCGGCCGCGTGGTCGATTCGCTCGGACAGCCGATCGACGGCAAGGGGCCGATCGAGGCCAAGCGTACCGCCCCGGTCGAGCGGGTCGCCCCGGGCGTGATCTACCGCAAGTCGGTCAGTCAGCCGGTGCAGACCGGGTACAAGGCCATCGACGCCATGGTGCCGATCGGCCGCGGCCAGCGCGAGCTGATCATCGGCGACCGCCAGACCGGCAAGACGGCGCTCGCGGTGGACACCATCATCAACCAGAAGGACTCCGGGGTTAAGTGCATCTACGTGGCGATCGGCCAGAAGCAGTCGACGATCGCCAACGTCGTGCGCAAGCTCGAGGAGCATGGCGCGCTCGCGCACACCATCATCGTGGCCGCCTCGGCCTCGACCCCCGCCGCCCTGCAGTACATCGCTGCCTACTCCGGCTGCACCATGGGCGAGTACTTCATGGACAATGGCGAGGACGCACTCATCATTTACGATGACCTCACCAAGCAGGCGTGGGCGTATCGGCAGATCTCACTGCTGCTGCGCCGCCCGCCGGGGCGCGAGGCGTATCCGGGCGATGTGTTCTACCTGCACTCGAGGCTGCTCGAGCGCAGCGCGCGCGTCAACGAGCAGTACGTCGAGATGCGCACCCAGGGGGCGGTGAAGGGCCGGACCGGCTCGCTCACCGGGCTGCCGATCATCGAGACGCAGGCGGGCGACGTCACCGCGTTCGTGCCGACCAACGTCATCTCGATCACCGACGGCCAGATCTTCCTCGAGACCGACCTGTTCAACGCCGGCATCCGGCCGGCGATGAACGCCGGCATCTCGGTGTCGCGCGTCGGTGGCGCCGCGCAGACCGACATCATCAAGCGGCTCGGCGGCGGCATCCGCCTGGCGCTCGCGCAGTTCCGCGAGCTCGCCGCGTTCTCGCAGTTCGCCTCCGACCTCGACGAGGCGACCCGCAGGCAGATCGAGCGCGGTCAGCGCGTCACCGAGGTGATGAAGCAGAAGCAGTACGCGCCGATGTCGGTCGCGGAAATGGCGCTGTCCATCTACGCGGTCAACGGCGGCTACATGGACAAGGTGGAGATGAAGAAGGTCGTCGCGTTCGAGGCGGCACTGCAGTCATTCGCCCATTCGAACCACGCGGCCATGCTCGATCGCATCAACCGCGAGCCGAAGTTGAGCAAGGACAACGAGGCGGCGCTGAAGAAGTGCGTCGAGGACTTCATCGCCACCGGGACCTACTGACCGTGCGCCCCCGCCGCCAACGCTGAGCGAGATCCCCGATGCCAGGCACCAAGGAAATCCGCGCCAAGATCACGAGTGTCAAGAACACTCAGAAGATCACGCGCGCCATGCAGATGGTCGCGACCAGCAAGATGCGCCGCGCCCAGGAGCGCATGCGCAGCGCGCGGCCGTACGCGGAGAAGATGCGCAGCGTCATCGGCAATCTGGCCGAGGCCAATCCCGATTACCGCAGCCCGTTCCTGCAGGACCGGCCGACGGTCAAGAGCGTCGGTATCATCGTGGTGTCGACGGACCGCGGTCTCGCGGGCGCGCTGAACGGCAACGTCTTCAAGCAGACGCTGCTGCTGATGCGCGAGTGGCAGGACCAGGGTGCGACGGTCAAGCTGTGCGTGATCGGTGCCAAGGGCATGGCGTTCTTCCGGCGGCTCGATACACCGATCGTCGCCAACGCCTCGCACCTCGGCGACCGCCCGCACGTCAAGGACCTCATCGGCGTCGTCAAGGTGATGCTGGATGCGTACCGGGACGGCGAAGTCGACCGGCTGTTCCTGATCGGCTCGGAATTCGTCAACACCATGACACAGCGGCCCACGGCGGCGCAGCTGCTACCGGTCGCAGCCCCCCACAGCGCCGATCTGCAGGAGCACTGGGACTACATCTACGAGCCCGAGGCCGCGTACATCCTCGATGCGCTGCTCGTGCGCTACATCGAATCGCAGGTCTACCGGGCGGCGGTCGAGAACGTCGCCTCCGAGATGGCCGCGCGCATGGTGGCCATGAAGGCCGCCACGGACAACGCCGGCAAACTCATCAGCGAAATGCAACTCATCTACAACAAGGCCCGTCAAGCCGCGATCACCAAGGAATTGGCCGAGATCGTGGGCGGCGCGGCCGCGGTCTGAGAGACATAACACATGGCAAGCATGGCCGAAGGCAAGATCACCCAGATCATCGGCGCCGTCATCGACGTCGAGTTTCCGCGCGAGGTCATTCCGCGCGTCTACGACGCGTTGAAGCTCAAGGATCACGACCTGACCCTGGAGGTGCAACAGGAGCTCGGCGACGGCATCGTGCGCACGATTGCCATGGGCCCCTCGGAAGGGCTGAAGCGCGGTCTCGCCGTCGTGGCGACGGGCGGACCGATCACCGTGCCGGTGGGCAAGCCGACGCTCGGGCGCATCATGGACGTGCTCGGCACTCCGCAGGACAACCGCGGCCCGGTCGACTCGCCCGAGCACCTGCCCATCCACCGGCCGCCGCCGTCGTTCGAGGATCAGGCCGGAGGCCAGGAGCTGCTGGTCACGGGCATCAAGGTCATCGATCTGCTGGTGCCGTTCGCCAAGGGCGGCAAGGTGGGCCTGTTCGGCGGCGCCGGCGTCGGCAAGACCGTCAACATGCTCGAGCTGATCAACAACATCGCCAAGCAGTACAGCGGCCTGTCGGTGTTCGCGGGCGTCGGCGAGCGCACCCGCGAGGGCAACGACTTCTATCATGAGATGATCGAGTCGGGGGTCATCGACCCGCAGGAGCTGTCCAACTCCAAGGTGGCGATGGTCTACGGCCAGATGAACGAGCCGCCCGGCAACCGCCTGCGCGTGGCGCTGACCGGGCTCACCATGGCGGAGTATTTCCGCGACGGCGTGCGCGAGGACGGCGGCAAGGGCCGCGACGTGCTGCTCTTCATCGACAACATCTACCGCTACACGCTGGCCGGCACCGAAGTGTCGGCGCTGCTCGGGCGCATGCCGTCGGCCGTGGGCTACCAGCCGACGCTCGCCGAGGAGATGGGCGCGCTGCAGGAGCGCATCACCTCGACCAAGACCGGCTCCATCACCTCGATCCAGGCGGTTTACGTGCCGGCGGACGATTTCACCGATCCCTCGCCGGCGACGACCTTCGCGCACCTCGATGCCACGGTGGTGCTCGATCGGCAGATCGCCGCCATGGGCATCTACCCGGCGGTGAGCCCGCTCGACTCGACCAGCCGCCAGCTCGATCCGCTGGTGGTCGGCGAGGAGCATTACAACACCGCGCGCGGCGTGCAGGCGGTGCTGCAGCGCTACAAGGAGCTGCAGGACATCATCGCGATCCTGGGCATGGACGAGCTCTCCGAGGACGACAAGCTCACCGTGTACCGCGCCCGCAAGGTGCAGCGTTTCCTGTCGCAGCCGTTCAACGTCGCCAAGGTGTTCACCGGCCAGGACGGCAAGATCGTCCCGCTGACCGAGACCATCCGGGGCTTCAAGGGCATCATCAACGGCGAATTCGATCACCTGCCCGAGCAGGCGTTCTACATGGTCGGCACCATCGACGAAGCGGTGGCCAAGGCCAAGACCCTGCAGTAGGAGTGAGCGCATGGCCGAGCCGCATACCATTCATGTCGATGTCGTCAGCGCCGAAGGGGAGATCTTCTCGGGGCCGGCGACCATGGTGTTCGCGCCGGCCTCGCAGGGCGATATCGGCGTGGCGCCGCGCCATGCGCCGCTGCTGTCGATGCTCAAGCCCGGCGAGGTCCGGGTGCAGACGCCGCAGGGCGAGGAACTGCTGTTCTTCGTCGGCGGCGGGGCGATCGAAGTGCAGCCGCATCGGGTCACGGTGCTCGCCGACACGGCGCTGCGCGCCAAGGATATCGACGAGGCGGCGGCCCTGGCGGCGAAGCAACGCGCCGAAGAGGCGCTGCGGGACCGCACCAGCCACATCAGCCAGGCCGAAGCGCTGGCCGAGCTCGCGCGTGCCGCCGCCCAACTGAAGATCATCGCGCGGCTGCGCAAAGTAAGAGGCTGACTGGGCGCAGCGGCACCGCCCGCGCCATAATGACCCCATGAGCCAGCCGACGCCCGCGCCCGCCCCGCAACTCTCGGTGGTGATCCTGGCCGCGGGGGAAGGCAAGCGGATGAAATCCCGCCTGCCCAAGGTGCTGCAGCCCCTCGCCGGACGGTCGCTCCTCGCCCACGTGCTCGATACGGCCGGCGCGCTCTCGCCGGCCCGCATCCACATCGTCTACGGCCACGGCGGCGAGCAGGTGCGCGCGGCGTTTCCCGGCGCCACGCTGAGCTGGGTCAGGCAGGCCGAGCAGCTCGGCACCGGACATGCGCTGCAGCAGGCGGTCCCCCAGATCCCCGATGCGGATACGGTGCTCGTGCTCTACGGCGATGTGCCCCTGCTGCGCGCCGAGACGCTCGAGCGGCTGACCGCAGTCGCTGCCACGGGCGGGCTCGCGCTGCTGACCATGGAGCCCGGGGACCCGGCGGGCTACGGCCGGATCGTGCGCGACCCGGCGGGCACGGTGGCGCGCATCGTGGAGGAGAAGGATGCCTCCGCCGAGGAACGGCGCATCGGCGAGTGCAACACGGGCGTCCTGGCCGCGCCGGCCGGGCGGCTCAAGGCCTGGCTCGCGAGCCTGCGCAACGACAACGCGCAGCGCGAGTATTACCTGACGGACGTGATCGCTCTGGCGGTTCGCTCCGGGGTGACCGTCACGCCGGTACGGCTCGCCGATCCCATCGAAGCCCTCGGCGTCAACGACAAGGAGCAGCTGGCGCAGCTCGAAGCGGTCTGCCGAAGCAACGCGGCGCGCGTTCTGATGCGGGCGGGGGTCACGATCGTCGATCCGGCGCGGCTCGACGTGCGCGGCGAAGTGACTCACGGGCAGGACGTGTTCATCGACGTCAACGTCGTGCTCGAGGGGCGGGTGAGGCTCGGCGACAGGGTACGCATCGGCCCGGGCTGCGTGATCCGCGACAGCCGCATTGGCGATGACACCGAGCTGTTCGCCCACTGCGTCCTCGACGGCGCGACCATCGGGGCGGGTGCGCGCATCGGCCCGTTCTCGCGGATCCGCCCGACGACCGAGCTGGCCGACGGCGTGCACATCGGCAATTTCGTCGAGGTGAAGAACTCCGCGCTCGGCGCCGATTCCAAGGCGAATCACCTGTCCTACGTGGGCGATGCCGAAGTGGGCGCCCACGTCAACATCGGCGCCGGGACCATCATCGCCAATTACGACGGCGCCAACAAGCACCGCACGCACATCGGGGACGAGGCGCACACCGGTTCCAACAGCGTGCTGGTCGCGCCGATCACCGTCGGCGAGGGCGCCACGATCGCCGCCGGCTCGACCGTGACCCGCGAAGTCCCCGCGGGCAAGCTGACCATCGCCCGCGCGCGGCAGACGACGATCGAAGGCTGGCGGCGGCCGGTCAAGCCGAAGAAAAAGTAGCCGCCGGTCAATCGCCGTCAGCGCGGCGCGGCCGTGACCCGTGCGGCGAACGCCCTGGGCGGGTCGCGAAATATCCGCCGAGCCAACACGAGAGCCCGCCCGATCAGACGCTCTCGCCGCGCATCGATGCGCGCCAGCAGGCGCTTCTGCGCGCTCGGCGCCAGGGATGCCTGCAGGACCTTGCCGCGCAACACGGTGAGGTTGTGCTCATCGCCGAGGAGATCCGACAGACGGTGCGTCGCGGCGGCAAGCGAACGTGCCCCGCCGCCGTCCGACGTCGCGAATGCCTCGAGCTGATGCCACAGGTACTTCGTCTGCTTGCGCAGCTCATGCAGGTCCTCGGCCGCAC
The DNA here is from genome assembly GCA_021816775.1 of Pseudomonadota bacterium. Classification (GTDB taxonomy): domain Bacteria; phylum Pseudomonadota; class Gammaproteobacteria; order Steroidobacterales; family Steroidobacteraceae; genus 13-2-20CM-66-19. Next base: position 227,076 of record JAKAXA010000001.1, read on the forward strand.
GGTGCGCCCGGACGCGCCCGAGCGTGGTGCGCGCCCGCCCGTAAACCCGGCGGACACCCTGCCGCAATACGCGCCAGTCGTAACGATCGGCGGGCCCGCGTGACAAACTGTGCCGGACTGAGCGCAAGGACTTTTGTGAGCGCCTGAGGCTCGTCCCGTTGCCGCCCAAGGCGGCGCGCGAGCGCTCGCGCTCGCGCCGCAAGCGCGTGCGCAGCTCCGCCCTCGATCGGTCCACGGTGACAGGGGTGCGCGTCGGCAGGCTCTGCAAGGTATCGAGCAGCACCTTGCTGTCGCGAACCTCGCCCAGAGCGCGGGCGACGTCGCGCATCGCAGCATTGTCGCGCTGATAGGCGTTCTCTCCCAGCGCCGCGCGCATCAGCCGCAGCATGGCGCGCGCCCGCTTGAGCTCCTTGCGCACCGCGTGCACCGCCCGATCGGATAGCGGGCCGCGCTCGAGCAGCGACATTGCCTCGGCAAGGCTCTGCCGAGCAATGTGCCGCACGTCGGGGGGGCACGGGAGCGGGGCGCGGTACTGCGCGGTCACGGCAAGAGCCTAGGCGGCGGCCGAGTCCGGGTCCATCCGCAATGACCGAGGCCGAGCCCTCCGATGCGGCAATCCGGCTGGCATCTGCGTCGATTTGGCTGCTTGCGCACGCCAATCGGTGCTGATAGGTCTACCGGAGAGACCCATGCGCGAGCCCCCTGTGCCGCTCGGCGCCGCCGCGCCGATCCCCTGGGCGCGCCTTGCACCGCGGTGGATTGCGGCGCTGGCGAGGCTGTACCGCAACCGCGACCCGGTACGCCAGGCGGCGGATCCGTGCGCGATCGGTGAGGAGGCGCTGCGCGCGCCAACGGCGGCGGCTTGCTGCTGTTCCCCGGTGGCGAGGCGTCTCACCTGCATCTCGAGAGTGGCACGGTCACCGATCTGCCCTGGAGCACGAGCGCGGCGCGGCTGGTGCGCCGCGCCGGCGTGCCCGTGGCGCCGATGTTCATCTCCGGGTCCAACCGCACGCTGGTTCAGCTCGCGGGCCTGGTGCATCCGCGGCTGCGCACCCTGCCGTTGCCGAACGAACTGGCCAACAAAGCCGGCATGCGCGTCGAGCTGCACGTTGATTCTCCAATTTCACCCGAACGCTGCCGGCGCATCGGGTCCGATACGCATCTGGCCGCGTTTCTGGGCCTCAGTGCCTACCGTCTGCAGCCGGGTCACGTACCGTGTCGGCCGCCCACCGTGCTGCGCGAGCCGACCGCCCCGCCGATCGATACCGGCGTGCTGCGCAGCGAGATCGCGGCGCTCGCGCCGGACTCGCTGCTGGCGAGCGCCGGCCCTCTGCGGGTACATCTGGCCACGGTGCGGCAGATTCCCGAGACTCGCCTCGAGCTCAGTCGCGCGCGCGCGATCACCTTGCCGGCGGCGGGCGAGGGGACCGGCCGGGCGCGCGACCTGGACCGGCTCGAGGCCCACTACGAGCACCTGATCTTGTGGGACGAGCCGGCGGGGGCGCATCGCTGGCGCCTACCGGCTCGCCCGCACTGACCGGGCCGGCCGTATTCTCGGCGGACGCGAGGGGCTTTACAGCGCGACGCTGTTCGATTACGGCGAGCGGTTCCTGCGGCTGTTGGGTCCTGCGCTCGAGCTCGGCCGCTCGTTCGTGGGCTTGGAATACCAGAAGAGTTCTGGCGCCGTGATGCTGCTCTGCAAGGGCATGGCCGAATACGTCGGCCGCAATCCCCGCCACAGCCGCCTGATCGGGCCGGTCAGCGTCCGCAGCGACTATCAGCGGCTCACCCGCGAGCTGTTGGTCGCCTTGCTGCGCGCCCGCGGCTACGATCCTCTGCCCGCGGGTGTTCGCGCCAAGCGGCCGTTCCGCCCCCCTGTCCCTGCGCATCCTCGGACTCGACCCGCGCAGCGCGCGCGGCATCGACGGGCTCTCGGAACTGATCGCCGGGCTGGAGCCGGACGGCAAGCGGGTGCCGGTGCTGTTGCATCAGTACTTGCGTCTCGGCGGCCGCATGCTGGGATTCAATATCGACGCCGCGGCCGCCGAGGCCATCGACTGCCTGATCCCGGTGGATCTGCGGTCGGTTGGCCCGGCGGTGCTGCGCAGGTGCATGAGCCCGCTCGCGTGGGAGGCATTCAGGCGGTGTCATCGCCGGCGCGCGGCCTGCACGCCGGAGGCGAAGGGGTCGCCTGAGCTGACCCACCTGGCTCAAGCTTGCGCTCAAAGTGTGCACCGTTCCTGCCGCCGGACCGCCACTTCAGGCAAACTGTCCGCCCTTTCGGGCAGCGAAGGTCTGAGCCATGTGCGGAATCGTCGGCGCGATTGCCGAGCGCAATATCGTCCCGGTCCTGATCGAGGGTCTGCGCCGCCTCGAGTACCGTGGCTACGATTCCGCCGGCCTTGCGGTGATCGATGCCGGCAGGCTCGCACGGGTGCGCACGGTCGGCAAAGTAAAGAATCTCATGGATGCCCTCGAGGCCGCCCCGGCCGCAGGCGCGACCGGCATCGCCCACACCCGTTGGGCCACGCACGGCGTCCCGAGCGAGCGCAATGCGCATCCGCACGTCTCCCTCGAGGGGCTTGCGATCGTCCACAACGGCATCATCGAGAACCACGAGGCGTTGCGTGCCGACCTCGAGCGGCGCGGTTATCGCTTCGCCTCGGAGACCGACACCGAAGTCGTCGCGCACCGCATCCATTTTCATTTGCAGCATCTGCACGACCTGTTCAAGGCGGTACGCGCCACGGTCGCGGAACTCGAGGGCGCCTATGCGCTCGCGGTAATCAGCGAGCAGGATCCGGAGTGCCTGGTGGCGGCCCGCGAGGGCTGCCCGGTGGTCATCGGTCTCGGTGTCGAGGAGAATTTCGTCGCCTCGGATGTCGCGGCATTGCTGCCAGTCACCCGCCGCTTCATGTTCCTGGAGGAGGGTGACGTCGCCGAAATTCGCCGCAAGACCGTGCGCATCGTCGATGCGGACGGCCATGAGGCCGAGCGGCCGGTACGCGAGAGCGAACTCAGCGCCGACGCCGCCGACAAGGGTCAGTACCGCCACTTCATGCTGAAGGAGATCCACGAGCAGCCGCGCGCCATCGCCGATACGCTCGCCGAGCGGATCGCGCACGGCCGGCTGCTCGAGGCGGCGTTCGGCCCCGCCGCCGCCGAAGTGTTCAAACGCACCGCCTGCGTGCACATCGTGGCGTGCGGCACCAGCTATCATGCAGCCTCGGTCGCCCGCTACTTCATCGAGCAGATCTGCCGCGTTCCGTGCGCCGTCGACATCGCCAGCGAGTACCGCTACCGCAACCCGCTGGTGCCGCCGGACTCGCTGTTCGTCACCATTTCCCAGAGCGGCGAGACCGCCGACACCCTCGCCGCGCTGCGTCTCGCCAAACAATCCGGCTATCTCGCGACGCTCGCGATCTGCAACGTCCCGGAAAGCTCGCTGGTGCGCGAGTCGGAGCTGGTGATGCTGACGCGCGCCGGACCGGAAATTGGCGTGGCATCCACCAAAGCCTTCACCACACAGCTAACCGCCCTCGCCATGCTCACCATTGCGCTCGCGCGTCATCACGGCGGTGACGCCGAGCGCGAACAGGGACTGGTGACGCGCCTGATCGAGCTGCCCGCGCTCCTCGAACAGACGCTCACTCTAGACCCGGTGGTGCATCGGCTTGCCGAGCGGTTCGCCGACAAGCACCACACGCTGTTCCTCGGCCGCGGCGCGCTGTATCCCATCGCCATGGAGGGTGCGCTCAAACTGAAGGAAATCTCCTACATTCACGCCGAAAGCTATCCGGCGGGCGAGCTAAAGCATGGGCCGCTGGCGCTGGTCGACGCGGACATGCCGGTCATCGCGGTCGCGCCGAACAACGATCTGCTGGAGAAGCTCAAATCGAACCTCATGGAAGTGCGGGCCCGCGGCGGCGAGCTCATCGTATTCGCCGATCCCGAATCAGGACTGCAGCCGAGCGACGGCGTGACGGTCATCGAGATGCCGCGGCACGTGACGTACTTTCAGGCGCCGTCCGTATACACCGTGCCACTACAGCTGTTGGCGTACCACGTGGCCATTCTCAAGGGAACCGACGTCGATCAGCCGCGCAACCTCGCCAAGAGTGTGACGGTTGAGTGACAGGACCTTCATGCCCACAATTAATGTCGCGCGCAATTGAAGTCGTCTCCTCTGGAATAAAGTCGTTTCCTGAGGAATTACTCTGGTCACGGCATAGCTATAGCTAGCCGGGTGCCTGCACTACGTGCAACTCACGGCAACCGCCAGGCGCCATCGGCGCCGCGTTCGAGAGTCGTCGGACGCGTGCCAAAAGGCTCCGGCGTGACGCCGCGGATCCAGAGCTCCATGCGCGCAACCCGCATTTCGATGAATGCTGCCCTCGCCTGATCCTCCGCGGTCGGAAAATAGGCGCTGAACCGGCTCCGCCAATGCCTGCGGACATCGGCAGGCTCGCTCAGGAGCGTGGCATTGCCGGCGAGCAGCACGAAGGCGTCGTCCGCCCCTTTCTGGAATGTCAGGGCGAGGATGCCCGTGCGGCGCAAAGCTGCAACCTTGCGCGACCCAGCGTCCACCACGAAACGGATCACCCAGTCGGCGTTTCCAAGCTCTCCTATCAGACGCCCCATCGGACGCGCCGACGGCATCCCCTCACCGGATGGAACGATGAGCCAGCAATAATGCACGTCAGCCACCACCTGGGCCGCACCGGCCAGAAGCCGACCCACCTCCGGCGCCTTCTCGCCGTCTGCCCGCATCATCCACGTATCCAGTGCCCGAGTGAGCTGCTCTTATAGCAGATATAGCCCGCTAGGTCTAGACCTGTTAGTCTACATATCATGGCACGCTCCGCGTTCGACAACGCCCAGTTTCTCGCTGCTGCCCGCCAGCTTGTGATCGAGCGGGGCCCGGCGATGGTCACCGTCGACTCGGTGACGCAGCGGCTCAAGGCGCCGAAGGGTTCCTTCTATTATCGCTTTGCATCCCGCGACGCACTTCTCGGTGAGTTGTGGCTGCAATCGGCCGTCGCCTATCAGGAAGGTTTCATGGCCGCCATCGATGCCGATGACGGCCTCGGCGCCGCCCTGCACACTCCAGCCTGGGCGCGTGCACACCTGGATGACGCCTGCCTTCTGCTCCTTTACAGCCGGGAAGATTTCGTCGCCGGGGACTGGCCCAGCGCCTTGCGCAAAGGCGTCCGTGAGCAGGCCGAGCGTGTGAAGGATGCGCTGACTCGCTTTGCGCGCCTGGCCTTTGGCGCGACCGGTTCGGGACAGATGCGGCGCGCGGCGTTCGTGCTGTTGGAGGTGCCGCTGGCGGCGGTGAAGCCTCATCTCAAACGGCGGGAAGCGCCCCCGCCGCTCGTCGATGAGCTGATCCGGTCGACGTTCCAGGCGATCGCCCCTCGGGCAGATGCAGGGCGCGCGCGCAAGAGCACGGTCGCTTGAGAGAACCAGAAGCCCCTGGGTATTGCGCCGCCTCTGGCGGCGCCTCGGTCGGTGTGATCGCGCGAACGGCGGGTGTAACAAAACTGGTCCTCTATGACCACTTTGCATCCGAGCTCGCACTCTATCAGGCGGTTCTCGAATCGATACGCGGCGAGCTGCTGTCGCGCGGCGCCGCCATCTCCTCAGAGCTCCGCGGCCCTGAGGAGCGGTTCCGTGCCGCAGTCGACGCGTTCTTCAGTTTCGCTCAGGAGCAGCCTTGCGCGATCCGGGTGTTGCTGCATGAGCCACACGAAGATGCAGCGGCCGAGCACGTCTGGCGCGCGGTTCAGAACGGAGCTTCCGCTGGGATCGCGGCTTTCTTGGAAACGATTTGGCCGGTGGCGCAGGGCTGGACGCGAATTGCTGCGGCGGAGTGCATCAAATCAGCGCTGCACGGCTTGGCACTCTGGTGGCGCGCGCATCCGTACGTGGAGCGGCAGGCACTGACCGAGTTGGTCTGCCAGATAGCCTGGGACGGTCTTCAGGCTCGCGTGCCGCGGCAGCCGGAGAACCCGGTCTGACTGAGCCGGGGACGGGGGCGGCTGCGAAGTCGGCAATCAGCGCGGCGAGTGCCTGGATCCAGAGCCGGGCTCGCCTTCCTTCGTAGAAGACGGAGCCGCGGGGGCGGCGTCGAGCGGACCGCTGGCCAATAGCTTCGCTGCGTAGGTACTGCCCCCAAGCGACTCTGGTCCAGCGCAGGAACGAAAGCACTGGCGGTCGTCCCCGTACGTGCTTGTCATTGCTCAAAATATGAGTATAATATACTCATATGGAACGGAACCGGCGTCGTCTATGACTGCTACCACAAAGCGCGCGAACTTTGACCTGTCTCCGGAGCAGGAAGAGTTGCTGGCCAATTTGCGCGCCCAGCTGGCTGCTTCCAGCACCAAAGAGGCGGTATTAAGAGCGGCGCAACTGACGACCTTGCTCTTGGACGAGGTCAAGCAGGGCAATCGGCTCTTCGTCGGCAAGAGCCCTTCCACCGCCGTGCGCGTAGCAATCCCGGAGCTCGAGGCCCGAGCGCATGGACAATGGCGCTGGCTCGTCGAGCGTCCTCATCCCTGGCGCCGGCAGCTCTGGGTCAAGGGACGTAAGCTGCTGGCATCGGCCGTGTGGCTTGACGCACTGACGAACGCCATGGCCCCGCGCGAGGCCGCGACAAATTGGGATCTGCCTTTGGAAGCCTGTGAGGAGATCTTCGCTTATTGCGAGGCCAATAAAGCATTGATCGAATCTGAAGCCAACGAAGAACGGCAGCGCTTGAAACGAGCGAACGTCGATGTCGAGGCTAGGGGGCGCCCGCTTGAGAATCCTGGTCGATGAAGACTCGCAGGCTCGCGCACAGCTCAATATCCTACGTGCCGACGGACACGATGTAGTAGCCATCGGCGAGCTTGGCAAGAACGGAACACCCGATCCGGAAGTACTCGACCTCGCGCAGTCGCTCGCGCGGGTGCTACTGACTCACAACACGGAAGATTTTCACCACTTGCACAGTGAACGGCCAGATCATCGTGGCATCATGGCGGTCCACCGGGACGCCGATCCGCGCAAGAACATGAACCACGCACAGATCGCGGCGGCTATCCGCCGCCTCGAAACCTCCGGCGTGACGATTACCGGCGTTTTTCACGTGCTCAATTGCTGGCGCTGAGGGTGGATCCAAGGAACAGCGGTAATCGTTCGCTACATAATGGCGGAGCGACTATGTTCCCGGATCCATGACGGTTTCCTGCACCTAAACGAGCTCGGCGTAATAAAGAGTAACGACTTTGGTCTTGGCGGTAGGCTGAAAAAGCGAAATTTCTCGGGCACCAACCGCGCTCGGGAAACGACTTTAATTAGGGCCCACAATTAAAGTCATGTTTGGGACAAATAGTCTTTCCTGGATCCCGAAGACAAGGGATAAAAGGGGCACTTGCTGTGGCCGACGTGCGTTTCTGCCCCGGAGTCAAAGCTTGGTCTAAATGGGGCTCTGTTGAGAAACGAGTGGGTTATGCGGCGGCGTAAGGGTTGATCCGGGAGAAGTCGAGCTTGCCGGCAATGAGGAAGATGATCATCCGGATCGTGCGGAAGCGACCATATCCGCGCGCCTTGCGCTTGGCGGCCTGGAACAACCCATTGATGGCCTCGAGGAAACCGTTGGTCTGCCTGGAGGTCACCCAGGCGAGGATTCCCTCGAGATGACTACGGATCATCTCGGCGACTTCCTTCATTGGCTCGACCTTCGAGCGCAGCACGTTGCTGCACCAGCGGTTCAGCAGCAGGTGCACGACGTTCGGCTGCTTGCGGGTGAGGATGTCGCGCAGCTGCTCGCGGTAATGCCAGGCGCGCGCGGTGCGCGTCGTGGTCATGCGAGCGAGGAGCCCATCGAGCTCGGCGCGTTGTGCGACGGTGAGCTTGCCGCGATCCTTCAGCAGCACCCAGCGCAGCCCCTTGAGGCTCGGGTCGAGCTTTTGCTCGAGCCGGCGCATCTTGTCGATTGCCTCGGAGGCGTGGGCGATCACGTGGAACTTGTCGAAGGTGATCTGGGCATTGGGCAGGTGATCGGTGACGCCGCGGATGAAGACGGGCGACATGTCGATGCTGACCGAGTCGATCTGCGTGGGCCTGCCGCGGTGGGCGCGCAGGTTCGCGGCGAACGCCTCGACGGTCGCCGCTTCCTTGCCCTCGGCCACAAAGATCACTCGCCGGCGCGCCGGATCCGGGTCCGCATCGGCGAAGAGCGTCACGTACTGCTGGCCCTTGGCGCGGGAGGTCTCATCCAGTGCCACCCGTCGCACCTCACTGAGGTCGGCCGCACCCACCGCCTCGTTCACGTACTTCTCGCACAGTGCCATGACCCGGTGGACCGACAGTCCACTGATGCGCGAGGCGCCCGTGAAGGTCGTCTCCCGCGCCAGCAGCAGCACGAACGCCTCAAACAGCAGCGTAAAACCAGAGAGCTTGCCGCTCCAGGGCGGGGTGACCTGTATGACTTTGCCGTCAGGCAACTTCACCCGCGGGACCCGCACCTCGAGTTCGCACTCGTGCTGGAAGAAGTTCAGGTGCCGGTAGGTCTTGGTGACGGTGTCGTGCACCGGATGCGCACCGGCCTGCCCCGGCACGGCAAAGCGGCTGCCGACCTCGAAGTCGACACGGATTTTCAGCTTCTTCTGGCTCGGCTCGAAGTTCATCCCGGCAATGAACCAGGGACTGCTGATACCCAATGCCGCCTCGAAGATCTTCTCAGTAACCATTGCGACCCTTCCGTCCGCTGCGAGTTCGGATCGTACCGCAGCGAAGGGGGCGCAGTGCCACCCGGACGGGGTCTCCCCGGTGGGTCCACAGGCGCTCGCTGCGCTCGCCCGACCGCTTGGCCGGGCGGCTGCAGGCGCCCGGCCGTCGGTCGGCTGCGGCACTATGGACTACCGGGAAAACCGTGCCACCTCAGGCCGCATCACCCACACGGAATTCAATAGTGGCGCCTTTTTCCTCGCAAAACAACATCCTACAGACTCGGTCAGAACTCCACGTGGTATGAATCTTGCCCTCTGAAAGAAATGCAGCCACTTCGGCTCGGTTCCAGTTCCCGATTCTCTACTACAGCACACGGGAACGGGAACTGGGAACACCCTCATAGAGCGTGACCGTGCGTACATCAAAAAGCTCGCTCATTCTCAACATCTCGAACGCGCAGTTTCACCAAGTCGCACGACCTGAGCTTACTGTCAACGGCGAGGTTGAACATGGCAAGCTCTCGGACGCCCTCCCCGAGCTGAAGGCGAATCCGGATCGCCCAGATTTCCTTGAGTCGCAGCGGTGCCTTCTGGCCCGCCAGCTTGCCCTTGTTCGAGGGATCCCGTCGACGGCGAACAGCGATCGATTCTGCATTCACGACATTTCTCCCGGTTGAGAAATCCGGAGAAGTGTGCTGCCAGCGCTTCATCGGCCACAAATCGGCACTCGCTATCAAAGCGCCGATCCCCAGTGCCGACCCTTCTGAGATATCCGAGGCTCACGGCCTGGGGACCTCCAATTGAGCTAGAATTGCAGGGCAGTTCATTGTGGACTGTCAGATATACAGCGGGTACGCCGCAACGCCGATGCGAATGACGAAGAGTCACTGGAGGCGGAGAACCGCGTTGCTCAGACGAAAATCTGCGGCTGGAGATACAGCTGCCGCCTTGGATTTGGCGCTCGACCTTCTCGATGGTATTCAAGATCGACAGGGCCACTCGGTCGTCCGGCGCAATTCTCCCTACGCGGTTCGCCTACTTCAGTACGCAGCTGAACATGGCGAGAGCAGAGCCGCTACAATGCTCGCTTATGCTTACGATGTTGGGCAAGGGATACCCCGCAATGTCGCTCTTGCCGTCAAATGGTATCACCGCGCTATCCGACAGGGGGAGAACAGCGCCGCGGCGAACTTGGCGACGGTATACCGGGACAAGGGCAACTTGAGGCGTGCCCATCATTGGCATCTCCGAGCCATGAAAATGGGCGACGGTGACGCTGCTGTAGATACGGGTTATGACTATCTCTACGGGATTGGCGTGCGTAAAGATCTCCGTCTTGCACAACGCATGTTTCAAAGCGCTCTGCAGAGCACTAATATTTCTCAACTGGGCCGCGAAGAAGCTCTATACCATCTGGCCGTAGCAGAGATCGACCATGGCAGGGCGCGCCTTGCTATTCCCCTCTTGAGAACGGCCAACAAAGACGGGGATTATCCTGAGGCGGCGTCGCTCCTCGCGGAATTTGAATCCAATACTGCGCTGACGCCATGTCGGTGCAGACGTGCCCTGAACAAGAATCTCCGAGGCCACGCAAAGTGCCCACAACATCCGACGAATGGCCGCTTTAAGGCAACCAAAAGAGTGTGCTGAACTTCCGTTCCAATGGCCGCACCCGACCGGTCGTCGGTTAAGGACTCATCCCGACCCGATCCGGCCATTCAGCTATGCAACTCGTCGAGCCCGGTAGGGAAAAGAACGGACATTTCCGCGGCCGCTTCAGAGAGGCGAAGGTGTGAACACCGACACTGCCCCGGCCGGCCCTTGCGCGCCTCGCCGACGGCAGGGCGCGGAGCAGCGGACGGATTTGAACGATTTCGGGCAGAAACCGTCCGGCAGCGCAGGCGAGTTTCATTCCGTGGGATACTCCCAGAGATCGTTCAAATCACCTGAATTGCCCATTGAATCCACTCCGTCTCCTCCAAACAGCCACAAGTTGCCGCTGGAATCGATCCAACTGACAGCTCCATAGCGCCCTCCCGGTACGTTGCTGACCGCAGCGACGCCTTCCGTACCGTAGACACCGCTTGCGGCCCCAGTGTTGGAACCCGCTACCCAAGTCCATTCGTCGCTCGAGGGCGAAAACTTCCAAAGGTCGTTGAAGATCGCATCACTCCCGGTGGAGTCCAATCCGTATCCACCGAACAGCCACAGGTTGCCTGCGGCATCGACCCAGCCGTTGGCATTGTTCCGTGCACCCGGCATATTCTCGCTCGCGGCCACACCCTCAGTACCGTAGACTCCCTTTGCTCCCACGGTGTTCGCACCGCTGATCCAAGTCCAGTCGTTGCTAGCGGGGGAATACTCCCACAAATCGTTCAAACGACCGAAAGTATCCGTGGAATCAAATCCGAAACCCCCGAATAGCCATAGATTACCGCCAGCACCCACCCAACTCACTGCGTCGAACCGTGCGCCAGGCACATTCGATGCCCCAGCAACTCCCTTTGTGCCGTACACACCCGTTGCATTCGCAGTATCGGAGCCGCTGATCCAGGTCCACTCGCCGCTCGACGGCGAATATTTCCACAGAGTATTATGGTCTCCAGTCTGGCTCTCCCCGCCGAACAACCATAGGTTACCGCTTGCATCTGTCCAAGCGGACGCATCCTGTCGCGCCCCCGGTACATTCGATGCCGCAGCAATTCCCTTTGTGCCGTACACACCCCTTGCATTCGTAGTATCGGAGCCGCTGACCCAGGTCCACTCGCCGCTCGACGGCGAATATTTCCAAAGATCATTGAAATCACCCTCGTTACCTGGAATGTATCCCATCCCCCCGAATAGCCACAAGTTGCCGCCGGTACCCGTCCAACCTACCGCGTCGCTACGTGACGGAGGTACATTCGAAGCCGCAGCAACTCCTTCTGTGCCGTAGATCCCATTGGAATACGGGGCGCCGGAGCCGCTGACCCAGGTCCACTCGCCGTTCGACGGCGAATACTCCCACAGATCATTCAAAGAACCGGTGCCAAACGAACCCCATCCGTATCCACCGAACAGCCAGAGAGTGCCGCTCGGACCTGCCCAACTGACCGCATACTGACGCGCGCCCGGGACATTGGTATTGGCGGCAACACCTTCCGTCCCGTAAACTCCATAGCCGGTGTCATATCCGCTGACCGTATTGGAGCCGCCGACCCACGTGAAGGCAGGAACAAAGCTGCTCGTCGTAACGGCGCAATCCGCGGTGATGGCCCCAGTGGTATAGGTCCTGCCCAACAACGTCCCGTCGCAGCCGGTCACAGTGGCGGCATACCCATTCTCGTCCGCTTTGACAATAAATCTCGCCGTGGCGCCCGCATTCAGGGTTACACTTGACGGTGTTATCGTTCCGCCGGGCCCAGCCGTTGCCGTCACGGTGTACTGGTTCACAAAGTTGGCCGTCACGCTGCAGTTAGCGTTGATTGGACCGGTGGTATAGGCATTGCCGGACAGCGTGCCGCCGCATCCGGTCACGGCGCTAATCGCGTAGCCACTGCTCGGTGTCACGGTCAACACGGTCGTGCCGCCGGCATCCACCATCGCGCTCGAAGGCGAAACACTTCCGCCGGTCCCGGCAATGACGCTGACGACGTAAGTCGTCACGCTACCCGAACTCCCGGATGCCCCACCGCAGGCGGTCAATAGCACGGTCGCCATATAGACTACGGTGACGCGCAATGACTTCAAAGGCTTGTCCGCCATGAACATCATTCCGGATACCTCTCCGGCTTCTTATTTAGCCCCGCTTCAGTGCAGTATTTCTGTTGCGCGTCCCGCTGGTATGGCTGCACTGGTCTTTTCTTAATTCTAACGCTAGTGTAGTCGTTGCGTTGGTCGAGAGCAACCTCATGCATGTCCCGATCGGGCGTGCTGACCGCATCGCCGTCGCCCTTGAACGTCAGACGTCCTGACCTAGCCCCTTCCCGCGGCTGAAATCGGGGATTTTGTCCGCCCGGGGTGCGGACCAATACCTGTCCGGTTGTGCTGGCGGACATGTGAAGGGGTCCCGCGTTGACCTCTAATCAGGCTGTTGAAAAACTCTGCGTTTCGGGCAAATTTCGTATTATCTGACGCACGACTGAGGTTCTCCGATGCGTGGAGCGGACTCGAAGCAGGAAGCGAAGTTCAGCTACGTCTGCCCGGAAGAACGGGTTCCGGCGAAGCATCCGCTGCGGTCCATCCGCGCGATGATCGCAGAGGCACAGGTGCAGATGGATAGGCGGTTTGAGCAGCTTTACTCTCAGACGGGCAGACCTTCGATTGCGCCGGAGCGGCTGATTCGGGCGCTGCTCCCGCAGGTTCTGTATTCGATCCGCAGCGAAGGCTGCTGGTCGAGCAGCTCGAGTAGAACATGCTGTTCCGATGGTTCGTCGGGCTGTCGGTCGATGAGCCGGTGTGGGATCACTCGACTTTCAGCAAGAACCGCGATCGGCTGCTCGAGGCGGACATTGCGCGCGAGCTGTTCGAGGCTATTGTTGAGCGGGCTCGGATGGCCGGTCTTCTGAGCGATGAGCATTTCAGCGTCGCCTGCACGATGATTGGTAAGCAATGCGCGTGGCCCGTGGTATTTTCAGGACCGCTCAGGGAAACTGTGCACCCGTTTGGGGGTCTTTCGGCTACTCACCCCGATCAGACGCTGGGACCATCTGATCGGCTTTTTCCACGTTCATGGACGATGATCACCCACAACTAGGTGCGTTGCGGCCGCGATGCATACAAACTGCATGTGCCCTGGCTCTTTTCTTTTTGCTGATTGCTCTCACGATGATGTTCGCAAATATTGTCCTTCCGGCCAGAAGCGGTGACAAGAGACCAGAAGGAAGACCGCAGGGCTCTTTGTTGCTACCCAAGTCAACGTACCCTACGTAGCCGAGATATCGATGCGTTCCTAGCGGCCAGATCCATATTTCGATGGTATCTGCGCCTAACTGGAGGCGCGCGTGAATCTTGAAGCAAGGTCCGACAAAGGTAAGCGTCCGGCAAATACCGTAGCGACGCAGGTGTCGCCCAACGGTTCGGTTCAGCGGCGCTGGGCAGTGCGGCGTTTGATGCGGGGAAGAGTGACGTTGTACCAAATGAAGATTGGTGGGGGTATTGCTGCGAGTATCGAAAGCGAAACGAGCATGCCAAGATCTGCTGTAGGGTATCCGGCGCAGATGTTGGTGATGACGCCGAGCAGCAATATTGGGAGGGACAATGCTATGAGGGAGAGTACAAAGTGACCCCTCAGGGAACCCCCACACCAGGTCAGAAAGGATCTCAGCATGCTGACTTGCATGCGGGAGACTCACTACGCCGGTGCTAGCGATGCGGCAAGAGTTCTTTGAGGCGGCTCGCCGGCTGCGTCGGCAGCCGCTCCAGGACGTCCGCGAGATAGCGGTACGGGTCGTGCCCATTGAGCTTGGCGGACTGGATTAGACTCATGATGACCGCGGCCCGCTTACCGGCGCGCAACGATCCAGCGAAGAGCCAGTTGGCTCTGCCGAGTGCCATCACGCACTCATTCTGCCCATATCGGGCAAGAAGTTGAAGTTCACTACCGTTGGCATCCGTTCTACGGCCGACGAGTTCGCGCGCATTACAGCGAGCAACGCGCCAGCGGCCGCATCGTTCATGTCGAGATTGAGCCGGGCGTTGTAACGGTACTTCCGGATTGGATGCTCGATGCCAGCATCTGCGCCGGTATGATCCTCGGCGCGCCTCTCGTCTCGGCGGATGCCCTTCGGGATTTGCATCGGTTACTCCGGGCACGCGGATTTCGGCGAAGCTCCTGCGGCGACTCTCCCGTCGCAGTCGCTGAGGAGACCCAGGATGAACGAGCTGCAAAAGACGCGAAAGAGAGCGCTGCCGCCGCCACCGTCGCGCCAGATCAGCATGGCGTTCGAGACAATACGGCTTCACGGTCTGACGAGTGCCGAGCGGAAAAAGGCCGTAATCCGGTTGGCGCAAGTATTGATGCTGGCGGCAGGCCTCGCAACCGAGGAGCACGACGATGAGCGCTGAGATGCTGCCGGAAGGGCTGCTGAAGCGCAAGGCGATCGTGTATGTCCGCCAGTCCACGCAAGCCCAGGTGCAAACGAACCTCGAGAGCCAGCGTCTGGCTGGCGTCAACAACTTCTTTCGGCCCCGAAAGTTCTAATTGTCGCTCGCCACGTCGGAGCCGACACGATCTCCTACTGCAAGGGGCGCAAATTCGCCACCCTGGTCTACGACCTCGAGCGCGCCCGGGTGGTGTGGGTGGGGGCCGGAAAAGGCCGCGAAACCATCGACCGGTTCTTTGCCGAGGCCCTGAGCGAGTACCAGCGCGCTCAGATCCGCTGGGCCAGCTGCGACATGAGCCGTGCCTACACCGAGGCGATCAAGCATCATTGCCCGAACGCCACGCTCGTCATCGATC
>JAKAXA010000024.1 GCA_021816775.1 Pseudomonadota bacterium
TTGCGATGTTCCCGATATTCCACGGGGGAGGTGGGAGCGGGGCAGGAGTTTGGAGTCTGCCCCATTTTGTTACCCTAAAATGCCCCATGCGTTTTGGAGTCGCTCGTTTATAGAGAAAAGATTCACGCCAGCCCCACACCGAATCAAATCGCCCGGGAGTGCCAACAAAATGGCCTCCATCAGCGTGGCGGGAGCCGGTGGCGAAGGTCGGTCTGTATGGTACGAAATGAATTTCATTCGGCCGTGGATTCGGTCGAGTGATGCGCCTACGGGAGCAGATTGAAGCGTAAGCCTGAGAAGTGGTAGCGGGGGCGTGATCCAGCTGTTGCCTACCCGTCGGCTGAGCCTCGCGGCGGCATGAGACGGGGCTTTTGGCCGGTGCACTTGGCTGTGCGTATTACATATGTTATAACCAGCGTCCCAAACTGGAGAATAGCCATGGCAGCGGTCGTTAAGGTGCGCAAAGTCGGCAATTCCCTCGGCGTCATCCTGACGAAGGACGTGGTCGAGTCCCTCGGCGTGGCTGAGGGAGACGAGCTGTTCGCCATCCGCACGCCCGACGGCATTCGGCTCACCCCCTATGACCCCGATTTCGCCATGGCAATCGAGTCGACGCGCGACTATATGCGGCGTCATCGGGATGCTCTGCACGAGCTGGCCAAGCGGTGAACGATCCGAGGTGGATCAGTTCAGCGATCGCGACCGCTATACACGATGAGGCCATCTACGAATTCGGTGGCCTTGCAGGAACGCGCGATGCAGGGCTGCTTGAGAGCGCCCTGGACCGACCCCGTAATCTCCTCGCGTACGAACCTCACGTCTCCATCTTTAGGCTGGCGGCCACATTGTGCGTGGGGATTGCCAAGAACCATCCCTTCAATGATGGAAACAAGCGAACCGCGCTCCTGGCGACGCGAGCGTTTCTCTATCTGAACGGGCAGGCGCTCGAACCGTCCCAGGCGGATGAGGTTGCCACGCTTGTTGCAGTGGCCGAGGGTTCGCTGACCGAGCAGGATCTTGCTTCCTGGCTGGAGCGGAATTCGCAACGGCTCAGCGATTGAGATATTGAGATTGGTAGCGGGGGCAGGATTTGAACCTGCGACCTTCGGGTTATGAGCCCGACGAGCTGCCAGACTGCTCCACCCCGCACCAGGAGGGGGCGCATTGTACGGACCGCGGATCGATCCGGCAAGGCTTTTCCTTGCCTACTGCGCGGCGCCGAAAAAGATGCGATCAGGTTCGATCGCGCAGGCATCCGCGCACAGGGGATTCAATCCACCGAAGCCCGCAATTTCGCGGCCAAGGCCGCGGCAGCGGTATGATCGATGGGGCGCATCGGCCAATGAATCCCGAGACCCTCGGTGGGGCTGGGCTTGGGAATGATGTGGAAATGCACGTGATCGATCGCCTGATGGGCACCTGCACCATTGTTCTCAAGAACGTTGTACTCCTTGACGCCGGTCACCGAGATCACCGCGCGGCAGATGCGCGGCAACACGCGCCCCAGAGCGGCAGCCGACTCCTCGGAGAGCGCATCGAACGTGGCGGCCGGCTCCTTCGGGATCACCAGCGTGTGGCCGGCGCTGAGCGGATTGATGTCGAGAAACGCCAGCACGCGCTCGTCCTCGTACACCTTGTGGCAGGGAATTTCGCCCCGGATGATTTTGCTGAAGATGGTCTCGGGCATGCGGATCTCGAGGGGTAGTGGATCGCCGGTATTGTCGCTCAAGCCGGCCCTGATTGGGCATGCGAAACCCCTGAGGCGGCGGAGAGACCCGCCTCAGCGCGCCTATGCACTTGCCGGGGCAGGGGATGGTCACTCGGGCACCGGCGCGTAACGCCGATGCCTCAGCGGCGCGACCTCGGCGCGCAAGCCCGGCGCAGCCGCTCGTGTTCCACGGCGGAACCGCTGGCGCCTGCGTCCGCAGCGCCGAGCGCATCGACCACAATATCCGCATCGATGAGCTGATCACGCACGTGACGCCCATCGAGCGCATCAACGAGGCATTCGATCTGATGCGCCGCGGCGAGTCGAGCCGCTCGGTCGTGACCTTCTGAAGGCGCTGCGTTCCGGGAGCGGACGCACCGGGCGGCCGCGGCCGCCCGGTGCGCGAAGTGCGGTGCGCCTACTCCAGCGCGACGTCCAGGCGCTGAGTGTAGAACGTGTTGGTCGAGCTGTCGTAGGTGCCCAGCGCAACCAGCTTGAATATCTTGTTCGATCCGTTCACCGCGCTTGACAGTCCTGTCACGAAACTCGAGGGGCTGTCGTACACCTGGATACCGTTCGTGGCATTGCCGATGGCGAACTCGGAGTTGCCGCTGCAGGTGCCGCTGGCGCAGCCGGCGATGATGGTCGGGCTGCTCGAGAGGCTCGAGAGCTGCGTGGTTTGCGGCCCGGTGCGCATGATGGCCGATGTGATGCTGGTGTTGCCGAGATTCACCACAATACCCGAGCTGCCGGCGCTGCTGAACGGCGCGGTGGTTCCCGAGGTCCACTGCACGATGAGCGTGGATGGGCCGTTGGCCATGTTCGTGACCGTCGCGGCGTCGAAATCTGGCGGGGCAGAGCCGAATGGCGCCACGAATCCGTTGGCCTCGAGCAAGGTGCCCGCGCTGAGAGTGCTCGCGTCGAATGACCCTGTGTTCACCGCATAACTCGACGGGTTGGCGTCACCGCTGCTCGCGACTCCCGTTCCAGCGAAGTTAAAGATGCTCGGCGCGTAGTTGCCGATCTCGAGCACGTTAACGGTCGCACTGCCCATCGCGCCGCTGCTCAGCGTGCCCCACACCGCCGTCGGCTGCATGCGGATCTGGCCGGTGTCGGAACTGAAGCTGGTGAGGACATGGGAACTGTTTATAGTGCCGACGCCAAGGGCGGTGATCTGCTGGCCGACAGACACCGACTGCGCGCTCAGGCCGCTGGCGACGACGCCATCCTCGCTCACGATCGTGCCGGAACCCAAGGTGACCGTCGTGGTCGGGTAGTACGTGAACGAAGCGTTGCTGAAGCAGGGGCCCTCCTGGCAGATGTACTCCGCTCCATGCAGCGTCAGTGTATTGCCGCTGCGAGCCGTGACGATGCCGCGCAACGCTTCATTGCCCGGGCTGATGACGGTGGTGCCCGCATATACTGCGGTCGCGTTCAGCGTCGGCGTGATGGTCGAGAGGTTGCCCAGCGTGCCGTAGGCGGTGACCGTGATGCCTGGGTTGAGGTTGCCCAACGCTGTCAGTCCTGCCGTGCCTGTATAGGTTGTGCCGTTGATGTTGAAGTAGGTGCTCGAGGTGGCATTGACCGTCAATGCGCCCACGTCACCGTCAGCGTAGTACGTATCATCGAACGGACGGAGATTTTCCGTGAAATTCCCCGCGCTCGGGCTCGAGATGACGATCTGGCCGCGTGCGCGCAGCGGATTGTTCTCGTACGGCTGAACGGTCGCAACGATGAACGGTTTGACCGTCACCGTATTGGTGCTGGCGTTGATCGAATTCGACGCGGCGAGGTCGATGTCGATGGCGAACGGGGTCGATTTGTCCAGGTTCACCACCAACGGATGGTTCGGGGCGAACTTCACCGTCTCGTTGATGACCCCGGGATTCGCGCCGGCGCTGTTCACGACCTTCGCGGCGCTCGTCTGGCCTTTCAGATAGACGATCGGCGAGGAGAAATCCAGGCTGATCGTCATGCTCTTGTACGTGCCTTGCGGAATGCCCGTCGCATTGAAGAGTTCGGTGAGGTTGGTTCTGCGCGTCAGATCGACCTGCTGGTCCGTCGCCTGGGCGTAGACGATGTACCCGTCGCTGCGCGTCAGGGTGATGGTGTACAGGCCCACCGAATAGGCGCTGAAATCGCCTGCGGCCTCGGCGGTGAGCATCAGGACCGGCGTGCCGTTGTACACTCTCGTGGTGGCGCTGCAGCCTCCGAGGGCAATCGCCAGCGCCGCAGCGACGGCGCAGATCGAGGTGCGCAGGGTGCCTGAGGCGCCCGGGACTGCGCGAGCGCAATCAAATCTCATCAAATTCCCCCTTCGCTCGGGACGGGTGTCGCAGGTCGGTTCGGGATGAACGACCGTAAAACACCTAGTGTATCGTCTTTGAGCGGGTCGCGTCGCCGGGGTTCCGGTCGTGCCCGCAGCGGCCGATGGACGGCCCCGGGCCCTAGCGGTCCTGCGAGAGCACCCCGACCGGAGTGCTGGTGCTGCCGAACATGAACATGCTGTACACGTTGCCCGAGCCGAGCGTTGCGGTGGTCTGCGAGTAAAGTGTCTGCGACGTGGTGTAATCGGTCACGGTCACGGTCCCGGTGGTGGTGGCGATCACCTGCGTATTGTAAGGGGAGGTGCCGCTCGCGGCGCCGCTCGGCAGATCGCTGCCGAGCGGCACATTGGTCGCCACCGGCATGAAATTCACCGAGAGGGAGATCGGATCGCCGCTGCCGGACATGGCATTGATCAGCCGGACGCTCGAGTAGCCGCTGAGCGCAGGAATATTGCTGTCCGCAAGCCAGCTCTCCCGCACGCTCGCGGGCGTGCCGTAGACGAGGAAGGTGTAGTCCTGGCCGGCCGTGAGGGTCTGGTTCGGGACGGCGGCGGCGGCACCATTCACCGTCAGGGTCACCGCCTGGTTGCCGGCCGGAACGAGCTGGTACGTCCCGATGGCCGCCGCCGGAGCGGCGCTCACCAGGTTCGTCCCGCCGACCGCAGCGGTCACGTTGCTCGCGCCGCTCACGCCGATCGCCGCGCGCACACGTGCGTCCGCATTGGTGTAAGTGGTGAGCGAGCCCTTCTGCGGCAGGGCCATGACGTTGACGAGGTATCCGCCCGGGGCCTCGGTGATGATCAACGAGAGGATCTGCTGATTGGCGAGCGTGAGGGTGGGCAGGTCGAAGCGCAGGTCGGTGTTCTTGCCCGCCCCGGTGATGCGCAACTCGTAGGTGCCCTGGGGAATGGAGCTGAATCCGGCGCTCTTGCCGCCGGCGACGGCGCTGAAGTTCGGCGAGGCGTTGCTCAGCGGCACGCCGGGGGTGGTGAGGTACACATCGAGGCTGCCGGCGTCCGGATCGGCATTGAGGACCTCGACGGAGGCGTAGCCGCCGTTCGGTGCGCCCTGCTGCTCATTGATCTCCATGACCCCGAACGAGCCGCTGTCGCCGTAGGCGACATAGGTGCGCCGCTCGCTGTTGGAGAAGGTCTCGCTGCGGCTCGAGAGCGCGTTCGCGGCCCCGACGCCATGGCTCGTGAAATAAACTGTGTAGGCCGCCGGGGCGATCCCGGCGTAACCGCTCACCGAGCCCGAGGCGACGTCGTTCAGCTGCGGGGTGCCGGCCGTGCCGCTCTCCTCGAAATACACGTCCAGGGCCGCGTAGCCGGCGCTGGCATTGAGCAGTCGGATCTGCGCATCGCCGCTGTTGCCGCAGCCGGACAGCACCAGGGCCAGAAGTACCGGAGCAAGAGCCGCGCCGCGCATAAGGCTGGACATGCGATTGACTCCTTGAGGAGGGTCCGCGCCGCCCGGGCGCCTGTCGCCGGGCACGGCCGAGGTGAAGGATATCGGAACGTGTGGGCGAATGCCGCTGGCCCGGGCTCGCCCCGGGCGAGCGGGGCGCCGCAGCGCTCAGAGGCCCTCTGGCTGCCCGTCGATCCAGGTCGCGCGCACGCTCAGCCGCTCATCCGTCAGCACCAGATTCGCGCGGTAGCCGGGCTCGATACGGCCGAGCTCGCGGGCCAGCCCGAGGAACTCGGCCGGATAGAGGCTCGCCATGTGCACGGCCTCGTGCAGCGGCAGGCCGAGCAGCTCGATCGCATTGCGCACGCAGCTGGCCAGATCGATGTTGGAGCCGGCCAGGCGCCCCTCCTCGTCGTAGCAGACCGCGCCGCTGACGCTGATGCGCCGGCCCTGCAGCTCGAATTCGCGAATATCGGTGCCGAGCGCAGGCATCGCGTCGGTCACCAGCATGAAGCGCTCGTGCGGCTTGCAGCGCAGCGCCAGGCGCAGCACCGCCGGGGCGATGTGCTCGCCGTCGACGATGATGCCGCACCAGCTGGTGGGATCCTCGAGCGCTGCGCCGACCGTGCCGGGCTCACGGCTGGTCAGCTGCGACATGGCGTTGAACAGATGGGTGAAGCCGCGCAGCCCGTTGCGCAGCGCCTCGGTCACCTCCGCGTAGGTGGCGTTGGTATGGCCAGCCGAGACGATCACCCCGGCGTCGGTCAGCCGCCGAATGATGTGAGGGGTGGTCACCTCCGGGGCCAGCGTCACGACGGTGCGGCCCGCCCCCAGCGAGGTGAGCAGTCCCACCGCGCTGTCGTCGAGCTCGCGCAGTTTCGCCGGATCGTGCACGCCCTTGCGCTCGATGCTGAGGAAAGGCCCTTCGATGTGGATGCCGAGCACCCCGGGCACGCCGGCGGCCATCGCCGCGCGCGTCGCGCCGATGGCCTGTGCGACGACCTCGAGGTCGGTGCTGATCAGGGTAGGCAGAAAGCCTGTCGTGCCGAAGCGGCGGTGGGCGCGCCCGATCTGGCGGATCGACTCGATCGTCGGGGCGTCGTTGAACAGTACGCCGCCGCCGCCGTTGACCTGCGTGTCGATGAACCCGGGCAGCAGCAGCCCTCCGCCGAGGTCGAGCCGCTCGATGCCCCGCCCGCGCGCCTCGGCCGCCGGCACAATGTCCTTGATGCGCCCCTGGTCGATGAGCACGCTGTGGCCGTCGAGGAGGCTCGTGCCGCGCAGCACCCGCGCGTTGATCAGTGCGGTGGGCATCAGACCGTCTCGGTGACTTTGCGCAGGTGAGGGGGATGATCCGGGTCGAGCCCGCGCGCGAGCGAGAGGGCGTTCGCGAGGCGATAGAACGTCTGAATCAACAGCATCGGCTCGATCGCCGGATGCGCCGGCTCGGCCGGCAGCTGCAGGGCCTGCGGGCAGCGCGAGCCGGCGATCATCACGTTCGCACGCCGCGCGGTGAGCTCGAGCGCCAGCATCTCGATGCTGGCGCGGGCCTCGTCGTTCTGCGAGAAGATGAGCACGGGAAAGCCCGCCTTCACCAGCGCCATCGGCCCGTGGCGCAGCTCCGCGGCGCTGACCGCCTCGGCGTGCAGCCCGCAGGTTTCCTTCAGCTTCAGCGCCGCTTCCTGCGCGACGCCGAGTCCGAGGCCGCGCCCCACGACGTAGAGATCGGTCGCGGCGACGAGCGGCTCGAGCGCCGCGCTCCAATCGAGGCTCCAGGCGCGCTCGAGCTGCCGGGGCGCCTTGCGCAGAGCCTCGGACAGCGCGCGGTCGCCGCTCCAGCAGGCCACCAGATGGATGATGGCCGCAAGCGATGCGATGAAGGATTTGGTGGCCGCGACGCTGTTCTCCGCGCCCGCGCTGAGCGGCACGAACTCATCGGCGAGTCCCTCGAGCGGGGAGCGCCCGGCATTGACCAGCGCCACGACCCGCGCGCCGGCTTCGCGGGCCTTGCGCACTGCGGCGAGCAGGTCCGGGCTGGCACCCGATTGGGAGATCGCCAGGCACAGCGCCCCGGCGAGCTTCGGGCGCGCGTCGTAGAGCGAGCTCACCGAGGGCGCCGCGGAGCTGGTCGGCACGGCGAGGCGCGTCTCGATCAGATACTTCGCGAAGGTCGCGGCGTGATCGGAGCTGCCGCGCGCGCAGGTGACCACGACCCGCGGCGCGAGCGCGCGCAGCCGCTCGGCGAGGCTCTCCATGCGCTCGGCGTTGCTGAAGAGCTGATCGCGCACGGCCTGCGCGGCCTGCGCGGCCTCGCAGTGCATGCGGGTCGCCGATTCGGGCAGGCGCGCACTCATACGTCGCTCAGCTCCGCCACGAAGTCGTAGATGTCGCCACGGAAATACGACTGGGTGAACTCCACGGCCCGCCCGTCCTTGAGGAACCCCACGCGCTCGACCAGCAGCCCCGCGTCGCGCTCGCGGATCTGCAGCAGTTTGGCCTGCTCGGCGGTGAACAGCACCGCGCGCAGCCGCTGCAGCGCGCGCACCGGCCGGTTGCCGACGCGCTCGAGCGCCTCATAGAGCGAGGATTCGACCGCATCGAGCGAGGGTAGGCAGGAGGCGAGCACGGTCGCGTACTCGATCGACATCGGCGCATCGTCGGCGTAACGGATGCGATGGAAGCGGTAGACGGGAGTGCCCGGGCTCGAGCGCAGCGTGAGCGCCTCCTCCGGCGTGACGCTGCCTTCGGACTTGCGCAGCCACACGCTGCGCGGCGCGCGCCCGCGGGCGCGCATGTCCTCGGAGAAGGAAGTGAGCTTGGAGAAATTCTTCTCCACGCGCGAGCACACGAACGTTCCGGCGCCCTGGCGGCGCATCAGCAGCCCCTCGCTCACCAGCCCGTCGATGGCCTTGCGCACGGTGATGCGCGAGATCTGAAAATCCTCCGCGATGTCGCGCTCCGGCGGCAGCGCATCGTCGGGGCCGATCAGGCGTGTCTCGATCGCCTGGCGCAGCGCGCGCTGCAGCTGCTGGTACAGCGGCAGGGAACTGCCTTCATCGAGCTTGCCGAGCGTTTGCGACAGCATCAACGGCATGACCTCCGGGACGGAACGTTGCTCAGGAACATAATACCACTATAATACCAGTCAACGATTATGGTGTCTAACTGATCTCATAACAATTTGATTCAAATGAAATAAAAAATAAGATGAACCTTCGGTCTCACGCTGGTATAGCTTTCAGGGAAAACTGGTATTACACTGGCACTCAAAAGGTAGCAGTGTGGTTCTGATGGAACGTCTCATCGTCGGTGGATGGGAGCGACGGGAGGTAAATACCACAAAGGCGGCCGGACGGCCGCGCTGGCATCGGGCGGTACGGCCGCCGGGGCGTGTGGCGCCGACGTGGCTCACGACATGGGCGGTCTCGACAAACGACAACATCATCGGGGTGTGTGAATCTTATGAGAGTCGCGAAATCTACGTTGATCGGGACCGCCGTCGCGGTGGCGCTGTTCGGGGCGAACGCCCTCGCGCAGCAGAGCACAACGACGCAGGGCGGTGCCAGCAAAACGCAGGACAGTGCCCCGACATCTCTGAAGGAGATCGTCGTGACGGGTATTCGCTACTCCGTCAAACAGTCGCTCGCGCTGAAGCGTATCGCGACGAACATGACGGAAGTGGCCACGGCGACGGATATCGGCAAGCTGCCGGACAAGAACGTGGCCGACGTGCTGATGCGCCTGCCCGGGGTCGACACCCAGTCCTCCGCCTTCGGCGAGGGCGGCTTCGGCGAGAACGACCGCGTCAGCCTGCGCGGCTCGCCGGCGAGCTTGACTCTGACCACCATCGACGGCCACAGCGTGGCGAGCGCCGACTGGTTCATCGAAGACCAGTACGAGGACGTCGGGCGCAGCGTCAGCTATCAGCTCATGCCTGCGGAAATCGTCAGCAAGACGGTCGTCAATTTCGGCCAGAGCGCGGACCTGCTCGAGGGCGGTGTCGCCGGTTCGGTCAATATTGAGACCCGCCACCCGCTCGACTTCAAGCCCGGCGTGACCGGCTTCGTCAATGCCGGCGCGGCCTATACGACGCTCGCGGCGAAGACCTCCCCGCAGGCCGACGCGATGGTGAGCTGGAACAACGGCACGGTGGGCGTGCTCGCGCTGGGCTTTTACGAGAAGCGCGAGATCCGCCGCGACGGCCAGGAGTTCCTCGGCTACGCGCAGGTGCCCGCCTCGGTCGCCGTCGGCACGCCGGCCGCTCCCGGCTGGACGCTGCTCAACCCCAGCCTGCCGAATGCGACGGGCGCCTACTACCCGACGCTCATCGGCGAGGCGCTCTTCACGCAGACCCTCAAGCGCGAAGGTGGCATGATCGACCTGCAGGCGCGCCCCTCGGACGAGTTGTCGCTCGACCTGACCGGATTCTACTCGGATCTTGAGGCCGCCAACGACAACAACAACTTCCTCTACTGGGGGACGCAGCAGTTCGGCTCCGCGAGCTACGTGCCGACGTCCCTGACCATCCAGAACCATTACATCACCGCTGCGGCCTTCCCCACGAAGGCCGGCGCGCCGCCCTCCGTCGTGTACGACCAGATCTACCGGCCCGGAGCGCAGGCGAAGACCTCCTTCATCAATCTCGACGGCAAATACGCGCCGAACAGCCGCCTGACCATCGATGGGCAATTGGGCTTCACCTACGCCCTCGGCAACTCGCCGTCGCAGCCGGCCTACGAGTACTTCGGCGGCAACGGCTCGAGCTACCAGTTCCATGGCGACGGCAACCTGACGACGATCAGCTTCTACAATCTGAGCTCGACGGGCCAGCAGGTGCCCCTGGTCACGAACAACCCGGCCGGGTATGGCGTCAGCTGGGCGTGGAACGACGTCGTCCACACGATCGACAAGGAAACCTACGGCAAGCTCGATGGCACGCTGCGGGTGGACGATGGCGCCTTCAGGGCCGTCAAGTTCGGCGCGCGCTTCGCGCACCATGATCGCGAGACGGCATTCAATCAGGATCAGGGTCTGGCCTGCTTCGCCCCCACGTGCCAGCCCGTCTACAGCGGCGGGGAGTACCCGGGCAACTACCAGTCCGGCATACCGGGCGGCGGACAGTGGGCGGGCAACATCTTCCAGGATTCGGAGGCGGCGATCGCAGCGTTCGATACTCCGAGCAATCTCAGCCACGGGCCGTCCCGCTACTACTGGCAGGGATCCTTCAACGTCACGGAGAACGATCTGGCGGGTTACCTGATGGCCGACGTCGGCGGTGAGCGCTGGAGCGGCAACTTCGGCGTGCGCGTGGTGAATACCCTCGAGGAGGTGACGACCAACATCGGCGGGGGCAGCCATCCGCTGACCTTCTCCGCCTTCGGGCCGTTCACCCCGACGGCGATCGACAATCGCTACTTCAACGTCCTGCCGAGCGCGAACTTGAAGTTCGACCTGACGAAGCGGCTGCTGCTGCGCTTCGCGGCGGCCGAGACCATGTCGCTGCCGGATTACAGCACGCTCGGCGGCGCCGTGATCCTCACCGACACCAACCTCACCGGCTCGGGCGGCAACCCGAACCTCAAGCCCATCAAGGGCGCCGTCTACAGCTCGGACCTCGAGTATTACTATGGGCCGGAGTCCATGGTCGAGGCGGGGCTGTTCGACATGGATCTCTCCTCGTACGTCGATTTCGGCAACCGGCAGCAGACCTATCTCAACATGACGCTGACGGGGAACGGTCCGGCGGTGTACTCCTCGTACACCATCACCTCGGCGTTCAACGAGCCTGCGCAGATCAAGGGCGCGTTCGCATCGTGGCAGCAGGCGCTGCCCTACGGCTTCGGTGTGAACGCCAACTTCACGCTCGCCGATGGCACGACGCAGAACGGCGATCCGGTGCAGGGCGACTCGAAGTACACCTGGAACATCGGCGGGTACTACCAGCACGGGCCGGTGAACGCGAACCTCGATTACACCTATCGCTCGCACTACTACGTGGCCTCCTACGAGGGCACGCAGGAGTTCGAGGACAACTGGGCCAACCTCGATGCGGCGGTCACCTGGAACATCGTGCATAACCTGTCGTTGAACTTCAACGCGCAGAACCTCACCAATGAGAACATCCGCTACTACGCCAACGGCAATCCCGGGGCGCCGTTTGCGATGTACGACAACGGCCGCACGTACTACCTGACCGCGCAATACAAGTTCTAGCTCGGGCAGTGGGCTGCAATGGAGGCCGCTGGCCTCTCGCGGGATGCCGCCAGGATGGCCGGTCCGTTGCGGCGCCGGGCGCAACGCAGGAGTTCCCCCTGCCTGCGGTGACCCCGGTTCGGCCGCCAGCCGGCGGGGGGGCGGTGCCGGCTGGCGGCCGTGCCGGCGATCCCCCGAGGCCGCCGGCGCAGCCGCACTCGACAAGCGCGCGGCGATGCGCATCATGGGAATCACGATGAACAAATCAGGGCGTGTGCGGATCGCCTGGGCGCCATCCGGGCGGGGGACAGCGGCGTGGCGCGGGCCGGTGCGGGTGGCCTTGGGCGCCGCTCTCGGGGTGCTGCTGGCGGCGGCGGGACTGGTGAGCGGCGCGCCGGCGCGGGCCGCGGCGGCGCAGATCGTGGCTTACTATGACGGCGGCATGCCGGTCACGCATATCCCGGCGGATCATCTCAACGCCATCATCTATGCCTTCGAGGAGCCGAACGCCGCTGATGTGTGCGCGCGGCCGAGCGCGGCGCAGACGCGCACCATCGGTGCGCTGCGGCGGCTGCGGCGGCGACACCCGGGGCTCGCGCTGCTGGTGTCGATCGGCGGCTGGGACCGCGCACCCGAGTACTCGGACCTGGCGCTCACGGCCGCCTCGCGGGCCAAGTTCGCCCGCAGCTGCGTGCGGCTGCTGATCGCGCAGGACCATTTCGACGGCATCGATCTGGACTGGGAGTTCCCGGTGCACGGCGGCATGAGCCGCTCGCGCCCCCAGGACCGGTGGGATGCCACCGCACTGGTGCGGGAGCTGCGCCGGCGGCTCGATGCGCTCAGCCGCAGGACGCACCGGCACTATCTGCTCACCGTGGCGACGCCCGCGGGCACGTGGCAGGAGGGCGGCGCCTACTCGGTGAGCGACAGCTACGATCTGGCAGCTCTCGTGCCGTACGTAGACTGGCTGAATGTCATGACCTATGACATGAACACCATGTTCAGTCCCTACAGCGGCTTCAATACCCCGCTCACGGCCGATGCGCGCGATCCGGCGCCCGAGCCGCAGCGCTCGCGCGACAACCTCGCCGGCGCGGTGCGCTATTACGAGGGGCACGGGGTGCCGGCGAGCAAGATCCTGTTGGGGGTGGCGTTCTACGGGCGCGGCTTCACGGGGGTGGGCGCCCGCAACGCGGGGCTGTACTCGAAGTACACCGGCGTCTACCCGGAGACGCCCTGGAAGACCATCGAGTCGCGCATGCTCACGAGCCCGCAGTGGGTGCGCCGCTGGAGCGCCACGGCCGAGGCGCCGTGGCTGTACAACGCGCGGCGGCATATCTTCTTCACCTACGATGATCCGCAGTCGCTCTCCATCAAGGCGGCCTTTGTGCGCCAGGAGCATCTGCGCGGGGTGATGATCTGGGTGCTGGGGGAAGATGACGCGCGCAATTCGCTGCTGCGGGCGCTGGTGTGGGGGCTGCGCGCCGGGAATGGCGCGCCATGAGTGAGCTGGTGCTGCTCTCGCCGCTGCACGGCTGGAGCACCCCGCTCGAGGAGGTGCCCGATCCGGTCTTTGCCGGTCGCATGCTCGGCGACGGCCTGGCGATCGATCCGCTCGGCTCGACCCTGCACGCCCCCTGTGCCGGCCAGGTGGTGGCGTTGCCCGCGACCCGTCATGCGGTGACCATTCGCGCCGCGCAGGGCCTCGACATCCTGATGCACATCGGAATCGACACGGTCGGGCTCGGCGGGGAAGGCTTCGAATCCCACGTCGCCGTCGGACAGAGGGTGCGCCCCGGCGATCCGCTCATCAGCTTCGATCTGGATCTGCTCGCCCGGCGCGCGCCGAGTCTGCTTACCCCGGTGCTGGGGATCTCGGGCGGCGAGCTGCAGCTGGCGCGGCGCATCGAGGGTCGCGCCGTGCAGGTCGGCGAGCGGCTGATGGAGTGGGCCGCCGCGCACGCGCCCGTGCCGCAGGTCGCGCCGCCGCACGCGGGCGCAGAAGCGCTCGCGCGCATCGTGCGGGTCGCTCTCGAGCATGGAATTCATGCGCGGCCGGCGGCGCAGGTCGCCACATCCCTGAAGAGTCTGCGCGTCGAGGTTGAGCTTCGCTTGCGAGGACGCAGCGCCGATGCCCGCAGCGCAACTGCGCTCATGACGCTCGGTGTGCGCAGGGACGAGCAGGTTGAAATCCGCGCCACCGGCCCGGATGCGCGCCAAGCGCTGGAGGCGCTTGAGGCGCTCCTGTCGAGGCGGGCGCCGGCGGACCCGGCCTCAGCTCAGCCGGCGCCCGCCGCAACGGCACCTCCCGCGTCGGCCGAGCCGGTTCGCGCCGGCGCCGTGCTGAGCGGCGTGGTGGCGAGTCGCGGTGTCGCCGTGGGCCGCGCGGCACCGCTGCAGCGGCGGGACCTTGCCGTGGCGGAATCGGGAGCCGGCATCGCGCACGAGACGGCCGAGCTGCGCCGGGCGTGCGCCGCGGTGCGCGCACGGCTCGAGCGCTCGCGCGCCGCGGTCCCGGGGGCCGCGGCGCAGGTCATGGCGGCGCATCTGGCGCTGCTTGAGGATCCGCAGCTTCAGGCGCGCGCTCTGGAGGCGATCGGCCGCGGCAGGAGCGCGGCATTTGCGTGGCGCGGCGCCATTGGCGAGAGCATCGCGGCGCTGCGCGCGCTCGCTGATCCGCGCATGGGCGAGCGCGCCGACGATCTGACGGATCTCGAGCGCCAGGTGCTGCTCGCGCTCGCAGGGGAGTCGCCCGCGAGCGCCGCGGCGCTGGCCCCGGGATCGATTCTCGTCGCCGAGGAGCTGCTGCCCTCGCAGCTCGTCGGGCTCGATGCCGAAGCGCTCGCCGGCATCTGCCTCGCCACCGGCGGGGCCACCTCGCACGTGTCGATTCTGGCCGCCGCCGCCGGCATCCCGGCGCTGGTGGCGCTCGGGCCGGCGCTGCAGAGCATCGCTGCGGGCACCCCGCTCATTCTCGATGCCGAGGGCGGGCAGCTGCAGGTCGACCCGGGCGAGACGCACCTCGAGACCGCCCGGCGCCAGATCGCGCGGGCCGCCGAGCGACGTGCCCGCGAGCGCGAGCTCGCACAGCGGGAGTGCCGCACGGCCGATGGCACGCGCATCGAGGTGCTCGCCAATCTCGGATCACTCGCGGACGCCGAGCTCGCGGTCCGCAACGGCGCCGAAGGCTGTGGGCTGCTGCGCACGGAGTTTCTGTTCCTCGAGCGGCGCGACGCGCCGAGCGAGGCCGAGCAGCGCGCCGAATACCAGCGCATCGCCGCCGCGCTCGCAGGCCGTCCGCTGACCCTCCGGACCCTCGACATCGGCGGCGACAAGCCGATTCCGTATCTGCCGCTGCCGCCGGAGGACAACCCCGCACTGGGCTTGCGTGGGGTGCGCATCAGTCTGTGGCGCGAGGATCTGCTCGATGAGCAGTTGCGCGCGGTGCTCGCCGTGCAGCCGGCTGGCCAGTGCCGGCTGCTGCTGCCGATGATCACCGATCTTGCGGAGATCCGCGCCGTGCGCGCGCGCATCCGCGAGGCCTGCCGGCGTCTCGGTCGCAGCGAGCCGATCGAGCTCGGGGCGATGATCGAGACGCCCGCCTCGGCGCTGATGGCCGATGCGCTCGCCCGCGAGGTCGAGTTCTTTTCCATCGGCACCAACGACCTGACCCAGTACACCCTGGCGATGGACCGCGGTCACGCGCAGCTCGCCGCGCGTCTCGATGCGCTGCACCCGGCGGTGCTGCGCCTGATCGCACGGACCGCAGAGGCCGCGCGAGCCGCGCGGCGGCGTACCGCCGTGTGCGGCGGGCTCGCCTCCGATCCTGCCGCGGTCCCCCTCCTGATCGGCCTCGGCGTGCACGAGCTGTCCTGTGTGCCGGCGGCGATCCCGCGTCTGAAGGCATTGATCGGTGCGCTCACCCTCGCCGAGTGCCGCGAGCGCGCCCGCGAAGCGCTCGCGCAGGAGTCGGCCGAGGCGGTGCGCGCGCTCTGCGGCGCGCCGGCCGAGTCCATCGGCCAGGCGGCCCCGGTCGGCGGTTGAACCGAACGTGACAGGAACCCTCCCATGAAACAGCTGCTCACTCCGCTGCAGAAGCTTGGCGGCGCGCTGATGCTGCCGATCGCGGTCCTGCCGGCCGCGGCCCTGCTGCTGCGTCTCGGCCAGCCGGACCTGCTCAATATTCCGGTGATGGCCGCAGCCGGGCAGGCGATCTTCACCAACCTGGGGCTGCTGTTTGCCGTCGGCGTGGCCGTCGGTCTTGCGCGCGACAACCACGGGGCGGCGGGCCTGGCGGCCGTCGTGGGCTACCTCGTGATCATCAAGGGGGCGGCCGTGTTCGTCGCGGCGCCGCCCGGCGTGCTGGCGGGGGTGCCAGCGCACGCCCGCGCCCTCGTGCTCGAGGCGTTCAAGCGCAAGCAGCTCACCGAGCTCACCGTGCCGGTGGGCATCATTTCAGGGCTGATGGGCGGAGCGCTCTACAACCGTTTTCACACCTTCACGCTGCCGAGCTATCTGGCGTTCTTCGGTGGCCGGCGTTTCGTGCCGATCGTCACCGGTTTTGCGGCGCTGCCGCTCGCGATCCTCCTCGGCGTGGAGCTGATGCACATCGAGAGCGGCATGGACACCTTGAGCCGCGTGGTGCTGGCGGCAGGGCCGTGGGGGCTGTTCGTCTACGGCGTGCTCAACCGGCTGCTGATCATCACCGGGCTGCACAACATCCTCAACAGCTTCGCCTGGTTCATGGTCGGTCACTACCACGGCGTCACCGGGGACATGAACCGCTTCTTCGCCGGTGATCCGCGTGCCGGGACGTTCATGGCCGGGTTCTTTCCGGTGATGATGTTCGGTCTGCCGGCAGCGTGCCTGGCGATGTATCACACGGCGCGGCCCGAGCAGCGCGCGGCCGTCGCCGGCCTGCTCGTGTCCATCGCACTCACCTCGTTTCTTACCGGAGTGACCGAGCCGGTCGAGTTCACGTTCATGTTTCTCGCTCCGGGACTGTACCTGCTGCACGCGCTGCTCACGGGGCTGGCCTTCATCATCATGAACGCCCTCGACGTGCGCCTCGGGTTCGGCTTCTCGGCCGGGCTGTTCGATTACATCCTCAACTTCCAGTACGCCACCCATCCTTTGCTGCTGCTGCCGATCGGGGCAGTGTACTTCGCCCTGTATTACGGGATCTTCCGCTTCGCCATCGTCAGGTTCGACCTGAAGACCCCGGGCCGGGAAGCGCAAGGGCAACCGGTCGTGGGCAAAGCAGCCGCCGCGCCCGCCGGTGGGCGGGCGCTCGCATACATTGCGGCGCTCGGCGGCGCGGCGAATCTCGAGTCCGTGAATGCATGCACGACGCGGCTACGCTTGACGGTCCGCGCTCAGGATGCGGTCAACGCCGATGCCTTGAAGGCCCTAGGCGCTGTGGGCCTGGTGCGTCCATCGGCCGCAGCGCTGCAGGTCGTGATCGGACCGCTGGCCGAGCAGATCGCAGGAGAGATGCGTGACGCGCTGGAGCAGATGCCATGCGGCCCTGCCGCTCGAGCGAGCGCGGTAAGCGCATCGACGAGCGAGGACCCGTCGGTTGCGGCGGCGCCGGTTCCTGCGCTCGCTCGCGCGCTGATTGACCGGCTGCTCGCGGCGATCGGCGGCCCGCAGAATGTGCGCGAAGTTACCCCGGTATCGTCGCGACTGCGCATTGCCGTTGTCGATGCGAGCCAGGTTGACACCGAGGCCTTGCGGCGCCTGGGCCTGCGCGGCAGCGCGCTCGTCGCCCCCAATTGCCTTCATGTCATCGTCGGGCCTGCCGCATCGGCGATCTGCACGGCACTTCGCGAGTTCCTGGCGCCGGCGGCGCCGAACTGACTTCATTGATGCGGCGCCGTGATCCGTTGCCGGGACGAGAGTCCCGGTGCAATGTGGCGGCACCCGGTGACCAGCGTTTCGACGTCTCCCCCGACGTCAATTCCCTCACGCCCGGAATCTGTCCGCTCGCGTTCCGCTGACGGGACGGCATCCGCGATGCTGTTGCGGACGTGCATCAAGCTCACGACCCGGTGAGTCAAAAGCAAACTGCACGAAACGAAAAGGTTGCCGCGCCCGTTCGCTTGAGTACTATAGTCTACAATGCAACGTATAGTTGACGCGGGTGTAGCAGGGAACCAACACGCATCCGGATGCAGACTCCAGGCGATATTCGATAGTGCATGCGGGTTCAGGCTTGCCGTTGGCAACGCGGGTGGGGGTGGGGAATCGTGATAGAGATCAAAGTCGGCTCTGGACCCGGACGGGGCGTATTTCCCCTTCCTATCTTTCGAGCGTTTCTCTTCTGCGCGGTTCAATCGTGAATGTGCGGAGCATTGACGCGCCGCTTCGCGCAACTGGAGCAGGTGACGGTCCGGTAGGCGTCGGTTGCCCCGCGGATCGCGAAAGGCGCGCCCAGGCATTGGCGGAGGTCGCGCGCGAGCACCATGCGCCTTTGCTGCGCTTCTTGACGCAGCGAACTGGGTCGGTCGAGGACGCCAAGGAAATCGCTCAGGATGCCTATGTCAGAGTGCTCGCCGTCAAACGTGAGGATTCGATTGCGTCGCTGGCCAACTATCTTTGGCGCAGCGCGCTCAATCTCATGACGGATCACGGCCGGCGGCGGTTGGTCCGTGAGCGGTTCGCCCAGGTCGTGCAGGCCGAGGCGGAGCAGGTGGCACCCTCGACTGAGACGGTGGTCGATGCGCGCCAGCGGTTGGAGCTGATCGAGCGGGCGGTCGCGCAGTTGACGCCGCGGTGTATGGATGCCTTTCTTCTGCGGGTCGTGCAGGGCCGGCCGTTTGATGAGGTGGGTCGGGTGATGGGAATCAGCGGCAGAATGGCCAAGATCTACGTGGCGCGGGCGCTGGCGTCCCTGCATGCCACATTGGAGGAGGCGGATTCGCAGGGCGACGGGCTGTGAGCGCCTCGCGCCCTGCGGTCGAAGAGGACGAGCACCGCTGGGTCGAGGCCGTCGAATGGCACACGTTGCGCTGCAGCAGAGCGGGCCTTACACCGGCACAGCACGCGGCCTGGCGGCTTTGGTGGGCGGACCCCGAGAATCGGCGGGTCTATGCCGCCTGCGCAAGACTGCACGTGCACGCGCAGCTGTTGAAATCCGCCGGCCCGCTCGCGGGGAGGAGAACCGCACGCGGATACGACAGGCTCACCGGCGCGCCTGAGCGAACGCCGCGCCGCATCCTCATCGGCGGGGCAGTGCTGGCTCTGTGGCTCGGGTGGGTAATGCTTGCCAGTCCGCCGGCGGGGCGCGCGCTCGCTCCTCGTCAACAGCAGTCCGAGCTGGCCACGGCGAGGACGGTCTACCGGACTCGCTCGGGACAGATGCGGCGCATCGTCTTGAGCGATGGTTCCACAGTGATCCTCGGTGCCGAAACGGCCCTGAGCGTGTCACTGACACCGCAGCGTCGTGCGGTCCGCCTCGAGCGCGGCGAAGCGTGGTTCCGCGTCGTCCACCGCAGCCACTGGCCCTTCGTCGTCGCTGCGGGAGACGGTACCATCACGGATCTGGGTACTGCGTTCGTCGTTGACCGTGAATCGGGCCGGGTCGAAGTCACCGTCACGCAGGGCCGAGTAGAAGTCGCGCTCGCGACGTCCAGCGCCATGCCGCAATGGAAGCGCTTGCAGCGGGTTCCGATTCGGCTGCACCGCGGCGAACGCTTCAGCTACGGAAGGAACGCGGACAGGGTCGTCAGAACCGTCAGCCCTCGCGTCGCCCTCGCATGGACCAGGGGTGAATTGGCCTTCGCGGACGAGCGGCTGCGGGATGTCATTGCGAATATAGACCGATATGCACAGCGTCCTATTGAAGTCTCTCCCGCGGCAGGCCGATTGCGTTTGACGACACTGGTGATGAGTCGGCGCATCTCCGCCTGGCTGCGCGCATTGGGGCGAGTATTGCCGATCACCGTCAAACGCGGTAACGAGGCGATATGCATCCGACTGCGTGCGACTCAGACAACGCGTCTCAATAACAGCTGCCGCGGACGCTGAAGAATACGTCGCGGACGACGTCCGTGCGATATCTGCGGTCCAAGTGACGAAGCGTTAGAAACACGGCCGCCCGATTCCCTTCCGGTTCCTCCACCCGTCTCTACCCCCAAGACATCAACGAGCCGGGGGGCTTCATCGTGCGCGATCATGCAAGAACGAATGTTGTTCGGGTGCGTCAGGCGGGCGCGCTGCTGC
This sequence comes from Pseudomonadota bacterium, assembly GCA_021816775.1. Taxonomy (GTDB): domain Bacteria; phylum Pseudomonadota; class Gammaproteobacteria; order Steroidobacterales; family Steroidobacteraceae; genus 13-2-20CM-66-19. The sequence continues at coordinate 19,858 of JAKAXA010000024.1, forward strand.
ACAGAATTATTGTCGCGGGTCTCGGGGCGCTGCCGCTGCTGTTCGCCGTATCAGCCCACGCCGATGCTCTCGATCGCGTCAGGACGTTTCGGATAAAGCCGGAGTCGCTCCGTCAGGCACTGCTGGATTTCGGGCGACAGGCGCAGGTGCAGATCATTCTTCGTCGCCTGCCGGGCACTGGCGCTCGGACTGTGGGCGTCGTCGGCCGCATTACGGGCCGCCAGGCGGTGAATCGTCTTCTGCGAGGCACGGGTCTGGTGTATGCGGTGACGGACCATACGGTAGACGTCTTCCCAACGCAGGCCGGTCCTCATCGCTCTGCCGCGGGTCAAATGCATTCTGGAACGAAAACGAACCCGAGCGCTGCTGGCTCTGGTCACCGGGGCGGGAGGGCAAAGCGTGTGAACCGGGCGCCGCCGACTCTCCAACAGGTCATCGTCACGGGGACGCACATCAGTGGCGGGCCGCCACCATCGGAACCCATCATCACCATCACGCGCAGAGAGATTCGCGAGTCCGGGTATCAGACCGTCGAGCAGCTGATGGACGCACTACCGGAGAATTTCAATTCGATGGGTTCTGAGCAAAATGGCTTCCAGAGTGAGGTCGACGCGGGCAACTTTGGCTACGGTGCAGCGGTCGATCTGTTGGGTCTCGGGTTCGACTCAAGTCTCGTTCTCGTCAACGGACACCGCCTTGCGCCGGCCGGTACCAATGGGGCTTTCACGGACATTTCCGTCATACCGCTCAGTGCCGTTAAGCGTGTCGATATCGTCACCGATGGCGCGTCAGCCATCTACGGAGCTGATGCGGTGGGCGGTGTCGTCAACTATATCCTGCGCAATCGACAACACGGCGGTGAAACGTCCGTAGAATACGGATCAGTCACTCGGGGCGGGCTGAAAGATTACCGCGTGTCGCAGTCTTTCGGCCTGAACTGGAAATCCGGCCACGCTCTGCTGGCCTACGAGTACCACGATGAGACGCCGCTGAACGTGCTTGACAGGCCATTTAGCGCGGCGTCAGCGCCGGGAGACTTGACGCCGGGGCTGACGCAGAACAGCGTGTATCTGAGCGCGAGCGAGTCCGTAACGGGACGGTGGCGGCTCTATCCGGATGCATTCATCTCTCACCGTCGTGTCACGGAAGAGGCTGCCTCAGGGACGGCGCCATTCTACGGACATGCCGATTCCACTCAGTATTCATACGCCCTGGGATCATCGGTGCGCCTTCCACATAGCTGGACGCTGCATGCGCGTGTGTCATACGGCGGAAACGACACCCATTTTGAGAGCATTGACGGATCCATGGCCGGTGACAACAAATTGGCAACAGCGTCGGTGAATGCAAATGGTTCGCTCTACAAGTTGCCTGCTGGCAAAATCAAGGGTGCCGTCGGTTTGCAGGTCCGGTACGAGACTCTCTCGAATCTCTTTACTGGGCTGTACACTGTGACGAACATCAATAAACATCGTTCGGTGGACTCAGCTTTTCTCGAAGGTGATATTCCGGTATTGCCGTCATTTCAAAGCGGAGTCTCTGCGCCGTCGCTGATAATTGATGTCGCGGGGCGCGTTGATCACTATTCGGACTTTGGCACTTCAGTCAATCCAAGGGTCGGCCTCGCTTGGCGCCCCTTGCGTGGAGTCAAAATACGAGGCACCGTCAGCTCGTCCTTTAAGGCACCGAATTTCTATGAGCTGTATGGAGCCCGGTATTCGCTATTGGTGAACTCACCAGAACCACAGCTTCCTCCGACCAGTAGTGCTGCGCTTCTCTATGTTTCCGGGTCCAATCCGAGGCTCACGGCTGAGAAAGCGACTGAGTGGACCGCGGGATTGGATGTCTCGCCGTCGGATATTCCTGGACTTTCAACCAGCGTTACGTACTACCACATTCGATTCAAGCAAAGGATTGTCGACCTCAATATTCCGCTGTTGGCAGCTCTTGATCAGGGAAATGAGTATTCGGCATACATAGAGCGCAACCCCAGCGCGGCTGAACTGGAGGGTTGGAGAAACGACTATCCGTACAGCAATTTAACCGTAATCCCGGGGCTGGGGCCGGCAAGGACGCTGTTGGATGCGGTTGCGATCGTCGACGATCGCTTTCAGAACGTTGGGCAGACTCAGAGCAGCGGAATGTTGTCGACTGTGGCGTATGACGGCACATATCGCGGATTCCGATACAACGTGGGATTCAACGGGGCCTATATTTTTGACTTCAAGAACATTGATGTGCCTGGCGCGAGTGCATACAGCATTCTGAACACTCTCAATAATCCGGTGGACTTCAGAGCGAGGCTCACCGCGGGAGTTCGGCACGCCGCATGGGGGGTCACAGCGTTTTTGAACTACGTCAATCATTACAGGGATCTGACGACGGGAACCCCGGTTGCCGTCGCGTCCTGGACGACGCTGAACGTCACGGCGTCGTACCGGCTGTTCAGGGGAATTCCGGATTGGGGAAAGACACGTCTGCTGCTGTCATGTGTCAATTGCCTTGACAGAGCGCCGCCGGCGATTCGGTTGATCAGTGACTATTTGGGTTATGACCCGGCGAACGCAAACGCGCTGGGACGCTTCTTGACCGCGACCGTTTCGGTGCGGTGGTAAACGGGAGGGCCGCCGCGTCTAGGGGCGATGCGGCGACCGACGAACGCGGGTGGCTCGGCGCTGGAGCACTGAGTGCCGCACGGCGCAATTCAATGGAGGTCAGCATGGAACACGAACTGCGGACAGTTGCGGCTCTGGCGCTATGCGCGATTGCCGCTGGGATTGGAGGCAGTGCACGCGCTGGAGAAGGCATCATCGGTGGCGCGCATGGGGAGCCGAGGATCCTCTCATATGCGATTTCGCCGAACGGAAAGTGTCTGGCGGAAATTGAGGTCGGTGGGGCGGTCGCTGGTCCACAAGAACACATCGTCGTGAGAGGGCTCCAGAGCCGAACCGCGAAGGGTCGGACAATCTTTGTGGGTCGCGGTATCGGAACAGTTTATTGGGCAAGCAACAGGGAGATTGTGTTCGCACGATCGAAGAAGGGTGGGGAGATTATGCTGGAAGATGTCGAAACAGGCGCGAGGCGGCGATTGCTCGGCAGTCGGCATGCGATTTCGATTGCGGCATTTGACCGGCGTCAGGGACTGTTGGCGTATGAGTATTCAGAGCCGTGGAGATGGCGCCACCGGGTGTCGGTCCGGGTAACCGACTCGATGACAGTCGAAGAACTCATTGAGCCGGTTTGGGCCAGATGGCCGGGGACCGAAGTGGTGGGGGCGATAAAGGTTGAGGGGCTGAATTCTCAGCGAGCGGCCCAGGAGATCCGGCTGCGTCTGAGCCGATTTACGGCTCCCTTTCCGCCAAGTTTATTATGGAAAGACGGGCGGTTGCTCGCATTCGTATCGGCGATGCACCTTTGGCACACACGGATCTTCGATCTCGAGAGTGGACGGCGAGCTGACAGAAAGATGCCGTTCTTTCGGTTGCTCGATGAAAGGGCATCCGGAAGCGGAAAATTGGCGGTGTGGGCGACTAGAGTGTGGAGAAGGCGGTCGCGCATGCGGTGCGGCTGCGGAGGATCGCCGAACGTATTCGTGCTCAACGCTGACGAGCAGGCGAAAAGAATTTCAGCGGCGGCAGATGCTGGGTTCATATGGAATCTGGGTGGATTTTGGTGGGGCGGTCAAAATCGCCTGTTCGTGCAGGTTATGGGGTACAAGGGCCGCGGAGGCGTAATGAGATGGTGGCTTGAGGAGGTCAACACCAAGACAAATCGCCTTGTTCGAACGTATTATTGGCCGAGCGGCGATCTTGGGGGAGACTCGTTTCCTTGTGACTTTGATGCGGACCGCACACGTGCCATCTGCGGCGGTCAGTCCCTGACGAAGCCGCCTGTCCTGGTTGACGTCAATCTCCTGACGGGCGCGATGCGGATATTGGGAAAGACGAATCCGGCACAGCACCGATTGAGATTCAAATTTCGAAGGGTGCGGATTCCGACCCGCTTTGGCTTCTCGAGCACTGGGCTTCTGGCGTTGCCGAGCGGGGCGGAGAAGCACTCTGTTCCGCTTGCTGTGATGGCGTACGGATTCAGCGAAGCATATTCGCGGGATGCTCAATGGATCGCGTCATACCCGGTTGCGAGATTTGTGCACGCAGGTATTGCGGTCCTTTTGGTCAACTGGGCTCGGATCGGAGCCGCGAATTTGCATTTGACGCCGTCTGAAGACATGAGACGGTCGCTACAGAGTGCAGTGAGTCTGTTTGCGAACGCGGTGCCTGCGGTTCGTGCGACCGGTATTCGGATCAGTCGTGCCATGGTGATGGGATGGAGTTTTGGGGGGCTGTTTGCGGCGCACGCCATTCAGTCGCTGCATGATTATGTGGCGGCCCAGGTGGGCGACCCGGCGGCATATAATGTTATGCAATACGGGCTCGGAAACGCGTTCTGGCGAAACATATTACGGTGGAATCTCGGCGGTCCGCCGGTTGGCCGCTACCTTGATAATTACCGATACTTGGACCCGGCCGGTGACGGCCGGCCTGCGCATGGACCAATTCTCTTTGAATTTGTGAGTAGAAATCCGGATGCAGGACAATTTTTGCAGGAATGGCGGGGGGTCGGAACAGATGTTGAGGCGTTCGCCTACCGCCGCAGCGTTCATTGGCTCAGTGTGCCGGCGGAGGCTCGTATTTCGCGCTTGAGGAATCTGTATTGGGCAAAACTCAACCTGCTGGGACCGCAGGCGGTCACGGCTACGCAACTGCACAGTGTGGGGTTGACCGTACCGCCGAAGGGCTGGTGGAACGCTAAGCCGTCGTCCTAGAGCGCGAAGTTGCTTACCGGACGATATCAATGTCGAGCCATGTGCGGACCCAGGCTTCTGCGGCGACGCATGCCAACAGGGGGAAGAGGCGTGAGGTTTCGAGTGGGATCGTGCCGCTGACAAGCGGCTGAAGCGCCTCGCAGTTCAATAGGCCCTTCTGCGCGAGTGTGCCGTTCAGGATGAGCTCGGTTACGAACGATGAACTTTTGTGCAGCAGGCCCAGCACGTGGTGGGTTGTTTGTCCCTTCAATTCGCGATTGATGATTTCGGCGGGGACGTAATTTGCGAAGGTCCGTCTCGCGAGACCGCGTGTTCTGCCGCCGCTCAGAAGTTCGTAGATGGGGATGCGCAAGCACTGTTCAACCAGAGGCTGAGAGAGAAGCGGCTGAAGCTCTGTGCTTTCGAGGCTGTCAGGCAGGGGCCGGAGACGATGGAGAACTTCGGCCAGCAGTATGATCTGCTGACGTTTTCCGGGCGGTACGGTCTTGGTGGCATTCGCCCAGGGATGCTGGATGTACGCGCGTAGATCGTCCCGATGAGAGTCGCTTGCCGCGAGGAAAGAATTAGACAGTGCAGGGGTTGCGATGTCGCTCGGCTCGCCATGGATCACGGCTGAAAGAGCATCCCAGGACAGATGCGGAATGGAACGTCCTGTAAGCCTGGCGGTGTCGCGTAAGACGTCGACCAGACCGCTGCACAATCCTCGGTTCCGGAGAAAATCCACAACAGTCAAGTCGGTATTCAGGGCCAGGAACAGATGGTCACCGCCCTCCCCGGACCAGATTGCATCAAATCGTTGCGCCGCCTTCAGCGCGGCGAAGAATGGTGCCTCGAGCGGCCGGAGCAATGCGGTAATGGTCGGCTTGGCACGCGGCGCAAGCCTCAGACAGGACGCATCGATGGCATGGTGGCCGAATTCCCATGGCCACTCAACCAGCGACGTGTGTGCCGTGTTCGCCGCGATGCGAGCGTAGCGGCGCTCGTCTTCTGCGGGTCCCGTGGAATAGCGGTTAACACACACGACGTGCGGGCGCTTGGGCGCGTGCCGAAGAAGACCGAGTACGAGAGACGAGTCAAAACCTCCCGACAGGCTGTGCACAATCCAATCGTGGATACCGGCCCACGCATCTATGCAGGACTGCGCCGTATTTCGCAGCTCCTCGCAGCGCAAGTCCAATGACTCACAGGGTTCGGGATCCGCGAATGTAGCGGGATTCCAGGCTAGTTTTACGCCAAGACGACCTCCGCAGTTGCTCAGGATTTCGCCAGCCAGTAGCTCAAAGACATTCTTCAGGCCTGTCTCGCGGATCTGTAGCTGGCTGTACGCCAAAAAGCCGGCGATGTACTCCCAGTTGATTTCAAAAGGTGGTATCGAATCGGGTTCACCGCGTCGGTCTGCCAACGCGAGGAAATTGCGTACGTCGGAGGAGATCAGAGTAATCCCGCGAACAGTCATGTAGTAGCTCGGAATCATGCCCGAACAGTCGCGTACGACCCACCATTCGCCAGAATGCGGATTTGAGATCAGCGCGACGTATGTGCCCCAGTAGTTCTGCGTCAAATGATAAATCGCGCCGGCGCCGGCCTGTGCGAGTCCGAGATCTTCGTTGAGCTCACGTCCACACATTCGGCGATTCCCTTTCCGATCGAACACAACGCCGAGCATGGATCCGCGTCCGTGACTCAAAGGCTCCGCGGTAAGATATGGTGCTGACGGCTTTTCCGCATAAACGGCAATGCCATCACGCTGCAATACCGGGTGCCAGGCACGAAGGCACGGCATGCCGAGAAGCAGCACCGCGGCCTGCGCCTGTTCGGGGTCGCGCTGATTCCAGAGTACCGCCAAATACGGAAAGTCCACGGCCGCCCCTCACACCGCCATGATGGGGGTGTATAGATGAGCGCGGTCGATATGTTCATTAAGCACGATGCTGCCGTATTGCACCCAGCAGTGCGCGGCGAACGGATCTTCCCGCACGCCGAATATCCAGCGGGTGCGCAGGCTGTGTCGGCGCAGGTAGAGTGTCAGGGCGAGAGAATCGAACAGGCACAGGCGGTCGCGCGGATACCACGGCCGGATCTCGTGAAAACAGCGGGTCAGTGTCCCGACTCTGCCCAAGATGTCGGTCTGACGGTCCATTTGGGTCGACTGCGCAGGTGCCGAAATTCTGGCGACGATGCGCCACAGCGGGAGAAGACGCAGTGCGCAATCGGCAGACGCTAACGATGAAAGTACGCTCATCCAGCGGCTGCGCGAGCTTGTATCGCGGTGCGCAATGGCTAGCGATGCGAAATCCCCCGCTGCGGGTGGCGGTTGCGGACGCGGTACGGGAGTTCCGCTCTGATAGGGGCTCAAGATGCCCGCTGCGAGCATATCTTCAGCCAGCGGCGTGGTGTCGGTGCGCAGCATTGCATGCGCTTCAGGGGCACGGCTAGAGAGCTGCCATCCGTGAATTTGTGGTGCAAGTGCGTCCATCAGTTCTTGCGGTACCGAAAGATAGCGATCCTGACGCAGGTCGAGAAACATGCAGTTTCGGCCGGTGGTGCAGGCAAAGACAAAGGGTGCGAGCTGATACACGGGTGATTCTCCTCGCGGACGGCACGATGGCCCAGGAGGCGGTGCGCGGGCGAAGCCGCGCACCGCCGGTTCCCTTAGCGCTGCTGCACACCCACTTCGCCGTTGCTCTCGATGGTGTCGGCCTTCAGCCCTTTGGTCTCCTGGGAAACACTGCCGTAGTACATCATGGTCGTTCTCCTCAATGGAGTTGGATGGTTGAGTCGGCCATCTGCGGACCGGCGCCGAATCCCGCGGTGGCCTGATCACGGAAATATGACTTTGCTCTTTTGTCAAGGCGCAACATTCTGTGTTGAATTCTTGCGCCGGCGCAGATCGGGTGGCGGTCGGTGGCAAGACGATCATCTCGATGTACCGCATGACAGGTCACGTCAGGAGGGTGGGGATTGCGGCGCTGTGTGATCAGTCGCTTAGGGAGTGAGGATGCCCCTGTTGGCCGGATAGGTTGGGGACGGGCAGACCGGCGCTTCGGAGTCGGTGCCGCAGCCTGCGGCGGAGGCGTTGCAGTGGCGCGAATCGGCTGGGTTGGGGAGTTTAGGGACGAACTCGTCGAAAACAGGGACGAACTCGTAGTTTGGAGGGACGAAACTGTTGACCGGATGGTGTAAGGTCCGCCACCTCAGGGACGAGTTGTCGATGCGGTAACAAGGAGGTTGGGAATTGACGGCAGCAACGGACTCAGTGGTTGTGCTTGTGCGCATCACGGGTCTTCGGTCCGCGCGCGTGAGCGGATTGCGCGCATGCGGTTGTGGATGTAACGTCAATTCGAGAGCAGCGAAGGTGCCGGCGTTTGTCGCAGTCACGACAGATGTTCGGTAAGGGCAGTGTGACCGGCGAGCGTGCGTCGGATCTGTTGGGGAACGGGGTGACGCGCGCAGGGGGTAGAGGCATGAAGACCAGGCGCGGTCGAGTGGGACCGGTGGACAAGCCCGCGGAGCTTTTTCACGTGATGCTGCGCGGCTGTCGAGCGGAGTCGCTCGTTCAGGACGAGGAGGAGCGGCGCAAGATGATCGGGAGCATCGAGTCGATGCTCTTCTGGTGCGGCGGGCGAGTGTATGGCTGTCGTTGCGAGGCGGATCGTCTGGATCTGCTGCTCGAGCCGGTGCACGTGCCGCCCGGCGGCATGATGCGCTATGTGACGGTGTCGTACGCTCTCTATCTCAATCGAGCGCGCGGCCGCCGGGGACAAGTATTCCGGCCGCTTCAGGTCTTTCTGCTGCAGCGCGCGTTTCGCACTGAATTCGTGCTGTGGCTGCATCGGCCGCTCGCGGGTGCCGGCTGGAGCGCGGATGCGGCGTATCTGGAGCCGCAGCGCATGCTCTGGGTGGATAGCGAATCGGTGCTCGAGGAGTTGGGCCGGGGACCCGGTGCTCGGCGCCAGTATCGGGCGCTGCGTGCGCGCGGCATCGAGGAGGAGCTGGCCGCGGCGTTCGAATCAGCGCGCGATACTCTGTCGCACGTTCACACTGCGGTGCGGCCGGCGCGGACGATGCGCAAGCGGCGGCAGCACGCGCTGCTGCGCTCGGTGATTCGACATGTCGCGCAGCACGAGTCCGTTGCGCTGGAGGAGCTGGCGAGCCGCTCGCGTGCGCGTCGGCTCTGCCGGGCGCGGTGTCTGGTGGCCCTGGCTGCGGTGCGTTGCGGCGTGGCGTTGACGACCATCGCGGATGTGCTGGGTCGAGACGGCAGCACGTTGGAAGAGGCGGTTCTGCGTCAGCGTGCCCATGACCCAAGCGGGCTGTTGAGTGCGGTCGAGGCAATCGTGGCGGCCATGGCGGCAGAGGAGGCAGATCTCATCGAGGCGGACGGGCAGGAAGCGGGCGAGGAATCTGGCGCCGAGAGCGCGAGTGATGAGGTCGATCCGGATACGGCGCCGCAAGGAAAGGACCGCTCGGAGGAAGGGTGAGCCCCGCGTCCCGCGTGCCTCGATGGCGCAGCGTGCTGCGGCTCCTGCGCGGTGAGATGACGCCGTTTGTGCGGATTCGGCTGGCCGAGGTGCTGTTGCTCGTGATGCTGGGGGCGGTGATGAGCGCGCTCGCGCCGCTTGCCCTGAAATGGATCGTCGATGGGCTCGTCGGGCAAGGGCGCATCCCGCTGTCGGCCGGGATCCTGATCGGGCTGTACGCGTTCAGCCAATGGCTGGCCCGCGCGAGCACGGAGATTCGCGCGCTGCGCTTCGCGCGCGCCGAGCGCCGCATCCTGCGCACGATGAGCGAGCGCATGTTTGCCCATGTGCTGCACCTGCCGCTGCGCTTTCACCTGGGTCGCCAGACCGGCGCGCTCAGCCAGACCATCGATAACGGTCTGGAGGGAGTGCGCATGATCCTGCATCACCTGGTATTCACGGTGCTGCCGGTGGGCGCTGAGCTGTCAGTCGCCGCAGTGGTCCTCGCGCGGCTCGATCAGCCGGTGTTCCTCGTGCTCTTCTGCGCGGCGGCGGTCTGCTATGCAGTGCTCTTCGGTCGCTCGGCGGGCCGCATTTCGGAGTCGGCCCGTGAGGCGGCCGCGGCGCGGGTCTGCGCCGGGGCGGTCATGACCGACGGGCTGCTCAATTATGAGACCGTGAAGTCCTTCGGAGCCGAGGGTCTCATCGCGGGCAAGGCCTCCCGGGCGCTCGAGCGCAGCGAGCGGGCGTGGCTCGCGTTTCATCGCCGTTATGCGGGCAACGGACTCGCGGTGGCCGGAGTCTTTGCGCTGTTCCTGACCGCCACGCTGCTGTACGCGTTGCATGACGTGCAGGCCGGGCGGCTGACGGTCGGCGGCTTCGTGCTCGTGAATACCTACATGCTGCAACTCGTGCGCCCGGCGGAAATGCTGGGTTTCGCGGTGCAGGGTTTCGCGCACGGCGCGGCGTTGCTCGAGAAGGCGCTGGGGCTGTTTGCCGAGCCGCCCGAGACGGCTGGCGGTGAGCGGCTGGAGCACGGCGCGCGCGGCGCACTCGAGTTCGAGCGGGTCACGCTGGCCTACGGGGCCGGTCGCACGGCGCTCGAGGAGGTGAGCTTCACACTGACGGCGGGCTCAACCCTCGGTATCGTCGGGCAGAGCGGGTCTGGCAAATCCTCGATCGTGCGTTTGGTGCTGCGGCTGCTCGAGCCGGACGCTGGAGTGATCCGCCTCGACGGCACGCCGCTTGCGCAGATCGCCCCGGCTGCGCTGCGTGCTGCGATCGCGGTGGTGCCGCAGGACACGGTGCTCTTCGACGACACGATCGCCTACAACATTGCGGTCGCCTGGCCGCAGGCCGGGCGCGAGGATATCGAGCGGGCCGCGCGGCTTGCGCAGCTCGATGAGTTCGTTCGCTCACTTCCGGAGGGCTACGACACCGTGGTCGGCGAGCGGGGCGTGCGACTCTCGGGCGGGGAGCGCCAGCGCATTGCGATTGCGCGGGCGGCGCTGCGTCGGCCCCTGATCTACGTGTTCGACGAGGCCACTGCCGCGCTCGATGGTCGTACGGAGGAGGCGGTGCTCGTGAGCCTCCGCTCGCTCTCGCGATCGGCCACGACGCTGCTCATCGCTCATCGCCTGGCGAGCGTGATGCATGCCGAGCGAATCGTCGTGCTGCACGGCGGGCGGGTGGTCGAGTCCGGCGGGCACGAGGCGCTGCTGCGCGCCGGGGGGCAGTACGCGGCGCTCTGGCATGCGCAGCAGCCCGGCGCTGCCGCGGCCTGAGGAGTTTCCGCGATGAATCGGGTACGCATTTGTGCACGAACGCGTCACCAATGGCGCTGTCTCCGGCGCACGGACCATGCTAAAGCTGCGCACGGTCTACCAAGGGGCACGGGCGGAGCGGGATCGCGCGCCGGGGATGGGGATGGACGGCGGCAGGGAGCCAAGGAGTCCGGCGCCATGCTGGCTGGCGCCGCACATGCATTCGGCTCTGTGTGCTCGCCATGGGGTGCTCATGGATGTGCGGGGCAACCGCGATGTGGCCGTCCAGTCGGCCGGATCGCTCGCGGGTTGGGTGGGTGGCCGGCGCTGGCCGGGGGACATCGGGACTGACCGCCAGGCGTGCTCGCTACGCTGCACGAGCAAGGCCTGCTGGTCGCCGATCGGCGCGCCGACCACCCGGCCACGCGGCAGCCGAGCGAGGAGCCGCAGCGCACGCTCCTGGAGCGCGATTTCGACGGGCGGCCGGCGCCGCGCGGGCGCGACCTTGCGCGTCTGGCACGGGCCTGGGCCGCGGCGCGCGGCTCACTCGCGCTGCGTCCCATGCCCGCGGTGCTCGAGCGGGTGCGCTCGCGCCGTGCGGGCCGCGCGTCCCGATGGGCCGGTCGACCGGGACCGGGCGCGCTGGCTGGTGCGCAACTTCACTCATCTGCGGCCGATCTTCTACGGCGCACGCAGGGCGTGCCCGCTCGATTCGCTGACGCTGCTGCAGGTCCTGGCCGGATTCGGTCTGTATCCGTGGTGGGCGTTTGGTGTCAGAACATCGCCGTTCCATGTGTACTGTTGGCCGCCGCCGGGTCCGGTGCTGTTCAACGACCTGCCGGAGCGCGCGCGCCGGTACTCGCCCATTGTGCGGATCTAAGCGTGTTCAGCGATCTCGTGTTCGTCTGGAATCACGCCTCGCCCGGGGCCTGCGCCGCAGCGCGGGTGTTGCTGGGGCCGACGCTGCGGCCGGGCGGGCCGTGGCGCACGGTGCTTTGGGGCGAGTGACTCGAGGTGCGCTGCACGGGCAGTGAGTCGCGCCATGGCGCCCCGCCGCAGGCTCGCCGGCGAGCGGGGTGTGGTGCTCGGTGATTCATCTACGCGCGGCGCGGACGGACGTTCCTATGCCGCACCGCAGGCGCTCGCCGAGCCGCAGAGCCGGCCATCGCCGCGCTTCGGGCGGGCGCCGCCCGATCGAACGCTACTGGGGCCGCTGCGTGGCCATTCTGCGCGATGCGATCTCAGGCGAGGTCTGCGTGGTGCGCGAACCGCCCGCGGGGGGCGCCGCTCCTCTCGCAGCCGCTGATGGAATTGTATCTGCGCATTCCGCTCGACGGGCTCACCGCGGGCGGCGGGGACGGGGCGCGCGCGCGGCGCATTCCACGATGCGCTGGCGTCGCCGATCCGCGACCGGCGCGACAAGGGCGGCATCGAGGCACACATGCGCCTCGCCCTCGAGCGCAACCGGCCGCTGCTGCGCGAGCGGCTGCTCGAGGGAGAGCGGGTGCGCGCCGGCATGCTCGTGTGCCCCGCGCTCGAGCGGGCGCTCGCGGGCGGACCGGACCTCAAGACTCAGTCCGGAGAGTCGCTCGAATACGGCTGTCTCGAGGCATGGTTGGCGTGTTGGCCGCGGCAGGACTCGTCAGGGCCGCGCAACATGTGGCAGACTGTCGCCTGAGCGGCAGGGATCATGGATCAAAACAACCAAGCGACCAGGCATGGGACTCTGGAGCGTCGCAATGCCCGTCGGGCGGCCTGGATAGCGCTGGCATCACTGTGCGTCACGCGATCGGCATGGGCCGAAGGTCCGGTGACGCAGTTCAATCTGCCGTCCGAGCCGCTGCCGCAGGCCATACTCGATTTCTACCGGCAGTCCGGAGTGCAGGCCATTTACGCCGCCACCCCGCAGGTGCTCAAACTGAGGACCCACGCGGTCTCCGGCCGCCTCGAGAGCTCGGTCGCCCTCGCGCGGATGCTCGAGGGCACGGGGCTCACCTTCACGTTCGACTCCCCGCACTCGGTCATCATCCGCCCGGCGCCCGCGCGGCGCGCGCAGGGCCCGCCGCCCCTGCCGGCGGTCCTCGCCGCGCTGCCGAATCAACATCCGCTAACGGATAAGGCTCCTGTGCGGCTGCACCCGGTCGAAGTCACCGGCAGCCTCATTCGCGGGGTGCGCTCGGCGATCGCGCCGCTCGTTTACATCCGGCACACGCAGCTCGAGGAGGCGGCCTACCCGAACGTCGAGCAGGCGTTATATGCGCTGCCGCTGGTTTCGCTCAACGGTCCGCGCGAAGACCTCGGCATCGACAACAACGATCAGTACGGCGCGGGCATCAACCTGCGCGGGCTCGGCGTCGGCGCCACGCTGGTTCTGGTCAACGGTCGCCGCCAGCCCTTCGGCGGGTTTACCGGGGACTTCGTGGACGTGTCGACCATTCCCTGGAGCGCGGTGCGGCGTATCGAGGTGCTGCCCGACGGCGCATCGGCGCTCTACGGCGCCGACGCGGTGGCCGGCGTCGTCAACATCATCATGCGCGATAATTTCACGGGCGCGCAGTCCGAGGTGCGCTACGGCAGCGCGCCCGACGGGCGCGCCGAGTGGATGTTCGCACAGCTGCTCGGCACTCGCTGGAGCAGCGGTCACGCCATGTTCGATTACCAGTACTCGGATGCGACGCCGCTTGCCGCCGCGGCCCGTCCGTATGCGGCCAACGCCGACAAGACGCCTTACGGCGGTGGCAATTACGACACCTATTACACCAACCCCGGCAATATCCTCGATCCGTTCACCCTGCTGCCGACCTACGGCATTCCCGCAACGCACAGCGGCGCGCTCAGCGCGGCGGGGCTCAGCACGAGCATCAACCTGCAGAACCCCTTCACCGGGTTCGACATCTTCCCCGACCGCATGGCGCACGAGTTTTACGGCTCGGTGAGCCAGCACATCGGTACGATCATCGATCTGTTCGCCCAGGGCCGCTACGCTGCGCGTAACACCTTGCGCGGCTCCCTGCCGGACAGCCAGGTGCTGCAGGTGCCCCCGAGCAACCCGTTCTACGTCAATCCCTATCCCGACGTGCCCTTCACGCTCGTCGCCTACAACTTCCGGCCACTGCTCGGGCCGACGCGCTTTGCGAGCAAGTCCGGCGTCTACATGGGCACGGCGGGCGCCACCGTCCGCCTCGGCGCGCACTGGCAGATGACCGTGAGCGAATCAGGCGGCAAGCAGTCCCTGGTCAACAACGAGTACGGCATCGCCAGTCCCGCAGCGCTCGCGACGGTGCTTGCCGATCCCAATCCGTCCACGGCGTTTGACCCCTTCGCCGCCAACGCGGCCGTCAACGCCGGGACCGTGCCGGCAATCAGTCACGTGTACGCACTGCATTCGATCTCGGGCATCGAGTCGACGGACGTCGTGGCAAACGGACCGGTGCTGAAGCTGCCGGCCGGGGAGGCGAAGCTGGCGGTGGGTTTCGAGCGGCGCACCGAGACGCTCGACATCGAGGTGCCGGACATCACCGGCCCGCTGACCGGTGCCCACACGCAGCACGACAGCCGTCAGGTCGTCTCGGCGTTCTCCGAGCTGCACGTGCCGCTGGTCGGCGGCGCGCGCAACCGGCGCGCGACCCCGCGCCTGACGCTCGATGTCGCGGCGCGGTACGATCATTACAGCGATTTCGGCGGGACCTTCAACCCGACCGGCCGGCTGCAGTGGACCGCGACCCAGTGGCTGAAGCTGCGCGCGAGCTGGGGACGCTCCTATCGCGCGCCCAAGCTCGATGACCTGTATGACACGGCGCAGAACGTCTCGGGCATGGTGGTGCTGCCGGATCCGCAATCCCCGAGCGGTCGCTCACTCGTGCTCGGCGAGCAGGGCTCCAACCCCAGTCTGCATCAGGAGACGGCCCGGACCTGGACGGCCGGGTTCGACGTCTCGCCCTGGCGCGGCGCGCAGGTGTCGATGACGTACTACGATATCGGCTACTGGAACCGGATCGAGCAGCCGGCTGCCGACGACCCGTTCGGCATCCTGCAGCATGCGGTGGAGTGGGCGGCGGTGATCAACCGCAATCCGACGACCGCGCAAATCGACGCGATCTGCAACAGTGCGCAGTTCGTCGGGCCGGTGGCGACCTGTCTGGCGAGCCATCCGGCGGCGATCATCGACCTGCGCCTGGCGAACCTGGCGACGACGCATACACGCGGGATCGACATCGACGCGCGCGAGCATCTGCTCACCCGCTGGGGGCACGCCGCTTTCGGGCTCAGGGGCACGGACGTGCTGTCCTTCACGCAGGCGGTGACTCCCACCTCGCCGGCGGTCAACATTCTCGACACCGTGGGTAACCCGCTCTCGCTGCGCCTGCGTGGGACACTCAGCTGGAGCCGCCACGGCCGCGGCGCGCCGGGCTGGGCCGGAGCGCTCATCGTCAATTACACCGGCGCGTACCGCAATCCCGCCAGCTCGCGCGTGCCGGTGGTGTCGGCCTGGACTACGCTCGATGTGTATGTGCGCTACAGGCTCGATCCGGGCCGCTTCGGGCAGACCACCCTGTCGCTGAACGCGGTGAATGCCCTCAATCACGATCCGCCGTTCGTCGACAACCAGTTCGGCTACGACATCTACAACGTGCAGGCGCTCGGTCGGGTCGTCAGCGTGCAGCTCAAGCAGCGCTGGTGAGCCGCGCTCGCGCGCCGGGCTGCGCGGATCAGTAGTATTGCCAGCCGACGGCCGTGGCGCATTGGGCGCCGAGGATGCCGCCTTCGGTGTCCGAGATGCTGCCGGGCTCGCGGACCTCGGCCGGCTCCTCGCGCGGGGCGCAATGGCTGGGTTGCTCGTGTGCCAGTGTGCTCATGCCGTGACTCCTTATTCAGTGAACCGGCGGTCGATCACCATCCGCTGCCGTGCCGGGGGTCTCCGGCGGATGATTGTGTTCAATGCCGGCGCGCGCCACGGCGCCGGCCGATTCTTCACGCAGGTGGGGGGGGAAGGGCCTCCACGGCGCATCTATGCAGGTTAATGGAATAGGGAATGGATAGGCGGTTGGGCGAGATCAGGCATTTCCCCAAATCGGGGGGGGCAGAGGCATTCGTCGAGCAGCTGTGCCGGGCACACGAGGCGCAGCTGCTGGCGTATCTGACGCAAATGCTGGGCCGGGTGGATCTGGCGCGCGAGGTCGCCCAGGACACGTACGAGCAGCTGCAGCGGATGTACCGGCCGGAGCAGGTGCTGTTCCCGCGCGCGATGCTCTTCAAGATCGCGACCAACTTCGCCCTGATGCAGCTGCGCCGGCGCCGCGTGGAAAGCGCGGTGATCAGTGGTCCGGCCGGCATGGAGGAGGTGGCGGATCGTTCGGCGGGGCCCGACCAGCGGGTGCTGGCCGAGCAGATCGCGCAGCGCCTCGCGGCGGTGATCCAGGGCTTGAGCCCCCCGCTGCGCGCGGTGTTCGTCCTGGCCCACGTGCAGGGCAAGTCGCGCAAGGAAATCGCCGCGCGGCTCGGGATTTCCGAACGACGGGTCGATAAGCGCATGACGCGGGCATTGAAGCAATGCCGTATGAAATTGTCATCGCAAGGCATTGATCTGGCGGAGGTCGATTGAGTCTCGACACCTTCCTTGAACGACGACGGCACCGGCGCGCGCGGGCGCAGGCAGCCGCGTGGCTCACGCGGATGAGCCGAGGTCTGACGCCGGGACGCCAGCGCGCGCTAGAGGGCTGGCTCGCAGACCCATTGAACTCAAAAGAATTCAGTGAGTTGCGTGCAGTTCTTGATATCGCCACGGAGCTCAAGGGCGGCTGGCGCGCGGCGCTCGTGGCCAGCGTGGCCGGCGAGCCGCGCCGCGCGCGCCTCGCCCGCGGCACGCTGTGGCTCGCGGGGGTGGCGGCGACGGCCGTGCTGGCCGCGGCGCTGGCCGCAGGCCTGTGGCTGTGGGACCTCGGCTACCTGCCGCACATGTATCGGACCGGCGTCGGGCAGATCGCCACGGTCGTGCTGCCCGATGGGAGCGTCGCCTACCTCAATACCAACACCCGGCTGCGCTGGGTGGGCAGCCCCTCGAACCGGCAGGTGCGGCTGCTGCGCGGGGAGGTGTTCTTCGAGGTCGTGCACGATCCGGCGCGCCCGTTCCGCATCCTGCTCGCCCACAGCGAGGTGCGCGTGCTCGGCACCCGCTTTGACGTCTACCGCAAGCGCGACGGCGATGTGCTCGTGACGGTCGTGAGCGGCACGGTCTCGGTGGAGGGCCTCGGCAACGGAACCCACGCGCCGCCCGCCTGGACGCGGCGCCTCACGGCCAACCAGCAGATCGAGTATTCCGCGCTCGGCCTGATCGGCGCCGTGCACCCGGCCCTTGCGGCGAACGTGATCCGCTGGCGCCAGGGCATCATCGAGACGCGCGGGGAGCCTCTCTCGAGGTTCGTCAGCAATTTGAGCCGTTATACGCCGCAGCGCATCGTCATTGCCGACTCGCGCGCGGCGCACATGCGCATCGGCGGGGCGTTCAGCGTCCGAAACGTCAGCGCCACGCTTGATCGGATTGCCCGGATCGAGCCCATCACCGTCACTCGGGAGGGTGGGGAGCTCATTCTGGCGTACCGCTCCGCGCGCCCAGGGGGGAGGGGTGTTCCCCGGTGATCGTGCGCGGATCGGATTGTTCCTTGGACCATTAAGACCTAGAGAGGACCAGCAGATGCTCATTCTTACCAGGCGAGTCGGCGAGACCGTGATGATCGGGGACGAGGTGACCATTACGGTGCTCGGCGTCAAGGGCAACCAGGTGCGCATCGGCATCAATGCGCCGAAGCACATCGCGGTGCACCGCGAGGAGATCTACGAGCGGATCAAGCGCGAGCAGCGTGCGGCGGCGGGCAACGGCGAGGCGCCGAAGCCGGTGCCGAGCTTCGCGCCGCCCGGCGTCTGAGCCCACTCGCCGCCTCCGGCGCGCGGCCAGCACGCGCGCCCCGGCTCACCGGCGGCTCCATTCGTTCCTGCAGCAACGCGGCCGCGGCCACCGGGCCGCGGCCGCGCCGGCGTGTGGCCGCCTGCAGGTGCAACACGGTATCCGCAGTGCTACACTCCGAAAAATTAAGTAAAAACAAGGGTTCTCCCCGCCGACCGCATGCGCTACCAGCAATCGAGGGAAGAGAGCGCCGAGATTCTTCGGCGGGCGCTGCAGTTGATGTCGCCGCACGAGATCGGGTATCACCCGGTGAGCTACGCCGTCTGGTATGAGCACGCCGGGGGGCTCAATCCCCCGCTCACCCAGGAGCTTCAGAAGCTGCTCGCGGCCGCAGCCCCGCTCAACGATGCCGAGATCTGCCGCCTGCACGCCCTGCACATCGCCGCGCGCGATGTCGAGATGTTCGAGCTCGCGCAGCGCGAGCTGCGCGAGCTGATCGGCCGCACCGAGCGGGATACGGCCGAGGCCGAGGGCACTGTGCAGCGCTTCACCGAGGCGCTCGAGAGCGCCACCGGGCAGCTCGCCTCGCGCCAGATCGAGGCCGTGCGCGCGCTCATCGGAGCGCTCATCTGGCAGGCCGAGCAGGTGCAAGCGACGCTGCGTGGTCTGCACGCGCAGCTCGCCAAGCAGCGCGAGGAGGTGTTCGGGGTCCTCGATCGGCTCGAGCGGGCACAGACCGAGCCGCTGCGCGATCCGCTCACCGGGCTCGCCAATCTCAGCGGCTTTCGCCGCGCCTTCGAGGGCCAGGAGGATGCGGCCGATTTCACGCAGGTGGTGCTGCTCGCCGTGGACGTCGATTACTTCAAGCGCATCAACGACACCCACGGGCACGTGGTCGGTGACAAGGTGCTGATGAAGGTGGCCAAGATCCTGCGCGAGACGCTCGCGAGCGAGGATGTCGCCGCGCGCGTCGGCGGCGATGAGTTCGTGGTGCTGCTGCGCGGCAAGCCGCTCAGCCATGCCGCCGCCCTCGGCGAGCGGATCCGCTCCTCGGCCCAGAGGAGTCTCATCGTGCATCCCGACGGGAAGCAGTTCGCCGGCGAGGTGACGTTGTCGATCGGGGCGGCGAGCGGCCGCGCCGGCGACACGCTCGAGACGCTGCGCCACCGCGCCGATGCGGCGCTCTATGACGCCAAGGCCGCCGGACGCAACCGCGTCTCGCTCGCCGGGGAACTCACCAAGCGCTGAGCGCTCAGCACTCCGTGACGTTCACTGCAAGCCCTCCCTGGGAGGTCTCCTTGTAGATCGTCGACATGTCCGCGCCCGTCTGGCGCATGGTGACGATCACGTGGTCGAGGGAGACTTTGTGGCTGCCGTCGCCGCGCATCGAGAGGCGCGCGGCGTTGATCGCCTTCACCGCGCCCATGGCGTTGCGCTCGATGCACGGGATCTGCACCAGCCCCCCGACCGGGTCGCAGGTGAGCCCGAGGTTGTGCTCCATGCCGATCTCGGCGGCGTTCTCGATCTGCTCGTTGCTGCCCTGCAGCGCGGCCACCAGGCCGCCGGCGGCCATGGAGCACGCCACGCCCACCTCGCCCTGGCAGCCCATCTCGGCACCCGAGATCGAGGCGTTCTGCTTGTAGAGCATGCCGATGGCCGCGGCGCTGAGCAGGAAGCGCAGCACCCCATCGTCGCTCGCGCCGGGCTCGAAGCGCCGGTAGTAATGCAGCACCGCCGGCACGATGCCCGCCGCGCCGTTGGTCGGTGCGGTCACTACCCGCCCGCCGGCGGCGTTCTCCTCGTTCACCGCCAGCGCGAAGGCATCCACCCAGTCGAGCGCCTCGAGCGGGCGGGACAAGCCGCTCTCGGTGAGCTGGCGGTAGAGCTTCGGGGCGCGCCGGCGCACCTTCAGCGGCCCGGGCAGCACGCCGTTCTGGCGAAAGCCGCGCTCGGCGCACGCCTGCATCACTTCCCAGATGCGCATCACGCCGGCGCGCACGCTCGCCTCGCTCGCCCAGGCGCACTCGTTGGCGAGCACCAGCTCGAAGATCTCCAGCCCGTTTTCCCGGCACAGCGCGAGCAGCTCGCGCGCGCTCGAGAACGGGTACGGCGCGCCCGTCCGTGCGCTCGCCTCGCGCGCCTGGTCCTCGCCGGCGCGCACGATGAACCCGCCGCCGATGGAGTAGTACTCCTGCTCGCGAAGGGTGGCGCCGCCGGCGGTGGCGGTGAAGCGCATGCCGTTGGCGTGCTGGGGCAGCCGCTCGGTGCGCAGCAGCAGCAGGTGGCTGTTCTCGTCGAAGGGGATCTTGTGTCGTCCGAGCAGCTCGAGCGTGCCGCTCGAGCGGATGCGCTGCAGGGCAGGGCCGATCGCATCCGGGTCGACCGTCTCCGGCTCGGCGCCCGTCAGTCCCATGAGGACGGCCCGATCCGTGCCGTGCCCGAGACCGGTGAGCGCGAGCGATCCGTACAGGCGCACGGTGACCGATTCGACGGCATCGAGCTGGCCATCGCGCTCGAGAGCGAGCAGGAACGCGCGCGCCGCGCGCATCGGCCCCATGGTGTGCGAGCTCGACGGTCCGATGCCGATCTTGAACACATCAAAGACACTGAGTGACATGCACTGAAACCTCTTGCCGCGCCGGCCGCAGCCGGCGCCCTTGTGTGTATTATCGACTGCCCGCCCGCGCGCGTCGCCGGGAGGGACCTCAGTCCCGCCCGCGCAGGCGGCGCAGGGCGCGCCGCTGGTGCTTGTCGGGACGCTCCTCGGGCCTGGGCGCGAGCGCCGCGGCGAGGCGCATGCGCTCGGCGAAGGCCTCGCGGCGCGAGCGGCTCGCCTCGCTCTCGAGATAGCAGCGCGCCGCCTCGGGGGCCGGCCCGCGCCGCGCCGGAATGGCCTGTACCGTGCATTCGAACTCCACCGCGCCGCGGACGAAGCGGACCCGATCGCCCGGGCGCACCGCGTGGGCCGGCTTGACCCGCGCGCCGTTGACGTGCACACGCCCGCCGCTGACCGCCTCGGCGGCGAGCGAGCGCGACTTGAACAGGCGCACCCCGAAGAGCCACCGGTCGATGCGCGCCGCGCCGCCGCCTGAGGAGAGGGCCGGATCGCTCATGGGGGGCTATGGTAGCGGCCGGCGCCGGGCGCGGCCCGAGTTCCCGCGCCGCGGGCGGCCGAGGGCGCCTGCGGGCCGCTCGCGCGCCGGTCAAAAACCTTCACGGCGCGGGCACTTCAGCGTACAATGCGCGCCTCCGCGGGCCTCGGCCGCGGGGAGCGGAGCGGCTACGCCCCCGGGGCGAGCGCTCCGACAGCTTGACAGCCTGAAAGCCCCCCGAGGGGCTTTTTGTTTTTTGGGTGACTGGCAAAGCAGCGGCGCTCGCGCGCCGCCCGCGGACCGCTCGGGCGGCGCCGCGGCGCCGGCGCCTGAGGGGAGCGGCGGCCGGCGTGCGGCGGCCGGACGGGCCGCGCGGCCCGTTTTGTTTTTTTAAGACTCGGCAGGCGGGGATCGGATCGATGTCGGCGACATTGCGAGAGCGGCTGATCGCCCTCATTGAGCCTCTGACCGGGCGGCTCGGCTACGAGCTGGTCGATCTGGAGCACAGCGCCGGGCGCGGCAGCGCCGTGGTGCGGCTCTACATCGATCGGGCGCAGGGCGTGGGGATCGAGGACTGCGAGCGCGTCAGCCGCGAGGTCTCGGCACTGCTTGACGTCGAGGATCCGATCCCGACGGCCTACACCCTCGAGGTGTCCTCGCCGGGGTTCGACCGGGTGTTGCGCACGCCCGAGCATTTCGCGCGCTTCGTGGGCGCGCGGGTGTTCGTCGAGCTGCGCGCTGCGCGCGAGGGCCGGCGGCGCTATACCGGCACGCTCCTTGGGGCGGACGAGTCGGGCGTCGAGCTCGAGGTCGACGGCATGCGCGTGGCGGTGCCGTACGAGGAGATGGCGAAGGCGAGACTGGCGGGTTGAGTAAGGCGTGGCGCTGAAGGCGACAGTTGCAGAGGTGATAGTAGTGAACAAGGAAATCCTGATGGTTGTCGATGCCGTCTCGAACGAGAAGGGCGTCGACAAAGAAGTGATTTTCGAGGCGCTCGAGGCCGCGCTCGCCGCCGCCACGCGCCGTAAGCACGGCGAGGAGTGGGACGTGCGCGTGGCGATCGACCGCAAGAGCGGAGATTACGAGACGTTCCGCCGCTGGAAAGTCTTCGCCGACGACTCCACCGAGCTGCAGGCGCCCGATCGGGAGCTGCGCCTGGAGGATGCGCTCGATCTCGATCCGGGCGCCGTGGTCGAGGGGTTCGTCGAGCAGCCGATGGAGTCGGTCACCTTCGGGCGCATCGCCGCCCAGCAGGCCAAGCAGGTCATCGTGCAGAAGGTGCGCGAGGCCGAGCGCCAGCAGGTGGTCGATGCCTACCGCGACCGCGTCGGCACGCTCGTCAGCGGCGTCGTCAAGCGGGTCGACCGCAACGGCATCTACATCGATCTCGGCTCGAACGCCGAGGGCTTCGTGCCGCGCAGCGACATGATCCCGCGCGAGCAGGTCAAGGCGCAGGACCGCATCAAGGCGTTCCTGCGCGAGGTGCGCTCGGAGCTGCGCGGCCCGCAGTTGTTCCTCTCCCGTACGGCCCCGGAGTTTCTCATCGAGCTGTTCAAGCTCGAGGTGCCCGAGGTCGGGCAGGGCCTCATTCAGATCCTCGGCGCGGCGCGCGATCCGGGCGTGCGCGCCAAGATCGCCGTGCGCTCGAGCGATCCGCGCATCGACCCGGTCGGCGCCTGCGTCGGCATGCGCGGCTCGCGAGTGCAGGCGGTCTCGAACGAGATCGCGGGCGAGCGCGTCGACATCATTCCCTTCGACGAGAACCCGGCGCAGTTCGTCATCAACGCGATGTCTCCCGCGGAGGTCCTCTCCATCGTGGTCGACGAGGACGCGCACAGCATGGACATCGCGGTGGCCGAGGACAAACTGTCACAGGCGATCGGCCGCGGCGGGCAGAACATCCGCCTCGCGAGCCAGCTGACCGGCTGGGAGCTCAACGTGATGACCGAGTCGGACGCGGAGGCCAAGAGCGACTCGGAGGCCAAATCGCTGGTGCAGCTGTTCATGAAGCAGCTCGACGTCGATGAGGACGTGGCCACCATCCTCGCGCAGGAGGGCTTCTCGACGATCGAGGAGATCGCCTACGTGCCGCAGGGCGAGCTCGCCTCGATCGCGGAATTCGACGAGGAGATCGTCAAGGAGCTGCGCAATCGCGCCCGCGATGTGCTGCTGACGCAGGCGATCGCGAGCGAGGAGTCGCTCGAGCAGGCGATGCCGGCCGAGGATCTGCTGCTGCTCGAGGGCATGAGCCCGGATCTCGCGCTCGCGCTGGCGCGCCGCGGCGTGCGCACGCGCGAGGATCTCGCCGAGCAGTCGATTGACGATCTGAACGATATCGAGGGATTGGCGCCGGAAGAGGCGGGCAAGCTCATCATGACCGCGCGGGCTCACTGGTTCGCGCCCAGCCACTGACCGGGGGTTCAAGACATATGGCGGAAGTGACCGTAGCCCAGTTCGCCGAGGTCCTGAAGGTACCGGTGGATCGGCTGCTCGTGCAGCTCGATCAGGCCGGTATCCAGGTCAACGGGCCGGACGATCAGATCAGCGACGATGCCAAGCTGGAACTGCTCACGCATCTGCGCCGCAGCCACGGCGGCAGCGAGGGCGGCGATGCCGCGCCCCGGCGCATCACCCTGAAGCGCAAGACGCAGAGCGAGCTGAAGCTCTCGAGCGCCCAGGGGCGCGCGCGCACCGTCAGCGTCGAGGTGCGCACCAAGCGCACCTACATCAAGCGCGATGTGCTCGAGCAGCAGGCGCGCAAGCAGCACGATGAGATCGAACAGAAGCGCCGCGAGGCCGAGGAGGCCGAGCGGCTCGAGCGCGAGCGCCTCGAGCAGGAGCGGCGCGAGCACGAGCGGCTCGAGGCCGAGAACCGCCGCCGCATCGAGGAGGAAGAGGCCGCCCGCAAGCGCGCGCAGGAAGAGGCGCGCCGCGAGGCCGAGCAGCGTGCCCAGGAGCAGGAGCAGCGCGAGCGCACGGAGCGCGAGCGGCAGAGCCGCGAGGCCGCGCGCGCCGAGCTCCCCGTCGAGGAGGCCCCGGCCCCGGTGGCCGCCAAGCCCAAGGAGCCCGCTGCGGCGCGGCCGGCCCCCGCCGGCCCCCGGGAGCGCCCCGCGACCGATGACCGGCACACCCGCTACGGCCGAGAGGAGCTGCACGTCACCTCCGATGTCAGCTCGCGCTTCAAGAGGCGCCGTCCGCTCAAGTCACGCGCCGTGCGCGGCGCCGCGGAGACGCGGCATGGCTTCGAGCGCCCCACCGCGCCGGTGGTGCGCGAGGTCAACATTGGCGAGACCATCACCGTGGCCGAGCTGGCTCAGAAGATGGCCGTCAAGGCTCCCGCAGTCATCAAGGCCCTGATGAACCTGGGCGTGATGGCCACGATCAACCAGGCGCTCGATCGGGACACCGCGGTGCTGGTGGTCGAGGAGATGGGCCACACCGCCAAGCTGGTGCAGGAGGAGCAGATCGAGGTGGACCTGCAGGGCCCGAAGGCCGGGGAAGGCGAGCTCGAGATGCGCCCGCCGGTGGTGACCGTCATGGGCCACGTCGATCACGGCAAGACCTCGCTGCTCGATTACATCCGCCGCACCAAGGTCGCCGCGGGCGAGGCCGGCGGCATCACGCAGCACGTGGGCGCCTACCATGTCGAGACGCCAAAGGGCGTGGTGACCTTCATCGACACCCCGGGCCACGCCGCCTTCACCGCGATGCGGGCGCGCGGTGCCAAGGCCACCGACGTGGTCATTCTGGTGGTGGCCGCCGACGATGGGGTGATGCCCCAGACCATCGAGGCGATCCAGCACGCGCGCGCCGCGGGCGTGCCGATCGTGGTCGCGGTCAACAAGATCGACAAGAACGGCGCCGATCCCGAGCGCGTGCGCAGCGAGCTCGCCAAGCAGGAGGTCATTCCCGAGGAGTGGGGCGGGCAGAACATGTTCGTGAACGTCTCGGCGCACACCGGCGAGGGAATCGATGCGCTGCTCGAGGCGGTGCTGCTGCAGGCCGAGGTGCTCGAGCTGCGCGCGCAGCGCACGGGACTGGCGAGCGGGGTGGTGATCGAGTCGAGCGTGGAGAAGGGCCGCGGGGCGGTCGCCACCGTGCTGGTGAAGAAAGGCACGCTCAGGCTCGGCGACCCGATCATCGCCGGCACCGAGTTCGGGCGCGTGCGGGCGCTGTTCGATGAGAACGGCCAGCCGCTCGAGCAGGCCCCGCCGTCGATGCCGGTGGTGGTGCTCGGCTTCTCCGGCGCCCCGAATGCCGGGGAGGAGATCCTCGCGCTCGAGAGCGAGCGCAAGGCGCGCGAAGTGGCGACTTATCGGCAGAGCAAGTCGCGCGACACGAAGCTCGCGCGCCAGAGCACCCGGGCCGAGGACGTGTTCTCGCAGCTCGGCGAGGCGAAGGCCGGGGTGGTCTCGGTCGTGATCAAGGGCGATGTGCAGGGCAGCGTCGAGGCGCTGCGCGAGGCGCTCGGCAATCTCTCGACGGACGAGGTGCAGGTCAAACTGATCGCCAGCGGCCTCGGCGGCATCACGGTCTCGGACGTGCAGCTCGCAGCGGCCTCCCGGGCGCTGATCATCGGCTTCAACGTGCGCGCCGATTCCGGGGCGCGCGAGGCGATGAAGGAGACCGGCGTCGAGGTGCGCTACTACAGCATCATCTACGAGGCCATCGACGATGTGCGCCAGATGATGACGGGGCTGCTGCAGCCGGAGATCAAGGAGCAGATCGTGGGCGTGGCCCAGGTGCGCGAGGTGTTCCGCTCGAGCAAGTTCGGCGTGGTCGCCGGCTGCCTGGTGAGCGAGGGCTACGTGCGGCGCAACAACCCGATCCGCGTGCTGCGCGACAATGTGGTCATCTTCGAGGGGGCGCTCGAGTCGCTGCGGCGCTTCAAGGACGACGTCAGCGAGGTGCGCGCCGGCACCGAGTGCGGCATCGGGGTGAAGAACTACCAGGACGTGCGCGTCGGCGATCAGATCGAGTGCTTCGCGCGCGTCGAGGTGGCCCGGACGCTGTGATGACGGCCGCCGCTGCCCGAGTCCGCAAGATCGAGTCACAGCTGCAGCGCGTGATAGCGGAGCTGATCGCCCGCGAGGTCAAGGACCCGCGGGTCGGCAGCGTCACGGTCACGGCGGTGCGGCTGTCGGCCGACATGGGTGTGGCCCGGATTTACGTGGCGCCGTTCGCCTCCCGGCACGATCCCGGGGAGGTGCTGCAGGGCCTCACGCACGCCGGGGGATTCCTGCGCGGCCAGGTCGGGCGGCAGCTCGGCTTGAGGCACGCGCCGCGGCTCGAGTTCGCCCTCGATGACAGCGCCGAGAAGGCCGCGCGCCTGACCGGCCTCATCGATCGGGCCCGGGCCGAGGATCAGGCCAAGCACTGAGCCGATGGCGACCGGCATCGTGCTGCTCGACAAGCCCGCGGGGCTCTCCTCGAATGCCGCGCTGCAGCGCGTGCGGCGCCTCTGCGGGGCGGGCAAGGCCGGCCATGCCGGCAGCCTCGATCCGCTCGCCACCGGGATGCTGCCGGTGTGCCTCGAAGAGGCGACCAAGATCGCCGGCGAGATCCTCTCGAGCCGCAAGCGCTACCGCTTCACTCTCGAGCTCGGGACGCGCACCGCGACGGGCGATACCGAAGGTGCGGTGCTCGAGCGTTGCGCCGTCCCCGCGCTCGCGCCGGAGTCGATCGAGGCGGCGCTCGAGCGCCTGCGCGGCCCGGGGCAGCAGGTGCCGCCGATGTTCTCCGCGTTGAAGCGCGGCGGGCGGCCGCTCTATGAGCTGGCCCGCGCCGGCGTGTCCGTCGAGCGCGAGCCGCGCGCGATCGAGCTGTACGAGCTGACGCTGCTTGCGCGCGACGGCGAGCGGCTCGAGCTCGCCACCGTGTGCTCCAAGGGGACTTACGTGCGCGTGCTGGCGGAGGACATCGCCCGCGCGCTCGGCACCTGCGGGCACGTCACGGCGCTGCGGCGCGAATGGGTGGCACCGTTCGAGCGCGAGCCGATGCACACGCTCGAGGCGATCGAGCGCGCCTGCGCGGCGGGGGCCTTGGGCGAGCTCACGCTCCCGGCGGACCGACCGCTCGAGCACCTGCCGGCGGTACGGCTCGATGCCGAGCGCGCCGGGCGGGTGCGCCATGGACAGGCCGTGCCGGCGGCAGGCGCTGCGGCCGGCAAGGCGCGGCTCTACGATGAGTGCGGCGCATTCATGGGCATCGGGGAGCTGGCGGCGGGGCAGGTGCGGCCGCGGCGGCTCCTCCACTCGCCGGCCGCAGCGCTGCCCTGACGGGCGCCGCCAAGAGGCGGCCCCGCCCGGTGGCGGCGCCCGGCGCGCCGCGTTACGGCCCGCCCGTGGCGGTGACCGACGGGTCCAGCGCCTGCAGCGCCCGCGCCAGATTGAGATGGCCGGTCTGCTGCAGATCCTGCTGGCTGTACGTGCGCCCGAAGGGCGGGCACGCGTCGGGCTTGAGATGCCCCGCGCTGCGGGGGCACGCGGCCGCGCGGGCGGTCGTGGGTCCTTTCGGCGCGGGCAGGCTCGAGCACCCCGCCAGGGCGATCGCGCTGCCGAGGACGATGAGAAGCGATCGAATCATGGCGCACGCAGCATACTCCAGGGACGTAAACAGTCTTTTCCAATTCAGGTATGAGCCTGGAGCAGGGGGCTGGGGGCTCCTGAGGCGGTGGATCGGGTGGATCGATCGATTGTCTTAGCTGGGCCAAAATCTTACCTCACCAGGGAGGCGCGGGGC
>JAKAXA010000071.1 GCA_021816775.1 Pseudomonadota bacterium
CTTTCTCGCTGACGCCTGCGCTCGCGGCAACCCAGGCTGCGCGCCCGCCGGCCGCCGCAGCTGCGCAGACCGCCCGGACGCTCGCGTACATTCAGCGGACCTGGGCCACGCTCACCCGCTCGGCGACGGCCTGCTCCTCCTACCCCAGACGGCCGCATCAGGCGCGCCCGGTGCTGTATCTGCCGAAGGATCTGCCGACTCCCGCGGCCGTGCGCAGTCTTCGGGCGCACTGCCACGTCAGCGTGCGTCGTCTGCCCGAGCGCATCGTCAGGCTCGGCAGTCTGCAGCCCGCGACGCTGCCACGCCCGGGATTGCTGTATCTGCCGCATCCCTACGTCGTGCCCGGCGGGTTCTTCAACGAGATGTTCGGTTGGGACAGCTATTTCATCGAGCTCGGTCTGCTCGCCGATCATCACGCCGCGCTGGCGCTCGGCATGGTCGAGAATTTCCTGTTCGAGGTCAGGCACTACGGCGCGGTGCTCAACGCCAACGGCACGTTTTCGCTGACGCGCTCGCAGCCGCCCTTTCTCGGCGAGATGATCCGCGCGATCCTCGCCGATCCGGCGGCCTTTGCGAGTCGGCAGGCGGCCACGGCCTGGCTGCGGCGCGCCTACCCGCTTGCGGTCAAGGACTACTCGACCTGGGAGCGGCGCGAGCATCTCGCCGGCCATACCGGGCTGTCGCGCTACTTCGATTACGGCGGCCACGGTCCGGCCATCGAGATGCGCACCGCGGCGTACTATCGCACCGTCATCCGCTTCCTGCTTGCGCATCCGGGTGAGAACCGCGGTTACCTGATCCGCTCGCCGCCTCATCCCTCGAGCGCCGAAGCGGCACGGCTCGCTCAGGCGAGCTGCGACATCCGCGCCTCGCGCGTGTGCGCCGAGGCCTGGTACGGCGGCTACCGGCTCACCGGCAAGTTCTACCGCGGCGACCGGGCGATGCGCGAGTCGGGTTTCGACACGACCTTCCGCTTCGGCGCCTTCAGCGGCTCGACGATCGACTACGCGCCGGTGGGCCTCAACAGCCTGTTGTACCGTTATGCCCTCGACCTGAGCGCATTCGCGCGGCGGCTCGGCGAGCGCGCGGCCGCGCGCCGGTGGGCCGCCGCGGCCGCCGCGCGCAAACGCGCCATCAATACTTACCTGTGGAACGCCCGGCTGGGGCAGTACACGGACTACGATTTCGTGACCGGCAAGCGCTCGTATTACGCCTTCATCACCACGTTCTACCCGCTGTGGGCCGGGCTCGCCTCGCGCGCGCAGGCGCGCGCGGTGCGCGACAACCTGCCGCTGTTCGAGCGCAAGGGCGGCCTCGTCACCAGCGATTATGCGAGCGGGGCGCAGTGGGATGCGCCGTTCGGCTGGGCGCCGACCAACTGGCTGGCCGTGGCGGGGCTCGAGGCCTACGGCTACCGCGCCGCCGCGCGCCGCATCGCCGGCAAGTTCATCGCCACGGTGAACCGCGGGTTCGCGCACGACGGCACCATCCGCGAGAAATACAATATGGACACCGGCAGTGCCCACGTCAGGATCACCGCCGGCTACACGCAGAACGAGATCGGCTTCGGCTGGACGAACGGGGTGTACGTGAAGATGGCGCAGCTGCTCGCGGCGCACTCGGGTGCGCGCTGAAGCGTGCTGCGCCGCTCAGTGCAGCAAGCCGAGGCCGACCCCGCCCAGCAGCACGATGCCGAGCGCGAGGCGGTACCAGACGAAGATCCAGGTGGTGCGCTTCTCGAGGTAGTGCAGCAGCCAGTAGATGGCGAGGAACGCCGTCACGCTCGCCACCGCGAGCCCGACGAGCAGCGTCGCCCAGCCGGAGGAGCTCAGGCCCGCCTTGAGCAGCTCGTACATCTCCAGGCCTCCGGCCAGCACGATCGCCGGCAGCCCGAGCAGGAACGAGAAGCGTGCGGCGGTCTGGCGCTCCATGCCGCAATAGAGCGCCGCGGTCAGCGTCGCTCCCGAGCGCGACACCCCCGGCACCAGCGCGAAAGCCTGCGCGAGACCGACCCAGATCCCATCGCGCAGAGTCAGCTCGCCGAATTTGCGCGTGTGGCGCGCATAGCGCTCGGCGAGCGCGAGCAGCAGCGACATGACGATGCAGGCGATGCCGATCACCGTGAGGCTGCGCATCGGGGAGTGGCAGGCGTTCAGCACGAAGCGCAGCAGCAGCCCGCAGATGCCGATCGGGATGGTCCCGATGATGATCCCGAGCAGCATGCGCGAGTCCGATGCACTCAGGTCGCGCCTGCGGATCGAGTCGACCCCCGAGGCGAGCAGGCGCACGATGTCGCGCCAGAAGTAGGCGACCACCGCGAGCAGGCTCGCCAGCTGCATCGCCGCGGAGAACGCCGAGCCCGGATCCTGCCAGCCCAGCATGGCCGGGATGACCCGCAGGTGCGCGGTGCTGCTGATCGGCAGCAGCTCGGTGATGCCCTGCACCACGCCGAGGATGGCGATCTGTCCCCAGGTGAAGTGCGCGAAGCTGATGTCGATCGCATGCAGGTTCGTGCAGGCGCCGGCGGCGTGCGGGGCGGGGCTGGTCATGGGAATGCGCGTCCGATCGTGGCTGCGAAACGGCAAAGACTGTCAGATGCGGCCCGTGCGGTCAAAGGGCACGACGGAAGCGAGCGCGCCCCGGGGGGAGCAGCGCGGGGAGGAATGCGGTATCGTTCACCTTTTTTTGGGGGGCGCTCCATGGCTCTGACTGCCTCACGTCATCCTCCGGGCGCGCTGTCGCGCGCCACCGCGGGTCTGTGCGCGCTGCTCGCCGCCGCGCCCTTTACGCTGGCGCGCGCTGCGTTGCAGCAGACTGTGCCGCCGCCCTCGTCCGCGCCGTCAGTCGCGAGCAGCGGGCCGGTGCCGCCGAGCGCCTACGCCCAGATGCGCTGGCGCCTCATCGGGCCGTTCCGCGGCGGCTGGGCGACCATGGCGGCGGGGGTCCCGAGCGAACCCAACACGTTCTACATCGGCACCGCGGGCGGCGGGGTGTGGAAGACCATCGACGCGGGCCGCACCTGGCATTCGGTCGGCAAGAACCTGCCGCCGGCGATCGGCGCCATCGCGGTGGCGCCCTCGGCGCCCGATACCCTTTACGTCGGCACCGGCCAGGTCGCGCCGCGCTACGACGTGGGCGCAGGGAACGGCGTGTTCAAATCGAGCGACGGCGGGCGGACCTGGCACTCGGTGGGCCTGGCCGCAACGCGCTACATCGGGCGCATCTGGATCGATCCGAACAACCCCAACGTGGTGCTCGTGGCCGCCATGGGGCACCTCTACGGGCCGAATGCCCAGCGCGGCATCTACCGCACCACCAACGGCGGGAAGACCTGGCAGCACGTCCTTTACATCAACGACAACACCGGCGTCGTGGACCTCGCGGCCGATCCGACCAATCCGAATCTGCTGTATGCGGCAGCCTGGCAGATGCGCGACTGGCCCTGGCTCGATTACTTCGAGCCGCACGGCGGCCCCGGCAGCGGCATTTACCGCTCCACCGACGGCGGCAAGACCTGGACGCGCCTGTCCGGCGGAGGCTGGCCGAGCGGGCCGATCGGGCGCATCGGGCTGGCCGTGACGCACACCGCCCAGGGCACTCGCATCTACGCCACGGTCGAATCGCACACCGAGGGCGGTATCTGGCGCTCCGATGACGGCGGGACGCGCTGGCAGCGCGTCAACGACGAGGGCGGAGTATTCGGCAACTGGTACTTCTCGCGCCTCACGGTCGATCCGGCCAACCCGAATGTGGTGTACTCGGCGGGGCAGTCGATCCGCCGCTCGAGCGACGGCGGGCGGACCTGGCACATCTTCAAGGGCGCCCCCGGCGGCGATGACTACCACTTCGTGTGGATCAACCCGCTGCACCCGAATCACATGATCACCGCCTCCGACCAGGGCGCGGTGGTGTCGGTCGACGGGGGCCGCAGCTGGAGCAGCTGGTACAACCAGCCCACCGGCCAGTTCTACCACGTGGCCGCCGACAACCGCTTCCCGTACTGGATCTACAGCGGCCAGCAGGACAGTGGCTCGGTGGGCGCGGCGAGCTTCAGCAACTACGGGTCGCTCACCTGGCGCGACTGGCACCCCGTCGGCGGTGATGAGCGCGACTACATGGTGCCCGACCCGGCCGATCCGAACCTGGTGTTCGGCAGCGGGCTCGGCGGGCGCGTGTCGCGCTGGAACGAGCGCACCGGCCAGGTGGCCAACGTCTCCCCGTATCCCGTTGTCAGCTACGGCGCAGCGCCGTTCACCGTCAAGTACCGCTACGGCTGGGTGACGCCGCTGGTGTTCACGCCCACCAAGCCCTACGCGCTGTTGCTCGGCGCGCAGGTGCTCCTGCGCTCGGCGGATTTCGGCCAGACCTGGAAGGTGATCTCCCCGGATCTGACCGGCGCGGTCGCCGGCACGCAGGGCTGCACGGCGGCGGCCAGCGGTGAGCTGGCCCGAGCCTGCGGTTTCGGGGTGATCAGCGCGATCGCCCCCTCGCCGATGCAGACGCATTCGGGGGAAATCTGGGTTGGCACCGACAGCGGGCTCGTGCAGCTCACCCGCGATGACGGCGCGCACTGGAGCAACGTCACGCCCCCCGGGCTCAGGCCCTGGGAAAAGGTGAGCTCGATTTCACCCTCGGCGCTCGATCCGGGCACGGCCTACGTGGCCGTCGACGATCAGCGTCAGGATGACTTCCATCCCTACATCTTCCGCACCCACGACTACGGGGCGAGCTGGACCGAGATCGACGCGGGGCTGCCGGCCGATGAGCCGGTCTCGGCCGTGAGTGCCGATCCGGTGCGCGCCGGGCTGCTCTACGCGGGCACCACCGACGGGGTGTTCGTGTCGTTCGATGACGGCGTGCACTGGCAGTCGCTCAAGCTCAATCTGCCGAATGCCTGGGTGAAGGACCTGCTGGTGCACGACAACGATCTGATCGCCGCCACGCAGGGGCGGGCGATCTGGGTGCTCGACGATGTGACGCCGCTGCGCCAGCTCTCGGCCGCCGTGGTCGACTCGCCGGCGCATCTGTTCGCGCCGGAGCCGGCCTGGCGCGTGCACCCGAACAACAATCGCGATACGCCGCTGCCCGCGGGCACGCCCCAGGGCCAGAACCCGCCGGCCGGCGCGATCATCGACTACTGGCTCGGGCCGAACATCAGCGGGCCGGTGACGCTCTCGATCTACGACTTCAAGGGCAAGCTGGTCCGCAAGTTCGCCTCCGACGTGCCGCCGAAGCCCGTCCATGCGTTCCGCTACTTCGCCAAGGCGTGGCTCAAACCGCCGCAGCAGCTCTCGGCCGCGCCGGGGATGCACCGCTTCGTGTGGAACCTGCGCTATGCGCGACCGCCGGCGATCGCCTACGGCTACAGCATGCAGGCGGTGTACGGCTTGAACACGCCGACGTCGGTTGACGGGCCGTTCGTGTTGCCCGGCATCTACAGCGTGGTGCTGAGCGCCGGCGGGCGGCAGTACCGCGCCGCCCTGGTGGTGCGCCTCGATCCGCGCGAGCACGTCAGCACGGAGGATCTGCGCTCGCTGCTGTCGTACAGCCAGGCGATCGGCGGCGGTCTGGGGCGCGTCAAGGCGCTCTATGACGCCCAGCACCCGGTGCACCAGGCGCTCTTGACGCTCCAGGCGCGCATCGCGGCGGGCAAGGCGCCGGCGCGCCTGGCCGGCTCCGTCAAGACTCTGGCGGCCGCGACGTCCGGCCAGGGCCCGCTGGGCATGCTGACGCTGAACCGGCGCCTCAGTGGGCTCGAGGCCGATGCGGAGTCGGCGGACATGGCGCCCACGGCGGCCCAGGAGCACGTGCTGCAGTCCTCGCTCGCGCTGCTCGACACGGCGATGGAGCACTGGCGCGCGACGGTGGCGCAGATCGAGCGGCTGAATGGCGAGCTGCGCCACGCCGGGATCGCCGCGATCGGCGTGCCCCCGGTCGGGGCGCACTAGCCTCTGTCGGGAGCCGGGGCGCTGCGGGCCGGCGGCGCTCCGGCCGCGGGCCGGCGGCTCAATACGCGAAGTACGGTCCGGTGCCGGCGCTGGTGAGCGCGCCGTAGAAGGCGACGTACACATTGCGCCCGAAGAAGAACGGCAGTCCGAAATCGAACGAGCAGTTGCTCGCGCCGTTGGGGCAGAAGGCCGACTCGTTGCCGGCGCTTGCGCCGATGTCGTTGAACGCCGTGTTCGCGGGGTACTGGTTGAATACGGTCTTGGCGTTGGCGATCGAGAACGACACGGTGGACTGCACGCCGTTCTGGCCGAGATTGGACGCCGACAGCTGCAGCGTGTTCGTCGGACAGAACCAGTTGCCCTGGCTGAGGCAGGTGTCCGGGATGGTGCTGTCGTTGAAATAGTAGGCGTTCGAGCCGGTGTCGAAAAAAGAGTAGGGAAGCGACTGGCCGTTGTAGGTCGTGCGGATGTAGCCGTAATTGTCGGCCGTGAGCACGGTCGGCGCGCTCATCGTGTTGTTGCCCTCGGTGCCGATGCCGAACACCAGCGAGCCCGTCACGGTGACGGCGGTGCCCGAGGCTCCGAGGGAGGGCATCTCGACGATGACCCCGTTGTTGTCGCTCTGGAAGTCGGTCACCGGATCGGTCACCTGGTCGGCGAGCGCGAGCGTCGTCGGCTGGCAGGTGCTCGTCGGACAGACGTAGTAGTCGCCGTTGCTCG
The DNA here is from genome assembly GCA_021816775.1 of Pseudomonadota bacterium. GTDB lineage: Bacteria > Pseudomonadota > Gammaproteobacteria > Steroidobacterales > Steroidobacteraceae > 13-2-20CM-66-19. The sequence continues at coordinate 6,669 of JAKAXA010000071.1, forward strand.
CGGTCTGGACGCAGTTCGCGCCGCAATCCTGGGCGAATGGTCCGACGCCGAGTATGCCGTTGGCCCCGAAGGTGGCCACCGTATCCTCCTGCGTGCCGGTGCCCGAGCAGGCGCTCGGCACCGTGGCGTAGCTCGGGTCGCCGATCACCTGGACGGGCACTGCCTGGGCCGACTCGCTGCTGATGTCGACGTCCGCGGTCTTGATCGGCCCCCAGCTGTAGCCGTCGACGAACTGGGTGCATTCGACGACGGGGCTGCCGTTGACCGTCTCCTGCGCCAGCGCGAGGGAGAACGTATTGCCCGAGGTGTCCTTCGCGTCCGCCAGGACGCGCAGCCCGTACGAGCCGCTGTCGACCTCGATGTGATCGAAGGTCTGGCACTGCGTGGTGCCCGACACGCACAGCGTGACCGTGATGTAGGGGATGTCGACTGCCGCGTTACAGCCGCTGCAAGTCGGGCCCTGGTCGACTGTCATGGTGACCACGTTCGGCCCGGAGGAGACGATGGTCTGCCCGCCGCCGCTGCTTGCGCCCCCGCCCGAGCTCGAGGCGCTCGAGCCGCCGCCGCCGCAGCCGGCGACCGCGAGCACAACCAGGACGAGACCGATGATCAGGGTCTTGCGCACGGAGAGCCTCGTTGCGGATCAATGGAGGTTGGAGATCGACACATCCGCCGGCACGAGCGACGGAACGTACGCGACGCCGAAGAAAAAGCGCATGTGCCCGCCGGCGTGGACGATCAGCTGCGGGGTGCGCAGCTGCACATGATTGTGGCCGAGGCTCGCGCGCTCGCGCGTTTCGGCCGCTTTCAACATCGTGAAATAGCTGCTGCCCATGATCTGGGCGAGATCCGGCATCACCGGTCCCCGCCAGCTCACCGCGAACACGACGCCCGCCGGGGAGATGAATTCCTTGATCACGGTGCCGGCAGGGGTGGTGATCTCATCGACCCGGTAGCCCGGTGCGACGCGGCGGCGGATCTGGCCCTTCATGTGCGTCAGATCGGCCTGGACCGAGGCGGCGCGCTCACCGAGACTGGCCCGGGCGGGAGTGACGGCGAGCGTCGAGCACAGCAGCCCGGCGCACGCGAGCGCGGCGGCTGTGGCGGCAGAAAGGGGCTTCATGGGCACGACTATAGCGGAAGGTTTCATGAATACATCAACGAATTGTGGCCCCTGATGGCCGACAAAGGGGTGCCGGGGGCGGTCCGCCGACGGGTTCGCGCCCCCGGGGCCTGCGGATGGACATTGG
>JAKAXA010000025.1 GCA_021816775.1 Pseudomonadota bacterium
ACCATCCCGCATGATGATCGATCCACCCCATCCCCAAGACCGACCGCCGTCCTCGGCAGCCCCAGGCTCACACCTCGCTGGAATCACGCCCCCTGCTCCAGGCTCATACCTCGTTGGACAAGACTGCGCCTGCCCACCCCGGCGGGAAAACCGCTATAGTGCCCCGCGGGGCCGTCTACACGCACACCATCTCGGCACGAAGGAGCTTCCATGCTGGGTGCACTCCTTGCGCTAGTCGCCGCCGCGGCCATCGGCTATGCCGTGACCCAGGCAGGGGGCGTCATCACCCTGATCTTCATCGCCGCGGTGCTGTATCTGGCCTACCGCCGGCTCTCGCTGCTGGTGTTCACGCTGACGTTCACGGTTCTGCTCGTGGCCTACAGCTACTTCGGCGCGAGCAACGCCGCGGCGGCGACCTGGAAGGGCTTTCTGTGGCTGTCGCTCGCGGCGCTGTGGCTGCTGAACGTGCGCTGGCTGCGCAAGGCGCTGATCACCCGCCCGTTCATGAGAACCTATCGGCGACTCCTGCCGTCGATGTCACAGACCGAGCGCGAGGCGCTCGAAGCCGGCACGGTGTGGTGGGACGGGGAGCTGTTCACCGGCGCGCCCCGGTGGGAGAAGCTCCTCAACGCCCAGCCGCCACAGCTCACCGCCGAGGAGCAGGCGTTCCTCGAGGGCCCGTGCGAGGAGCTGTGCCGCATGCTCGATGACTGGAACATCACCCACGAGCGCGGCGATCTGCCGCCAAGGGTGTGGGAGTTCATCAAGTCGCGCGGCTTCTTCGCCATGATCATCCCCAAGCGCTATGGGGGGCTGGAGTTCTCCGCCTACGCGCACTCGTGCGTGCTGACCAAGATCGCCAGCCGCAGCGCCACGGCCTCCTCCACCATCGCGGTGCCGAACTCGCTGGGGCCGGCCGAGCTGCTCAACCACTACGGCACCGAGGAGCAGAAGAATCATTACCTGCCGCGCCTGGCGCGCGGCGAGGAAGTGCCGTGCTTCGCGCTCACCGGTCCGCGCGCCGGCTCGGATGCGGCCTCGATTCCGGACACCGGCGTGGTATGCCGCGGCTCGTGGCAGGGACGCGAGGTGCTCGGCATGCGGCTCACCTTCTCCAAGCGCTACATCACCCTGGCGCCGATCGCGACCGTCATCGGGCTGGCGTTCCGGCTGTTCGATCCGGACCAGCTCCTCGGCGGCGCCGCCGACCTCGGCATCACCTGCGCCCTGATCCCGCGCGAGACGCCCGGGATCACCATCGGCCGGCGGCACTTCCCCGTCAACGTTCCGTTCCAGAACGGCCCGATCCAGGGCCGCGACGTGTTCGTGCCGCTCGATTGCATCATCGGCGGGGCGAAGATGGCCGGCGCCGGCTGGCGCATGCTCGTCGAGCAGCTGTCCGTGGGCCGGTGCATTTCCCTGCCGTCGAACGCCACGGGCGGAGCGAAGGCGGGCGTGTGGGCGAGCGGCGCGTACGCGCGCATCCGCCGGCAGTTCAACATGCCGGTCGGGCGATTCGAGGGCGTCGAGTCGGTGCTGGCGCGCATGACCGGTCTCACCTACACCATGGACGCCGCCCGCTCGGTCACCGCCGGCGCCATCGACGGCGGCGAGAAGCCATCCGTGCCCTCGGCGATGCTCAAATACCACGTCACCGAGATGGGGCGGCAGGTCGCTAACGACGCCATGGACGTGCACGGCGGCAAAGGAATCTGTCTCGGCCCGAAGAATTACCTGGCGCGCAGCTATCAGGCCGTGCCCGTCACGATCACGGTGGAAGGCGCCAATCTGCTCACGCGCAACCTGATCATTTTCGGGCAGGGCGCGGTGCGCTGCCATCCGTTCGTGCTGCGCGAGATGAACGCCGCGCGCAATCCCGACCACACACGCGGCGTCGAGGAGTTCGACCGCGCGCTGTTCGGGCACATCGGCTTCACCATCTCCAACGCCGTGCGCTCCCTCATCATGGCGCTGACGCATGCCCGCTTCACGCGCTCCCCGGTGAGCGGTCCCACCACCCGCTACTACCAGCACATCGTGCGCTTCAGCGCCTCGTTCGCCTTCACGGTCGACGTGGCGATGCTGACGCTCGGCGGCTACCTGAAGAAGAAGGAAAACCTCTCGGCGCGGCTCGGCGACGTGCTCTCGGCGATGTACCTCGCCTCCATGGTGCTGAAGCATCACGAGAATCAGGGCTGCCCGGCGGAGGATCTGCCGGTCGTCGAGTGGGCCTGCCGGAATCTTCTCTATCATGCCCAGGAGCAGCTGCACGGGTTCCTGCGCAATTTCCCCAATCGCCCGCTCGCGGGCCTGATGCGCGCCATCGTCTTCCCGCGCGGACGGCACTATTCCGCCCCGTCCGATCGGCTCGGCCGACAGGTCGCCGAGCTCCTCACCCAGCCCTCCGAGACGCGCAGGCGCCTCGGCGAGTACGTCTACACCACGGTCGAGCCGGGTAATCCCCTCGGCCTGCTCGAGGAGGCGCTGGGGCTCGCCATCCAGATGGAGCCGGTGGAGAAGCGCATCCGCGTCGAGGGTGTCAAGACCGGCCGGGTCACCGCGCTCGATCTGCCCGGACAGATCGAGCAGGCGCTCGCGGCCGGGATCATCACCGCCGCCGAAGCTGACGCGCTGCGCGCGTTCGACCGCAAGGTGATGAACCTCGTGCATGTCGATGACTTCGCGCCGCACGAGCTCGGCACGCAGGCCAGTCCCGATCTGAGGCACACGGCGGAATCGACCGCGCTGGCATGAACACCTTCGTCGAGCAACCGCCCGCGGCCCTGGAGGGCGCGGGGGCCGCGGCACGCGTTGCGGCGGCGCCGCTCGGCGCGGGCATCCCGGCCGCCGCGCAGGCGCCGGGCCGCGCATGCGGCAACTGCGGCACCGCGCTCATCGGTCCCTACTGCAGCGAATGCGGCCAGCGCCACCACGACCACCCGGTCCACTCCCTGCGGCACTTCATACAGGAAGCGACCGAGGACATGACGCATGCCGACTCGCACGTCTGGCAGACCCTCTCTGCGCTGCTGCTGCGGCCCGGATTTCTGACGCGCGAGTTCCTCGCCGGGCGGCGGGCGCGCTATCTATCGCCGGTACGGCTGTACCTGGTGGTGAGCGTTCTCTTTTTCGTCATCGCCGGGCTGGATTCGCGCTTCTTCAGCCCCGCAGCTGCGGTCGTGAGCCCCGCGGTCACGGCCGCAGCGGCACTTCCGGCCGCCGGCAAGGTCAGCGCCAACCACAACACGTGCTCGATTCTCGATGCGCAGCTCCGGGGCGATGGCGGATGGCTGGCCGGTCTCGCACCGCGCGTGCTGCACGGCTGCCTGGCGATGACCGCCAACCGGGGCGTCGAGCGGTTCCAGCTCGCGTGGGAACACAATGCCGAGCGCGGCATGTTTCTGTTTCTGCCGCTGCTCGGGCTGATGATGAAGCCGCTGTATCTGCACCCGCGCCGCTACTACGTCGAGCACCTGCTGTTCTTCGTGCACAACCACGCGTTCCTGTTCATGGTGCTCGGCCTGCGCATGGTGCTCGGCCTGCGCATGGTGCTCGGCCTGCGCATGGTGCTCGGCCTGCGCATGGTGCTCGGCATGATCACCGCCTCGAGCGCAGTGCTCGGCCCGGTCGATCTCGCCTTGTGGCTGTACGTGCTGATGTATCTGTACTTGTCGATGCGGCGCATGTACGGTCAGAGCGCGCGGCGCACGCTCTTGAAGATGACCCTGCTCGGCTTCGGCTACCTTTGCATCGGCGGGATCGTGGCCTCCGCCACGTTCCTGTACACCTACCTGACCATGTGAGCGCTGACGCACGGCGCACCCTGTCATGATCCGCGCCATCCTGCACGTCGACATGGATGCGTTCTTCGCCTCGGTAGAGCAGCACGACCGGCCCGAGCTCGCCGGCAAACCGGTGGTGGTGGGCCATGCCGGCGAGCGCGGCGTCGTGGCGGCCGCGAGCTACGAGGTCCGCAGGTTCGGGGTGCGCTCGGCCATGCCCATGAGCAGCGCGCTCAGGCTGTGCCCGGCCGCGATCTGCATGCCGCCGCGCATGGCGCGCTATCGGGAGGTGTCCGCTCAGGTGTTCGCCGTGTTCCGCGAGATCACGCCGCTGGTGCAGGGCCTGTCCGTCGATGAGGCGTTCCTCGACGTCACCGGCAGCGTCCAGCTGCTCGGCGATCCGCCCGCCATCGCCCGGCGGATCAAGGATGAGATCCGCGCGCGCACGGGACTCACCGCGTCCGTGGGCGTGGCGACCAACAAGCTCGTTGCCAAGATCGCCTCGGATCTCGACAAGCCCGACGGGCTCACGGTCGTGCCGGCTGAGCGCGTTCGGGAGGTGCTCGATCCGCTGTCCGTCCGCCGCCTGCCGGGACTCGGCCGCAAGCTCGGCGAGAAGGTCGAGGCGGCGGGGCTGCGCACGCTCCGGGACCTGCGCACCGCGCCCGATGCGGTGCTCTGGCCGCTGTTCGGCCGAGACACGGCGCACATGCGCGATCGCGCCGCGGGCATCGACGAGCGTCCCGTGTTGACGGAGGTGGAGGATAAGTCCCTCAGCGCCGAGGACACGTTCCCCCGCGATCTGCAGGACCCGCGCGACCTCGACGCGAAGCTGTGCCGGCTGGCCGAGAAGGCGTGCGAGCGGCTGCGCCGCAAGGGGTTGATGGCCGGCCGGGTCGGGGTAAAGATCCGCTGCCACGACTTCGCCACGTTCACGCGGCAGCGCTCGATCGCCCCGCCGACGCAGGATGGCCGGGCCGTCCGCGACGTCGCGCGGGAATTGCTGTGCCGCTGGCTGGCCGAGCACCGGGGTGCGAAACTGCGCCTGCTGGGCGTGGTGCTCGGCGAGCTCGCCCCGGCGGCGCAGCTGGGGCTGTTCGCCACCACCGCCGCCGGCGGGGGCAGCGAGCGGCTCGACTCGGCCCTCGATCAGGTCCGCGAGCGTTTCGGCAGCCGTGCGCTGCGGCGTGGCAACATGCTGGATTAGTCGCAAACCGATGTACCTGTCGTTCTTCGGCCTCAACGAGAAGCCCTTCTCGATCACCCCGGACCCGCGCTACCTCTTCCTGAGCGAGCGGCACGCCGAGGCGATGGCGCACCTGCTCTACGGCATCAAGGAAGCCGGCGGGTTCATCCAGCTCACCGGCGAGGTGGGCACGGGCAAGACCACCATCGTGCGCTCGCTGCTCGCGCAGACGCCGGAAAACGCCGAGATCGCGCTGATCCTGAATCCACGCATGACGGCGCCGGAGTTCCTGCTCACCCTGTGCGAGGAGCTCGGCATCGGCGTGCCGGACAGGGCGATCGGCAGCCTCAAGGACCTCGTCGACGTCCTCAACGACTATCTGCTGCGCGCGCACGCGGCGGGCCGGCGCGTGGTGCTGGTGGTCGATGAGGCGCAGAACCTCGCCCCCGAAGTGCTCGAGCAGGTGCGGCTGCTCACCAACCTTGAAACCAACACGCAGAAGCTGCTGCAGATCATCCTGATCGGCCAGCCGGAGCTGCGCGAGCTGCTCGACCGCAGCGAGCTGCGCCAGCTCGCCCAGCGCATCACCGGGCGCTATCACCTCGATCCGCTCTCGGGCCCCGAGACCATCGCCTACGTGCGCCATCGCCTGCGCGTGGCCGGCGCGACCAGCGAGATATTCACCCGCCGCGCCCTGCAGCGGATCTACCGTCTCTCCGGCGGTGTGCCGCGCGTGATCAACATCCTGTGCGACCGGGCGCTGCTCGGCGGCTACTCGATGGACCGGCACCGCATCACCACCGGACTGGTGCGCCAGGCGGGCACCGAGGTGTTCGGCCGGCATGCCGGCCGGCCGTGGATCGTGTGGTCGGGGGCTGGCGCTGCGGTGCTCCTGGTGGCCGGAACCGTCGCGCTCTGGCGGCTCGCGCCCGCGCTGTGGATGGCCTCGAGCGCCCAGGCGCAGCCGCTGCAGCGCACCGCGCAGCACCAGCCCGCGAACGCCAAGGGGCACGACGCGCCGGCCCACGCCGCGGCGGCTTCGAGCAGCGCCGGCGCACAACAGTCGCTGCCGCAGCTGTTGAGCCGGTACGCGGGCGAGACCAGCGCGCAGGCCGCCTACGCGAAGCTGTTCCGCCTGTGGGGCCTGCGCTATACCGACGGGGCGACGGGTCCGTGCCGCCAGGCCTCCGGGCACGGCCTTTTCTGCCTGACGGAACAGGGATCACTCGGCCAACTGCGGCTCTACAACCGGCCCGCCATGCTGCTGCTGACCGACTCGGCCGGGCACACCTACCATGTCGTCGTGCGACAGCTCGGCCGCGCTCATGCGACACTCGAGCTCGGACCGACGCCGTGCCGCGTCGGACTTGCTGCGCTGACGCGCGATTGGGCGGGCGCCTACGTGATCCTGTGGCAGCCGCCTGACGGTCGGCTGCACACGCTGTCGGCCGGCATGAGCGGTAGCGGCGTGCGCTGGCTGCGCACGAGCCTGCAGCAGTTGGAAGGCGTGCACTCGAGCGGTTCGGGGGACAACGTGTACGATGCCGGTCTGGTCCAGCTGGTGCGCCGCTTCCAGCGCACGCATGGACTGGTGGTGGACGGCATCGCCGGTGTCGAAACCCAGGTGGCCGTCTCGGGCCAACTAGGGCAACCGCGCACACCGCTGCTCGATGCGCAGCGCAACGGCGGCTGATATGTCATTCATTCTCGATGCGTTGAAGAAGTCGGAGAATGCCCGCCAGCGCCAGGCGGGGCCGGCGCTGTTCGAGGTCAAAGTGGCCCCGCCCCGCCGCATGGTGCCCCTGTGGGCCATCGTCATCGTCATCCTCCTCGTGATCATCAATGGCGTCGCGCTCTCCTGGATGCTGCTGCGCCGGCACGCCGCGCCGCCCGCGACGCTCACACGGGCGATCACGCCCGCAGCCATGCGTGACGCAGTGGCACCAAGCGTCGGTACGGCCGCGAGCTCCACGTCATCGCCCGGCCCAGCCGCAAGCGCCCCCGCATCCGCGATACCGACGCCCGTTCCCGCGGCCGGCGGCGCTGTCCAGAACCCGACGCTCTCGACCGCACCCGCGGCAGCAACCACGGGGATACCCACCGCGACGGCGCCCACTTCGGCGCCACAGGCCGCGAGCCAGGTGCCCGCGGCGCCCACTCCGAGCAATTTCGCGCCCGCGCTGCAGCCACCGGCCACGGCCGGCCAGCCGGCCGGGGGGCTGCCGCTCTATGCCCAGATCGCGGCGGCCCCGGGCAGTCGCCTGCCGCAGCTGCACCTTGACCTACACGTCTACTCTCGCGACCCCCGCAAGCGGTTCGTCATGATCAACATGCAGAAACTGCGTCAGGGGGATTCGCTGGCCGACGGAGTCACCGTGGTCAGGATCCGGCCCGACGGGGTCGTTCTGTCCTACCAGGGCCGCAGGTTCCTCCTGCCGCGCTGAGCACAGGGTCTTAGGGCCGTCGGGCCCGCACGGCGCCCGGCCGGTGCCCGGCGCAGCGCCGAAATCTGTCTCGATATCCAGCCCTGGGGCCGGCGCGGGGAGGCGAAGCGCGGGGCTCGAGCGGGCGGCGCCGTCATCCTCCCTGAGTCACGCCTGCACCGGCTCGTGGATGACGGAATTCACAGAATCGCCCCCCCGTCCGCGACAAATGGCAGCGTCTGGTCCAAGGTTCCGGACCGGCGCATGAATTCCGCAGCGATACGCATACTGATCATCGATCGCGATGCGAAATATCGCGAGTGGCTGCGGCTGCACCTCGGCATCCTCTATCCCCAGGCCACTGTCGGTACCGTCGACGGCACCCAGGACGGCGCGCTCAGCGCTCTGGCGACCGGGCGCGCCTGCGAGGTGCTCGTCCTTGGGGCGCACTTCGGCGCAAGCGACGATGAGGGCGATCCCGAGGGTCTCGAGCAGCTGCGCACGCTACGCGCCGGCGACGCCGCGCCCATCGTGCTGGCGCTGGCCGACGGCGGTGACGAGCTGACCGCGGTACAGGCCCTGCGGGCCGGCGCGACCGATTACCTCCCCAAGCGCCTGGTCACACCGGCACGGCTCAAGGCATCGCTCGACCCGCCCCTTCAGGGGCTCGAGCCGGCCCCTGCGCCGCAAGCGCCGGCCGCGCCGCAGTGCCAGGAGGACGCCGAGCCGGGCAAGCCGGCCCGCCGCCTGCCGACGCCGCTCGCCACCGGCCATCCGGCCATCACGGGCTACGAAATCACCCGCAAGCTGAGCGAGTCGCAGAAGGCCGTGGTGTATCTGTCCGAAAGCCGCGCGCTCGGCAAGGAGGTGGCGCTGAAGGTGAGCAAGATTCCGTGCGAGGACCGCGCCAAGCAGGCGCTCGAGCGCGAGTACCAGGCGATCCTCGCCGTGCAGGATCCGGCGGTGGTGCGCATCTTCGATCACGGCATCGAGGACGGCTACGAGTACCTGGCGATGGAGTACTTTCCGCGCGGGGACCTCAAGGCGCGCATGCACGTGGGAGTGACCGAATCGGAAGCGCTGCGGTTCCTGGAGAAGATCGCCACCGCGCTCGCGGTGGTGCACCGCGCGGGGCTGCTGCATCGGGATTTGAAGCCCCCGAACGTGATGCTGCGGGAAAACGACAACGTCGTGTTGATCGACTTCGGTCTCGCCCGGCTGTTGGATGTCAGTCACCACAGCACGTATACGGGGGTGCTGCGCGGCTCACCGTACTACATGAGCCCGGAGCAGGCGCTCGGCGAGAAGTTGGACCCCCGCTCTGACCTGTACAGCCTGGGCGTCATCTTCCACGAGATGCTGACAGGCCGCAAACCCTTCGTGGGCAACAGTGCGATGGAAGTGCTGCAGCAGCACGTCAACACCGCGCCGCCGCGCCTGCCGGCCTCGCTCAGCGGCTACGCGCCGCTGCTCGCGCAGCTGCTCGCCAAGCAGCGCGAAAACCGCTTCGGCAGCGCCGAGGAGCTGATCGCCGCGTGCGTGGCGCTGCGCACCGGCAATCGGCGGCGAGCGCAGTCGGCCGCATAAGGCGCGTGCGCCGCGACGGGAAGCAGCTGCGGGCGCCGCCTTGACACCCCGCGGCGGGGGGCGTGCAATGCGCCCCGGGGAAACGGGCCCCGAGGATCCGGATTGACCCATGAACCCGCACCGCCTCGTCGACACCACGCTGTTCTACTCGCCGACGAGCGGCGGAGTGCGGCGCTACCTGACCGCCAAGCACGCCTGGCTCGCCGTGCAGCCCGGGTGGCACCATACGCTGCTCGTGCCGGGGGCCATCCAGCGGCTCGAACCGGGCGGTCTGTCCACGCTTTCCGGGCTGCCCGTGCCCGGCTCGTTCAATTACCGCCTGCCGCTCAATCCGCGCCGCTGGGCGCGGCTGCTCGATGCGCTCGAGCCCGACCTCATCGAGACCGGCGACGCGTTTCATCCGGCCTGGGCGGCCTTGCGGGTCGCGCGGCGGCGCGGCATTCCGTGCGTCGCGTTCTTCCACTCGAACCTGCCGCGAATCGTCGCCCGGCGCTTCGGCGGCCGGCCGACCGAACGGTTGGCGGGACGCTACCTGCGCTGGCTGTACGAACGGTTCGACGTGGTGTTCGCCCCGAGCCGCCTGATGGTGGAGTTCCTCGAGGATCTCGGTGTCAGCCACACGGTGCACCAACCGCTCGGCGTCGACGAGGCGGTGTTTCATCCCTGCCGGCGCGGCTCGTGGCTGCGTGCACGGCTGGGCCTGGACGCCGGCGCGCGCGTACTGGTGTATGCCGGCCGCTTCACCGGCGAGAAGAACGTGCCCGTGCTGCTGCGCGCGTTTGCGCGGCTGGGCCGGCCCTACCACCTGCTGATGATCGGCGGCGGTCGCGAGGGACGGCTCGCCGCCAACGTCACGCTGTTGCCGTACCGGCGCGACAGCGTGGAGCTGGCGCAGTGGCTGGCCTCGGGCGACGCCCTGGTGCATGCCGGGACGCGCGAGACGTTCGGCCTGGTGATTCTCGAGGCCATGGCCTGCGCCCGCCCGGTCATCGCGGCGCGCGCCGGGGCGGTGCCCGAGCTGCTCGATGAGCGCTCGGGGCTGCTCACCGAGCCGGGCGATGATGCGGACCTCGCCGCTGCGATCGCGGCGCTCTACGAGCGCGATCTCGATGCGCTCGGCGGCCATGCACGTGCCCGGGTGCTGCAGCAGTTCACGTGGCGGAAGATCTTTCAGCGGCAGCTTGCCGTCTATCGGGCCCTGCTCACCGGCGGCATCGACGCGCCGGTCGAGGAGGAACTGGCCGAAGCCGGCTGAGCTCGGGCCCGCTCAGCGCCCGCGCAGCGCGCTGAGCAGGCGCAGCCCGGCGCCGCGCCGCGCCAGAGACAGCACCGCCCGCCAGAACAGCCGCTTGCCGAGCGGCGCGCGCCGCGGCGGGATCGCCTGCAAGAAAGCGGCGCGCACGTCCCGGTGCAGATGCAGTGCGCGCGCCTGAATCAGCCAACGGCGCGGGCCGCTCTCGATCCGATAGCGGTGCACACCCACCGCGACAACACTCGGCGCATCGAGCGTTGCGGGCAGTTCCGCGCCGCTCGCCCCGATGAAGCTGAGAATGAGGTGCTCGGCAGGGTCGGCGGCCGAGGTGCCGCGCAGGGTCAGTCCGGGCGAGGCGCCCGTTTCGGGCGTGCAGCGCACCGTGCCGCAAAACGCGGCGATGAGGCTGTCCGTTGGCGTCTCGCTCATCGGGTGCTCCCGGCGCTCAGCCGCCCGTTTCCAGTTCCCAGACGGCCAGCGGCGCGCCGCGGCGCAGCCAGAAGCCCGCGCCCACTTCGCGGAACCCGCGCCGCAGGCGCTCCCGGTACCACTCGGCGCTGCGCAGATGCACCTGCGAGTCCGTCCGGCTGCGGTCGCAGTTGGTCTGCCAGTCGCGGCGGGTCAGGGCGCTGAAATACAGCACGCCGCGGCACAACCGGGCGAAATTGGCGAGCGCGCGCGCCGCCTCGCGCGCCTCGAGATACTGCAGCACGTCATAGCAGATCACCAGATCGAACGGCGCATCCGGCCGCAGGTCCTGCACTTGCCCTGACTGCCAGCCGTAGCGGCGGCACAGGTACTCGCTCGATTCCAGGCCGACGTAGGCGGCCTTCGGCAGCGCACGCAACAGCGGCGCGCGCAGCAGCCCCGTCCCGCAGCCGGCATCGAGAATGCGCCGCACCGGCAGTCCGATGTGCGCGGTGAACGCGCCGATGAGGCGGGCGCGCGCCCGCATCTCGGTGCGCGAGGTCACCGCGGTGCGCGGGTCATAGTAGAAGCGCCGGTAGTACGCCTGATCGAACGGCATGTGCTGCTCAGGACGCGGCGCCGGCCGGGAACGCGGCGAGCTGTGCGCTCACTGCGGCAAGCCGCCTGCGCGCCGTCTCGTCGTAGGCCTGGGGATGTGCGCGCGCAGCCTCGAGGCCGTTGAAGAACTCACCGCTCCTCGAGGCGAGCTCCGGCGCACAGGCGAGCCGCACCACGGCGGCCGCGCCGTCCTCCACCGTGTTGAGCGGCCTGACGCCCATGGCGCGCACCATTGCCGTATCCATGTAGGTGGCCGGGTGCAGGCACGTGACGGCGACGTTGCCTGCGCGCAGCTCCCGCGCCAGATCGAAAGTGAACAGGACCTGCGCGAGTTTGCTCTGCGCGTAGGCGCGCATGCCGCTGTAGGCCCGTTCGAGCATGAGATTGTCAAAGTCGAGCGGGTACTGCGCGGCGGAGGAGACATTGACGATGCGCGCCGGTGCGCTGCGCCCGAGCAGCGGCAGCAGCCGCCGCGTCAGCAGGAAGCCCGCCAGGTAATTCACCGCGAAGCGCAGCTCGTGCCCGTCCGCGCTCAGCTCCCGGCCCTGCGCGCCCGGGCGCGCGGGACCGATCCCCGCATTGTTGATCAACAGATCGAGCCCCGGCAGGTCGCGCAGTGCGCTCGCGCCGAGTGCGCGCACTTCGGTGAGCGAGGCGAAATCGGCGCGCACGAAGCGCGCCTCGCCGCCCTGAGCGGCGATCTCGCGAGCCAGCGCTTCGCCGCGCAGGCTGTCGCGACCGTGCAGCCACACCCGGTAGCCCTGGCGGGCCAGCATTCGCGCCACGGCGCGGCCCAGTCCGTCGGTGGAGCCCGTGACGAGGGCGGTCTTCGCGGTACTCATGCCGGTCTAGTTTGCCGGATGGCCCGCGCGGCTGCACACTGTCGCCGGAGACAATCATGCCTCGACGTTCCAGGCTCGAACCGGGCTGCTCCGCGGCCCTGCTCACCGTGCTGCTGTCGATTGCCGTGCCGGCCGCCGGAGGCAACGCCGCTCCGGCGGCGCACGGCGCGCGGTTCACGCTGAGCAGCCCCGATCTGAGGCCCGGCGGCAGCGTGCCTCTGGCGCACGTTTACAACCGCAACGGCTGCCGCGGGCGGAACATCTCCCCCGCCGTCGCCTGGCGGCATCCGCCGGCCGGGACGCACGGCTTTGCGCTGTTGATCTTCGACTCCGATGCCCGGGGCGGGTGGTGGCACTGGCTGGTGATCGACATTCCCGCCGGCGTGCGCTCGCTGCCCGCCGGGGCGGGCGCCGCGGACGGAAACGGGCTGCCCGCGGGCGCCGTGCAGACGCGTAACGACTGGGGGCTTGCGGAGTACGGCGGCCCGTGCCCGCCGCCGGGGCCGCCGCACCACTACCATGTGCTGCTGTACGCCCTCGGCGCACCGCAGGTTGCCGTCGCGAAGGACGCGCCGGCCGGCGCAGTCGCTGCCGCCGTGCACGCTGCAGCGATTGCCGAGGCCGAGATCACGGTGGTTTACGGCCGCTAGCCTCCGGCCGGTTGCGTGACCGGAGCGGCGCGGGTAGGCTGCGCGCGCCGCAGCATCCCGTCTGCCACGCCACACCCCGCACAATCCACATGAGCCCCCCAGACCGCCAGCGCGCGCCCGTGCGCCGGCGCACCCCGAAAATCGGCTTCGTCAGCCTCGGCTGCCCGAAGGCGCTGGTCGACTCCGAGCGCATTCTGACCACCCTGCGCGCCGAGGGTTATGCGGTGAGCCCCAGCTACGAGCGCGCCGAGCTGGTCGTGGTCAATACCTGCGGATTCATCGACGCGGCGATCGATGAGTCGCTGGAGACGATCGGCGAGGCGCTCGAGCGCAACGGCCGGGTGATCGTGACGGGCTGCCTGGGAGCGCGGCCCGAGCGCATCCTCGAGCGTCATCCCCACGTGCTCAAGGTTACCGGCCCGCACGACTACGCGGCGGTCCTCGAGGCCGTACACGAACATCTGCCGCCGCAGCACGATCCGTTCCTCGACCTGCTGCCGCCGCAGGGGATCCGCCTGACACCGCCTCATTACGCGTATCTGAAGATCTCCGAGGGCTGCAACAACTCGTGCAGCTTCTGCATCATTCCCGCGCTGCGCGGCAAGCTCGCGAGCCGCCGCATCGATGAGGTGCTCGCCGAGGCCGAGCGCCTCGTGAGCGCCGGCGTGAAGGAGCTGCTGGTCATCTCCCAGGACACCAGCGCCTACGGCGCCGATCTGCGCTACCAGGGCGCCGAGTGGCGCGGCGTCGGCTATCGGTCGCGGTTGATCGATCTGGCGCGCGCACTCGGCACGCTCGGCGCCTGGGTGCGGCTGCACTATGTGTATCCCTACCCGCACGTCGATGAGGTCATCGGGCTGATGGCCGAGCGGCGGGTGCTGCCCTACCTCGACATTCCGTTCCAACACGGCAGTCCCACGGTCCTGAAGCGGATGCGCCGGCCGGCGCATGCCGAGAACGTGCTCGAGCGCATCGGGCAGTGGCGGCGGCAGTGTCCCGACCTGACGCTGCGCAGCACGTTTATCGTCGGCTTTCCCGGCGAGACGGACGCGGAATTCGAGGAGCTGCTCAAGTGGCTGCGCGAAGCGCAGCTTGATCGCGTGGGGTGTTTCAGATACTCGCCCGTCGAGGGCGCCGCAGCAAATGCCATCGCGGCACACGTTCCGGCGCCGGTCCAGGAAGAGCGCTACGCGCGATTCATGGAATGCGCCGCGGCGATCAGCGCCGAGCGCCTGCGGCGGCGTGTCGGAGAGCGCCTGCGCGTGCTGGTTGATACGGTGGACGAGGACGGCGCGATCGCCCGCAGCGAAGCGGAGGCGCCGGAAATCGACGGCGTCGTACGCATTGCCGATGCCGAGGGGCTTGCGCCCGGGACGTGGGCTGACGTGCAGGTGACCTCCGCCGACACCTACGATCTGCACGCCCGACTCGTCGAGCGGTAGTGCACAGAGGCGCGCGAGCGCCTCGCACCATCTCAGTGTCGGGCGCGCCGAGCGGAAACCTCGAGGAGCGGGCCACGCCCCGCATCGCGAATTGCTCCGATAGCGCCCGTGCGGCGCCGGCCGCTCAGCGCCATCGGCCGCGCCGCCCAGGGTCGCTCCCACCACAGCCGACAAAGAGAGCGAACCTGTCCGTCTCCCGCGCGCAGCTCCTGTCCGCCGTACTCGTCGGATTGTCCCCAGCCGCGCTCGACCACACCAACCCTCCTGCCAAGACCGGCGCGGCAAGCAGCAGCCCGGCGAAGTTCTGGGCGGCCGCCCACACGGTCAGCACCCACGGCAGCATCACTGTCGGCGGCCACGTCATCCATTACACCGCCAAGGCCGGGACGGTGATCCTGCGCGACAAGGCGGACAATCCCACCGGCGAGATGTTCTATGTCGCCTATTTCAAGGACGGCGCCAAGCCGGGTCACCGGCCCATCGCGTTCCTCTACACCGCAGGTCCGGGCGGCAGCTCCACACCGCTGCACATCGGCATGGGACGATCTCTGGCCGCGCTCAACCGTGGCGCCGCGCTGGCCGACACACAGGAACAGACGATCGCCGCACAGAGGGCCCGGTACACGGGCCTGAGCGAGCATTACCTGCTCAAGGCGGACCTGCGCGTCACCGGACCGGAGTTCGAGCACGAGCTGCTGTCGGCCGGGGGTAAGACCACGGGACGGCTGGATGCGCGCCTTCCCGCGCCCGCGCGCGATCCCCTGGCCGAATATGCCGAATACGACCCGCTGATCTGCGGCACTGGCTCGGCCTACGTCTCGGCGGCGAATGAGTATCCGCGCCACCCGCTGCACTTCGGCGCCGGGCACCGCCCTGTGTTTCTGTCGGCGATCGTGGGCAACGACTGGCAGTGGGAGCACACCCCGCCGGGCGCCGGCGCCGGTGGCACCGAATGTCCTGCCGGATCTGGCCGCGACCATGACCCTCGACCCGACCCTGAAGGCCCGGGTCAACGCCGGGTATTTCGATCCGGCGACGCCGTATGACGCCGCCGTGTACCAGATGCGCCAGCTCCCGATGCAGCCGGGACTCGAGAAGAACGTCGAAGTCCGCTTCGATCACACCGGCCACATGACCTATGTGCGCCCGCCACGCCTCGCGCACCTGCACGCGAACATCGCGCAGTTCATCCGCCAGACGGAATGACCCGTGAGCGTGCGCAGCCGCCGCGGCGGCCGCGCACGCTCGATATACTCGGGCGCCATGGGGAACGGGTCTTGCGCGGCCGACGGCGACTCGAAGCGGGGCATCACGTATGCGCTGCTCGCGGCGCTGTTGTTCGGGGCGAGCACGCCGTTTGCGAAAATCCTCCTGCGGGAAGCCGCGCCGGTCACGCTGGCCGGCTTGCTGTATGCCGGCAGCGGCGTCGGCCTGGCCGCGTGGATCGCGGTGCGCGCCATAGCGCGCCCGCACCGGCGCCCTGGCGGGCCGTGGCACGGCGGCGGCCTGGTGTGGCTCGCGGGAGCAATCCTCACCGGCGGGATCGTCGGACCGGTGCTGCTGATGACCGGGCTGCGGCAGATCCCGGCGGCGAGCGCCTCGCTGCTGCTGAACCTGGAGGCGGTATTCACCGCGCTCGCCGCCTGGTTCGTGTTTCGGGAAAATTTCGACCGCCGCGTCGCGCTCGGCATGCTGGCCATCGTCCTCGGCGGCGTGCTGCTCGCGTGGCCGGCGCGTCTCGCCGTCGGCAGCGCCGCGGCGTGGATCGCCGGCGCCTGCGCGTGCTGGGCGATCGACAACAACCTCACTCGCAAGGTGTCGATCGGCGATCCGGTGGTGATCGCGGCGCTGAAGGGCCTGAGCGCCGGCACGGTCAATCTCGGCATCGCCGCGTTCCTCGGCCTGCGCTGGCCCGGCGGCGCGCACCTCGCGGCCGCGGGGCTGCTCGGGTTCGCCGGCTACGGAGTGAGCCTGACGCTGTTCGTGCTGGCTCTGCGGCACCTCGGCGCGGCGCGCACCGGCGCGTATTTTTCCACGGCGCCGTTCATCGGCGCAGTGGTCTCGCTGCTGGTGTTCCGACGTCTGCCGCAGCCTGCACTGTGGCTCGCGGCATTACTGATGGGCTGGGGCGTCTGGCTGCATCTGACCGAGGCTCATGCCCATGAGCACACCCACTCGCGCCTGCGGCATGCCCACAGCCACCGTCACGACGCCCATCATCAGCATGAGCACGATTTCGAGTGGGACGGGCGCGAGCCGCACGATCATGAGCACACTCACGAGCCGCTGGCCCATGCCCACGCCCATTTCCCTGACATTCATCACCGCCATGGGCACTGAACGCCTGCGCGGATGGCGTGCAGGGCGTCAGTTGACGCGTCGCCTGCGCGCCGATGGCCGGCGGGCTCGCTCGATTCGGTAGACCGACGCCGGGGGCAGGTTGTTGGCCACCCAGCCGATGCGCTTGGCGCGCAGGCCGAGCCGTTTGAGGATCACGCCGGGAACGGGGCACAGGGGCCCGTAGGTGAACTGATAGAAGGCGCCGCCGCTGCGCAGGCGGCGGAACGATCCGCGCAGGATGCGCATGATCTCGCGGCGCGGCATCGACAACAGCGGCAGACCGCTCACCACCGAGCCCGCGGCACTCCCCTCGCACGGGTCGAAGCGGCGCAATTCTCCTGCCCCCATCGCCAGCACCCGCGCGGCCGGAAAGCGGCTCTTGAGCAGGCTCGCGAAATACGGATGCGCCTCGATCAGAACCAGCTGCCGTTCCGGCACGCCCCGATCGAGCAGCGCGCGGGTAAAGACGCCGGTACCCGCGCCGAGCTCGATGACCGGTTCGCTGGTATCGACGATCTCCGAGGTAATGAGCCTCGCCAGCGCCCGTCCGGAGGGCGCGACTGCGCCGACGCCGCGCGGATCGCTCAAGCCGGCCCGCAGGAATGTCATGACGTCGGCGGGCAATTTCAGGGCGGAAAGGCCGAAAAGGCGGCCGGAGCGCGCCCAGCTGCCTGGACCGCGCACGCGCTGTCGCGTCGAATGCTGGGTACGCGCGAAATCCATGGCCTGCTCCGGATGAATGTCGGTAATGCGCGACGACCTCCCCGCGTTCGACGCGCCGAACGTTGGACTCTAGCCAACCCGGACAGTTCATTCAACCCGGGCGGCGGGCGCCCGAGTCCGCAGGCGCGCCTGCGGTCGGAGCCCGAGGGGCGCATCGCACATCCAGAAGCACCGCGCCCCTTAACAACATCGGCATCGGGCGTGCCGGGCCCGCTGGCCTCACCGTGCCCATGCGAGACTTCCGCCCTGTTCTGTGGAATCGTTCCGCCGCCGGTAATTCGCGCACTCTCGCACTTGATGCGCGGCCGCTCCACTCGCCCCCACTTTGCGCGACACGGTCCGTTTTGACCTTCGTCGCCCCGGGAGCCCGGTCGGTGCGTGCCCGGGTGCCGAGCAGAGCCGCGCTCAACCGGACGAGGGCGGCAGGTTCTTGTGCACCGCCCATCCCTGCCCGGCGAGAAGCCCTGCAGTCAGCCCGAGAAACGTGCCGGCGATGATATCGCTGAGGAAATGCCAGTCGCCGACGATCAGCAGCGCCGCGGCGAGGGTCAGCAGCCCCGACAATGGCCAGATGCTCACGCGATAGAGCCGCATGAAGACCCCGGCCAGTGCCCCCGCGAGAACCATGTGTCCGGAGGGGAAGCTGCTGTGGCCGGAGCCTCTCCAGAGGTGAAACGCATGCTTCGCGCCGTGCATCACCTGCGTCGGGTTGGGCACGCCGAACAGCGGCTTCAGAACGTGGCTGTTGATGTCGTACGCGCAGATCGAAGCGAGGCAGGCGACCGCGATCGTTTCGGCCAAGAGCGACAGGTGCCCCCGCACCAGGCGCGCAAGGATCAGGACCACGGCGACCACCGCCTCGATGGCGAGAAGGATGGGTGCGCCGAAGGGCTTGTTCAGAGGATGCAGAAAGCGGCTGATTTTCCAGAAATACGCCGCGGTGGGCAGATCGAGGCTCCTGAAGCACAGCAGCGCGAGCACGGTGCACACCACAAACAGCAGTCCCCAGATTTCCATGGCGAGAAGGAAGCGTTTCACGTTCTCGGTACCTCCGCTGCGACGGTAGCATCTGTACCGCCAATCGGCGAGCGCGGCGCGATGAGCCCGCGCCCATCGTGAAACGGTTTCAGCTGGGGCGCGGGCGCGCAGACGACGGCAAAAGAGGCGGCGCGCCTTCCCTCGGAGGCGCTGGCGGGACGATCCAGCCCTGAGGTTCGGCGCTTTGCGCGCAACCACGGCGATCGACCGCGGCGGCGCAAGGCAGTCCGGTGGCGCGCGGTGCTACTGGTCCTGCGCCCGTTCCAGTTGGTGACGCATGGTGCGCTGCTGCAGCAGCGCGAGGCGCAGGCTCGCGGCACCGACGCAATGGTACTGCGCGATGATCGAGCCGGTGTTTGCCTCCTTCTGGCAGAAGACGGTCTTGCCGTTGACGATCTTCGGGTTGTAGCCCAGATTGCCGGCCGCCGCGAGCAGCTTCGCCGACACGCCGAAGCGATTCGCTTGTGATGCGATTGACGCCGCGCTGGTTGAGCCGTTGCCGCTTCCGGCCGGATGGTCGGCGCAGCCCGCTTCGAGCGCGGCCAGCGCCATGAGACAGACGGCGATAAACAGACGTGATCGAGTCATTCCCAGTGCTCCTGACCTCAGACGAGAGCGCGCTTCCGTGATGCGTCAGTGCGTTGCCTCTGCCTTTCCCTGCCGCTCTCGTCATTGCAGGCGCCCGACGGACGCCGAATCGTGCGAATGGATTGCGATTTCCCCGTATTCATCGGCTCGAATTAGAGTCATTTGCCGAGTCCGATGACGGTGGAAAATTGCGCCATCGGGGCCAAAGAGTCAATGACCCGCGGCAATCGAGACCGTTCCCCGGGGCGAGGCAATCACCCGACCGCATTACCGCTGCGCGTATCGGCCCCGATCGACTTCCCGGCCGTAGCCGAATGCGGTCTAGCCAACGAATCCGCGGTGCGGGCGCAAATGCCGCTGCCCCCGGGCTCCGCGGCCGCACCAAGGCCGCCGGCACCGCGCGAGGTGGGCGCGAACGCGCTACCGGCATCAGTGTGCCGGGCGGAGACCGAAGCTCACGGTGTAGGAGCCGGCTTTCTTCGGATCCGGAACGATCTTCGCATCACCGGACAGAGTGAGCACCCATCCTCTGCCACGCACCGTGCGCCCGGCAACCGAGGGCGGCGCTGCAACCGTGAGGGCATGGAAACTGCTATCGATCAGCGCATCACCATGCGAGACGACGATCCGGCCCCAAGGCGCGCTCACCATGACGTGATGGTAGACAGAGCCGTAGCGACCCAGGCGGTCCAGATCGGTGGGATTGAAGCCGATCTTGAAACGCCGCAGCGGCAGGCGCAGTGTCCCTCCCGCCACGAGCTCGGCGCGGTACACTGCGTCGCGCTGGGCTTCCTTCGCCGCGCGCGCCGCTTCTTGCCGCTCAATGGCAGCGCCGCCGTAGCGCGCGAGAATCGCCTGCGCCACCTGGGCCGGCGGGGTGACGACCTTGATGCCGTACGCCCTCGCCGCGAGCGCCGCAATCGAGGTCTTCATCGTCACCCTGCCTCGCCAGTGCGGCTCGACGGCGTCGAGCAGTTCCGAGTACGCCGGCCCGATGGCGAAGAAGAAGGTACGCGCGTAGCTTGGCGCCTTCTCGACGAGGTTCATGTCGTGCAGCGTGTACGCGAGGCGGTGTGAGGAAGGCAGCCCGACATCGATACCGGTGGATTCCGCAAGCCCCTCCATGATGTCGAGTTCGTGCTCCGGCCCGACAGTCGACGGGAGGATCGCGTGACGATAGGCGCGCAGCTCGAGCGCATCCGTCAGCGCCTTCTTGCGCGCGATGCCCCGCGAGGTCAGCGCGGCACGCAGCGCATGAATCTCCCCGCGCAGCCAGATCCGCCCGGATTCCGTATCGAGCGCCGGATCGCCGGAAATCATGGCGTCGGCGTTTCGGGCGCCCTTCACGACGAATCCGAGCTTGGGCTGAATGCGGTGAAAGGACTCGTGCATGAGAGTGACTGCTTGCTCATCGGCGTCGCCAGCGAGCGGCCAGACGATCTGGGCGAAGCGGATGCCGTGGTATTCGAACGGCGCGTTCGCGATCGGCTCACTGGCGGGGAGAGTGAATCGGTAGTACGCGCCGCTGCGCTGCGCGCCTGGGAGCCGCACGTTCGCAATCGCCGCGTGGGTCCGCGGATCGGCGAGCATCAGCGGGCCGCAGAGAGAGCGGCCCCAGAGACGGCCTCCGTCCGCGCTGCATAGCGCATGAGCGCGCACAAACACGGCGCGCGCCGCTGCAACCGGAATGGGCGGCGCATCTGCTGCGCGCGCCAGCGGGAGCACGAGCACGAGCGACGTGACGGCCACAACAGTCTTCATGATTGACCTCCGTTGCAGGATCGCGCATCGGTTCAGCCAGCCCTGCCCGTTGTGTTGAGGACATCCGCCTCAGTGACTGCAGAAGAACTTTTGATCGTTGTGCATCGTGACACCTTGCGCTGCGATCGCCGTGCCGGCATGGCGAATATGCGGCAGTAGTGTAGGATGGTCATCCAACCCGTTCAAGCAGCGCACAGTCGGTGTTCGGACCGGGATTGTGGATCATGCGGTCGTAACGCAATGGACCGGCACCTCAGACTGTGGTGCGCAATGAAGGTCCATGGGCGTGGGAATCGCACGATGTCGCGTTCGCCGGGGTCCTGATTCGTATCGCCACGCCGTGGACGGCCGACCAACACACGACTCCTGAAGTTGACGCGGCTGCGGATGCGTGGCAAATCCGCGACAGCCGCGCCGTGAGCGTCTCGCCGACCAGGCCATCGGCGATGTCGCGGCCGAATAGTGGCAAGCCCCCGCAGAATGTCTGCCCGTCCGGCACAGGCGGCTCGTACATGCAATGGCGATAATCGCAGGGGATTCCCGGCTTGGCGTGGGTCGCGACGGTGGCCAAATGAGGGCCGCATCACGGTATCCGTCGGGCGGGCTGGAGAATAAGTCAAGTCAAGCGCATCGTCGGCAACGACATGCGATGACGTTCACTGACCAGCTCACTGCGATCTGTCAGGGTTTGCTCGAGAGGCAGTGAGGGCATTGTCATGATCAGAAGTCTGCGTTACCAGGAGACCGACGATCGACAGGCGTCGGAGTTCAGCGAGCAGTATCTGCTTGAGCGGCTGATGGTCGCCGGAGTCGGGTGCCTTGATGACTGGCGCGCGCTCTCGCCGCGCGCCAGACGCAGTATCTTCGGAATTACTGCCGGCATGGCACGGGCTATCGACCGGATGGCGAAAGCTCAGCAGAAGTGACCGCTTGTCAGGCCGAGGGAAGCCCCCGCTCAGGACAACGGCGCAGTGAGCGCCTTCGTTGCGGCGCACCCGCGGGTCAGAAGCGTTGCGAACGCTGCGCAGAGTGCCAACCGAGCGTCCATGGGCGGGCAACTGCGGCCCAGAGCCGGCTTTGGGCTGGCGGCGGCTCACCGTCAATGCGTGGCAAATGGCGACGAGCGCCCTGCCCTTCGAGAGCCGATCGGCGGGCTTGCGCAGCAATGTTTGCGTAGCGCGGATCGATCAGGGGATACGGTCGCATTGTGCCGTCCAGCGGGGAGCGGCCGATCCGCGCAAAATCGAGGGGCCCATAGCAACCGGCGGCCTGCGGAGTCTGCTCGTTCACGTCGGTCGACAGCTGCGGGTACCGTCTGAGCGCCTCCTTGACGCGCGCTCGGCCAACGCCGCAACCGCAAATATCCGGATGGAGGAAGAGCGCCTCCAGGAGACCACGATGGAGCACCATGCAGCCGGATACCACACCGGCCTCGTTTACCTCGAGATCGAGGCCATGCGTGTCAAGGAAGGCGGCGACTTCGGCCTCGATCGCATCGCGGTCCTCACGCGTAAGGACGTCACGCGTCGCATCAGCTGCCCGCCGCCATACCTCCATGACCGGAGCGCTGTCTGCCCCGGATTGATTTTCTCGGTCTGATTTCAGGCGCGCAACTCATCATCGGCGAGAGTGATCAAGGAGATCAGGCAAGGGGTCCCGGGATTGCGCCATGCGCGGATTCATGGCGGTGAGCCGCTATTTGACCTCTCGCTCGCGCGGCAATGCAAATGCCGGGAGCATTCCCCGCTCGCAAGCGATATTTTTGGATGTCACCCGAACGTGCTCACTGCGCCCTGACGCCCGTCGGCGACCAGATTGCTCATCGGAGTCGTCGGAGACGGAAACGGCAGCGTCGCGCCCCATTGAAACTGACCGGTTCGTGCATCGAGGACACGGAGACGCGTGCCGGGCGTCGCGCCCTAGAATATGCCCCCGCCGGCGGTTGAGATAGGACCGCCATCGCTCGCAGCGCCGTCTCAAGCCGGCAACGGATGCGGCCATCGCGACGTGCGGAGAGCGCGGACCAGGCAATCTTGCCCGTGTCGTAATTCACGGTCATCAGCGCGCCCACGGCACGGGCTTGCACGCAGTCCGCTTTGGATCGAGGAACAAGCGCCATGGCGCCCCGTCCGGCGCTCCGGTCTGCCGGCCGCCGCCCCACCCATGCCCGCCGTTGGGCCAAGCGCGGACTGAAAGCGGGGTCCCTGACCGGTCGTGACCGCGGACATTCATTGAGCCCGAAGCGCTACTGTCCCTCTCCGCTGTCACCGACTAGCCTGCGTCGCGTCGCCCCCGAGATCGCTCGCCGGACCCAGCGGCCGTGTGATGGCCATCGAGTACGACGTGCAGCTGGCATTTTCGGGCGCGTGAGTGTCTATCGGGGTTCCCGAATGTGCCTCTGGTCCAGGGCGACGGAGCCACTACGACCTTCGATGCCGCGGACGCCATCTATGTCAGTGCCGGTGGCACACACCCGGCGGCTGCGTGGCTCGATGGGCTCGCGGGCGGCGGACGGCTGCCGCTGCTCCTGACGATGGACGAGAACTTTCCATCGACCAGCAAGAGCGCATTCGATTCCTCCAGAATGATGCGAGCCGGGCGTTATGTCCCGATTCGCCGCCATGCAAGCGCATTCCAGGCGCGTGACCGCACGAGCTTGCGAAGCGCAGTTCCCGGTTGGCACGGCCATGTGTGGATCAGCGGTGGCCGCGCAGACCCGATTCAATGCCACGTTCAGGCTCCTCACCGCCGGTCCTGTGATCGGCAAGCGGATCTGGCAGAATCCGCCGCAGAATTCGCGGCTCAAGCCGCACGACGCTGTTCATCTCGCCTATGAACATAACCTCCAGAATCCTTGCACCCCTGGCCTTGCTGCTCTGCCTGCCGGCGCTCGCGGGCTCCCCGAGCACCCCTCCGCCCAAGGGCAAAGACTCACAGTCCATCGCGCAGATACTCGCCGAGTCCAAGCCCTGGGAATGGCGTAAGCCGAATCCCGAAAACCTCCTCGTGATGCGTCTGCCTTCCGGGCGTGTCGTCATGGAACTCGATCCTGCCTACGCGCCGCTGCACGTGGCGAATATCAGGACCCTGGTCAGGGAACGTTACTTCGACGGTCTGGCGATCGTCCGGGTGCAGGATGACTTCGTTGCGCAGTGGGATGATCCGGAGGCGGACGACGGAGGCGATCCCAGCAAGATCCGCTCCCTCGGAAAGGCCAAGGCCACTCTATCCCCGGAGTTTACCCACCCCATTTCGCGCTCGCTCCCTTGGGTAAAGCTTCCGGACGGCGACCTCTACGCGCCCGAGGTGGGATATTCGGAGGATTTTCCGGCTGCGCGCGATCCAGCCCGAAATGAGACCTGGCTGGTGCACTGCTATGGAGCGCTGGGCGTCGCCCGGGACGATGCGCCCGATTCAGGCAACGGGAGCGCTCTTTACGTCGTCATTGGCCAGGCGCCCCGGCGACTCGATCGGAATCTGACCGTCGTCGGGCGTGTCATCGAGGGCATGGATAGGCTGTCGACCCTCCCTCGTGGACGCGGCCCGCTCGGCTTTTACGCCCAGCCGAAGGATCGCACGCCGATCCTGAATATCCGGGTCGCCGCCGACCTGCCGCCGGCGCAACGGCCAAACATCGAGATTCTCCGGACCCACAGTCCCACGTTCCACAGACTCCTCGAGGCGGCACGCTACCCGGACAAGGCCTTCTATGTGACGCCACCCGGCAAGGTGGACATCTGTGCCGTGCCGGTGCCCGTGCGCCAATTGCCTAAATCCTGAGGGCGTGGGGATGTGCGTAGGGTGGGCAGCATGGCCGGCGACAGGACGGATTGCAGCCCATCAACCTATGTATCACGCCGCCCGAGCAGAGTCCCTCCTGCATCGCCGCGAGCGTCATGGTGATGAAGTCTGTCAGTTCGAGCGGCACCTCGGCGAACTCAATCGTCGCCCAATAGCTCTACTCTCTAAGCTGGGCGACACACTCCCTGGCGCGAGGGCGATGTGCTGAATCAGGCCTTCGTGACTGGCCGCCTCGCGGCGCGACGATCGGGCGGCCTTGGGCATAACGCGCTTGTGCACCTCGAGCTCGACGGGGAAATGATTCCGTTCGTGGCTCATTTGCGGCTCCGCATTGATCGATAATCGAGCGGGCCAGCCAATGCGTCGCGCCCCGCCGCCGATGAATCACGTGCCCGGTCAGCCGATCATTGCGCCCCGGCAGGCACGCTTTGATGTGTGTTTGCTACGGGGCCCGAAGCTTGGCCGATGGACGACACCCGTTTCCCGCAGGTTCGCGTGGTCTCATATGGCCAGCGCATGGCGTCGCGACTGTGACTGCCGCACGCCACGCGGGATGCGATCACAGCGTGCACCCCGTATCGTCCGACACGGGTCTCGCCAGCATCGATGCAGAGGCGGTCTTCCCACGGAGGGCATCCAGCCAAAGCGTGACGCTCAGCGCTACGACGCAGGTTTGCCGGAGCAGCTGCAACGGACCCATCGCGGTAAACAGGTTGTGCCCTCGCAGGTCCAATCCATCGCGTACTTGCCCGCGGAGTCTCCGATCGCATGACCGGTGAATCGTGCCGCTGTCCGGGCGGGTTGGAATGGCGTAATCTTTAACCGAGTGCGGAGGTTCCCGCCAACTGTTCGGCTCGCGCTTCCGCTCTCGCGACCGGATCCCAGTGTGCCTGGCGCACCCCGCTGAGGACTGGCAGCGCGACATGCGCGGCGAATGGACGCCCCGGAGCAGATGGATGAGGCCGAACCGATACCTTGCCGCGCTCTTCTCGGGCGTTGTGCTGCTCGCCTGCCTCTCAGGTTGTGCCAGCGTCCCGAGTGCTGAGAGTGTTCGGACTCGCTCCGTCGAGACCGGCCCGCCCATGCCGCAGGCCCTGCGCACGCGATATCACCACAACGCATTCTTCGCGGATGTGGCCCCCGTACTGAAGAAGACCGGCAACGTTTTGCTCGACATCGTTACCGCAGTCCTACCCGAGCCGGGCTCCAAAGTGGGCATTTGGACGCATGGGTTCGACTACTCGGACGGTCTGACCGGATTCGACCGGGACGGGGACGAAGGAACCACCGGCTGCATTACGAACACCGCTGTGCAATGGTGCCCGTACTTCCTCGCGCCATAAAACGGCACCCGCGCCGTCACATGTGCGCGCCTGGCGGCTCCAATCAGCGTGGGTGACGATCCCGGTGGTTTCAGCGGACTGACTGAGTCTGTTGTAAATGGAGTGATCGCGCCGTCGTCTGTCGCAAGGCCCGGACCCGGTAAGCGAATGCAACGATCCCATCGCCGCTCAGTCAATCGGTAAGGCACCGCCGGTCAAACGTCTCCATCATTGCACCGATCCGTTCGGAGACGGCGCCGGGATGGATGCACAGTCGCATGAGATCCTCGTGGGGCGCGGTTGCGAGGCTTTGATCCCCCTGTGCGCGTGCCCGCCGCCCCTGTGGCGGGTGGAGACGCCATTTACGCGCCTGGAAGGCTGCCTTTGAGAACTCCCCGGCGTTTGGTGGACGGGGCCGCGGCGCAATCGACACGATTGCGACCTCCATCGTCTGGGGCGAGCTCTTTCTGGCTGACCGCTGGCACGTCAGTAACCGGGCATTCTCGACGGGGGGTGCCCTGAACTGGAACAGTGGCGTGCCATTGCACGAACGCTCCGGGGCAGGGGTACATGCCGCGCCGCTCTGCCGGCCAAGACGGGCAGCGCCGGATAGACTGCGCCCGCGCCCGCTCTCGGGTAAGAACCCGGGGGAATAGAGCGGGATAAGGGGGGAATCATGCCTAGGGCCACCGTGCTTGATCGCGCCCGAACGATCGCCACGCCGCAGTTCAACCGCTGGCTGGTCCCGCCGGCCGCGCTGTGCATCCACCTGTGCATCGGCATGGCTTACGGCTTCTCTGTGTTCTGGTTGCCGATGTCGCACCTCGTTGCCAATGCCAACCCCGCGGTGTGCGCCGCCCAGGGATTTCTCGCGCAGCTCACCACGACCCGCTGCAACTGGAGTGTCCCCGCGGAAGCACATATTTTCGAGACATTCATCGCGGTGCTCGGGATCTCGGCTGCAATCTGGGGTCAGTGGCTCGAGCACGCCGGTCCGCGCAAGGCGGGCTTCATCGCGGCGTTGTGCTGGGGCGGCGGCCTGATCTTGGGCGGCGTGGGCGTCGCCATACACCAGCTCTGGCTCGTGTACCTCGGGGCGGGCGTGCTGGGGGGCATCGGGCAGGGTTTGGGATACATCGCGCCCGTATCGACCCTGATCAAGTGGTTCCCGGACCGCCGGGGCCTTGCAACCGGCTTTGCGATCATGGGTTATGGCGGCGGCGCGATGATCGG
Organism: Pseudomonadota bacterium; assembly: GCA_021816775.1. Taxonomy (GTDB): domain Bacteria; phylum Pseudomonadota; class Gammaproteobacteria; order Steroidobacterales; family Steroidobacteraceae; genus 13-2-20CM-66-19. The sequence goes on from JAKAXA010000025.1 coordinate 26,997, forward strand.
GGCTCCGCTCGCGGTCTGGCTGATGGCCCGGTATGCCCATGACGGAATCCAGGGCGTATCGACCTCGCTGATCATCCTCGGTGTGATTTACCTCATCGTGATGTCAATTGGCGCCTTCGGCTTTCGGGTCCCGCCCACCGGCTGGCATCCCGAAGGATACTCACCCTCGGAGGCCGAGAGCCAACGGGCGATGATCACGAGCCGCCACGTTCATCTCGGCCGCGCGCTGAAGACTCCGCAGTTCTGGCTAATCTGGCTCGTGCTGTGCCTCAACGTCACCGCCGGCATCGGAGTGATCTCGATGGCGAGCCCGATGCTGCAGGATGTTTTCGGGGCAAAGCTCGTTGCCGGTGCTTCTCTCTCGCCGGGTGCAATGAAAGCGGCGATCGTCGCCGCCGCTGCAGGCCTCGTCGGTCTGATCAGCCTGTTCAACAGTCTGGGCCGTCTGTTCTGGGCCGCGTTCTCCGACTACATCGGACGCAAGCGAACCTATTACACCTTCTTCATTGTGGGCATCGTCCTGTATATGCTGCTGCCGACCTGGGGCCGTCTCGGCATCCCCGGGCTATTTGTCCTCAGCGTCTGCATCATCCTGACGATGTACGGCGGAGGCTTCTCCACGTTACCCGCCTATCTGGCCGACATATTCGGCACGCAGATGGTCGGCGCCATACACGGGCGCCTGATCACGGCGTGGTCGGTCGCCGGAATCGCAGGGCCGGCGCTGATTGCGAGCCTGCGCCAGTACCAGCTCGATCAGGGCATTCCACGCGCCCAGGTCTATAACCTCACGCTCTACATCATGGCGGCGCTGCTCTTCGTTGGCCTCATCTGCAATGCCTTGGTAAAGCCGGTCGCGGACCGCCATTACATGTCGCAAGAGGAGCTCGCGCAGGAACGGGCCCTCCAGAGCGAGCAGGGCAGCGCTGAACAGGCCGCGTCGGCCGCCCGAGGCAAACCGGGCCTCGGGACGCTGCTGGCATGGCTCGGAGTAGGAGTGCCTTTTCTCATCGGTGTCTGGATTGCCCTTTCGAAGGGCTCCGCACTGCTCTGATCCCGCGCGGCGAGGCTACTGTGAGCCGCCGCGCCGGTCTGGGTGCGGGCAAATTTTTGGCTCTTCGTGATTTCACGTGGGTAGGTTTTGCGACTGCGCAAGATCGTCAAGACGCGCGGTGATTTCCTGAGCGATGCTGCGGCGATGACGTTCATCTGGCTCGCGCTGAAGAACATCACCGCCGACGGGAGCGGCTCGGCCAGGGAGTGGACCGAGGCCATGAACCACTTCGCCATCGCCTACGGTGATCGATTCACAACAGGACTCGGATAGCAGTAGACTGCTCCTGCCGCGGTGGTCGCGTCTACCATGACCGGCCGTTGTGGCAGGAGATGTTAAAACGGCCTCAAACACAAAACGCCAGACAGTCCCTCACGCGATCGCGTGCACCGGAGTGTCTGGTTTTCTTCTCTGCGAGCGCACCAGGGCAGGTGGCGGTAAAAAACTCCGCTCGCTCAGAAACGTCTCTCCTCCGCGACCGCTACCCGCCGCGCGACAGCCAGAGGCACACCGCGTCTTGTCCCAGACTCCATCCCAACGCCTCGCTACCTGCTGGCTCGTGCCATCGCGCAGCGGCGCGACTGCTGTCAGTACTGCGCGCTGTCGCTCGCGAAGCGAAGTCTATGAGGCAGCAAGATCATCGTCCGCCACGCGAATTCCATTCGACAGCGCTTGATGTGTATATGCGACCATGGTGAGTACTCAGATTCCGCCGATTGATAGTCACGATGTCATACCTTCCACGCTGCATCGCCCGGGAGCGATGCGGTTTTGGCTCGCGGTGGTGTTAACCGGTATCGCCACGGGAATTGGTGCCGCAATACTTACGAGGCTCCTCGAGCTTGTCCAGTACGTCTCATGGAGTGGCTCGGCGACCAATGTGCTCGAGGCGGCGCAGCACGCCACGCCGTGGAGACATATCATCGTTCTGCTCGGCGCAGCACTGGTCACTGGCGTCGGTCAGATGGTGCTCAAGCGTCCCTCCAGCGGCAACGGTATCGATACGACCGAGGCCATTTGGTTCCAGGCCGGTCGAATGCCGACATTTCTGACGTTGGGGAGTGCGCTGCTGTCGGTGATCATTGTCGGTATGGGAGTGTCGCTGGGCCGGGAAGGTGCGCCCAAACAGGCTGGGGCCGTGTTCGCGAACCTATTTTGCGATAAGGAGGATCTGTCGGATGAACAGCGTCGCCTGCTGGTAGCGTGCGGCGCCGGAGCCGGCATGGGCGCGGCGTATGGCGTACCACTGGGAGGGGCGCTGTTCGCATTGGAGGTGATGCGCGGCAAGCTGGCTCTGCGGTACGTTTTGCCTGCGCTTCTGGCTTCTCTGATAGCCGTGGGCGTCTCGTGGCTTGCCCTGCCGGATGCGCCGACCTACATTATTCCATCATACGCAATGTCAGCGTCGGTCCTCTTGTGGGCGCTGCTTGCAGGTCCGATTGCGGGCCTGGCTTCTGTCGGATACGTACGCATGGTGACCTGGGCCTACCGCCACAGACCGCAGGGCTGGCAGCGGTTTGCTGCACCTTTGATCGTTATGACGTCGCTCGGCATAGTCTCGATTTGGTTTCCACAACTTCTCGGCAACGGAAAGGACGTCTCCGAGCTTGCATTCACTGGCAACGTTGCGCCTCTACTTCTTGTGACACTGCTGTTCTTGAAGCCTGCCGCAACGGTGTTGTGCATGCGCAGCGGCGCGCCGGGCGGCATGTTTACACCGTCTCTCACGGCCGGCGCCCTGCTGGGCGGTGTTCTAGGGCTCGCCTGGTCGTATTTATGGCCTGGAGTTCCGCCAGGATTGTACGCCCTGCTCGGTGCCGGCGCAGTGCTCGCAGCGACGACGCAGGGCCCCATCTCCGCAGTCGTGCTGATGCTCGAGCTGACGGACCGAGATCGCTCGTTCATTCTTCCACTCCTGTTGATTGTCTGCAGTGCAACCGTCATGTCACGAACGATCGAGCCCAGATCCATTTACGACGCACGTCTGACTGACGAAGAGCTTCAGGAGCGGCAGCGCCTGCGCGACCTCCCGCCTCAGTAGTTCTTCATCCGGCGCGGCTGGACACCGTGGGATGAAACCAGCGCGCATCGCTCAAGGCGCGCTTTCGGGCCATTGATTGCAAGTGATTGAATAAGTAGGTTCATTGGCGGCGTTTCCTAATAGCTGTTGATGGCGTGTCGAAAACGACCGTGCCGTCCAGCGACTCGCTCAACGTCCGACAGCGCATGATTCGCGATACTCAGCATGGACTCGCTGGAAGCTAATGGCGCTTTCTGTATGAGTGCGCGAAGGTTCGGGACTGAGCGGCTACCGGGCGATTTGATGCATTGTCACTGTCGTCCAAATTAGCGGCGATACGTTGAGCCCTCCCATGTAAGGTGGAGTGACTACCATAAATCCCAAATCAAAGGCACCCCGAAAAGGGGCGTAACGTCGCGCAAAAGTCTGCTGTGTTGCTTCGGTGCCGGCGGAGCGACTCTTTGTATCACAACGGAAGTACCGCCCGTTCAGAGGTTCCCGGATTTGGCTCACGATGAAGATTGGGCTGCCTGGGCGTAACCCGTAGCGGCTGCATCCAGACGGCGCAGACATGCGGCCAACACCTTGACTCCAGTTCCGCGGAAAGGCGGATTGTAGAGATCGAGGCGATCATCGGCTAATTTTCGAGCTACATTCGGTCGAATTCCCAGGAAACGACTTTGTTTTCGAGGTAACAACTTTAATTTCCAGGTAACTGTGAGCCTGAATCAAAGTCGTTTCCTCAGGGCACATATCGCCCGCGAGAGATCGCCATCCCCGGCAGGCGGTCATTCCAAAGTCGTTGCTTAGTTTTCCGCCCACCGCCCGTTCTCCGCGGAGTCGCCATCCGCACCTGGAAGGAAGTCGCTTCACGAATATGTGTGATCGCCGGGTGAGTTTCCGTGTAAACTGGTCGGTTTGAAACCCGTGATCGTTCGTCCATACTTCTTCAAGCAATTTTTCTCTGTCGTCTTCTGCCACAAAGAGTTTATCCCGTTGTGATAGGCCGGACCATCGTCGTTGTAGGGGCGTTTCTCGTCATGTAGGGTTGTCGGTAGTCGTTCATGCGCCAGTGCGATTCAGCGCCCTCCCGAGCGATGGTTTCGGCGCTGACCCCATCGCGAACACCGTCCACGCCGGCGCCTGCCCCAGCTCCGACGCACGCGCCAACATGGCGAGTCGGCTTATCGAGGGGCACTCGCGCACCTGAACTCCGCGTGCCCTGCTCATTGATTGGCCGCATATCCTGACGTCCTGGCTGGAGAAGTCCGGCGCTGGTCTGTGGGGATCGGGCGCGAAGTGTCGGCGGATTGTAGAATCGGCAACCTGCCAGTTCGGTGCGGCAGTGCGCTTTCGGGCGAGTCAGGACCACGATGCTTGCCAATGTGTGATCGGAGCGGCTGCGGAAAAGCGTCCGCGGCATGGCTCGTGACGGCGCGCGCGCAGTCTTCCGAGCGCAACCTGTACGCTGGCGCACGGATGAACCGCGTGGATTGCGGCATGCTTCACCAAATCCCACGAGGCGGTACCCATGAACAGCCAAACGACCCTGACCGACACCTCGACATTGCGCGACCGTGCCCGCAAAGACATTGACAGCGGCGCGGTAACTTTGGGCTATACGGCTGACCGAGGGGAAGTGGTACGCCAGCTCAACGCGGCGCTGGCCACGGAACTCGTGTGTGTGCTGCGCTATAGACGTCACCACTTCATGGCCAGAGGCCTCGACGCGAAGAGCACCGCCGACGAGTTTCTGGTGCATTCGAACGAGGAACAGGTCCATGCGGACCAGTTGGCGACGCGCATCGTTCAGCTCGGCGGCGAGCCGGATTTCGCGCCTGATAGTCTGAGCGGTCGCAGTCACGCCGAGTATGTTGCTGGAAACTCGCTGCTGGAAATGATCCGCGAAGACCTGATCGCCGAGCGCATCGCCATTGACAGCTACCGCGAGTTGATTCAATACCTCGCCGAAAAGGACCCCACCACCAGTCACATGCTGCGCGCGATATTGACGAAGGAGGAGGAGCATGCCGAAGAGCTCTCCGACCTCCTGGTGAGCCAGCCGGAACGTCCGTGAAAAAGTCCGCGCGCGTCGTTTGGACGGGTGCCATCAGGGAAGGCGGCGGCCTCATTACGACTGACTCCGACGTGCTCCGTGCCGCACCGTATGGCTTCAACTCACGCTTCGAGGGTGGAAAGGGATCGAACCCCGAGGAGCTGATCGCCGCGGCGCACGCGAGCTGTTTTTCGATGGCGCTTGCCCTGACGCTGGACGAAGCGGGCCTCACGCCCACGCGCATTACTACCGATGCCGAGATCACACTCGCGAAGGGCGCTGTCGGCTTCGACATCACCGGCAGTCACCTGATTGTCGTGGCCGAAGTACCCGGCGCCGATCCGGCGCAGTTCGAAGTTCTCGCCCAGAAGACCAAATCCGGCTGCCCGGTCTCCAAGGTGCTGCGTGCACCGATCACGATGACAGCTCGACTCGCATGACCGCGCACCGCAGCCGCGCATCCGTCCACGCAGTGCCTCGTCATCCGCGGCCTTGACCGTCTCTGCGCTTCGAAACAACGGGATGACAGGCGGGAAACGGGCGAGTTTGCGCAGGGCCGGGCTGAACATGGCATATAGACTGTCGTCAAGCATAGGCGACGGCTTTGTTAGCGGTGCAACATTCACCCTGCCCGTGGCACGCGGAGAATGCGACTCCCAGCTGCCGCGTGACGCCGAGGATAATGTCTGGCACTGCTTCGGCTGCGGTGTTGAGGGGCGCGATCGACAAGTTTCATGTGATCGCCCGTGCCTCGGAGGCGATCGGTAAGTTGCGCCGCATCGAGCATTACTTCGACCCCAGCCTCAAGGGACTGCGCGGGGCGCTGCTGCGGGATCGTAGCAAGCGCACCTTCATGATTGCCGGCGTGCACGACTTCTCCCGCGTCGACCGCTACGGCGCCGTGTACCCTGCTCGTTGTTGAATAGTTGCCCATGGACTCGCGTCCACCCCGAGCCATGAAGCATCACGAACGTTTCGCAGGCACAGCGAGGTACCCCGCCGCCGCAGGTGGCGGACGCTGAGCCAAAAAACCACGCTTTTTCGCTCAACGGCGCTGGGCGGGACTGGAGCCCCGATCCAGCGCTTCTTAATTGATAGGGCCAGTTTCGTGAGCCGCCGTCAGCCCCGCATCAGCCGATCCGTTTCCTTCTTGACCACGGTATAGCATTCACAGCAAAGAGCCTCCAGCCGCGGCCGGTCAAGCACCGTGATATGTCCGCGCTGGTAGTGTATGACGCCAAGTCGCTGCAGTTTTCCCGCGGCGTCCGTCACGCCCTCACGCCGTACACCGAGCATATTGGCGATCAGTTCCTGGGTCATATTCAACTGACTCGAGGGTAAACGATCGAGCGACAATAGGATCCAGCGACACAGCTGCTGGTGGACCGAGTGATGCCGATTGCATACAACAGTTTGCGCCATCTGAGTGATAAGGGCTTGTGTGTAGCGGAGAAACAGTCCTTGCAGTGCGTCGTTGCTGTGAAATTCATCCTTGAGTCGTGGCCCCGGCAGGCGATACGCATGTCCCGCGCTCTGCACGAGCGCGCGGTTGGACGTCGTCTCTCCACCCATGAACAGCGGAATGCCAACCAGCCCGTCGTTGCCCACGACGGCAATCTCCGCGGATGAGCCGTCCAGAAGTACATACAGAAGCGAGATGATGCAATCGACTGGGAAGTAAACATGGTGAAGTGCCTCGCCGGACTCGTAGAGCACGGTGCCGAGCGGCAGCTCGATGCGCTCGAGGTGCGGCAACAGCCGAGCCATCGAGTCTGCAGTGAGCGTCCTGAGGAGGTGATTCTCGGTTGGAACGTGCGTTGCACTCATCAAGCAACCGGTGTCGGCTTCATCTGGCTCATCCCAATCAATCCGATCAGGAATCCTCCGCCTTCGGGATCCGGGCACGCCGAAGCGTGCACGCAGCGTGGGTCGCCGTCCGGCGCCGACTGCAGGCGAAGGTCGGCGAATGCAGTGGCGGCGCCCTCGGCAACTCGAGCGAGCATCGCGCGCAGTGTCGGCACAGCCTCCGGCGTGAGGAAACTCTCCAGCGACTGGCCGCGCAACGATTCAGGCTGTGAGCCAAGCAGGGTCGCACCCGTCAGGTTCAGTTCGAGAAGCGCTGCATTGCGGTCCACCACGAAATGGCCAACCGGGGCGTAGTCGTAGAGTTGAATCTGACGGTTGAGCGCGTTCTCAAGTTCAATGCGCGAGCGCCTCAGCTCCTCGTCCTGCAGGTCCACTTCCACCTGGTGGACCTGTAGCTCATGGAGCAACGCGAGCGCTTTGGGAGCGGTCGTCGGCGAGGAAGCGAACTCGTAAAGCACGCGGAGCGCGGCCAATGGGTCGGCGCATACCTGCGCGTCCGATCCCTTCAAGTGAGCGACTGCGCGTGAACGCAGGGTATCCGTCCGGCTCCGCTTGTGAGCAACTGTCGTCATCATGCCACCTCGTTGACCGTGCGATACCGACACCCTTGCATGTGGCGACAGTCTACCTTTTTATTCGCAGCCTTTTGAAGAGGTCGAGCCGAGACGGGCAATAATTTCGGCGGCGATCGTCCACGGTCCCCGCGCGACGCTCTTGGGATTGCCGCACCGGACCATCACTCGCGCCGGCGATCGGCATTGCATCCGGGACCCGGTGGACCTCCGTGGCGATCAGGTCTGCTGCTGCAAGGAAGGCAAATTCGCCACGTTCCTCTACGAGCCCGAGCGCCCCCGGATGGAGTGGTTGCGGGTCGGAAAAGACTCGAGTTCCCAGTCGCCTGCGTCATGGCACTCGTCCTATTCATGGCAGCTGGGTACTGCAGGGCCGGTTGTCCCTGCTTTGGGGTTCCCGTTGCGGGGGAGAGCGGGACTATTTTGCGTGGCTGGATCCACTGGGCCCGGCGCTCGCGCAGCGCCTCGCTGCGCACCTTCGTCGAGCCCGAGCGGACCAGCGACCGGGCCGAAGGCGTCACTCGCATCGTCAAACTCATCAAGCGCCATGCCGGTGGATAACGCAATCTCGAGCCGTCCCTGACATGATCTGTCTCCCGGTCGGCGACTTCGATATCCCTGCGCAGGCTCCGAGCGCTTTACGAACACTCCGCTGGTGCACAAGACAGCAACTCGCCTCTTATCCCTGAAGGTACGACTGAAAAGGGGGGCACACGACAGCACGTGGCAACATCTCGAGCGAGCGCACCTGGACGCGGAGTATGAACGCCGTTAACGCGGTGCCTCTTGTCGATTGCGCAGTCTGGACTCCAGCTGTTTGGCTACGGTGATATCGACGAAGGTGATCACGGCTCCCTGGATGACGTTGGCTACCGTGCGGTACGGCATGATACGCACCTTGAACCAACGCGCATCACTGGTCGAAATCTCCTTTTCGCTATACGCGAGGGTGCGCAACGTGTCCTTCGCGTCGGCGTCGAGTTCGGGATAGTTCAACGTCGTAGTGAGGTCACTGAGCGGGCGCCCGATGTCCGCTTCCCGTAGATTTATGAGGCGCTTGATCTGCTCAGTGAAGCGGCGTACGTTCAAATCTTTGTCGAGGAACAGCGTGGCGATGTCGGTGCTGTTGAGCAAATTCTGCATGTCACTCTGCGCGAGCGCGAGGTCGTCGAGCTTGGATTGAAGTTCGGCGTTGATCGTCTGCAATTCCTCGTTCATCGACTGGGACTCTTCCTTGGAAGTCGTGAGTTCCTCGTTTGCGGACTGCAGCTCCTCGTTCGTCGATTGTAGCTCTTCGATGGCCACCTGCCGCTCCTCGTCCGAGGCCCGCATGGTTTCGCGCAAGGCCTTGAGTTCTTCCTGGCATCGGGTGAGTTCGGCGGCGATCGCAGGATCGACCGCACCCACGTCTTTCTTGCGCCGAGACTTTTTGGCGATCGGAGCGGCAACCTCCCGAAATACGACCATCACCATGCCGGCAAGCGGGTTGGGCTCGTCGATGGGTTCGACGGTGATGTCGAGCTGGTGGGGGAAATTATCGTCCATGCGAAGGCCCCGCATCTCGACCACTGTGCGCTCTTTGATGGCCCGCCACAAGGCTGCGGCAAGCGGAGTCCGTATGGCGGGACGGGCCATAACATGGATGTTCCAGTTGGCCTTGCCGGCGGCCGGTTCGAGATACCGGCCTGTATGTGCGCTGACATAGAGAATGTCGCCAAGTTCGTTCACGAGAACGGCCGGAGGGGAAAATTTCTGCAACAGAAACTGGTCGGCGAGGGCCTGGACGTTCGCCGTCTGGGAGGTTTGAGGTGACAAAGGCAACTCCTGCGCGGGCGCGCGCGCTAAGACACGGCGACCAGTAGGGAAATCGATGGTATGGGCCATGGTCGCAGCCTGGCTGCGGCGGTAAAGACGGGATTTCGACGACAGAGACGGAAATAAAGTCTGCACCGGTCCCACGGTTTCCGATCCGCCCAGCATCAGAATTCCGCCTGGAAGCAGGCTGTAGTGGAACAGCGGCAGGAGGCGCTTTTGCAGCGTAGCGTTGAAGTAAATCAAGACATTGCGACAGAGCAGCAGATCGAGGCGCGTGAACGGGGGGTCCATGATCAGATCGTGCTGGGCGAACAGCACCCGTTCGCGGATTCGTGGGTCGATGAGGTAGCCGTCTTCCTGCATGCGGAAAAAGCGGGCCAGACGCTCCGCGGAGACATCTGCAGTTATGGAGACGGGGTAGCGTCCTCGGCGGGCGGAGGCTATCGCGTCGGCATTGAGATCCGTGGCGAAGATCTGTAACGTCGATGTGCCCGTCAAGGCGAGTCGCTCTCGTGCTTCCGTGAAGACCATGGCGAGGGAGAATGCCTCCTCGCCGGTGGAGCAGCCCGCAACCCAAGCACGGTACTGCTTGTCGGGGCCTTCGCGCGCGAACAGTTCCGGGAGCGCGACGCAGCTTAGTTCTTCCCAGGCCGCTGGATTGCGGAAGAAACTCGTGACCCCGATCAGCATTTCCTTGAAGAGCAGATCGAGTTCCGTGGGGTTTGCGAGCAAGAGGGCGGCGTATTCGTCGATGCTTGTGACACGATGTATGGCCATGCGCCGCTCGATGCGGCGCCGCAGCGTGCTTGGCTTGTACAGCGTCAGGTCATGCTTGCTGCGCGCACGCAGCAACGCCAGGATCGAGTCCAAGTCGGCGGTCGCGTCGCCGTTGCCCTGCCCGGGAGCGGTTGCTTGGGGTTGCGCGCAGATGACCTGAAGAATGCGTTGCGGCATCTCGGAGGGGAGTGCCACGACATCGGCCACGCCAGCCGTGACTGCGCTCTTCGGCATCGAATCAAACTGTGCCGAATGCGGCTCTTGCGCAAGCGTCAAGCCGCCTTGGCTCTTTATTGCCTGCAGACCGAGCGTCCCGTCCGACCCCATGCCTGATAGAACGACCCCGATGGCTCGGGCTCCCTGATCCCTGGCGAGGGAGGAAAACAGCACGTCGATGGGCAGGCGCATCCCGCGCGGCTCGCTCGGCTTCGCGAGACGCAGGAATCCGCCCTTCACGGACAGCTCGGTGTTGGGAGGGATCACGTACACGGCATTGCGCTTCACGCGCATGGACGCCGTCACCTCGCGCACGGGCATGGATGTCGTCCGTTGAAGCAGGTCGGGCAACATCGCTTTGTGCGTCGGATCCATATGCTGCACGACAACATATGCGATGCCGCTCGGCACCGGCACATGACGTAGGAACTCTTCCAGTGGCTGCAGGCCACCCGCGGAGGCACCCAGTCCCACGATGTGCGTCGGGACTCGGTCCTCTTCCGAGGAGTTGCTTGCGGGTGTCAGCGGGGTCATGGGTTTCCTGGAAACATTGTCGGGCGAAACGAGTGTCAACGCGCCCGAGAATACTGGTCCCCCGAAGGTCAGGGCAAATTCGTTCTCGACCGTCCCGCCGTGGAGGCCGGCCGGTGAGAGCGGTGCGCGGGTGGCTCGAAGGGGGCGGCAGCGGGGCGATTTTGGGTTTCAACGGTGGGGATCGATCACTTCGGATGAGCTTTGCGGAGCGGGGAGGCGCATTCCCGGGCGGGTGCAGCTGCTCCGGAGCGTGCTGTACCGAGGATTGGGGGAAAGGCGAGAACTACCCTCTACTCTATCCGCCCGCACATGCGGGGCAAGCGCGGCAGACAGTCCGTACCGAGGCAAGCTGGCTGACCCATGGGCCCGAGCGCTACCACATCGGCACGGCAACGTTAACGCTCGAGTATTTCGGCTGTCGGCTGCACTGCCGCACGTGCTTCCACGAGGCGCTGAAGGCCACGCAGCTGCCGTGCGGGCGCGCGCGCTCCGGCCGTGGCAATGCAGGAGTATCTGGAGCGGATGTTCACGCTCGTGCGGCGCGTCAATCTGGATGAGAACCGCGCGACAATCAGGATGAGAAGTCTACCTCCGATAGATCTGTCCCGGCGGCCGGCCCGGGTGGGGTAATGTCTCGCCTCGACAATGCGCTGATCATTCCGTCGCTGCAACCTCACTGCGGATCGTTCCGTGGCGTCTCGAGCCGGTCGATCAGTTCGCAGGCGCACAGACGGTAACAAGGACCGCAGCCATGCTGGCTGCATTGCTCTTTGACCGTGAGCGTCGACTCAGATGCGCCGAACATCGTCGTGTACGCGATTCGAGGCAAGAGGTGACGTCGGCGTGGCTTGCCCGCAGCCATGCGCAGGCGTCGAGAGTATCGTGCGTGATTCGCCGCTCCAATGGGCGCGAGCCGGCAGGTGCTCTGAGCAAAGGCGAGCGCACGTCCTTGGCTCGGTGGACCCTTGGTAGCCAATCATGCGCTGGCGGACCGATCCGAGGCCAGCCCTAAGACACCGGGCGCATTGATGAATATCAACGCTGAACAGAGCGCCTGGAGATCTCCGAGCCGGGGCTCGATCGCTGATCTTTGTATCAATACGATTCGTACCTTGTCCATGGATGCCGTGCAGCGGGCCGACTCGGGCCATCCCGGCACGCCGATGGCGTTGGCGCCGCTGGTCTATACGTTGTGGCAGCGTTTCTTGCGCTTCGACCCGCAAGATCCACTCTGGCCCAATCGAGACCGATTCGTGCTATCGAACGGACACGCCTCGATGCTGCTCTACTCGATGCTTCATCTAACCGGTGTGCGGGCCGTCGACACTGCCAACCAGCTGCTCCCGGAACCGGCGGTGACGCTCGATGACATCATGCAGTTCCGTGAGCTCGGCAGCCGCTGCCCGGGCCATCCTGAATATCATTTGACCACCGGCGTGGAGACGACAACCGGGCCGCTGGGCCAAGGCTGTGCAACCAGCGTCGGCATGGCGATCGCTCAGCGCTGGTTGGCGACGCACTTCAATCGGCCTGAGTGTGCCGTATTGGATTACGACGTCTACACGATATGCGGAGACGGCGACATGATGGAGGGCGTCACGAGCGAGGCGGCCTCGCTCGCCGGGCACCTCATGCTCGGCAATCTGTGTTGGCTGTACGACAGCAACCGCATAACAATAGAGGGTCACACGGCTCTTGCCTTCAGTGATGATGTTTCGGCGCGCTTCCTCGCTTACGGCTGGAACGTAGAACAGGTCGGCGATGTGAACGATACGGAGCGCATCGCAGAGGCGATCGAGGTCTTCCGTCACACTCCCGGAGTGCCGACGCTGATCATCGTCGATAGCCATATCGGCTACGGCGCCCCTCATAAGCACGATACCAGTGGCGCTCATGGCGAGCCACTCGGTATGGAAGAGATCCGTCTGGCCAAGCGCAGGTACGGCTGGCCGGAAAACGCCGAGTTCCTCGTTCCGGACGGCGTACGTGAACACTTGCACGCCGGGATGGGCGGGCGAGGCCACCTACTCCGAGACAGCTGGCTGACGCGCATGGAGGCATATCGTGTCAAATACCCGGACCTCGCGCAGCAGTTCGAGCAGATGCAGAAGCGCGAGCTTCCAGCGCTCTGGCATGCTGATCTGCCGAGTTTCGCTGCCGATTCCAAGGGTCTGGCGAGCCGCGAATCGTCCGCGAAAGTGCTCAACGCCATAGCGCCGCGCTATCCGTGGCTCATCGGTGGCTCGGCCGATCTTGCGCCATCGACGAAAACGCGGTTGACCTTCGAGGCGGCTGGTGACTTTGAGGCCAACGAATACAGCGGCCGCAATTTGCACTTTGGTATTCGCGAGCACGCGATGGGCGCGGTGCTGAACGGGCTCGCGCTATCCAGGATTCGTGCTTACGGCTCGAGCTTCTTGATCTTCTCCGACTATATGAAGCCGGCCATCCGCTTGAGCGCGCTCATGCAGCTGCCGGTGGTGTACATCTTCACGCATGACTCGATTGGTGTCGGACAGGACGGCCCAACGCACCAGCCGGTCGAGCAGCTCGTTGCACTGCGTAGCATCCCGGGCCTCATCACGCTGCGACCGGCGGACGCCAACGAGGTTGTGGAGGCCTGGCGCGTCATTATCGCCCTGAAGCGTCAGCCCGCCTGCCTGGTGCTCAGCCGCCAGCCGCTGAGGACGCTCGACCGTACGCGCTACGCCTCGGCAGCGGGTGTCGCGCGCGGCGCCTATGTGATGGCGGATGCCGGCAGTGGTCCGCCGGCAGTGATCCTGATCGGCACAGGCAGCGAAGTGGCGCTCTGCGCCGAGGCCTACGAGAGCCTCGTGCGGGAAGGCATTGCGGCACGCCTGGTCAGCATGCCGTCATGGGAATTGTTCGAACAGCAGAATCCGGTCTATCGCGATAGCGTGCTGCCGCCCGACGTGCGGGCACGCGTATCGGTCGAGGCGGGCTCGGTGATCGGTTGGGATCGCTATGTGGGCAGTCATGGCGCCAAGATCGGCATGTCCACGTTCGGCTCATCGGCACCGATCCAGGCGCTTCTGACGGAGTTCGGATTCACGGCGCACAAGGTGCTCGCGGCGGCCAGGGAGCAGATCGCCAGGTTCCCAACGCAGAGGGCGTGATTGCGCGACAACCGCGCATAGTTTTGAGGAGTGAGGTCAATGCAAATCGGTGTAACAGGACTCGGCCGCATGGGCGGAAATATCGCTCGGCGCCTGATGAGGGCGGGACACGACTGCGTGGTGTTCGATGTCGACGCGAAGCTGCGCGCGGCGCTGGCGAAGGACGGTGCCGAAGCCGTCGGCTCGCTTGCCGAGCTCGTGCAGGCGCTCGAGGAGAGGCCGCGTGCCATTTGGTTGATGCTGCCGTCCGGCCGGATCACCGAAGAGGCGGTCGAACAGCTGGGCGGATTGCTTCAGGCAGACGACATTGTCATTGATGGTGGTAATTCATTCTACAAAGACGACATACGCCGCGCCAAGACACTGGCGGGCAGGCGCATCCGCTATGTCGACTGCGGCACCTCCGGTGGCGTCTGGGGTATCGAGCGCGGTTACTGCATGATGATCGGCGGCCCCAAGGAAGCCGTGAATCGGCTCGATCCGATCTTCTCGGCGCTCGCCCCTGGACTCGGGGATATTCCACGTACGCCGGACCGCAACCAGGGGGATTCGCGCGCCGAGCGCGGTTACATTCACGCCGGCCCGTCCGGTGCCGGGCACTTCGTCAAGATGGTCCACAACGGCATCGAGTACGGAATAATGCAGGCCTATGCCGAAGGCTTTGACATTTTGCGCAACAAGGACTCAAAGGATCTGCCCGAAAACGAGCGCTTCACGCTGAACATGCCCGATATCGCCGAGGTCTGGCGTCGGGGTAGCGTCATTTCGTCCTGGCTGCTCGACCTCGGGGCGGCGGCACTGGCAAAGGATCCGAAACTGAAGGACTTCTCTGGCTTTGTCCAGGATTCCGGCGAGGGGCGCTGGACCATCGAGGCGGCGCTCGAGGAAGCGGTTGCCGCGGATGTGCTTTCCACGGCGCTCTATGCTCGATTCCGCTCGCGGCAAGAACACACCTTTGGAGAAAAGATGCTCTCCGCGATGCGCCTTGGCTTCGGTGGGCACGTCGAAGGGAGCGAGCCGACGGCGGACCCCAAGCCCAAGCCGAGGGCACCGCAGGGGCAGGCGATAACGCCGCACGCCGCACGGTAGCGCGATGACTGACGCCGCATTCGATTTTGGAGGCAACGGCGCGCCGCGGTCCGACGCCCTGGTCCTGTTCGGGGTGACCGGCGATCTTGCGCATAAAATGATCTTTCCGGCACTCTATGCGTTGACCAAGAAGGGCGCCCTGAAGATCCCGCTGGTCGGCGTGGCGTCCTCGAACTGGAGCCTGGCGCAGCTTCGAGGGAGGGCAACGGACAGCATCAGAGCCGGCGGAAGGATCAGTGACCGTTCTGCGCTGCATCGTCTGCTCTCGCGGCTCCGCTACGTCGCGGGCGACTACAACGACCCGGAGACGTTCAAGTCGCTCAAAGTGGCCCTTGGCCATGCCCGACATCCGGCATTTTATCTGGCCATTCCGCCCGCGCTGTTCGCGACCGTCATCACGGGGCTCGGTGCCGCGGGTTTGGCGGACGCGGCGCGCGTCATCGTCGAGAAGCCGTTCGGTCGCGACCTGAGATCCGCGCGCGACCTCCATCGCGTCGCCCGATCGGTGTTTCCGGAGGACTCGATCTTCCGCATCGATCACTTCCTCGCGAAGGAGGCGATCATGAACATTCTGTATTTTCGCTTTGCCAACTCGTTTTTGGAGCCGATCTGGAACCGGAACTACGTGGCGAGCGTGCAGATCACCTTGGCGGAGGAGATCGGCGTGCAGGGCCGGGGCGCGTTTTACGAGTCCGCGGGCTGTCTGCGCGACGTCATCCAGAATCACCTCTTTCAGATTGTCGGGCTGCTGGCCATGGAGCCGCCGACCTATCGGGGTTTTGGAGCCGTGCATGGCGAGACAGCCGATGTCTTTCAGGCCATGCGGCCGCTGAAGCGCCGCGACCTGGTACGCGGCCAGTACACGGGCTACCGGCACGAGCCCGGTGTCGCGAAGCGTTCGGATGTCGAGACATTCTGCGCGTTGCGACTCTACATTGACTCCTGGCGCTGGCAAGGCGTGCCGTGGTACGTGCGCTCTGGCAAGTGTCTGGCGGCGACGGCTACGGAAGTGATCGTGGAGCTGAAACCGCCGCCGCAGCGCCTATTCGCTGACTCGACGCCCGCCAACGGCCTGGCCAACTATCTGCGCTTTCGCCTTTCCCCCCGTTCCGCTATCGCGCTGGCGGCTCGCGTCAAGCGAGCAGGAAAGCAGTTTGTGGGCGATCAGCGCGAGCTCTACCTGTTTGACGAGCAGCCGCGGGAGGAGGCCCCTTACGAGCGACTGCTGGGCGATGCCATGGCGGGGGACGGCGCGCTCTTCACAAGCGAGGACGCTGTGGAGGCGGCCTGGGCAGTAGTCGAGCCCGTTCTCAAGAATCCTCCCCGGGTTCGCGCCTACCGACGGGGCAGCTGGGGGCCGCAGGAGGCGGAGGCACTGACCGCTGCCGAGGGCGGTTGGCACAACCCCTGGCCGGGTGGGAAGCAAGGTTGATGGACACGAACGCAGCGACGCCACTAATACAGCAGACGACATAAGCGACACGGCAACGTGACAAGATCGGCCAAGCCCTTTGGCTCGAAAACATGACACGTGTTCCGCTGACTGTCGTCATGAATCAAAGTCGTTTCCGGAAGACAACAGCCGCTATTGTCCCTGCATCCGCCGCACGCCCGAGCTTAACCCGACTTCGGCTCTGCACGTCAGGCCATAGTGTCTAGGCACCTGCAAGCGAAGTGACTCTCTGCGTCAGCCGAGAGGTCCTTGAATCGCTCCCGGAGCTGCGCTTTGAACATCTTGCCGGTGGAGGTATGAGGAATCTCCTGAACGAACACGAACGCGTTTGGGATCTGCCACCTGGCGAACCGGTCGGCTAACAGCTCACGGAGCTCCTGCGCGGTGGCGGTGACCCCTTCCCGCAAGACTACGACTGCCAGGGGTCTTTCTTGCCATTTCGGATGGAAGACGGCGATGACCGCTGCTTCCGCCACTGCCGGGTGGGCCATCAGCGCATTCTCCAGGTCGACCGAGCTGATCCATTCCCCGCCGGACTTGATGATGTCCTTCGAACGGTCACGGATGCGAACGTACCCGTCAGGGTCGATCGTGGCGACGTCGCCCGTACGGAACCATCCGTCGTCAGACCACTTGCTTTGCTCATCCGGGGAATTGAAATAGCTAGAAGCGATCCAGGGCCCGCGCAACTGCAGCTCACCGGGTGTCTTGCCATCCCAGGGAACTTCGCCCTCAGCTCCTACTCCCCGCAGGTCCACAAATGGCAGCGGTCTGCCCTGTCGAGAGCGCACCTCGTACTTCGCGTCCGCATCCCAGCACTCCATCTGCGGCATCGGGTTGCACCAAGTCGCGAGCGGCGTGGCTTCGGTCATTCCCCAAGCATGCACCAGACGAATCCCGTGTTTATCCAGCCGTCGAATCAATGCTTCCGGGGGCGCAGCCCCGCCCACCATCAGACGCAGCCCTGGTAGGAGTTTCCATCGCCCGGCGTACTTTTCGACCGCATCCGCGATTCCCATCATGACGGTCGGGACTCCAGCGGCGATCGTCACTCGTTCTTGCTCTGCGAGATCCAAGAGGCTCTCGGGATCGAGGTGAGGTCCGGGAAAGACGAGCCTGGCTCCAACCAAGGGTGCCGCGAAAGGCAGCCCCCAGGCATTGGCGTGAAACATCGGCACCACGGGCAGGATTACATCGCGTTCCGCCAATGCCGCGCAGTCCGCAAAAAGCATAGCCAGGGAATGAAGCACCAGCGCGCGGTGGGAGTAAAGCACGCCTTTCGGCACGCCGGTCGTTCCAGAGGTATAGCACATCGCCGCGCCCTCGCGTTCATCAAGATCTGGGTACGTCAGGTCGTTGACGGACTCGCGCAGAAGAGCTTCGCAATCCACGAATTCCTTTGCCACGGGCTGGCCGGTAAGTGGCACAACGATGACGCGCTCGAATTTTGTCCCCGCTCGCATTTTTTCATACAGCGGCAACAGCACATCGTCGACGGTCAGAAACCGGTCGCCGGCATGATTTTCGATGAAGGACAGGTCCATCGGCGCGAGACGGAGATTCAGTGTGTGGACTACGCCGCCGGCTGCAGGGATCCCAAAGTAAGCGCCGAGGTGAAAGTAGTGATTCAACATCAGCGTGGCTACGCGATCGCCGCGAACGAGTCCCAAACGTATCAGGCCCTCCGCAAGGGCTCTTGCGTGCCGATAAAAATCGTCGTAGGTATGACGTTGCAGCGACCGGTCCGGCATCCGTGAGACAATCGCGGTTTTTGGGAAGAGCTTGCCGGAGCGCTCGAGAATGTGTGTCAACGTCAGAGGGTAAGGCATCATCGTGGCGTTCATCTCCCCCTCCTGCCGGGAAACGCCCCGGCACAGTTGGAAAGTCAAGCTCCCGTCCGGGAGAGTCTTCGTGGGACTTCTGAATCGCGTTAATGTTATCTCTCTAGAGAAACATGCAGCTGACACCGGCGGGAAGCTTCTCGGGCGACGTCGTCGAAGCTCCCCGCTCGGGCGGATTTTCTCATCCTGATTGACGCGCCGCTCTCAGTGCAGATTCTTGCGCGCCAGGAAGCATGTTGCGCGCGCCCGCCGCAGATTTCTGGGGTAGGGCCTTCGGCCGTAGGCGCGCTAGTGTCGTCGCGGGCTTTGCCTGTGTGGTTCGCGATGTATCCGCGTCGCTATCCCCGTGCTTGCGCGATATTCGCGTCAGTACGGCGGCCAAGACTGTGCCAGCGTCCGTGGCAAGTCCGTCGATTCGGTTTCCATGCTGCGAAACGACGAAGTTGAAGTCCAAATATCCAACGAACTGGCCGTTGATCTTGGTCGCATAGGTGATCGTGCCCGTGCAATTGCTGTTGATCATTTCCATGCCGTCGACTGTCTGGGTCACGGCCGGACCACCGCCGACCATCAGCGTACCGCTTCCCGTGAAGTGCCCTGGCCGGCGACAATTAGAACTTTCGGGTGCTTGCCTCCGACGGCTGTCGTAATTGACGTCGGGTAATTGACGCCGGCGGAGCCGGCTGCGGGGGCGGCGACAACTATATTTTTCGGGCCGAAAGTTCTAATTGTCGCCGGCCAGCGGAAGCGTGGATTGATCCACAGGTTCAAGCGTATATGTGCGCGGAGTTCCTCAGCACAGCACAGCACACATTTTCGTCACAAGTTCCCTGATTATTTCCAGCAGTCGAGCCAGACGATAACCTTGCCAGTGGGTGACGCCTCTCGGCCAGGCATTTGTGCGCACGGCCCGATCGGGTCGTCAGCAGACTGTTTGATCGGTGGCTCGTGCATTTGGTCCACGATCAGCAGCGTTCGGACCGTGAGGCGGCTCTTCCAAGCAGATGACGCTCACACGCCTGACGGTCGTACGTGCGTATGGCTAATTGCCCTGGTAATGTATGTCCATGGCTATCGCGCATTCAAAATTGACCGCTCCGGGTCAGATCTCCGTGCCCACTGAGGTTCGCAAGAGGCTTGGCGTCGGTCCCGGATCGGTTCTCGAGTCGGACGAAAAGGATGACCAAGTCATCGTCCGGAGGGCTGTGAACAGCAGGTTTGCGTTCATCCCGTGCTTACGGGCGACCACTGCGATCGAGGCGCCGGGCTGAGCGGCTTCCCTCAGGACCGCGAGCTTCTCATCCAGGGTACGGACGCGGCGGGTGCTACGCTCGGTGCCGTGCTCGTCAATATCACTCTGGGCGAAGTGTCCATTTGGGCTCTAAGCGGACGCGTACACCGTTGCCGCTTCCGAACCGGATCATCCCTGCAGACCAACCTCCAAGCGAGCCTGTAGTAACCGGACGCTTACGAACAATGTGAATCCGCCAATGTGCAATTTCAGACATCCTGACGTAGGCCCTGCTGAAAATGTCCGGTTTTGGAGCCATCAGTGGGCCGGGGCCGCCTCCGGGGCGGCGCTGTGGTGCGCCGGAGTGCCTGGGAAGGCAAGCCCGATGAGCGGCG
>JAKAXA010000072.1 GCA_021816775.1 Pseudomonadota bacterium
CGGATGGCCGCCGCATCGCCTTCATCGCCAAGGTGGGCAGGCAGGCCGCTGAAGTTTACGGGGTGAGCGCCTCCGGCGGCACACCCCATGCGCTCACCGATGCGCCGCGCGGCGTCGAGCAGTTCGCCTTCAGCCCGAACGGGCAGACGATCGCGTACGTCACCCCGGACAAATCCCCGCTGAGCGCACTTCAGCGGCGCACGCACCACGATCTGTTCGTCATCCACGACGACGACTACCTCATCAACCACCCGCCGGTCGCCTCCGAGATCTGGCTCATGCCCGTCAAGGGCGGCATGGCGCGACAGCTCACTGACGGGCCGGGCAGCGTGCTCGAGACGGCACCGCCGTTCGGCGGCGGGATCAGCGCACCGTCCTGGTCGGCGGATGGACAGTGGATTGTCTACACCCGCCAGGCCGATGCGGACGACGGGGACAGCGACCGCACCACGATCATGGCGGTGAACGTGCCGAGCGGTCAGGAGCAGCGCATCGGCACGCACTCGAGCTACGAATACACACCGCGGTTCGCTCCGCAGGGCGATGCGCTCGCCTATCTGTACCCGCACGGGCCCGGTCCGGTGAGTGTGATGGATCTCTACGTCGGCGCACCGGGTGGCACGGCGCGGGACGTCAGTGCCGGTCTCGGCCGCGACTTCGCGGCCAACTTCGCCTGGCTCCCCGGCGGCGCGGCGCTCGTCGGCATTGCCGACGATCACATCGGCAGCCGGCTGTTCCTGCAGCCGCTGCATGGCGCGGGCCACGCGCTGTCCCTCGGCGCCCTGCAGGCGCTCAGCGTGGCCGCCTCCTCGCACGGTGAGCTCGCGGTGGTCGCCGACAGCGCCACGCGCGCCCCGGAGCTGTACCTGCTGCGCACGCCGCAGAGCGCGCCGGTGGCCCTGACGCACTTCAACCGCCGCTTCGATCGCTACGCCTATCCGGTCAGCGTCGAGCTCGAGTGGCATGCGCCCGACGGGCAGATCGACGATGGCATTCTGACCTATCCCAACGGCTACGTGCGCGGCCGGCGCTACCCGCTCGTGGTGTTCAGCCACGGCGGGCCGGAAGCCGCCTCGATCGAGCACTTCGACGCCGATGAGATCGGGCCGCTGCGCCTGCTGTTCGCCGCGCGCGGCTATCTGGTGTTCGAGCCGAACTACCGCGGCAGCGACAACCTCGGCAACGCCCACGAGCACGCCATCTATCGCGACCCGGGCACGGGCCCCGACAGCGATGTGATCTCCGGGATCCGCCTGCTCGAGTCCAGGGGCATCGTCGATACCACCCGCATCGCGGCAGTCGGGCACTCCTATGGCGGCTACATGACCAGCTGGCTGATCGGCCACCAGCATTTCTGGCGCTGCGCGGTGGTGGCCGACGGGGTGACCGACTGGAGCGAGGAGTACGAGCTCTCCGGCGCCGGCAACCTCGCCTGGACGCGCGATTCGCTCGGCGGCAGCCCCTGGGACAAGCGCTCCGCGGCGCTCTACCGCAGCGGCTCGCCGATCACCTACGCCGGCGACATCACCACCCCGACGCTGATTCTCTCGGGCACGGACGATGTCACGGTGCCGATCACCGAGTCGCTCGCCCTGTACCACGCGCTCGAGAGCCGGCACGTGCCGGTGAAGTTCATCGGCATCCCGGGCGCCTATCACATGCCGCAGGACCCGGTGCACCGCGCGCTCTTCTACCGCGCGATGGTGCGATGGGTCACGCATTACCTGGGCGGCTGAGGAGAGCGGATCATGAGCGATCACCGAGTGACGAACGAGGACGAGGAGTCGTGGGTGCTGCTGCAGGCGTGCCCGGAGGCGATCGGCGCGCAGGTGCTCGCCGGCAGGCTGCAGGCCAATGGCATCCCGGCGCGCGTCAGCACGATCTCCCCGATACCCGGGCTCGCGCAGAATGCCGAGGTGCACGTGCCGCGCGAGTGGCTGGCGCGCGCGCGCAAGTGCCTTGACGAGCCGCTGCCGAGCGAGGAGGAGCTGGCCGACCTTGCCGCGCACACGGCGCCACCGGATGACGGCGAGTCCTGAGTCGAGCGGGGAAGGCGCGTCGCCGGCGCGCCTCAGACGCTCGTCGCTGTCGGGCTCGGGTCCGGCTCCGTCCGCAGGCGTCGCGGCAGCACGAGGGCGGCAGCAGAGAGGAACACCACGATGACCACCGTGCCGTCGAAATAGGCCGGCAGGTGCAGCATCCGCTGCGCATCGAGATACAGCACCACGGTGATCAGGCCGCGGGGGGCGATCCAGATGAGCGGGACGGAGAGCTCGCGGCCGAGCGGCCGCAGCATCAGGAAGCGTGCGCCGTAAATGATGATGAGGATCAGCGCTGCGGCGATCCAGGCGCGCACCGAAGCGAAATCGGCCGGTTGGGTCGAGAAACCGAGCAGAAAGAAAAAGAAGCCGCGCACCGCGAAGGTCAGCTCCTGCACGAGCACCTTGAACTCCCCGACGCTGGTCGTGGAGATTTTCTCCGCCAGCCGGGCAAGCCCCGGAATCCGTGCCACCACGGGCGGGTTGTTGAGCATCAGCCCGAACAGCAGCACCATGATGAGCGGGGAGAGGTGCAACAGCTGCCCGGCCGAGTAGAGGGCGAACAGCCCCGCGAGCAGCGGGATATAGCGCACGTGCGCCGTGGGCCGGGTCGAGACCAGCACCAGCGCCAATGAGCACGCCACGGCGAGCAGCAGCGAGAGCAGCCCGCCGCCGGCGAGGCTGGTGAGGAAGCCGCGCACGGTGGACTGGGAGTTCACCAGCGCGAAGAAGACCAGGACCCCGAGGATGTCCGAGGTGGAGCTCTCGTAGACGACGAATTCGCGCGTGTGAGTCTCCAGGCCGCGGCTCGCCGGTATGGCCACCGAGCTGCTGATCAGCGCGAGCGGCGTCGCCAGCAGCGCTCCTTGCAGGTACGTGAGATCGAGCAGCCGCGCCGCGAGGAACGCGAACACCGCGCCGTAGAAGACCAGGGCAAACGCAGCCATGGCGAAGGCCGACACCGCGATCTTCAGCCGCTCGCGCTTGAGCTCGATGTCGAGCGCGCCTTCGAGCACGATCAACACGAACGCAACCGCGCCGGCGGCCGGCACAATCGCGCCGATTCCCTTGACGAGCATGCCGAGCATTCCCAGTGCCGGTCGGGCCGCGAGGCCCAGGGCGATCATGATGATCACCGAGGGCACACCGGAGGCGCGATCGAGCCGCTCGACCGCGAAGGCGATCAGCAGGAACAGCGAAGCGACGAGGATCGCCACATAGATCATCGAGTCCTCCTGAGGGCCGCGGTGCGGCTGACGCTTCGGGCGCCGATTCGGCCGATCGCGAGTCTAGCAACACCGCCGCGGCCGCGACAGCCGCCGCGGCGCTCAGCGCGGCGTGTCGCGGGAATGTGATGAGTGCGGCCGGCTCTGCGGGGCAGTGCCGCTCGCCGTCCCCAGGCTGTCCGCGCGGCATCTTCCCGAGGCGCGCGAGCCTTGGCGCCCGCAGGAGCGCTGAACATCCGCGATGAGCGCCAACATCGCGCCGTCAGCCGCGCACCGACGAAGTGCGGCGCTGGTCGTCGTTGGCGGCGTGCGGTGCCGCCGAGGCCGGGCGGCGGCAGCGCAGTTTCATTTGTGCTAAATTTTGCGCATCCGCTGCTTGTGGCCGGGAGGGTAGGACGCCAGCCGAACAGTCACCGCCGCGTCGGGCGTACGGCCCTGCGCGGCCCGCGCGATCGGGCACTCGACGGTCATGACGATGGGGCGCGGCTCGGCTCGGCGGCGCTGGTGCGGAGCAGCACAGGGCATGAACACCAAGGCGGCATGGCTCGCCGTGCTGGTTGCGGGCGCGGCGTTCGCGATGACGGCCGCCCGTGCCGGACCGGTACGAGTGTCCCGCCGTGTGCCGCTGCCGAGGCACTCCTGGGCGAGGACTCTGATGCTGCGCGACGGACAGACGGTCGGCGCGCGCCTGCAGGCGGCGCTGCGTCAGCGCGCGGTGATGATCAGGCAGCAGTCCTCGGTCAGCGTCCCCGGCCTGATCAACTGGACCGAGCTCGGCCCGGGCAACGTGGGCGGGCGCCTGAACGCCGTGTGGGTCGACCCGAAGAGCCCCGCGCATATTCTCGTGGCATCGGCCTCCGGCGGCCTTTGGGTGAGCAATGACGGCGGCTCGAGCTGGTCCGCGGTGAGCGACTTTCCGGGCATGCTCACCACGAGCTCGCTCGCCGAGCTGCCCAATGGCACGCTGCTCGTCGGGACGGGCGACGACAATACCGCAGTCGGCGACGGCATTGTGGAGTCGACGGACGGCGGTTCATCGTGGTCGCCCATGGCCTCGACCGCCCCGACGTCGCAGGCGCTCTACTGGGTGGTCGTGAATTCCATCGCCGTCTCCTCCAACGGCGTCATTCTCGCCGCCACGGGCGCGTCGAACTTCGGGGTGGCCGGCGGCATCGAGCGCAGCAGCGACGGCGGACAGACCTGGATGTCGGTCTGGCCGGTGGCGATGGCCGGCAGCACCGGCGATTCGGGCTCGGGCAGCGCGAAACCATACAGCATGGATGTGGCGTTCGACCCCGACAACCCGAACGATGCCGTTGCCGATGACCAGAATGGGGGCGTCCTCTTTTCCGTCGACGGCGGCGTGACCTGGGCCGAGGGCAGCGGTCTGCCGGGCACGAGCAAGGCGCGGGTGTCGTTGGCGTTCGATCCCAGCGTCGCAGGCTCCGTGTACGCCCTGGTCGACAACCACAACAGCACCAGCCCCAGCGGCGAGGTATTTCACTCGAGCGATGACGGGGCGACCTGGACGCTCCTTGCGGGCACCTCGGCGTTCGTCAATCAGGACACCGGCGTGGCGGTCGGCGCGCTGTGCGACGATGTGGCCTCGGGGGCGGTCGAATGCCAGGGGTGGTACGACAACGTCATTCTCGTCGAGCCGCATCCGAGCGGCACGGCGCCGACCATCCTCGCCGGCGGCATCGACATATTCGCCTCGAGCGACGGCGGCACGACCTGGACGCAGACCGGCTCTTGGCTCGGGTCGGATTCGGACTACCTCCATGCCGATCAACATGCCTTGACGTATGACCCGAGCACGGGCGCGCTGTATGTCGGCAATGACGGCGGATTCTACAAGCAGCTGACGGCAAACACCTGGAGCGAGCAGAATCAGGGCCTCGCGGACACGCAGTTCTACAGCGTGACGGGGCATCGCGGCACCACGTCGACGCTGAATGCGCTCGCCGGCGTGCCGGTCACACCGATCGTCGGCGGCGCGCAGGACAACGGCACGCTGCTTTACGAGGGCTACAGTCCCGGCGCGCCGCCGCAGCCGGACGACTGGGTGGCGATCTTCGGCGGCGATGGCGGGTTCACCCAGGTGGATCCGGCGGACGGCAATGACGTCTATGGCGAATACACGCGCCTGCAGCTGTTCTTTTCGTCCCAGGGCGGGCCCAACGCGCAGTATTACTCCGCCTGGCCGACCGACAGCAAGACGAACGCCAACTTCATAGCACCCTTCGCGCTGCTGCCGAACGGCGGCGCGCCGGCGACGCAGATGATCGCCGGCGGCGCCTCGCTGTGGCTCGGCACCCAGATCCAGAATGCCTCGCCGAGCTGGACGGCGATCAATTCCTCGGCCATGCCGGCGAGCCCGGGCAACGGGAATGACATCAGCGTCGTGGCGACGGACCCCGGGAATGCCAATGACGCGTGGGTGGGGTATGACGACGGCGAGGTGTGGAATTCGAGCGACGCGCTGGCATCGACGCCGACCTGGCAGCGGATGGGCGGCGGCGCGTTGCCGGGCGGCGATCAGGTATCGAGCATCTGGGTGGTTGCCGGTGCGCCGAGTACCGTCTACGTCACCTTCAATGCCTATTCCAGCAGCGGCACGAACCGGCAGGTGTGGGTCTCGATGGACGGCGGGAGTTCCTGGCTGAACGTCGGTGCCGGCCTGCCGGATGCCCCGGTCTTCGCACTCGTGACGCATCCGGCGGACCCGCAGGTGTTGTACGTCGGCACGCTCACCGGTGTGTATACCAGCACCGATGGCGGGCAGCGCTGGTTCGCGAGCTCGCTGGGGCCTGCGAACGTGGAGGTGCGGCAGCTGACCTGGTTCGACACTTCGAATCCCGACGATCCGACGCTGCTCGCCACCACGTTTGGACGCGGCGCATGGCTGGGATCGCCCGGTTACAATGCGACGCCGACGTTGAGCGCCCTTTTCCCGGCGGTCATTCAGGCGCAGTCTCCTGCGACTGCGGTCACGATCACCGGCACGGGCTTCGCGCAGGATGTAACGAGCGCGACGCTGGACGGCAATCCGCTTCCCGTGACCTATCAGTCGACGACGCAGCTGCAGGCGACGATCCCGCCGTACGCGCTGCAGGTCGCGAGCACGCACTCGCTCGTGCTCACGAACCCGCCGCCGGGCGGGGGAACCTCGAGCGCGGCGACCCTCACGGTGGCCGATCCGGTGCCGGTCATCCATTCGGTCCAGCCGGACTCGGTGACGACCCATGCGCCGAATACGACGATCGAAGTCAACGGGCAGGGGTTCGTGACGAGCTCGGTGGTCGAGTGGAACGGCACGGCGCTGCCGACCGCTTACGTGTCGCCGGCGGCGCTTTCGGCAGACATTCCGGCCTCGGATCTGCAGAGCGCCACCCGTGCGCAGATTACCGTGGTCTCTCCGAGCCCCGGCGGGGGCGCGTCCGCGGCCGCCGCCTTTTCGGTCAATGCGCCGGGCGGCGGGGGCGCGCTCGGCGATGGCACGCTCGCGCTGCTGCTCGGTGCGAATCTGTTCGCCTGGCGTTGCGCGAGCGCGCGGGCGCGAGCTGCGCGCAGGTAAGCCCATGCGCACGATGGCGGCACCGCTCGGGCCGGTTCACGTGTGGTGCCGCAGCGGCGGCAATGGGCGATCGGCCGATGTGCAATGGCCGCTATGAGCCTGAGCGCGGCAATTTGGAAATGCTCGTGGCTGACGGCGCTCTCGCTGGCGCTCGAAGCGTGTGCCGCCTCGTCACCGGCGGGCACCGCCTCGCGGCAGCGGCTGCCCGTCAGCGAAGCCGGGCCGGCGCTCTCGATACGGGCCAGTTCACGGGATCTGGGCGCAGGCCGCGTGAACGTTCTGGTCTATCTGCGCGCGCTCGAGATTCTTCCCCGCGTGACAGTGGGGGCTGCCTCACCCGATGCGAGGGTGCACGTCAGCGGCAGGTGCGACTACACACCCCTGCGT
This sequence comes from Pseudomonadota bacterium, assembly GCA_021816775.1. Classification (GTDB taxonomy): domain Bacteria; phylum Pseudomonadota; class Gammaproteobacteria; order Steroidobacterales; family Steroidobacteraceae; genus 13-2-20CM-66-19. Next base: position 7,230 of record JAKAXA010000072.1, read on the forward strand.
CCCGTTGTGTTCTCCGACGGCTCGGGCGGTTTCGCTGCCCGCCGCAACCCAAATCCATTGCCCGTGGTGCCGTTTTGCAGCTTCGTGATCTGGGCAGCGCATGCCGGGACGTATCCTCTGGATATTCAGGTCCGCGGCGCGCATGGAAGCGAGCTGGTTGCGCCCCTCCATACCGTCATTCGGGTTCCCTCGCCGGAGCCCTGACCGTTGCCGCATGCGCGTATGGCGCGAGCGCAAAACGGCCGCGCTCCGTGCAGCGCGATCGCCGGGAGGGAATCCGAGCATCGAGCGTGAGCGGCGCCGGATTGGCACGAAGGCCCGCCGCCGTCCTGCCCAACCGGTTCGCACTCGACTGCCGCAATCCGATGGTGACGCTGCGGCCGGGACATCTGCCGGCGCACCGACTGTCTGTTGCGCGCCGGATACCGTCACGGCGTGCGTCTCGCAGTGCGTGTCGGGACGGCGCGAGCGGCGTCGAAGCTTGACAATTTTCAAGACGCGACCCTATTCTGCATCCGCGGCAAGTGCGCGCAGATGCACGGGGGGTGATGCGGGTTTCTGCGCCAACACGTCTGGCCCACGACGGATT
>JAKAXA010000026.1:0-45000 GCA_021816775.1 Pseudomonadota bacterium
GTTCCGCCTCTCTCCACCTGCCGTCTTGATCCTCGTCATCTGCGTTACCCCGTACGTTCTCGCTACGACGGGCTCATCATCCTCCTCGCGCGAGGCACCTATCCATGGGCCACGGCCGCACGGTTACGCACATGAGCGAGGAAGGACCACTGGTCCGGCCATGGTTCGAGCGCCTCGTCGAGAAAGACACTGTTCGCATGTTGACGAGCCGTCTTCTGCAACGGAAGAGCGATCAGGTTGCCGAAGCCTCCCTGAGGCATCGTGTCCTGATTCGGAAAAAGCCGGTCGTAGGAGTCCAGACCCACATGGGGGCGCCACTCCATGGTTTCGGTCAACATGTGCGAGGCAAGTCGACGGGCGAGCGAGGCGGGCAGGGGTTCGTCGAAGAACAGCCACAGATGAGCGCCGTTTCCGGATCGGGACCGCTCGAGGGCAGCGGGAAGACTCAACCGACGGCAGGCTTCGAGACAGGCTGCTGCGTCCTCACGCCAGCCGCCCTTGTCGAAATCGACGGCCACGAACCAACAGCTATCGTCCGGCAATAGAGGATAGAGCGCGGCGACGAAGGACTTGCCATCGCCGTCCTCACCCGACAGATGTTGGCGGATGACCTCGTCCGTGACCGGCAGAAATCGACGGTGCGGGCACTCGGCGCACGCGATCCGCGGCTTCTCGCAAGCCCATGCGCCCACTCGTTGGCGCAGGCCGGCGCGTAGCCCGCTTTGCCGCTCTTGCGACTCTCGAAGCGGCGTGCATACACATCCTCGCGGCCACGGAACAGCGATCGGAACAGGCGGATCTTTTCCTCGACCGGGGCATGGCGATCGACGTGCGAAGCCCGCTCCGTCGAATCGCTCACGTACGCTTCCTGTCGGCTGCTGCGCGGACCAGTGACCAGTGGGCCACAATCATGCGCAGATCGTTGTAATCGAAGTGGTCGCCCGTGCCTCTGCGGATCGCCGTCAGGCTCACGTCCTTGTGCGCCTCCAGGAACATCATGACCGCGCTGATCATGTCGGCGGGAAGCACCTCATGGACCTCGATCTCGCCGCTTGCGATCAAGCGAGCGAGATGGCCCTTGATCGTGCCAACGGAGAGACTGCGGAGCGCGGCGATCTCCGCGGGCGTCTTGCGCTCGCAATGCAGGCGAAGCGTTTCCCGGAGACTCGTCCCCCTTTCCATTCGTTCCCGACTTGCGGTGCTGATCGGGAGGGTCTGCGCGCTGCACTCTGTTCCTTGCCGCCTATGGAGGGGAGTGCCGATGTAGAGTCTCCGATTGAGGAGTTCTGCTCCGTACAATGCCTCGATCTTGTGCCAGCAGGCTCGCTCGAGGGGCTCCACGTGAGCGAGGTAGCGCTTGAGCTTCTTCTTGCCGCGGAGCGAGCCGATGTGTTCGCGCACCGGCGCGAGGATCTCGAGGGCGAGCCGCCCGGTGAAGTATTCGATGGCCTTTCCGCACCGCTCCGCGAGCACGGGGAGTCCGTTCGCTACGCCGCCGGCTTCTTCGCTCAGGCGGCGCAGCTGGCGTCGGAATTTCTCCGCCGTTTCCTCGATCTGCGCGACCCGCTGCGCAATGCGATCCTGCAACGTGATCGTCGCCTTTTTGTCCGGGAGGCTCGCCGTGGCGGTGATCCGCTGCCGCCATTCGCCCAGGTGAGCCGACAGTCCCGAGAAGGAGAACAGCTGCTGCAGCAGATGCCCCGCGTAACCGGCCTTCTCCGTCTCGAGCACGCGCCGTAGCTCGTCGGCGGCGTGATGCGAAGCGCTGAACGCATCGATCCGCGGATCCTCGCGCAGGGCGGTGGGGGTGATCAGCGAGCGCAGAACCATCCCCTCGAGTGCGCGGCAACGGCTGAGCGCCACGTACACCTGTCCTGCGGCAAACGAGCGTCCAGCATCCACGATCACCTTGTCCAAAGTCAGTCCCTGGCTCTTGTGGATGGTGATGGCCCAGGCGAGTCGCAGCGGGTACTGGCTGAAGGTACCGAGGACCTTTCTCTCGACCTTGCCGGTATCCTCCTCGAGCCCGTAGCCGATGTTCTCCCAGATTTCCTGATGCAGCGTGTAGTCCGCTCCGGAGTCGCGGAACGCGACTGTGATCTCGGCCCCACGGATCCGCCTCACGGTGGCGAGCTTGCCGTTGTAGTAGGCGCCTCGGTCGGTGTCGTTGCGGATGAACATGACTTGTGCGCCGACTTTGATCTCGAGCACTCGATCGCAGGGATAGAACGCCTCCGGGAACTCGCCGGCGATCCCGGCCGCAAAGACATGCGCTCTGTCGGGGAGCGCAGAGAGTTCCGATGCGTTGACGCTGTCGGCCTCGTGGTTGTGGGTGGTCAGCAGGACATAGCCTGGCTCTTGCGGCGTGAAGTGCGGATCGTAACGCTCCCGAAGCAGCCGCTCATCGTCCGGATCGAGCCGGCGGTGCCGGATGTGCTCGAGGAGCGAGAGAAAGCGCGCATCGCGCTGACGATAGACCGTCTGCAGCTCGATGCGCGCTGCATCCAGTTTTGGCCACACGAGAGCGTCGAAGAAGTAGGGACTGCGATAGTAGTGCCTCAGGACAGCCCATTCCGCCTCCCTCGCCACCGGCGGCAGCTGATGGATGTCGCCGATGAAGACCACCTGCACATCGCCGAACGGCTGCGGGACTCCTCGCACTTTGCGCAACGTGAAGTCGATCGCATCGAGGGTATCGCAGCGCACCATGCTGATCTCGTCGATGATGAGCAGGTCGAGCTCGCGAAGCACTCGAACCTTCTCCGCGCGCAGGCGCAGATTCTCAGTCAGCAGGCGGCGATTCGTGGCGATGCCGGGATCCACGGGATCGTCGGACGGCACGCAGCAAGTGAGTGGCAGGCCGAACATGGAATGCAGGGTGACGCCGCCGGCGTTGACGGCCGCGATGCCGGTAGGCGCCACCACCACGATGTTCTTCTGGGCGCTCTGCACGAGCTTGCGCAACAAGGACGTCTTGCCCGTGCCGGCCCGCCCGGTCACGAAGCAATGCTTGCGGGTGTGCAGGGCGAACTGCTCGGCCAGCTCGAATTCGGGGTTACTCATGGCGATTCCGTGATCGGGCGCGCTGGGGGGGCGTCGCGATCGGCATCCCCGATTCCGGTCGGCGCCCCGCCCGTGGGGGGGATTTTACCGCCCTTCTGCCATCAGACCGGCCAAGTAGGTACCATGAGCGCTCCTGCGGACTTAAGAGGCGCGCTTCGCAATGGCGGGTAACCTGGATTCGCATGCACTACGCCGGCGGCGCGCCCACCAGGCTGTGGAAGGTCCGAAGCTCTCGCATCTGCGTCGCCCAAGCGGCATGGCGGTCGACGAATGGCAGCGGGGTCTGCGGCGCCAGTTCGGCCGCGTGCAGGCGTTCAAGTGGAAGAACCTCGGCGCCGAGCCGATCTTTTCCGAGTTCGCGGTGGAGAATCCCCAGAGCGGCAGCCGCTACCGGGTGGCCATCCGCGGCCTCGGGCCCGGGGAGAACTTCTGCTCCTGTCCGGACTTCTCCACGAACGATCTCGGAACCTGCAAGCACATCGAGTTCGTGCTCGCTCGACTCGAGCGCAAGCGGGGTGGTCGGCGGTCGCTGGCGCAGGGGTTCAAGCCCCGCTACAGCGAGGTCTACCTGCAGTATGGCGCGGGGCGGCACGTGCGGTTTCGTGCGGGCCTGGAGTGTCCGCCGCCGCTGGCGCGGCGCGCGGCGCGTCTTTTCCGTGGTCCTCCCGCCGGAGTGCTGCCTACAGCCGAGGTCAGCGCGCTCCAGAGCTTCCTCGCGCAGGCCCAGCGTTGTGAGCACGAGGTGCGCTGCTACGAGGATGTGCTCGGCTTCGTCGCGCAGATCCGCGACGCCGAGGAGCGGCGAAAGATCATCGACAGCGCCTATTCCGAGGGTGGCGCGAGTCCCGCTCTGCGCAAGCTGCTGAAGGCCGAGCTTTATCCCTACCAGGCCGACGGTGCGCTGTTCGCCGTCCGTGCAGGGCGCTGCTTGATCGGCGACGAGATGGGTCTCGGCAAGACCATTCAGGCGATCGCAGCGGCGGAGCTTTTCGCGCGGCATTTCGGCGCGGAGCGAGTGCTCGTCGTCTGTCCGACCTCGCTCAAGCACCAGTGGCAGCGCGAGATCGCCCGCTTCACTGGCCGGCCGAGCCAGGTGATCAGCGGTCTGCGCGCTGCGCGGGAGGCGCAATACGCACAGCAGTTCTTTTGCAAGATTACCAACTACGATGTCCTGTCGAAGGATCTCGATCTCATCGGACGCTGGTCGCCGGATGTGCTCATCGTCGATGAAGCTCAGCGCGTCAAGAATTGGAACACGGTCGCCGCGCGTGCCTTGAAGCGCATTGAAACGCCCTACGCCATCGTGCTGACCGGTACGCCGCTCGAGAATCGGCTGGAGGAACTCGTTTCCATCGTGCAGTTCGTGGATCGCTATCGCCTGGGCCCCACCTGGCGGCTGCGTCACGAGCACCAGACCGTGGATGAGGCCGGCCGCGTCATCGGCTACCGAGGACTCGATCGCATTGGCAAGACATTGGAACCCGTCCTGCTTCGCCGTCGCAAGGCCGAGGTGCTCTCGCAGCTGCCGCCACGGATGGACAAGACCCTTTTTGTGGCGATGACCGAAGAGCAGATGCGTCACCATGAGGAGAATGCGGAAATTGTCGATCGCATCGTGAGCCGCTGGCGCAAGACCGGATTTCTGTCGGACGCCGACCAGCGTCGCCTCACCTGCGCGCTGCAGAACATGAGGATGTCCTGCAACAGTACGTATCTGCTCGACAAGCGTACCGATCACGGCGCGAAGGCCGACGAGCTCGTCACGATTCTCGAGGAGCTCTTCGAGCGTCCCGAGGCCAAGGCCGTGATTTTCAGCTCCTGGATTGCCACCCACGAGCTCATCATCCGCCGACTGAAGAGAAAGCGCTGGGGGCACGTGCTCTTCCACGGCAGCGTGCCGGGCACGCAGCGGGGTGCTCTGGTCGACCGCTTCCGCGAGGATCCGGGCTGCCGGGTGTTCCTGTCGACGGATGCCGGCGGCGTGGGCCTGAATCTCCAGGATGCCGCTTCCACGATCATCAACATGGATCTGCCGTGGAATCCCGCCGTGCTCGAGCAGCGCATCGGCCGGGTGCACCGCTTGGGGCAATCGCACGGTGTCAACGTCGTCAACTTCGTGGCCGAGGGGACGATCGAGCAGCGGATGCTGTCGCTCCTCGCCTTCAAGAAATCGCTCTTTGCCGGAGTCCTGGACGGCGGCGACAGCGAAGTCTTCCTTGGCGGGACGCGGCTTTCGAAGTTCATGGAAAGCGTGGAGGCTGTTGCCCGGACCGCCAATGCCGAAGCTCCGCCGGCACCGGTACCCGAGGCGAGCTCCGGGCGGCGTAGGACCCAATTCGGCAGCACCGCGGAATCCGGCGCTGACGCTGCCGTCTCGAGATTCTCTAATACGCCGGTTGCGGCAGCCGAGCGACAACTCGCCGCGGCAACTCGGGACACGGGGGCTCCCGCCAGGTCATCGGCCCCGGAACCCCAGACCGGGACGTCAGGGCCAGGGGGACCGTCGGAGCCGGCGCAGAACCCGTGGGCGCCATTGCTCCAAGCCGGCCTTGAGCTCGCCAAAGTGCTGTCGGCGGCCTCGAATGGGAGCACCGCCGCAGCGCCGGCGTCGAACGCAATGCCATCATGGGTCGAGAAAGATGCGCGGACAGGGCGCGAGTACCTCAGGCTTCCCCTGCCGGACCCGGAAGCGGTGCAAGCACTCGCGACGGCTCTCTCGAAGCTCATGGAAAGCATTGCGAGATGAACTCGGGTGTGAGGCCGCTGGTGAGAGTCCACCGGCCTACTCAGACAGGCATCGGACACTCGCCGCTTCGCCGCGGCTACCGCAACCCGTACGAGAGTCGTAAGGCGATTCGTTGGAGCACATCGACCAGCATGTCGTCGTTGAGGGCGCGGTGAAATTGCGGTTCCTCGGGCAACGCTCCCTGCGCGCGCTCGTTGAGCACGATCGCGGGGGCGTGCCCGTTCATCGATGAGCCGTATCGGAAGCCTTGAACATCTGGATAGGCTTCGTACAACTGTCGTGCCCAGGCGCGTGCACGGGAGCGCGGCCCGGAATGAATTGCCGTGGAAGCGCCTATCCTTGTGGCGAAACCGCCGCGCAGGTCAAGCAAGGTGACCGGCGCGTGCAGGGCAAAGACGGCGAGGGCAGGCGCGTTGCGGATCCGGTCAATCCGACGGGTCGCCTGGTAGACTTCCGCGGCGCAGGTGTCCACCTCGGGCGCGCAGTACAGCACGGCTCGGTCTTGCTCCGTCGGCTCATCGCTTGAGTTTGGTAGATGATGGTCCCAGCGCGCCGCGGTGGGTCCGACGTGACGGAATCGGTTCCAGTGGGAAGGATACGGCCCGGCGGAGAAGTAGATGCGCGCCAAGGGCGTGCCGGCGGGCAGATCGAGGGTCTCGGCCGCAATCTGGCGTAGCGCCTCGACGCCGGGTGGCTCCGGGAACTTGCTCACCAGAGTCAGGCCCGCGACAGGTCACGGGCGAGCCTCGCCACGGTCTCGATCGCCCGGCCGGACAGCAGCCATTCGCGAGGGCTCAGAGGAGACGCATCGCTGTCGGACTGCAGTTCCGGATCGGGTAGCAGGAACCAATCGACCACATCCAATGGGAAAAGATCCGAGGGGAGCGCTTTCAGGACTTTGGCGAGACCCGGAATGACGAGACGGCGTTCGAACTGAAAACGCGGCAGGCGCCAGCTTCCCTCGTATTCCAGGCCAAAGAGGGACCGCTCCCGCAGCCTCTGGCGCACTCGGCTCACGTCCACACGCAAGAGCTTGGCGGCCTCAGCCGCCGACAGGCTTTCCTCGAGCAGCGCCATGTACTGCGCTTGGCTGCGTATGAGTGGATCGTTATCGGCGCCGACGACGACATGATCCTTGAAGGCGCCGACGCTACGCAAAGCGTCAAGCTCGGCAGTCGCGAGCTCCGCAGCGTGGTGGCGTCCGGGAGGGGGAGTGGTGGCCGTGGTCAGAGGCCGATTGCGCGCCAGCGCAAGCTTCGCAGCCGCGTACCACTTGGCCAGCGAACGCTTCTCCGCCGCGCTGCCGCTCGGCAGATCATCCAGGGCATCCGACGAGAGAGCTGCGGAATGCTCAGTCATATGCTCCTCTCCATGCCAATCCGAGAATTCTCGGTAATATATTAGCAGGAGAATTCGGGAGGTGAAATCAAGTTGTGCCCAATGCGCACGTCCCTGTGCCGGGAATGTGCCGAGCCCAGATTGGGTGTGCCGTAATTGTGCCGTGGTGGGCCTGGGGACGGAGCTGGCAAGCGCTGCAAGTGCTTGAAATATAAGCCAACAGCACTCCAGATCGGTGCTTTGTAAATCGTTGGTCGGGGGTTCAAGTCCCTCAGCCGGCACCAATTTTCCTCATTCAGTTCAACAGACTGGGCACGCTCTGCGCTGGCGACCATCGGATATCCGCCCGACTGTACAGTGATTGTGCCGTGGATTTCGAGATTGCCGGCGGAGGCGGCGAGTTGGTCGGCGGCCAGGAGCGCGTAACGCCGCACCATGCGCTCGCTCTCTCAACCCGTGAGCTCCCGGCAAGGCGAAAAGCGGAGTCTCAGCCTGCACCTGCCACGACGCCCAGGTGTCTCTGAGGTCGTGCCATTTGAAGCGCGCAATCCCTACACGCTTGAGCGCCTTGCACCACGCCTTGGTCGAGAGCTGCGCAACCGGCGCACCTTCGTAGGTGAAGACGCGCTCGGCGTGCTCTCCCATTTGTCGTCCGACCACCTCGATCGCTGCCCCATTCAGCGGCGTCGCGATGGCCTTCCCGAAGACCGAGTGCGCTTCGTCGCGAAGGTTCGCTCGGCGCTGGCGGACTCCGTCGCGCGCGGCGAGCCGCTGCCCGAGCTGCGCTCCACGTTCCTGAGTGCGCGAGCTGCGGAGGAATTCGCAGCGAGGCGGATTGCTGATCCCAAGGACCGGGAACGACTCCTCGGGTTCGCCAAGGACGCAATGACGGGGTCCATTCGCAAGGGCGCGCCGCTGCCGGCGGTGCGACTGCGTGATCAGAGCGCGCGGAGCAACGCCGCGCCGTCCCGGGCGCCGAGTCGCAAGCCCGAGGGGCCCATCCGGTGAGCGCGGCACCGAACGCAACGCCCACCGCGGAAGACCACCTCACCGATGAGGGCGCCTCATCATGGTTGATGACCACGTTGAAATCCGCACTCGAGCGCGATCCGATCGACGCGCTCAACGATGCGCTGGTCCTTGCAGAGGTGCTCGATGCACGCCTAAGGAAGGAGCTCGGCTTGCAGGATCCCTCGCAGCGAGGAGTCACGCGCGAGGGCAGGATTGAGAGAGCTCGCCGAGCTAATTCATGCCGAGGGCATTTTGCAGAACCTGATTGTCTGCGAGTGTCCGCAGGGCGAGGGCGAAGAGAGGACCTCCCACGCGGTCGTCGCGGGCGGCCGACGCTGGCCGTGCCGATGAGACGCGCGGCGTATCGTTCATGTCTGGAAATACAGCTGGCCGCCTCGTACGATGAGGCACCATTCGGGATGTCCCGGAGCACGTGAATGAGGACCCTTGCAGGACTCGCCAATGAACTGAAAGCCGGTGTAACCACGAGCCGCGCTCTCGTGGAGGGGTGCCTGGAGAGGATCGGCGAGCCGCAGGGCGAGGGAGCGCGCACCTTTCTGAAGGTGCATGCAGAAGTGTCGCGCGCCGCAGCGGATTTTCACGACCGGCTTCGGGCTCAGGGCGCGGCACTGAGCCCATGGGCGGGCATCCCGGTGTCCATCAAGGACATTTTCGATATGACGGGCGATGTCACCACCGCGGGCTCTCGATTGCTGCGCAGGCAGCCACCGGCCGGCGCAGACTGTGCTGCGGTGGCGCGGCTGCGCGCGGCAGGTTTCATCCCCATCGGGCGTACGAACATGACCGAGTTCGCGTACTCGGGGCTCGGCATGAATCCGCATTACGGCACGCCGCTCAACCCGTTCGAAAGACGGCGGGGACGGGTGCCGGGCGGCTCCTCGGCGGGTGCCGCCATTTCGATCTCGGATGAGATGTCGTATGGGGCACTGGGCACGGACACCGGCGGCTCGTGCCGGATACCGGCGGCCTTTTGCGGCATCGTGGGCTTCAAGCCCACGGCCCGCAGGGTGCCTGTCGCAGGGGTATTCCCACTTTCTCAGTCTCTGGATTCCGTCGGACCCTTGGCTGCAAGCGTCACCTGTTGTGCAACCCTCGATGCCGTTCTCGCAGGCATCTCAACCAATACGCTGCGCACCGCTGGGCTGCGGGGAAGGCGATTCGCGGTCCCGACGCACTATGTCCTGGATTCACTCGACTCGCACGTGGCACACAGCTTTGAGCGCGCAGTCCGTGAGCTGCGAATCGCGGGGGCGGAGGTCAGCGAGATCGCGCTCGCGGAGCTCGAGGAGCTGCCGGCCATCAATCGCAAGGGGGGCTTTCCCGCCGCGGAGGCTTACGCCGTCCATCGTGAGCGCCTCGACTCCAAGCGCGAGCTGTACGATCCCAGAGTGGCGATTCGCATCCTGCACGGGCGGGAACAAAGCGCTGCAGACTATCTCGAGCTCATCCGCGCGCGGGCCGTATTGCAGCGCCGCGTCGACGAGCGGCTCGACGAATACGACGCGGTGCTGCTGCCGACGGTTCCGATCGTCGCTCCGCTGCTGCAGGAACTGGAGTCGGACGAGGCGTACCTACGGATCAATCAGCTGGTGCTGCGCAATACCGCAGTGGCCAACTTTCTGGATCGCTGTGCCGTCTCGGTGCCGTGCCAGGAACCTGGCGAGGCGCCGGTTGGCCTGATGCTCATGGGCGCCAACGGCGATGATCGTCGACTGTTAGCCATCGCTGCCGCTGTTGAAGCGCTGGTCTGCCCGACCTGATGCCTATCGGCTGGGGTGCAAGAGCGTTCACCCTGATCGCGATCGCGCGACTTGAGTGACTTGCACCGCGAGGCGGTGTTCAATCGGCACGATCGTCGACTCAGCTGATCCGGCGCGGGCTGCCGGACTGCGGCTCAAGTGCACCCAGGCGGGACGGACGCTCGTCGCTGCGGCGTGGCTTTGAAATTCCTTCCCACGCACGGTGACCTCGTCCGCGCATGACGGCGGCCGGGCGATCATTGGCGGCAGAAGACCATTGGCACGAATCAACCGAGGGTCTCAGTCCAGCGCGTGGGGCCGTGTAAGCCCAACGTGCTCCTCTGCGCCGCACGTGCGTGCGACAGCGCCTGGGAAGAAGGACACCGAGAGCGCCGTGGAGCTTCGTCTAGCTGCTCGCAGGGGCCGAGTTCCCAGCCAATGTCCCTGACGCGGTATAATCCATGCGGCGAACATGCGCTGGCGACGAATCTGAATTTGACAGTGCGAGAGCGACACTCGTTGGCGATCGCGGGCATCACGGGGGCTGGGGGAAGCCCGCTGCTGCGCGCGATGAGGGGGTTCTGGGCGCGGGAGCTGGGGGCAAGCGTCCGGCAGCAGAAGCTCTGGCTGGCGCGCGGGAGCGTGCCCGCTCAATCAGCCTGTCCGCGGCGCAGCAGTGAGCGGCACGACCGCGCAATGCTGCGCGGCACCCGTGGTCCGGCGGGCCTCGCGGATCTCACCGAACGCCTCGATGGGATCGAGGCGGCGCCGAAATGCCAGCCCAGACGCCGGGTGCGCGGCCCGCAGCGACCAGAATTCTGCCCGATCATTCTCCCACCCGCGCTATTCGCGCCGCTGCTCGGGCAGCGCCAGAGCGACGCGTGCGAGAGTCGCGAGCGCGCCGAGGCGGCCCCGATCACAGCCCAAGTGCTCTCGAACGGCGGGCCGGCGCCGTGAAGGTCATTGCACTTACGCCGCAGGCGCTGCGCAAAGAGGTGATCGGGATCGACGCCGTGCTCGCGACACCCTTCGGTAAGCGGCTGATGGTGTATTGCGATTACACTGCCTCGGGCCAGTCGCTCTACTTTGTCGAACGCTATATCCAGCGTCTGCGCCGCGGTTACGCCAATACGCACACCGAGGACGACGCCACGGGGCGAACGACCTCGAGGCTGCTCGCCGAGGCGGAGGCGCTGATCAAACATGCGGTCAATGCCGGGCCGCACGGACGGCTGATCGCCTGCGGTACGGGGGCGACCGGAGCGATCGACAGGCTGCAGCACCTGCTCGGAGTGGCGCTCGCCCCGGCGACCCGCGCGCGCTTGGAGGCGAGCCTCGAGAGCGCCTTTGGTGCCGGCGCGGCACGGCGCTTTCGCGAACATCTGGGCTCACGGCAGCCGGTGGTGTTCGTCGGCCCGTACGAACATCACTCCAACGAGCTGTCCTGGCGGCAGGGGCTCGCCACGGTCGTGACGGTCGGGCTCGATCGGGAAGGCGGAGTGGACGTCGAGCACCTCGGCTCGCTCTTGCGGGATCCGGCGCTCGCGGGCCGCCCGCTCATCGGCTCCTTCTCGGCGGCTTCGAACGTCACCGGCATGCGCACGCCGGTGCACGAGATCGCAACACTCCTGCACCGGCACGGCGCGCTCGCCTGCTTCGACTTCGCCGCCAGTGCCCCGTACGTCGATATCAACATGAACCCCGGGGGAGAGGGGTGGCTCGATGCCATTGTGCTCTCACCGCACAAGTTTCTGGGCGGGCCAGGCTCGAGCGGGGTACTGGTGTTCAACGAGCGACTATACCGCCATGACCTGCCGCCCACGCTCGCCGCCGGCGGCACGGTGGATTACGTGAGCCCCAGTGATCAGGATTTCATCGCGGACATCGAGACGCGCGAGAAGGCCGGCACGCCCGGCATTCTTCAGACGCTGCGCGCGGCGCTCGCCTTCGAGGTCAAGCGGGCGGTGGGCGTGGAAGCGATCGCGGCGCGCGAGCGCGGCTTTCTCGAGCGGGCCTTCGAGCGCTGGACCGAGGCCGAAGGCATCGAGATCCTGGGCAATCGCGATCCACGGCGACGCATCGGCATCGTCTCATTCAATGTGCGCGACCCGCGCGGCGGGCACCTGCATCCGAAATTCGTCACGGCGCTGCTGTCTGACCTGTTCGGCATCCAGTCGCGCGCCGGCTGCTCATGCGCCGGACCCTATGGACATCGCCTCCTCGGGGTCGACGCGCAGCACTCGGAGCAATACCGTGCCTGGGTGGCCCGGGGCTATCACGGCATCAAGCCCGGATGGTGCCGGATTGGATTTCATTACGTGATGGACGCGACGGATGTGGAGTTCGTGATCGATGCCGTGCGCTTCGTCGCCTCGGACGGCTATCATTTTCTGCCGTGGTACCGCTTCGACCCGCTGAGCGGCGCCTGGATTCATCGCGACGCCCGGGAGCGCGGGCCGCGGCTCTCGCTCGAAAGCGCTCTCACGGCCCGCGCTCGGAAGGCTCGGCCGTTGCCCGAGAGCACGCGCGCGCGGCTCTATGCGCAGTTTCTCGCGGCGGCCCACACGCTCGCCGGGCAGGCCGCGACTCTTCCCGCCGAGGGCGTATCGCACGCGGACATCGTCGATCAATTCGGGAGTCTCAGGGATTTCTCGCTCTCGTGAGGGAGCGTTGTACAGCGGGAGTTGTGCGGCAATCTCCGGTGCCCGGCTAGGCTGCGCCGCAGCGCCGACAGAATGACAAGTGAAATCAACGAATCGGATTTCGGGCGTTGCCGCCGGTTTCAGGGTTTGGCTGAGCGCGTGATATTGCAAACTGTCGCTCAAAAGGGGGGCGATTGCGAGGCGACCCGCAGGGACGCGGTCGAACCGCACTGACACGAGAGAGCCAGCGGCGGCGACGCCTCTGGCGGGCGGCGGGAGCCGCCAGCGAGTCGAGCGTACATTCCAAAGATCAATTATTAATCAGAGAGGGGCCGTCATCTATGTTCAAGGCACGCCACGTCATGCTGCTTTCCATTCTGTCCCTGGCATTGCCGGCGGCTTTCGCCGCGGCGGTGCCGACGGGCAAGCTCACGAGTGCGCTGCACTGGCGCAGCGTCGGGCCGTATACCGGCGGGCGCGTCACTGCGGTCGCGGGCATCGCGGGCAAGCCCAATGTCTTTTACATGGGCGCAGCGGGCGGCGGCGTGTGGGAGAGCGAGGATTACGGTTATCACTGGAAGAACATTTCCGACAAATACTTCAAGAGCGACAACATCGGCGCCATGGCGATCGCGCCCTCCAGTCCGAAGGTCATCTATGTGGGCACGGGCGACTCCTCTCCGCGCAATACGGTGCTGACCGGGGAGGGAATGTACAAGTCCACCGACGGCGGAAAGACATGGAAATACATCGGGCTCGGCGAGACCCACATCATCAGCTGGATCATCGTCGATCCCCACAATCCGAATGTCGTGTACGTCGCGGCTCTGGGTCATCTGTTCGGACCCAACCCGCAGCGCGGGGTATTCAAGACCACGGATGGCGGCAAGACGTGGAAGAGGATCCTTTACGTCAATGACGGGACCGGTGCGATCAGCCTGGCGATGGATCCGTCCAATCCGAGCGTGCTGTACGCCGCCATGTGGCAAATGTCCCGGGAACATTGGACCTTCTCGAGCGGGGGACGGGGCAGCGGCATCTACAAAACCACCGATGCAGGGGCCCACTGGACCAACATCTCGCACCGCCCGGGGCTGCCGACCGGAATCTTCGGAAAAGTCGGCATCGCGGTGGCGCCGAGCCGGCCCAACGTCGTCTATGCGCTGATTCAAGCGGACTTCAAAGGTCAGGCGGGCGGATTATTCCGCTCCGACAATGCGGGCCGCAGCTGGAAGCTCATCAACAACAGCATGAGGATCACGCAGCGCGCCTTCTATTACATGACCGTGTACGTGGACCCCAAGGACCCCAATACGATCTACCTGCCCAACGTCGGGATCTATGTATCTCACGACGGGGGCAAGAAGCTGATCGCACTGCATCCGCCCCATGGTGACAACCATGTGCTCTGGATCAATCCCAAAAAACCGCAGATCTTCGTCGAGGGCAACGACGGCGGCGCGACCGTGACGCTGAACGGCGGCAAGGCCTGGAGCTCCGAGGACAATCAGCCGACCGGACAGTTCTATCACGCCAACCTCGACGATCAATTTCCGTTCCATATCTATGGCGCCCAGCAGGACCGCGGCTCGGTCGAGGCGCCGAGCGCCGTGCCGGCGGGCGCAATTGCGCCGGTCTGGAAACGCGTTCAGGGCGGGGAGCTGAGCTGGGTCGTGCCGACACCGGGCCGGCATTGGGTCACGTACGGCAGCGGCTATTACAGCATGGAGTGGAAGGAGAACCGCAGGACGGGACTGATCACGAATGTGAGCCCCAGGCCCTATTACAAGTTCGGACTCGCCGGATCGAAGATCAAGTATCGCTACGGCTGGATTCATCATCCCGTCGTGTTCGCCCCCCACAATCCCAATGAGCTGTTGATGGGCGCGAACGTGCTGTTCGAGACCACGGATGAAGGGATCAATTGGAAGCGGATCAGCCCGGATCTCACGCGCGACGACAAGAGCAAGCAGCAGCGGCCGGGTGGCCCGATCAGCGCGGACGTGACCGGCGAGGAGATGTTCGACACCCTGTCCTCGATCGCGTTCTCACCGCTTACGGACAACGTCATCTGGACGGGCTCCGATGACGGGCTGGTTTACGTGACCACCGATGCGGGGGCGCATTGGCGCCCGGTTCGCCCGCCGACGCTGCCGACCTGGTCCACGATCACCTGCATCGAGCCTTCGCACACGGACGAGGGCACCGCCTACGTATCGGCGAGCCGGTACGACTGGGACGACTTCCACCCTTACGTGTACAAGACCACCGACTACGGCAAGCATTGGACGCAGATCACCAGCGGGCTGCCGCAGGATCAGTACGTCGAGAGCGTGCGGCAGGACCCGAACGCGTCCGATCTGCTGTTTGCGGGCACCAGCGCGTCCGTGTACTTCAGTTTGGATGGGGGCCGGCACTGGCGGCCGCTGACGCTCAATCTGCCCCCGGTGCGGGTCGATGACATCGAGATCCAGCCCGAACAGCACGCGGTGGTGCTCGCCACATTCGGACGGGGATTCTGGGTGCTGGACAACCTGCAGTTTCTCGAGCAGTTGCGAGCCGCGCAGGTGGCAAGCGACGCCCCCTATCTGTTCAGGCCGCAGCAGGCGTGGCTGGTCACGCGCCGTATGGGCGGGTTTGGTCCGCGCGGACCGGGAGGCCGGAATCTCGCCCCTGGCGTCACGGTGTTTTTCCACTTGCCGGCCGGCTACAACGGGGTGACGCCCGTGAAGCTGAGCTTTACCGACGCCCGCGGCAAGCTGATCCGCAGCTTCACGCTGCATCTGAAGGCGAAAGGCAAACCGAAGCCGCTTTCCCACAACCCTGCGGCGGCGCGAAGACAGCGGGAGAGGCGGGCAACGGCGGTCACGCCCGGTATGAACCGGTTCCAGTGGAATCTGAGGTACCCCAATGCCGTGGACGTGAAGGGTATCTACAACTCGTACTTTGCGGCTGCCGTCCCCGTAGGTCCCGAAGTGGTGCCGGGCACCTACTACGCCACGCTGAGCTACGGCAGTGCCACGCAGAAGCGGCCGTTCGTGGTCAGACTGGACCCGAGTTTGCGGACCACGCAGGCGCAACTGCAGCAGCGCTTCGATCTGCTGATGCGCATCCACGGCGCGCTGAATCGGCTCGACGTCAACCTGAACCGGGCCATTGATGCCCGCAGCGCACTCGCGAAGGCGATGGCCCACAGGCGCGTCGCGGCCGGTGCGGCGCAACCGGCGCTCGCGCGCCTGAACCGCGACATCGACGATCTGGTCGATCTGCGGATCCAGTCCAGTGAGGGCGCCCTGGTGTACCCGCCTCGGCTGCGCTCCTGGCTGACTTCGATCGCCGGTCAGGTGAGCATGGCCTTCGTGCCGCCGACCCCAGCGATGGTGGAGGTCGCGGATGATTACATCAGGGATGCGGCCGCGGGAGTCTCGCGTCTGCGCGCGGACGTCGCGATTGCAAACAGAGTGTTGAATCGCTGACCGGCGGCCTTGCAATCAGCCTCGTGAGCCGCACTGTCACCCTGGGGGTCATCGCTTCGTGGGAACGAAGCGATGACCCTTTGGGGAGCGGCGAGCGCCAGCGGTCGCGCCACGCAGTGGGAGGCGCTGGGTCGGCGCCGGGTGCGACGGTCAAGTCCTCCTCATCAACGATGCGATCGGCCTGGGGGACCCTTGGGCGCCCTTCGCCAGAGAGTACGCCCACGTCGGCAGGAGCATTACCCAGGTCGCGATCTCGTTCGTGAAAGAGAGGTTCGAGACAGAGCATTCGTCGTCAATGTCCTGCGGATGAATGCATCGAAAGAACGACCGGCAGGGGGCAGTATTCAGTCTTGAATGCGGCCGAGTTCCTCGGACGAGACCCAGCGCAATGACAATGTCCCGGGCGTGACGTGGTTCCCGGGTGATTGCCGTCCGTGCGATATGCTGCACGGCATGGTCAGCGCCGCCGGCGCGCTGACCGCTCATTACGCCACGCAATCGCCTCACTCGGCGCGGCGCGTGGCCTCGAACAGAAACCATATCCGGCGCTCCGCCTCGTCGATCCATATCTCGAGCAGACTTGCCGTGGCGACATCCCCGTGCTCGTCGCACAGGCCATGGAGCTGGCGCATCGCGGCGGCAATTTGCTTGTTGTCGTCCCGCAGCTCCGAGAGCATGTCGCGGGGCGTGACGAATGAGGCGTCATTGTCGCGCAGGCGCTGCAGTTTCGCGATATGTCCGATCGAGCGCAGCGTCGTGCCGCCGATCTTGCGTGCCCGCTCCGCGATCGCATCGGTGATCTCGTAGATCTGTGTCGCCTGCTCGTCGAGCAGCAGGTGATAATCGCGGAAATGCGGACCGGACATGTGCCAGTGAAAGTTCTTCGTCTTGACGTACAGGGCGAATACGTCTGCCAGCAGCGCCGTGAGCGCCGGCGGAATGTCTCTGACCGCCTGCGGCGAATGGCCGGACGGGGTATCGAGAGTAGCGGTCTTTCTGGCCTGTTTGTCCATCGCAGAACTCCTCTCGGCTGTATGACTCGCGGCTTGCACGGCGGGGATGCCTGCAGCACATCTTAGCGCCGCGCCCCGCCTGGGACGAGCCGGGCGTCGAGGCTGACTTGCGTCTCGAGGAGTCTCGACCCCGTGCAGTGCGCCAGCGCAACGTCGGTCATCCGCGCAAGTGCTTCGGTATCGTGATCGCGCCGCCGGGTACCACCCAAGGCGCATCCCGACGGAGCTTTTGCGTGAGCTCAGCGGCCCCGGTGGTCGTCAGCGGCCCCGAAACCCGCTCACGTGCACGTGCACGTGCCCGATTCCGTGCTCGAGAGGAGGCGGTTCGCGCGATCGTCGCGGGCCTCTTGATCTGGACGACCGGACAACCGCTTCGGGACAGCTTGCCCGCCGGTCTTCGCGCAGTTGGTCACCGCCGATCTGCGCACCTTGTGCTGTGCCGGCGCCATGATTGTCCCACGCCGGTGCAATGCCGGCGAAGCGTGCGGCGTGCGCGGTTTCGAGGTCTGGGGGGGCGCTCGAGCAACACTCAATCGGGATCGGCTGGGCGAGCCGCCCGATCCGGCGCGGGGATCGCGTGTGGGATGATTCGAGGTCGTCGCGGCGACCGTGGGCATCCAAGAGAGGGGCATCAGAGATGAGGACCATCATGCCACCCAGCCGGCAACGGTTCGCGGCCGCAATGGCCGCTCTGGGGATCACGGGTCTCGCCAACGGCGACTTCGAGCTGGCATGGCAGGAAATCCCGCTGCATCACCTGCCGGGATATACCGTCATCGCGTACGTCTGTGCCGTGATCGAGCTTGCTGCCGGCATCGGCCTGTTGTTCAACGCCACCCTGAAATTGACGTGCCGCGTCCTCTTCCCGTACATGATGCTATGGGTCTTGCTGCTGGAGATCCCGATCGCGATTCACTCGCCTCAGGACCCCGGCGCCTGGGGCAGCGTCGGAGAGATCGCCATCGTGACCGCGGGTGCCTGGTGTCTGTTTGCCGTTCAGGCCGGACCCTGGAGGCATATGAGCATCGCAGGGGGATCGAGCGGTGTCCGTGCGGCCCGTTGCTTGCTCATCGTCGCGTTGCCGATGATCGGGATCGAGGTGATTGCAGACGCGGCGCATTTCGGCAACGCCGTCATGCCGCCGTGGCTGCAGGGCCTGCCTGATCCGGCGCGCTGGGCCGAATTGAGCGGCCTGGGAAGCCTGGCGGCAGGCCTGGGTCTTCTGTTCGGCGTGTGGCCCCGCCTTGCTGCCGCGATGGAGGCCACCATGCTGGGGATCATTACCGTCGTCTATTGGGGTCCGGATCTCTATACGGGGCGGACGGCGATCACCGCATTCATCATCTCGTTTCTGATCACGGCCGGCGCCTGGCTGATCGCCGACACCTATCATGGCGTGCCGTGGTTCGCTACCCGGCGGCCAGTTTGGAGTGACCGCACGGAGGGCGCTGCATAATCAGGGCGCCAACCGATCCGGTGTTGGGATCCAGAGCACCCGGCGCGGCGGTCGGACGGCAAAGCGGCGCCGCGTCGCGCGTTCCCAAATCGGCCGGTCGGCTTCGCATTCCGATCAATTGGCCCGTCTTGCGGCCAGAGGCCCAGCGGCGAGCAGTGCTTCACCTGCGACACACTGCCGGGATACCCGTGATCATTCCGGGGCGCGCCCCAATCGCTTCATCTGACCGCCGAGCTCGACCCAGGGTTGGGCGCTGGCGCAGTAGATCGGCGCAGCGGGCTTCAGCCAGCTCGGGTCATCGGCGGCTGCCCGCCGCGATGGTGTCCCCTCCATTTCACCCGCACAGGACTGGTGACGCGCAGCGTGCCATGTCATGACTCGGCAGCGCAATCTCGAACGCTTTCCGGCTCCAGCCATCCAGGAATTCTGTACTGTCACGACTGTATGGGCACAAAGTGGGGTCAGTGGCTCGACGGCTTGCGTGTCTCTTGCGGCGCGCACGCACCGTCCCGGGCATTCCACTTCGAGATCGAAGTCATGATCTCAAGAGGACGGCTTTCGGGGCGCCTTGAGAGGAGCACATCGTCAGCGACCCGCAGCGCGGGATGGGCGCCTGTGGCGGCAGCGGCCTTTCCATGCGGTCATGTGTCATGCATTCGCGTTTCATCCACCCAGGCGCCCCGGGGACCTTCGGCTCTGGTCGGTCTCGGTGCGTGCCTCTGGACTCGCGGCGCAGGGACCGCTGCGACACGCAACGGGCCGCAGTCCCGGAAACGGGAAATCTCGCGGCCTGATTCCCGCTAACGGGATTGAGGGGACCTCGTGGCGTGTGCGCCGATTGCGAAAATCCCCGCTAAATCAGGTCTCTAGGGGCGTGCTCACCGTGGCACGAAAGCTGCTCAGGCCCGGTATGCGAACGCATCCCGCCACTGCTCATGCCAGACATTGCGATTGACCCAGCCGTAACGCGCGGCAAGCGTCGCAAGCGGCTGGCTGCGGCGGGTATCGCCGCGGCGGCGCTCATCGCTCTGGTGGCGTGGGGATTGAGCCGCACGGGCGCCGGACCCAGCGTTCGGCGCTCCGACATCTGGATCGCCACGGTGAAAAGCGGTTCGCTGCCGATCGTGGTGAGCGCAGCGGGGGTCTTCCGCCCGATCAAGGAGCGCTGGATCACGGCTGCCACGCCGGGCGTGGTCGAAGAGGTGAAGGTGCAACCGGGCGATGAGGTGGAGCCAGGCACGGTGCTCGCGGTGCTCGCCAACCCCGCGGTCGAGTCCGCGCTCGCTCAAGCCAGGGCGAAGCTGGCGAGCGCCGAGGCGCAACGCGCCTCCCTTCAGGCGCAGCTGACGAGTCAACTCCTGACGCTGCAGGGCAACCTGGCCGCCGAGCAGGCCACCGCCAAGACGATGTCGGTGAAGGAGCGTGCGGAGCGGCCGCTGGTTCGCAGGCACATCATCTCGATGCTCGAATACACCGCAATCCGCGTGCAGGCCGTCGAGTACGCGCAGCTCGCCAAGCTCGCCAAGGAGCGCATCGCCGCCTTCCGCCAGAGCATCGCGGCCCAGAATCGCGCCGCGACCGCACAGGTCGCGGCGCTGCGGGCGGTTCTCGAGAACAGCCGCCAGCAGCTCGCCGCACTGTCGGTCACTGCCGGTATCGAGGGAGTGGTCCAGAACGTCGCGGTGCATGCCGGCCAGACCCTGAAGGTCGGCGGAGGCATTGCGCGAGTGGCCAGCCTCAAATCCCTCAAGGCCACTCTGCAGGTGCCCGCCAGCGAGGCGGAGGAAGTGGCCACCGGTCAGTCCGTCACCCTGGAGTTGGCCACCGATGTCACTCAGGACGTGCAGGCGCGCGTCACTCGCGTCTCGCCGACGGTGACAAACGGTAGCGTAGAGGTGGACGTCATGCCGACGGAGAAATTGCCGACCGACGTCCGACCTAATCTGGCGGTCACCGGGAATATCCACATTGCCGATATCGCCCAGGCGATCTATGTCCAGCGCCCCGCCTACGCCAATCCGGACAGCGTCATGACGTTGTTCCGGCTGGTCGATGGCGGGCGAGCGGCGGTTCCGGTGCGCGTGCGCTTCGGCGCCGCCTCCGATCAGTACATTCAGATCGCCAGCGGGCTGAGCGCCGGAACCCGGGTGATCGTGTCCGATGCCAGCGGCTTTGCCGCCGACCGGCGCATTGCCCTCAGATGAGGCGCCTGACCTGACCCTCCGCGGAGAACGTGTCCTATGACCAGCAACGCGGTAATCGACGTCGCAGACCTCACCAAGGTCTACGTGACCGACGAAGTGGAGACCCATGCGCTCACCGGCGTCAATCTGCGCGTCGACAGCGGAGAATACGTCGCGATCATGGGTCCGTCGGGCTGCGGCAAGACGACGCTCATGTCGATCCTCGGACTCCTCGATGCGCCCACCGCCGGCACGTACGATCTGGCCGGCACGCCCGTCGCGGCCCTCGACGCCCGGCAGCGCGCGCACTTTCGCAATCGCAACATCGGGTTCGTGTTCCAGTCCTTCAATCTCATCGGTGATCTCAACGTTTACGAGAACGTGGAGCTGCCGCTGGTCTATCGGGGAGGCCTCAGCCGCGCCGAACGGCGCGAGAAAGTGGCGGCGGCGCTGGAGAACGTCGGCATGCTGCATCGCATGAGGCACTACCCGGCACAGCTCTCCGGCGGCCAACAGCAGCGCGTCGCCATCGCGCGCGCTCTGGTTGGAGATCCGGCGATCCTGCTGGCGGACGAGCCGACGGGAAATCTGGACTCCGCCAACGGCGAGAAGGTCATGGACCTGCTCGCGGCCCTCAATGCTCGTGGCGCGACGCTGGTGATGGTGACCCACGACGCACGGTATGCCGCACACGCCAAGCGTCTGGTGCGTCTCTTCGACGGACAGATCGTGGCCGAGCAGGAGAGTTGCCGCAGCGAAGGGCGGGTGCCCGCAGAGGGACCTGCAAGTCACTGCGTCGAGGTCAAGGAGCGTTGATCTTCCCATAAGTACAACCGGCGACGCCGCATGGTCATCTCGAACACAGACATACGGGAACAGTTTGCGCCGACGCTGCGCCGGCTACGCCGCGACTGGCCCTTCACGGCGGCATTCGTGCTGACTCTGGCGCTCGGCATCGCCGCTAACACTGCGGTGTTCACGGCTCTGGAGGCGTATTTCCTGCGTCCGTTGCCTTACCCGCATGGGGGGCAGCTGGTCGATATCTATTTCGACTCCGCGAAGTATCCTCTCCCTGTGGGCTCTGCAATGTCCGCTGCCGCCTATCAACGGCTGCGTTGCGCCCTCGCGCTCTCCTCGAGCGGACTGGTGAGCGACTGGGGCAATCTGACGGTCGCTGTTCGAGGCGAGCCCGCCGCGAGCCACCATGTGGCCGCACTCTCCGCCTCGACACTGAAGACGCTGGACGTTCGGCCCCTGCTCGGGCGCTGGATCAGTCGTGCTGCCGACCTTGCAGGCGGTCCAGCGCAGGTCGATGTCGGCTATCGGCTCTGGCAAAGCGCGTTCCACGGCGATTCGCATGCCCTGGGGCGGACGCTTCGCATCGGCGGCAAGGCGTACACCGTCGTTGGTGTCATGCCGCCGCGTTTCGCCTTCCCGGCCCGCCACACCCAGTTGTGGGTCTCGACAGATCTCGCGCCGGGAGAGCTCGGGCCCGCGCAGCTGACAACCTTCAACTGGGCGATGATCGCGCGCCTGAAAGCGAGGGCGTCTCGCGCAGAGCTTGATGCGCAGCTCGGCGGCCTGCTTGCTCGCATGGAGACATCGATGCCGCCCGTGGAGCGCACAGTCACAGCGCAGATGGGTATCTACATCGGCTTTGTGCCCTTGCGCCAGTGGCTGGGCGGCGCAACGCGCGCGCGTGTGCTCATGATGCAGCTTGGCGCGGGCATCCTTCTCCTGCTTGCGGTCGCGAGCCTGGTCAACCTCGCCCTGGCGCGCTCCCTGCGGCGCCGGGACGAGGCGGCACTGCGGGTGGTGCTCGGCGCCGGGCGCGCTGTCTTCCTGGCGCAGGCGTGCACCGAGGCACTTCCGCTCGGCGCCGCGGCCACTCTCATCGCGTGGCCGCTCACCGACTTCGGCATGCGGGCGCTCGCACGCTATCGCATCGCCTCGGCGAGCACGATATTCAACCTTCACGTTCATGCCGGGCTCTGGCTGCTGGCCTTGACGCTCGCCGTTGTTCTCAGTGGCATCGCGCTGCTCTTGCCTCAGGCATTCGTGCCGGTCTACAGGCCCGCCGAACTCCTCTACGGGGCGGGCAGGGGCGGAGGCGGCCACCGCATGCGAGCGCTACGGCTCGCGCTGAGCGTCGGACAGATCGGATTGGCCATCGCGCTGCTCGCCGGCGCCGTGCTGCTCGGGCGGTCGCTGCGCAACATGCTCGACTCCAATCCCGGTTTCGCCAGCCGGCATCTCTACGCCGCGATGCTGAATCTTCAGGGCCCGCAGTACGGCAACTGGGGTGGATGGCGCGAGGCGCACCAGCGGCTTGCCGCCGCTGTGGCGGCATTGCCTGGTGTACACCAGAGCGGCATTGGAGAGTCGGCTCCATTTGCCGGCGGTGGCCCCTTTTCCTCCTTCTGGCCCGCTCATGCGCGGGCAGGCAATGCGGTGCCGCACGGCGGGAGCATCACCCAGGCGGGTCCGGGCTTCTTGAGAACACTCGGAGTTCGGCTGCTTGCCGGTCGGCTGCTCAATGCGAACGATGCGGCGAGCAACGCGCCCAACGTGGTAATCGATGAGCGCTTTGCGGATGCCCTCTACGGAAGCCCGGACGTGGTCGGCAAGACTCTCAAGTGCAGCATCGGCATACGCGCCTGCCGCATCGTCGGCGTGGTCGCTACCATTCAGGACCACTTCGCCCGACACTATGCCTCCTTAAGCGGTACGGTGTTTGTGCCGGAAGACCTGAACAGCTATCGGCACTGGGGTGGTGCCACCACGATACTGATCCGCTCGAGCAAGCCGCCTGCCGTGCTGGCTCGGGAGCTCAGAGACGCCATCCGCCGGACGCTCCCCGGCCAGAGCCTGCTGCGCTTCGCCTCGATGCGCGAACTGATCCGCGATTCCGCGCAGGGTGCCGCGGGGCTCGCGAGTTTGCTGATTGCGTTCGGACTGCTCGCCTTCACGCTCGCCGTCATCGGCACCTACGGTGTCGTGGCGTACGTCACCGGGCTGCGCCGTCGAGAGTTCGCGGTCCGCCAAGCTGTTGGGGCGGAGCCCGCGCAGATCGAATCACTCGTGCTGGGTCAGGGCCTTCTGCTTTGGGTGCTGGGCTCGCTGCTGGGCGTCGGCTGCGCGCTCGTCTTTGCCAAGGGTCTCGCCGCAGAGTTGTATCGTGTGAGTATCTTCTCGGCTGAAACGTACGTGCTGCCGGCAGCGGTTGTCGGGGCGGCCGTGATGCTCGCCTCATGGGTCCCGGCCCGCGGCGCGCGCAAGCTCGACATCATTGCTCAGATCCGGCCGCAGTAGAGGCGGTGGTCATGGGATTCATTGAACTGCACGGTGAGCGAGTGCTGCGACCGTTTCGCAAACCCGGATTCGCCGTGGCAGTCATTCTGATCCTTGCGCTCGGCATTGGCGCAAACACCGCGACGCTGAATCTGCTCTACGGATACCTCCTGGCGCCCCTGCCGTATCCGCACGCCGACCGTTTGGTGAATGTCTATTTCACCGCCAGGCAGATACCTGGCAACCTCGGCATGTCGTATCCGACGTATTTCGATCTGCGCGCCGGCGCGATCGGCATGCGCAATGCCGGCATGGTCAAGATCAAGAATCTCAACCTTGCCTCGGGCGCCGGTCTGGCGCACGTGCGCGGCGCGGCGCTCTCGGCTTCCCTATTCACGACCCTCGGGGTACGGCCGGCGCTCGGCCGTGTATTCGGCCGCAGGGCGAATCAGCCGGGGGCGGCTCCCGAAGCGGTACTGAGTGCTCATCTATGGTCGCGGCTGTTCAATCGCGATCCCAGGGTGCTCGGGCGAACGGTCAGCCTCAATGGCCGCGCCTACACTGTGATCGGCGTCATGCCGCGCAGCTTCCAGTTTCCCGATGCCCGGACGGATCTGTGGCTGCCCAAAGTCATCGGCCCGTTCGATTACGAGACGGGCAACCTGACCGCCTGGCACGACACCATGATTGCGCGCCTCTCCCCCGGGGTGAGCCGCGGTCAGCTGGCGGTGCAGGCGCAGGCGGCGCTGGAGCGGCAGATCGCGCACTTCCCCGATCCGTCCGCGCTCCCGCTATTCAGAAAGATGGGTATGCGCATCGCGGTCAAGCCTCTGCGCGCCGCCCTGCTCGGCGGTCTCGGTGAGCGGTTGATCTTGGCACAATTGGCGACGGCGCTGCTGCTGCTTCTGGTCTGGTTCAACCTGGCGAACCTGTTCATCGCCCGCGCCCTCGCTCGGCGTGGCGAGTTGATCGTACGGCGGGTGATCGGTGCCGACACGCCGCTCTTATTCCGGCAGCTGTTTGTGGAGAGCCTGACGCTGTCTCTGGTGGGCAGCGCTGCTGGGCTGCTGTTCGGAGAGGTGCTGCTCAGAGTGCTGTTGCGTGCGGGTTTCGCGAACACCGCGGTCGCGTTCCCGTTGCGCGATTGGGCCATCGCCGCCGCCATTGCCGTGGCGCTCGCGCTACTGTCCGCCCTGGTGTTCTCCTTGGCCGGGCTGCACTTCATTCGCCGCCAGGATCTGTCGCAGGCGCTGCGTGACGCCGATGCGCGCAGCACCGGCGGCCGCGGTGAGCATCGGCTGCGCGGTGCTCTGGTCGTCACGCAGATCGCGCTGGCCTTCACGTTGAGTGGCGTCGGCGTCATGTTGGTTCACAGCCTGCTCAATCTGGATTCAGTCAGCCTCGGATTCCGGACGCAGCACAGTGTCACGTTCCAGCTCCACGTGGCGGCAAGCCCTGGACCCGCGGGGAAGGCCGCTCTACGCGCACGGTTGACCCGTTTGCGCGCTGCACTGTCGCGCGTGCCCGGCGTCCAGGCGGTCACGATTGCGAGTGATGTCCCGTTCGACGGGTCGAGCGGGGGTAATGCCGTCTTTCCGAACCCCTATGATGGCCGACACGGCCCCAATGTCTTTCCCGTCATTACTGATGCCGGCTATTTCCGTACGCTGGGTATCGAGCTGCTTGCGGGGAGATTGTTTGCGGCGCGGGATGCGACCTCGAAGGCCGGCGAGGCCGTGATTGACGCCAGGGCCGCGCACGAGCTGTTCGGCAAGGTCGATGCCGTGGGGCGTCGGTTCAACTTCGACGCGCCAAATGACTCTCAGCCGAATCTGCTTTTTCGGGTGATCGGAATCGTCGTCGACACTCGGCAAGCGCATCTCGGCTCAAGCAAGCCCGAAGGGATCGTCTATCTGGATCGCAGCCAGGCTCTGCAGTTGCAGGGCAATGGCGAGTGGTCGTGGGCGTCGTCCACTTGGTATGTGGCGGTGCGCACTCCGCTCGGCACCGCCGCGATTCTGCCGGCATTGAGCAGGGCTGCCGCCTCCATTCTGCCCGGTGTGCCCGTCTACGGGGTGCGCAGCATGCATCAGCGGCTATCAGGAAAGCTTGCGCCCCGGCGGGCGGTGACGGTGCTCGTGCTGATGTTCGCGCTCGGGGCACTGTCGGTGGCCGCGGTGGGCCTCTACTCCGTGCAGAGCTACCTCGTCGGTCAGCGCAAGCCGGAATTCGGCCTGCGCGCCGCCCTCGGCGCGGATCGCGCCCGGCTGCGCCGGCTGGTGCTGCGGGAAGCGGGGTGGCTGCTGCTGCTCGGTTCCGTGCTCGGGGTCTGCGGCGTCGTGGTGCTGGGACGACTGTTTTCGACATCGTTCTACGGCGTGCAGGCCGCCGATCCGCTCTCACTGCTGCTCGTGGTGACGGTCCTCGGCCTGATCACGCTTCTTGCCGGTTGGCTGCCGGCCCAGCGCGCAAGCCGGATCCCACCCATGGAAGCGCTACGGGACCGGTAGTCGTGCGGCGACGGCGCACCCCGAATACGAGAATCGATCGCAGCGAAAGCCTAGAGGCTTCGGTCATCGCGGCGGGCCCGCTTGCTGCCATCCTGCGGCCGATGGGCGCGGGACGAGACGGCCAGGGCGCGAAGCGGACTCCTGGGCACGCCAAGCGCTTCGCACGCCGCTCGCCAATCGCGCTCGTCGGCGCTGGAAATCTGCGCCCAGTCGATATCGTCGGGCGCGAGCCCTCCCTGTTCCCAGCCGCCGTGCGTGAGTTGGTCAGCCAGCGCCCAAGCGGCGCGAAGAACCCGCAGATTTCCCTGAGAGTCGCCCGCGATGCCTGGAGCGACCTGATCAAACCAACGTGGAGTACGCCTGAGGACTTCGAAACGGTTCGTCTTGAAAGCCGGATCTCCGGTCTTGACTGCCAGGCTGGGGCGCCGAGTCACTTGAGTCGTCCAGCCCTCCCGGCGCATCGCCTCGATGCCGACGAGCACGGCCGAAGGCATGGCCATCACCACGGCCCGTTCCCAATCCGGATGGAGGCTTGCGAGCAGATTGGCGTAGACGTCGCTGTGTCCGCCCAGGGATTGCACGAGTCCACGTCGTTTCCAAAGATAAAGGTACTGCGAGGCAGATTTCGAGGTCCAGCCGAATCGTCGTGTGAGGTCGCCTCCGCGAAACAGCGGGGGCAGGTCGCGCAAGCGCTCGAAAGCGGAAAGCTGACGGGGCGATGTGGCTTTCATGGTCTGTCACGCTGGTCTTGCGCAGTGGCTGGTTGCGCGGCGATCTTGCGCATCACACGCACCCCTTCGTCCAACGATTCAATAGCCGCCTGGATCATCGACCGAACCGCGGCCTCATTGAGAGGCCAGCTGGAAGGCAGCCAGCGCGTCAGGTCCTGCGCCACGGTATCGGCGGATGTAGTGAGTTGCATCCGCCGCACCTGTGCCTTCTCAAGCCATTCGGCAACAGTCTCGCCGGGGTACGTTGCCAAGCGGACACGTAGATTTTCCGGCGTGCATGCGCCCGAGACTCCATGGGTGATGAGCCAATGGAGATCGAAGACAGCCCGTGCTTTGAGGTACGGTCGTGCGCCGAGGGCGAACACCTTGTCAACGTAGATCTCGGCAAGGTCAGCCGTGGGTACAAAAGTCTGCAGCCCGGAGGTGGCACCGTGCACCAGGCGAACGGGGGTAACTGTCGTCTTCACGCCGCGCAGCGCTGACTCCTTCACGCGCCAGAGTTTCACCTTGACGCGAACGGCTCCGATCAGGTCCGGGCCTCCGACCGCCACCACGAAGGTGTGCGGATTGCGCGCATCCTTCGCTTTGGAAACCGTCAGCGCGGTGCCCTCGGGCACGAGCCGGGTTGCCCCCTCCAGCCGTGCTGCGACTGCTTTGGCGAGGGTCTGGAGGGTGAGCGGGCAATTCACTAGAAAATCCAGGTCGTCGCCGTATCGGGGTGAGCCATACACCGGATGCAGACTCGTGCCCCCCCTGGAAAACGAGGACTCCGGGCTCCCTGCGGCGCGAGCTCATCAGTGCATCGAGGGTCGCCATGTGCAGCGCCTGGCGAAGGTCGAAGGCTTCGGTTGGAGTGAGATGTCGTTTGGGCATGGGTCCGTTGCCTGGAGAGCGCAAGAGATTCTCTAATGATCTTTAGAGAAGTACAAGCGCCTCCCGCGCGACCCCTGCAAGGCTGGACAAGGCCGTACACGCTGACTGGCGCTGTGCGCCTGTACGACCGACCAGATCTGCCCCGGGGCATAATCGCGCCATGGCGACACCGGTGATCCTGGTTGCGGATGACGACCCCGACGTGCGCCAGGCGCTGTCGCTGCTGCTGCGCGACTGCGACTGCGAAGTGGCGACCGCGGCGAGTCCGGCAGAGGCGCTGAGCTCGCTGCGCCAGAGGCGCCCCGATCTGGTGCTGCTCGACATGAACTACCAGCGCGATACCACCTCGGGCGCGGAGGGTCTGGAGCTGCTGCAGCAGATCAAAGCGCTCGACAGCGCGCTGCCGGTGGTGATGCTCACCGGCTGGGCGACGGTCCAGCTCGCGGTGGAGGCCATGCAGCTGGGCGCGCAGGATTTCCTGGAGAAGCCCTGGGAGAACGCCCGGGTGCGCTCTCTCGTGAACACCCACTTGGCGCTGGCGGATGCTCGCCGCCGGGTGCGCAGCCTCGAGGAGGCCGCACGATCCGGCGATCTCGAAGACGATGAGCCGGTGTTCCGCTCCCGCGCCATGCGCGAGGTGCTGGAAGTGGCCGAGCGCGTCGCGGCATCCGATGTGCCGTTGCTGCTCACCGGCGAGAGCGGGACCGGCAAGGGTCTGATCGCGCGCTGGATCCACCGGCACTCGCCGCGCCGCGACGGCGCATTTGTCAGCGTCAATCTCGGCGGCCTGGCCGAAACGCTGTTCGAGAGCGAGCTGTTCGGCCACGTCAAGGGCGCGTTCACCGATGCCCGCACCGACCGCGTGGGACGGATCGAGAGCGCCCGAGGCGGCACGCTCTTCCTCGACGAAATCACCAACATCACGCCGACCCAACAGGCGCGGCTCCTGCACTTGCTGGAGGAGGGCGTATTCGCGCGTGTCGGAGAGACTGTCTCGCGGCCGACCGACGCCCGGATCGTGGCGGCGACCAATGCCGACATCCGCCAGCTGATCGGCGCCGGCCGCTTCCGCGAGGACCTGTTCTTCCGCCTCAACGCCGTGGAGATCCCACTGCCGCCGCTGCGCGCGCGGCGGGACGATGTGCCGCTGCTCGCACGGCATTTCCTTGCACGCTTCGTGCAACCTGATGGGCGCGCGCTGTCGCTGAGCGCCGGCGCGCACCGCGCGCTCGAGGGCTACGACTGGCCGGGCAACGTGCGCGAACTGGCGCACGTCATGCAAAGAGCGGTGCTGCTCGCCAAGGCACAGCAGATCGAGGTTGCGGACCTGCGTCTCGCGAGCGGCGAGAGCGCCGAGCGCCTCGACAATCTCACCCTCGAGCAGGTGGAGCGCTACGTGGTGCGGCGCGCGATCGAGAGCTGCGGCGGCGATGTCGCCGCCGCAGCGGCGAAGCTCGGCGTCAGCCGCAGCGCGCTGTACCGGCGGCTGGAGAAGCTGCGCGAATGAGGCTCGGCGACTCGGGGCGCTGGCGCGACGCGGGTCTTGCCACACTGGCGGTACTGCCGCTGCTGACGCTGGCACTGCTGCCCGCCGCGGGTGTTCGGCTCGCAGCGGCGGCGCTCTGGTGGGCAGTGGGGCTCGCCCTGCTCTGGTTCGCGGGCGGGCTCGCGCTGGCGGCCCGGCGCCGCGCCCGTCCCCTGCAGCTGCTGGCGAGTCTCCTGCACGGACTGCGCGCCGGCGATTACGGCTTGAGGATCCGTGGCGGCGGCGGCGCGCAGAGCGAGGTCGCACGGGAGTTCAACGCCCTGGCGGCGCACCTCGGCGGCGAGCAGCGGCACGGCCGGGAGACCGACGCGCTGCTGTCGCAGCTGCTGGCGAGTCTGGAGCTCGGGGTGCTCGTGGTCGACGAGCAGGATCGGCTCGTCGAGCTCAATCCCGCCGCCGAAGCGCTGCTCGGCGAGACCGCGTTCACGCTGGTGGGGCGATCGGCGAGTCAGCTCGGCCTCGCCGAGTGGCTGCATCGCCCGGTGCCGCTCATCGACCGGCGAGGTTTCCCGGCGGGAGAGGGACCGTGGGAAGTGCGCCGTGTCATGTTCCGGCGACGTGGAAGGCCGCACCGGCTGCTGGTGGTCACCGACGTCAGCCGCGCGCTGCGCGAACAGGAGCGGCATGCGTGGCGGCGGCTGATCCGGGTCCTCGGGCACGAGATCAACAATTCACTGGGCCCGATCCAGACGACCGCGAGCCTGTTGCGGGAGCGCGCATCCCAGCCCGACCCCACCCTCAGCGAGGGGCTGGAGCTGATCGAGCGGCGCAGCCGCTCGCTCGGCGGCTTCATTCGGCGTTATGCGGAGCTGGCGCGGCTCCCACCGCCCACCCCCGACCGGGTCGAGCTCGCCGGACTGATCCGGCACATCGCTGCGCTCGAGGAGCGGGTGGCCGTCATCGTCGATTCCGACGCGTCCGCGGACGTCTTCCTCGACAGGGCGCAGTTCGAGCAGGCGCTGATCAACCTGGTGCGCAACGCGGCCGAGGCGGCATTGGAGACCGGAGGGGGCGTGCGCATCCGCTGGCGCGCCGACGGAGGGGTCCTGCTCATCGAGGTGGAGGACGACGGTCCCGGCATCGCGCACACGGAGAACCTGTTCGTGCCGTTCTTCACCACGAAGCCCGGTGGCAGCGGCATCGGCCTGCTGCTGGCGCGCCAGATCATCGAGGCGCACGGCGGCAGCTTGCGCCTGCTGAATCGTCAGGGTACGAGCGGCGCGGTCGCGGTGGTGAGGTTGCCAGCGAGCGCGGCCCGGGCGCTCTGAGCGCAGGCGCAGCGGCGGCGCGTTTGGCGCGAACCGGCCGGCGGCCGGCCGGGTCATGATCGCGGGGATGCCCTCACTCCGTCGCCGCCGTCGCGGGCGAGGGGGCCAGATAGCGTCTCGGACGGAAGAACAGAATGCCGACCGCCAGCCCGCCGATGCCTACCAGCTTGGTGAGGAGATTGAAGGTGGTGATGGCGTAGAGCCCCATGCCGATGAGGAAGACGGCGCTCAGGAAGGGGAAGACCGCGATGCCGATCCAGCGCAGCACCGATTCCCGGTAGAGCGCGCGGAACGTCCAGGCCGAGGCGAGGCCGGCGAGGCCGTAGTAATAGGCGACCTGCACTCCGATTGCGCTCACGCTGTCCTGGATGATGGCGTTCACCGAGGGCATCAGGCTGGCTCCCCAGAGGACGGCGAGGCCGACGGCGATCAGCAGGTACATGGCACGCACGGGGGTCTTGGTGTTCGCCCCGCAGGTGCCGAAGGCGGGCGGCATGGCGCCATCGCGTCCCATGGCGAACAGCGTGCGCGAGAACTGCAGCATGGTGGTCTCGAGCGTGCCGATGCTGGAGAGGATCACCGCGACGGACGCGAACAGCCCGCCCCTTCGCCCGAGACCCGCCCGGATCGCGATGTTGTAGACGATGTTGTCGGAGAGGCTCTGCGCATGCTTCAGGGTGAACAGGAACAGCGCCGCGAGCGTGAAGCCGACATAGAAGGTGATGGTGATGAACACCGAGGAGAACCCGCCGTTGCCGGCGGAGTGCTCGGCGTTGCGGGTCTCCTCGGAGAGGTTCGCGGTCACATCCCAGCCCCAGTAGAAGAAGAGCACCACCAGCGCGGCCGAGGCGAAGGAGGCCGGCGTGTAGCCGAAGCCGAACCAGGACCAGGAGAAAGGGTTCACCCGGTGGGTGACGCCGGCATGCACGAGAGCCGCGATCAGCACCAGAGCGAGGATGGCGAGCTCGATCGAGCTGAGGATGAGCTGAACCTTGCTGGTGACCTCGATGCCCTTGATCAGCACGAAGGCGATGATGAGGAACCACACGGTGGCGACCCCGGTGGTGAGCACGACGCTGCTTGCGAGGCCGGGATCGATGAAGTCGAGCGTCGAGGTCGCGATCGGCAGCGAGCCGGTGACCATGAACACCATCGAGGCGACGAGCAGCGCCCAGCCGGAGAAATAGCCGAGAAAACGACCGAAGGACGCCGAGGTCCACTGATAGGCGGCGCCGGCATGCACCGTATGGCGGTTCAGCGCCTTGTAGGCGACCGCGATGCCGAGCATGGGGATTGCGAAAATGACGAGCGCCCCCGGCGAGAGCACACCGGCGGTCGCGAGCAGGGCAGCGGTGCTCACCGCGATGGAATATCCAGGCGCGCTGCCGGCCACGCCCATGACGAGCGATTCGATGAAGGAAAGCGACCCTGCTTTCAGCTGGGTACTCATGGTGTCGGTCTCTTGGGTTGCGCTCGGCGAGGGGCCTCGAGGCTGATCGAGACTGTAGCAGTGCGAAGCCCACAGCGCTTCAGGTTTCCGTGCCGCGCAGGACTCGCCGGTCGAGACCCTCACCGCCCAATGCAACACCCAATCCGGGCCCCATCCCCCCCTTGGCGTGTGTCCCGAGAGAGCCCGTCCAAAGCAGGCAGGCGCGCAACGCCCGGCGGCACCGGCGGAGGGAGTGTTCGCGTTATGTTCAATGACATGCCGCGTATCCGCGGCCGTAAGCTGCAGCCCAGCAGCTGAAACGGCCGTGCGGGGCGCCTGTCCGGCCGGCGGCGAAGCGCCGCGCAAACCCGTTCAGCTTGCGCTCAGGGAATCCGCGCGATGCTGTGCTCGCGGCTCGATGCCGCGCGACCCGAGGTTCCCATGAAACGCACGATCATCGCCGGCATGCTGCTGACCCTGTTTGCCAGCTCGCTCGCGCTTGCCGACCCGCCGCACTGGGCCGGACACCATGATGGCCGCGACCATCGCGAGTGGCGCCACGACGATCGGGGGCGCGATCATCGCGGCTGGCGCGAGCGCCGCGATTGGCGCCGCGAGCACGAGCGCGAGGCCTGGCGCGCTCGCCGCTGGGGCGACTTCGACGACGGCCAGTACCGCAGGCCGCCGGGCTACTACTACCGGGTCTGGCGGCGCGGCGAGCGGCTTC
The DNA here is from genome assembly GCA_021816775.1 of Pseudomonadota bacterium. Classification (GTDB taxonomy): domain Bacteria; phylum Pseudomonadota; class Gammaproteobacteria; order Steroidobacterales; family Steroidobacteraceae; genus 13-2-20CM-66-19. The sequence continues at coordinate 33,064 of JAKAXA010000026.1, forward strand.
CGATCGCCTACCGCGCCCCGGCGTACATCGTTCCGGATGCGGCCTACTACCACCTTGCGCCGCCTCCGCCGGGCTACTACTGGGTGCGGGTCGGCAACAACGCGGTCCTGGCCGCGATCGCGACCGGCGTCGTGCTCAACGTCATCGCCAACGAGTTTCACTGACCGGGCATGCGGTGCGGCGGCGCGGCCGATCGGCGGCGCGGCCGCACCGCCTCAGCGCGCCCGCGGCAGCGTCCAGCAGGAGGGGCGTGCGGTCATGCCGATCCTCGGGTAGTAGGACTCGGCGTTCGGCGCGGCCACCAGAACCAGTGTGGTGAGCGGACCGGCGAGCGCGTGCGTCTCGCCGATCAGCCGCCGGCCGATCCCCTGGCGCTGGTACGCAACGTCCACCGCCAGATCGGACAGATAACAGCAGTACGAAAAGTCGGTGAGCGCGCGCGAGATGCCGACCAGGCGGCCTTCGTCGCGGGCGGTGACGATGAGATCCGCCTCGCGCAGCATGCGCCCCAGGCGGGCGAGATCCCCCACGGGCCGACGCTCCCCGAGGGTGGAGGCGATCAATACGTCGCGGAAGGCGATGGCGGACAGCTCCGGCTCGTGGGCATAGACGATCGGCACGGCGCGCTCCCGGGCAGAGGTGTGGATCCGTGGACTGTGCCGGAGCCGCCGGGTCCGTACAAGCCGAGGTGATCGAAAATCCGCCTCGGGGGCACACTCCGGTGCACCCGCCGCGCCGTGCGGCGTTGTCGGGGCATTACCCTAGGCCGAGAGGTCCCCATGGCAAGGTCTCCCAAGTTTCGCGCCGCGATTGCGGCGATCACGCTCGGGTTGTCCCTGACACTCGGCGCCTGCGTGGCCGAGCCGGGCTATTACGGCGGCGCGGTGCTCGTCGCGCCGCCGCTGCCGCGCGTCGAGTATTACGGGCCGGCACCGTATCCCGGCGACATCTGGCTCGGCGGCTACTGGAACTGGGCGCCGAGCGGCTACTACTGGGTGCGCGGGCGTTGGGCGGCGCCCCGGCCCGGGTACCGCTGGGTGCCGCACCGCTGGGTGGATACCGCTCACGGCTGGCGCATGACCGGCGGCCGCTGGATCCGGCGTCGCTGACCGGCGGCGCGCAGTCGTCTCAGCGCTCGAAATCCCCGCGGCCTTTGGGGTAGCTGCGCTCCCAGTTGCGTCCGTCGAAGGGCCTGACGATCAGCTCGCGCACCGTGTCCGCGTCCAGACAGCGCGCATTGACGCTGAAGCCGTCGGGGTGCGAGCGCGGCACGTAGAAGGATTTGATGCCACAGACCGAGCAGAACAGGTGCCGGGCCGTGCCGGTATTGAACGTATAGGTCGTCAGCGCCTCCTCGCCCGAGAGCAGGCGGAAGTGCTCGGCCCGCACGATCAGGTGCAGATAGCCCGCCTTGCTGCAGATGGAGCAGTTGCATTCCGAGACGCGAAGCACCGGTGGCGCGTCGACCTCGAAACGCACGCGGCCGCAGTGGCAGCCGCCGCGGTGGGTGATCAGGGGCTCTTCGCTCATTGCTCTCGCTCCGGGGCGGCTCGCGCGGCCGGCGGATCATAGCAGCGCGGCGCGCGGCCGGCCGCCGCAGCGGCTCGGCACGGCTCATCGCGGCCGATGCTCGCTTGATCGTGCCCGCTTGCGATGAGTCGCGCAAAATTCCCGATGAACGGCTAGATTGCGCAGCTTGCGAGCGTTGGGCGGGTCGCGCCGATGTTCTGCCGCGGCGCGGGCCGCACCAGGGCTCACTCCTCGATCCTGGAGGCTGCCCGTGCGAGTGCGTATTGGAGCGATGCTGGTCTTGGGTGCGGCTGCGGCCGCATTGGCGTGCGCCGCGGACTCGGCGCTGCCGGTTTCGGGCGCGGCGAGGGTGCCGCACACGGATTACCAGGCGCTCAGCTGGCGCCTGATCGGGCCGTTCCGCGGCGGCCGCGTGCTCGCGGTCACGGGCGTTGCGGGCAGCGGCCGCGTCTTTTACTTCGGCGCCGTCGACGGCGGCGTGTGGAAGAGCGACGACGCCGGCCGTACGTGGCAGCCGATCTTCGACCACGAGCCGGTCGGGTCCATCGGCGCGATCGCGGTCGCTCCCTCTGACAGCAAGGTCCTCTACGTCGGCACGGGCGAAGCGGACATGCGCTCGGACATCGCCCAGGGCGACGGCATGTACAAGACCACCGATGGCGGGGCTCACTGGGCCCACATCGGGCTTGCCGGCACCCGGCAGATCGCCCGCGTCATCGTCAATCCTCACAATCCCGACATCGTGTTCGTGGCGGCGCTCGGGCATCCCTACGGCCCGAACCCCGAGCGCGGCGTGTTCCGCTCGCTCGACGGCGGCCGGCACTGGCAGAAGGTGCTCTACCTCAACCCCAACACCGGCGCGGTGGATCTCGCCTTCAAGCCCGGGGATCCGCACACCATCTACGCGGCGCTGTGGCAGACCCGCCGGCCCCCATGGAGCGTCTACCCGCCCTCGAACGGCCCGGGCAGCGGCCTGTACGTCTCACACGACGGCGGCAGTCACTGGAGGCACATCACCGGGCACGGCTTCCCGGCACATCCCGGCCGCATCGGCATCGCGGTGGCCCCGACGCAGCCGAACCTCCTCTACGCGCTCGTCGACGGCACGTGGAAGAGCGGTGGCCTGTACCGCTCCGAGGACGGCGGCGTGCACTGGCAGCACGTCTCGAACGATCCGCGCATCTTCGGCCGCGGCTGGTATTTCTGCTCGCTCACGGTGGACCCGCGCGATGCCAACCGCGTGTACGTGATGAACACCATCGTGCTGCGCTCCGACGACGGCGGCGCGCACTTCATCGCGCTCAAGGGTGATCCGACCGGCGATGACTTCCATCAGCTGTGGATCAATCCGACCAATCCCAGGCAGATGATCCTCGGCAGCGATCAGGGCACGCAGGTGACGCTGAACGGCGGGGTCACCTGGAGCAGCTGGTACAACCAGCCGACCGCGCAGATCTATCACATCGCCGTGGACAACCGCTTCCCGTTCTGGGTCTACGGATCGCAGCAGGATTCCGGCGCGATGGCGCTGCCGAGCCGCACCATCGACAACGACGGCATCACCCTGGAGGAGTTCCGGGAGCTCACGCCGGGCGGGGAGAACGGCAACGTCATCCCCGATCCGGAAAATCCCAATATCGTGTACGGCGACGGCACCGGAGAGAGCACGACCGTGGAGAAGCTCGACGTGCGGACCGGGCAGGTGCGCGATGTCGATCCGACGCTCGACTACCCGGATGCGCACTACCGCACCGATTGGACGCTGCCGCTGGCGTTCTCGCCGTTCAATCACAAGACGCTGTATTTCGCCAACCAGTACCTCTTCAGCACGCGGGACGGCGGCCTGCACTGGGAACGCATCAGCCCGGACCTGAGCCGCAAGAACCCCGGCGCGCCGCCGAACGTCGGCCCCGTCACCGCGAAGGACACCATCGACGTCGGCCCGCGCCGCGGCGTGATCTACTCGATCGCACCCTCGCGTTTCACCGACAAGGTGATCTGGGTGGGCACCGACGACGGCCTGGTGTGGCGCACTGCGGACGGTGGCAAGCACTGGGTCAACATCACTCCGAAGGAGCTCACCCCCTGGTCCAAGGTGGCCGGCATCGAGCTGTCGTATTTCCACCGGGGCACCGCGTACCTCGCCATCGACCGGCATCGGCTCGACGATGAGACGCCGTACATCTATGTGACACGCAATGACGGCAGGACCTGGAAGCTGATCACCGACGGCATTCCGACGCATGATTTCGTCAATGTCGTGCGCGAGGACCCGGTCAAGCCGGGCCTGCTGTACGCGGGCACCGAATACGGCGTGTTTATCTCCTTCGACGACGGGGCGCACTGGCAGTCGCTGCAGCAGAACCTGCCGGTGAGCTCGGTGCGCGACCTCAAGATCCACGACAACGATCTGGTGCTCGCCACGCACGGACGGGGTGTGTGGATCATGGACGACATCACCGCGCTCAGGCAGATGGACGCGGTGCGGGCGGACGCGGTGACGCTGTTCAAACCCGCGCCCGCGATCCGCCTGCGGCCGGCCGGCTTCACCGGCACGCCGTTCCCGAAGGACGAGCCGATGGCCGCCAATCCGCCGGACGGCGCGTACATCGACTACATTCTGCCGGCGACGGTCGAGGGCCCCGTGACCGTGACGATCCGCGACTCGCGCGGCAAGCTCGTGCGCCGCTACAGCAGCGCCGAGCATGTCTCGCCGCCGAATCCCGCCACGCTGCGCTTCGCGCCGGAGTGGGTGAGCCCGCCGATGATTCCCTCGGCCAAGCCCGGCATGCACCGGCTCGTATGGAACCTACATTACGCGCCGCTCGCCAAGTCCCATGCCCCGGGACCGCCGCAGGAGGGGGTGTGGGCGCCGCCGGGCCGCTACACCGTGGAGCTGACCGTCAACGGCGTGACGTATCGGCAGCCGCTCACCGTGAAACCCGATCCGCGCGAGAAGGTCTCGCAGGTCGCTCTGGTGCACGAGTTCGAGCTCGCCCTCAAGGTGGAGCGCGCCGAGCTGCGCGCCGCCACGGCCGAGTCCGCCGCGGTGAAGCTGCTCGATGCGCTCGATCTGCGCATGCGCCGCGGCGGGGCGCAGCACGCTGCGATTGCCGCGCTCTATGCCAAAGCGCGCAACATCTCGGGCGAGTGGCCATTCCCGCAGCACCGTCCGTTGTTCGGCGCCGGGCCGCCGCGCAACGTGCGCAGTCTGGTGATGCTGTCGCTGGACCTGATGCATCTGGAGCGCGCGGTCGATGGCGCGGATGCCGCGCCAAGCCCCGACGCGCGCGCCGCCTATCGCATCTTGACGCGCCAGCTGAATGCGACGCTGGCCGAGTGGCGGCAGCTGCAGCAGGTGCAGCTGCCGAAGCTCAACGCGAGCCTCAAGGCGGCGGGCGAGCCGCCGCTGTCCGACTGACGGGGCACCCGGGTGCTTGCGGCGCGCGAGCCCGAGGGAGGTCGGCGGCGCTCTACAGCGCCAACTCCCAGGTCTGACCAACCAGGTCCTGACCGAAAGAGTGGTGCGGCTCCTCGCGCACGAGGTGAAAGCCGGCAGCCTCGTAGAGGCGCCGCGCCGAGACCAGGACGTCGTTCGTCCACAGCGTCAATGTCCGGTAGTGCTTCTCGCGCGCGTTGCGAATGCACTCCTGCACCAGATGCGTGCCGATGCCGAGGCCACGCGCGCTCGGCTCGACATAGAGCAGCCGAAGCTTGGCGATCTGTGCGGACGCCTTGACGAGAAAGACCGAGCCGACGATGACCCCCTGGCGTTCCGCGATCCAGGCGCCTTCAGCCGCCGGATCGAAGCCTTTGACGAACGCGGCGAGGATTTCCGCGACCAGCGCCTCGTAGGTGGCGTCCCAGCCATACTCCTCGGCATACAGCAGGCCCTGACGATGGATGATCCAGCCGATGTCCCCGCCGCGTAGCGGCCGCAGCCGGTAGCCACCCGCCGCGCTCTCGGGCTGCAGCAGCCGGCGTATGGTGCCCATGGCGGTGAGCAGCTCGCCGCGCTGCGCCGCGGACCAGCCCTGGATCATGGCGCCGACTGCGTCGCTCGAGGCCTGACTGAGCCGAGCGAACACGCGTCGGCCCTGTTCGGTCAGGCTCAAGGGCCGCTGCCGGGCATCGTGCTCACCTTGGCTGCGCTTGAGGTGGCGCTGCCGCTCCATCTTTTTCAACAACCGGCTGAGATATCCGGGATCGAGCGACAAACCGGTCGCGATTTGCGTGGCGGTTGCAACCGAGTTGGCGCGCTGGGCCAGCTCGTACAGCACGCGCACCTCGGTCAGACCGTAGGGGCTGTCGAGGAAGCGCCGGTTCAGCAGCCCGATCTGATGCGTGTAGAAGCGGTTGAAATCGCGGATGGCGTCGATCGCCTCTTCGGTGCCGGGGCGGGCCGGCGGGCCGGCGTGCGGCAGTTCATTCGCCATGCGCGCAGCGTGCGCCAGATAGTTGCCTCAGTCAAGTATTTGCCCTCCAGCACGCCGTACGGCCATCCCGGTGGCCGTGCCGCCGGGTCAGGACCACAGCGCGCGCTGCGCGGGTGCGGTTTCGGGCAGGGCGCCCTCGAGGGCGAGCAGCGCCCGCTTGATCGGCAGACCGCCGCCGAAGCCGGTGAGCGTGCCGTTCGCTCCGATCACGCGATGACACGGCACGACAATGGGCAGGGGATTGGCGCCGTTTGCGAGTCCGACGGCCCGAGAGGCGAGCGGATTGCCTACGCGGCGCGCCAGCTCGCCGTAGCTGATTGTCTCGCCGTACGGGATGCCGCGCAGCGCCCGCCAGACCCGGCGCTGGAACTCGGTGCCGGTGGGCGAGAGCGGCAGCTCGAAGCGACGGCGTTGTCCGGCGAAGTAGGCATTCAGCTGCGCAGCCGCATTCGCGAACGGTCGTGCCGCGGCGATCCACTGCGGCGGCGGTCGCAGCGGCCGCGGGCCCGACTGGAAATGAATCCGGGTCAGACGCTCCCCGTCCCCGGCGAGCAGCACGGTTCCGATCGGTGTATCGATCTCGTGCCAGTACCGCGTTTCGTCCACGTGCGTCATAACGCCTCCCGCCGCCTCATGGGCCTGAATGACTCCGCCGCGCTCATCGCGCCCCCGCCTCGCTCGCCGCGCACCACAGATGCACCGTCGCGTAACCGCGCCAGGGCCGCCAGGACTCGGCCCGCTCGCGCAGCTCCCGAGCCGTCAGCGGCCGCTCGGCGCCGCCCGCCATGCGCCGCAGAACGAGGTCGCCGTCGGGCAACGCGTCCGGTTCGCCTAGCGCGCGCAGCGCGACGTACTGCGCCGTCCAGGCACCGAAACCCGTCAGTGCCGTCAGCTGCCCGGCGAGGGTCTCGGCGCTCGCCTCGAACTCGACCCGGCCGGCGACGACCGCCCGCGCGAGCGTCCGCAGCGCTTGGGTGCGGGCGCCGGTGATGCCGAGTCCCGTCAGGTCACCCTCGGCGAGCGCGTGCGGCGTAGGGAACAGTCGGGTCAGATTCTCCACGCTCGTGCTCACGGGCTCCCCCAGCCGCTGCGCCAGCCGGGCTGCGAGCGTGCGCGCTGCCGGCACGCTGACCTGTTGGCCCAATACTGCACGGACCGCGCACTCGAAGGGGTCCCACGCCCCGGGAATGCGCAGTCCCGGGCGGCGGCGCACCAGCGCGCGCAGCTGCCGATCGGTGCCGAGATCGCGCTCGATCTGCCCGGGGTCCGCGCCGAGATCGAACACGCGCCGGGCCGCACCGGCGATCTGAAACAGGGCGGCGGCGGGCGCGCCGCGCACCCGCAACTCGAGCGCATCGCGCCCGGGAACGGGCCGCACATGAATCAGCGCGTGTCCCTCGCCGGCGCGGATGACCCGCAAGTAGCCGCTCTCATCGAGCGCCTCGATGCCCGGGATGGCGCGCAGCCGAAGAAATGCGCTCAGATGCGGCCAGTCGTACGGCGGGCGATACGCGAGCGTCAGGGTGACATCGCCCGCCGAGGCGGCCGGTGCGTCCTGCGGGCGTTCACGGCGCAGCTGCCGGGGCGGACGGCCGTACGCCTTGCGCAACGCATCGTTGAAGCGCCGCAGGCTGCCGTACCCGGCGGCGAGCGCGATCTCGGTCATGGGCAGGTCGCTGCCGTCGATCAGATGTTTGGCGAAATGCAGCCGGCGGGTCTGTGCGAGCGCAAGCGGCGAGGCGCCCAGGTGCGTGGCGAACAGCCGGTCGAGCTGACGCGCGCCGAGCCCCAGGCGCGCCGCAAACTGCGGCACGCTCGCCGCGTCGAGCGCGCCATCCTGAATCAGCCGCAGCGCCCGCCGCACCACCGCCGAGGTGCCGAGCCATGCCGGCGTGCCGGGCGCGCTCTCCGGCCGGCAGCGCAGGCACGGCCTGAAGCCGGCCTCGTGCGCGCCCGCGGCGGTCGCGAAATAGCGGACGTGGCGGCTGCTCGCCGCGGGCGCGGCGGGACAGATGGGCCGGCAGTAGATGCCGGTGGACACCACGCCGAGATAAAACCGCCCGTCGAAGCGCGCATCGCGGCTGCGGCGCGCTCGCTCGAGCACCTGCAGTTCGAAGGGCAGTCCGGTTTGCATGGGCGCGACAATACGCCGGGGCGCAGCGAGTGACTCGCCATTTTCGGACATGGCCCCCGCGGGGCGGCGAAGCGGTCCGGTCAGCCGACGCGCGCGGCGCTGTAGCCTTCCATCAGCAGCCCGGTGCCGCCGCGCGAGACGTGCGCGACCACCGCCGTGCGCCGGTGCAGCTTGGTGACGGCGCCGAGATTGATGGCGAACGACAGGATAACCTGCTGCCCCTTGCGCAGGCCGAGATCTGTGGTTTCGATGAACACGCCGGTGGCGCTGAGGTTGACCGCCTTGCACAGCTTGCGGCAGCCGCCGGGGACACTGACGAACACGATGGTGCGGGCGCGATGCCGGGTATGCAGCCGACGTTCCACGTTGTGCCTCGCGCGGTGCTCGCCAATCCGTCAATCACTGAGCCCATTATGCCTCCATTCGGGGGGGGGCGGCGCGGCGATTGAACTTAGTCTGTGCCCGTACCTCCGCCGTTGCATGATCAGCCGGAGAGAAACTCCCCGATGACGCGGCCAAAGCGCTCGGTGTCGACGAGAAACGCATCGTGCCCCTCGATGCACGGCAGCGGCGCGAACCTCGTCGCCGTGCCGCTCGCCTCGAACGTGCTCGCGAGCGCCTGCTGCTCGCCGATCGGAAACAGCAGATCCGACTCGACGCCGACCACGAGCGCGTGGGCCAGGTCCGCCCGGCGCAGCACCGCCTGCGGGTCGCCGTGCGCGGCGAGCTCGAAACGGTCCATGGCCTGCGACAAATACAGATAGCAGTTCGCGTCGAACGTGCTGATCCAGCGGCCGGCCTGTGCCTCGAGGTAACCCTGCACGGCGAACTCCGAGCCGAACGGCGTGCGGCCGCGCAGGTCGGCGCGAATGGGCTGGCGGTCGAAGCGCTGCGCCCACTCGGCGGCCGAGCGGTACGTGACGGTGCCCAGCTTGCGCGCCAGACGCATGCCGGTCGCCGGCGGATGCTCGGGGCTGTACTCGCCGTTGCGCCAGGCCGGATCGGAGGTGATCGCCTCGCGCTGGATCGAGCGCAGTGCGATCGCAAACGGCGAGGCGGCCGCGGTGCCGGAGATGCTGGCGAGGCGGCGCGCGCCGCCGGGAAACAGGGCCGCGTAGGCCAGCACGACCATGCCGCCGAGGGAGGGCCCCATCACCGTATCGAGCCGCAGGATGCCCAGGGCGCGCACGAGCTCGTGCCCGGCGCGCGCGATGTCCTCGATCGACAGGTCGGGGAAGGCGAGGCGATAGGGTCGGGCGCAGCCGGGGTCGATCGAGGCGGGGCCCGTCGAGCCGAAGCAGCTGCCGAGGGAGTTGACGCACATGATGAAGTGCCGGTCCGTATCGAGCGCGAGCCCCGGACCGATCATCCGCTGCCACCAGCCGTCGCGCGGGTCGTCCGCGGAGGCGGCCGCATGGGCCGACGGTGATAATCCGGTGAACAGCAGCACGGCATTGTCGCGGGCGCGGTTCAGCCGGCCCCAGGTCTCGTAGGCCAGCTGCGCGCCGCGCAGCGTGCCGCCGCGCCACATCGGGAAGGCCTCCGGCAGGCGCAGATAGCGGCGCGCGTCGGGCTCGGGTGGATCGGTTCGCGGGGCGGATATGGAGGGCGTCACGGCGGATCTCACAGGTCGGTGTCGCCGCCTTCCGGAATGCCCTCGAAGAGCGGCGTCGACAGGTAGCGCTCTGCCGTATCCGGAAGCATGGCGAGGACGACCGAGCCCGGCGCGGCCTCCGCGGCCACCTTGAGCGCCGCGGCGAACGTGCCGCCGGAGGAGATGCCGCAGAAGATGCCCTCGTTGCGGGCGAGCTTGCGCGAGGCATCGATTGCCTCGGTGTCACTCACCGGGACGATGCGGTGCGCGACCTCGCGGTCGAGCACCGCCGGCACGAAGTCCGGTGTCCAGCCCTGGATCTTGTGCGGTGCGAACGGCTGGCCCGAGAGCATCGCCGCGGCTGCCGGCTCTGCGGCGATGACCTTCACCTTCGGGCGCGCGAGCCGGATCATCTGCCCGACGCCCGTGAGCGTGCCACCCGTGCCCCAGCCGCTGACGAAGTAATCGAGCCTGCGGCCGGCGAAATCCTGCAGGATCTCGGGACCTGTGGTGTTGCGGTGATAGGCAGGGTTGGCCGGGTTCTCGAACTGCCGCGCCAGGAACCAGCCGTGCTTGCGCGCGAGCTCCTCGGCCTTGCGCACCATGCCGGTGCCGCGCTCGGCCGCAGGAGTCAGCACCACGCGCGCCCCGAGCATGCGCATGATCTTGCGCCGCTCGATCGAGAAGTTCTCCGCCATCACCGCGACGAACGGATACCCCTTGGCGGCGCAGACCATGGCGAGCGCGATGCCGGTGTTGCCCGAGGTGGCTTCGACGACCGTCTGGCCCGGCTTGAGCGTACCGCTCTGCTCGGCATCCTCGATGATGCCGATCGCCAGACGGTCCTTGACCGAGCTCAACGGATTGAAGTACTCGCACTTGACGTACATCGTCACGTTCTGCGGTGCGAGGCGTCGGATGCGCACGATGGGCGTGTCGCCGATCGTGCCGAGAATGCTGTCGTGGATCATGAGGCTCTTTCTACCTCCCGGCCAGCCAGGCCCACAAGCATTGGTCGGCTATCTGCTGAGATCCGCGGGTTATGATGCCCGGCCGCGTTGCGCGGCGTGCCCGCGCGGCAGGACCATTATCCGACGCGCCGTAAGACTCCGGTATTCATGCAGAGATATCAGGCGTCTTTGGGAATCGATCTTGATACCTGGTGGGATATACACTAGGCATCCTCGCCCCGCCTGCGCAAGCGGGAGCTTGACCAGCCGAGGGCGAGGAGGACGTCAAGAGATCAATGGGATGAATCCGCCTTCTGCCCCGGTGCGGCTGCAGAAACTGCTCGCGAGCGCCGGCATCGGCTCGCGCCGACAGATCGAGCAGTGGATCCGCGAGGGCCGCCTCATGGTGGACGGTCAGCCGGCCCGCCTCGGGGATCGCGCCGACGCCGACTCCGAGATCCGGCTCGACGGCCGCAAAATTCAGCTTAACCATGAAGAGGCGGCTGCAGAGGCGCTCCTTTATTACAAGCCGACCGGCGAGGTGACTACCCGCAGCGACCCCGAGGGCCGCCCGACCGTCTTCGATCGGCTGCCGGCCCCCAGGGGCGGGCGCTGGATCGTGGTCGGCCGGCTCGACGTCAATACGGCGGGGCTGCTGCTGTTCACGACCGATGGGGCGATCGCGCACGGTCTGATGCACCCGTCGCGGCAGATCGAGCGAGAGTACCTGGTGCGGGTGCGGGGCCGGCCCAGTGCGGCCGCGCTGCACATGCTGCGCGCGGGCCTCATGCTCGAGGATGGTCCGGCCGCCTTCGATCGGATCGTCGAGCAACCGCAGGCGGCGGCGCAGCGGGACGCGCGCAACGGCGCCTACCGGGTGGTGCTGCACGAGGGGCGCAATCGCGAGGTGCGCCGTCTTTGGGAGGCGGCCGGGCATGAAGTCAGCCGGCTGCTGCGCGTGCGTTACGGCCCCATCGCCTTGCCGCATGACCTGCGGCCCGGCGGCTGGCGCTACCTGGATGCCGCTGCCCTGACCGCGCTCAGGGCCGCCGCCGCGCCGCCGGCCGGCGCCTGAGATTGGACCGGGCGCGCGCACCGAAGCCTCGGGCGCGGGCGCAGTTGTGCAAATTACGCGCCAAAAACGCATTGACACCGGCAGAGCTGGAAATCAGAATACGCGGCTCGTTTTCGCGGAGGGGTACCCAAGCGGTCAACGGGAGCAGACTGTAAATCTGCCGGCTTACGCCTTCGTAGGTTCGAATCCTACCCCCTCCACCAGGTCGAGATGCGTGG
>JAKAXA010000027.1 GCA_021816775.1 Pseudomonadota bacterium
TCCGATCCTGCCCGACATACTGGTGCGAGCTGACGGCCAGGGGCGATCCGCACGGCGGTAGGATGAGAATCTTCCAACGTGGCAACACGATCTTCTATCGCCGCACTGTGGCGATGACGCAGGCGCTTCCCGAGGCGGTCGCGGCGGGCTCGGTCGATCGTGTGGTGATATCGGGGGACTGGAATGCGGCTGGTCGCACAGATTTCGGCACCTGATGACATACCGGTTCTGGCCGGGGGCCGGTGCCGATGAGTTTTATTGCGGGCTGGTGCCGCAGGAGTGGCAGGCGCGTTTCGGGCGATCCACGTTGAATCGCAGGATGAGTGGCAACCTGCGCAGCTTCGAGGAGCTGGCACGCACGGCCACCCTGGCGCACGAGCTGGGCAAGCGCGTGTCGGTCGCCTTCAACGTGCAGAGCTATTCGGCGGATCGGTGGGACGATCTGCTCGCGATGCTCGACCAGGTTGCCGGGAACGGCGCCGACGCGCTGATCGTCGGCGACCTGGGGCTGCTGGCAGCGCTGGGCGAGCGCGGTTTGCCACTGCGCCTGCACCTGTGCTCGGTGGCCTCGTGTCATAACGCCGAGACGGCACAACTGGCGGCCGAGCTTGGTGCAACGCGGGTTATCCTGCCGCGTCACGTGACGCTGAGCGAGATCCGCGCGATGTGTTACGCCCTGCCGGCGCTCGAAATCGAAGCCGTCATCCTCAACGACGGCTGCGTGTTCGAGGAGGGCTCGTGCCACACGCTGCACCTGCCTGGGCCGCTCGGCGGACCGATCTGTCTCGAGCGTTTTCGTCACGAATATCACCGCGGTGACGGGGAAACGCTTTGCGAGTCCGAGCGTGAACGACTTCAATCCAACGACGAAGCCGGAAAAAAATGGATTTGGTACGTGTTCTCATGCGGTTTTACGGTCACGGCGGAGGGGTTGCCGTACGGTCCGTGCGGGCTATGCGCGATCCCACCACTTGCGGCCGCCGGCGTCGCTGCCGTCAAGATCGCCGGGCGCGAAGGTCCGCTCAAGCGTCGGCTGAAGAGTGTCGAGATGGCGCGGGCCGTATGCGGGCGCCATGCCGGCGGTGACGAGCGGGATGTGACCGCCTACGCCCGAGGGCTGCGCAGCAATTCCGAACTCTGCCAGAGCGGCTTCATGTGCTATTACCGCGAGGTCAGCCCCTCATCCGCGTAATACCAAAGTATCCCTTCCATCCGCCCAAAGGCTCATGGCAACTTTCTCGAGGATACCGATACTCACCATGGCTGGTTTCTGAATACCCGGCAGGTCCGGCGAGTTGATTTCCGGGTGCGGGATGACGGAAGAGGGGTGCTTCATGCAGGTGACCACGCGAAAGAGTCCGAGCGCGGTGTCCTCGGGGTTGGGCAATGATCTGTCCGGGATTTCGCCGTCCAATGCCGCATTTCTCGGCAAGCCCCGCCGACTGCTCATAGACGGCGTCTGGATCGATGCGATCAGCGGTCGGACTTTCGAGGTGCGCGATCCCTCGAGTGACCGCGTCATCGCGAGCGTCGCTCTCGGCGAGGCTGCCGACATCGACCGGGCGGTGGCCGCGGCGCGCCGCGCCTTCGAGGACTCCGACTGGTCGCGCATGAAGCCTGGGGATCGCGAGCGTGTCCTGCATCGGATCGCCGATCTCGTTGAGCGCCATGCCGGCGAGCTGGCCGAGCTCGAGGCCATCGATAACGGCAAGTCGATCGTGATGGCCCGTCACGTGGATCTGAAGCATGCCATCGAAGTCTGGCGGTATATGGCTGGCTGGCCCACCAAGCTCGAGGGGCAAACACTGCCGGTTTCCGGAACGCTCGTCCCCGGCCAGGAGTATGCTGCATTCTCGCTGCGCGAGCCCGTGGGGGTGATCGGTGCCATCATCGCCTGGAACTTCCCGTTTCTGCTCGCAACGTGGAAGGTCGCGCCGGCACTCGCCGCCGGGTGCACCGTGGTCTTGAAGCCGGCGGAGGAGACGCCGCTCACCGCTTTGCGACTCGGTGAGATCGTCCTCGAGGCGGGGCTGCCCAAGGGGGTGCTGAACGTCGTCACCGGAATGGGTTCCACCGCCGGTGCGGCGTTGGCGGAACATCCGGGCGTCGACAAAATCACCTTCACCGGCTCCACCGAAGTGGGAAGGCTCGTCGTACGCGCCGCCTCGGGAAACCTGAAAAAAGTCACGGTCGAGCTGGGGGGAAAGTCGCCCGCGATCGTGCTCGATGACGCGGATCTCGACAAAGCCATCCCGGGAGTGACCTCTGGGATATTCTTCAATCAGGGTCAGGTGTGCTGCGCCGGCTCGCGCTTGTATGTCGCCAAGCGCCACTTCGATCGTGTCGTCGAGGGCGTGGCGGAACGGGCGAAGGCCATGAAGCTTGGCCCCGGCCTGGACTCGAGCGCCGAGATTGGACCATTGGTCTCTTCCGTGCAGCGAGAGCGTGTCATGAGCTACATCGACCAAGGGCTTGCGGCGGGCGCCTCCGCGGTCGCAGGGGGACGGCAGGTTGAATCGCCGGGGTATTACGTCGAACCGACGATATTCACGGACGTCTCAGAGGACATGGCGATCATGCGGGAGGAAATCTTCGGGCCCGTCGTTGTGGTGAAGCCATTCGAGGACTTGGGAGAAATCGCGCGGCTGGCCAATGAGTCGATTTATGGTCTGGCGGCCAGCATCTGGACGCGCGACGTGAAAAAACTCTTCACCCTGGCGCCGAAGATCCGCGCCGGTACGGTGTGGGTCAACTGTCACAATGTGCTGGATGCCGCCATGCCATTCGGAGGGTACAAACAATCCGGGTGGGGCCGGGAGCTGGGGCGCGAGGCGGTTTACTCATGCCTCGAGAGCAAGTCCTTGTGCATCAATTATGCGATGTAGCGGTGTAGGATAGGTGCTGCTCGGCCCGGGGGCGGGCTGAAAAACAGTCGAAAGCCGCGGCGCGCCGCGGGCCGGGTGGGGGTTCGTGTGCGTGAGCCAAGCTACGTCTGTGGGCGGACCGATTCGCCGCTGCTCTACCGGACGGTGGGCGAGGTACTGCGATTGGCCGCCGAGCAGTGGCCGGATCGCGAGGCGCTGGTGGTCTGCCATCAAAAAGTGCGGCTGACCTACGCTGGACTCTACGAGAGGGCCAAGGAACTGGCCGGGGCACTGCTCGCGCTGGGATTGCAGCCGGGTGACCGGGTGGGCATCTGGTCGCCGAACAACTCCGAATGGGTACTCACCCAGTTCGCGACGGCGTTGGCGGGTCTCATTCTGGTCAACATCAATCCGGCCTACCGGACGGCCGAGTTGGACTATGTGCTTCGCGCGGTCGGTTGCAGGGCGCTCGTGCTGGCGCCCTCATTCAAATCGAGCGATTACGTCGGCATGATGAGATCCGTGCTTGCGCAAGGGGATTGGGCGGGCGAGGGCAGGGTGCGCTGCAGAGAATATCCTGCGCTGCAGTTTCTTATTCAGTTGGGCGTCGATCTGCAACGGGGGTTCATGTCCTTCGGTGCGCTGTGCGAGGCGGGACGGGCCGCCAACCCGAATCCGCTTGAAGCCGTTGCGGCAGGCCTCGATCCAGACCAGCCGATCAATATCCAATTCACGAGCGGCACGACGGGGCTGCCCAAGGGGGCCACGCTGACGCATTTCAACATCGTCAACAACGGGTTTTTCGTCGGCGAGGGCATGCGGTTCGGCCCGCAGGACCGACTGTGCATACCGGTGCCCTTGTATCACTGCTTCGGCATGGTTCTGGGCGTGCTCGCCGCGGTCACGCACGGGGCGACGATGGTGTTTCCGTCGGAAGCCTTTGATACCGAGGCTACCCTGCAGGCGGTCGCCACGGAGCGCTGTACGGCCTTGCACGGCGTGCCGACGATGTTCATCGCGGAGCTTGGCCATCCCCGCTTCACGGAATTCGATCTGTCGTTGTTGCGCACGGGGATCATGGCGGGGGCACCGTGCCCGATCGCCGTCATGCGCAGGGTCATCGATGAGATGCACATGCGCGAGGTCACGATTTGCTACGGCATGACCGAAACCAGCCCGGTGAGCTTCCAGTCGGACGTGCACGACCCGATCGACAAACGGGTCTCGACCGTCGGAAGGGTGCACCCGCACGTGCAGGTGAAAATCATAGATGGCGAAAACGCAGTCGTGCCGAGAGGCACGCCCGGTCAGCTCTGTACGCGGGGCTACAGCGTCATGCGCGGTTACTGGGAGGACGCCGAGCGTACCGCGGAAGCGGTGGACGAGGCGGGCTGGATGCACACCGGCGACCTGGCGGTTCTCGACGGCGGCGGTTATTGCAACATCGTGGGAAGGGTCAAGGACATGATCATCCGTGGCGGCGAGAACATCTATCCCCGGGAAATCGAAGAGTTTCTATACCGGCATCCGAAAGTGCTCGATGTGGCCGTCGTGGGGATCGCCGATCAAAAGTACGGCGAAGAGGTCTGCGCGGTCATTCGCCTGCACGACGGCGCGAGCGTCGATCCGCAGGAGATCATCGAGTTCTGTCGCGGGCAGATCGCCCACTACAAAGTGCCCCGTTACGTGTATTTCGTAAGGGAATTTCCCATGACGGTGACCGGAAAGGTGCAAAAGTACCTGATCCGGCAGCAACTCGAGCAGGAGCTCGGGGTGGAGCGCGAGCGCACCGCGTAACGGGGCGGCCGATGCACTGGGAGTGGCGGGCACGGACGGCAGCCATACTGGGCAACTCGATCCGGGCTGTGACGCGCCGCTCCGGGCTCGTATCAATGTTCCCCTGGTGGTGGCCGCTGTACCGGCCCGCCGGTCCGTTAGCCACTCGAACGTCGGCTTTCGGGGAGACTGGGCCGGCGTCCTCAGTGACCCATGGCCGGATGGCGCCGGTCATGCTCATGCCCCAATTTCGATGATCTGATTCAGAGTCTCGCAAGCGAGAGCGAAGGGCTCCGCCGGGACTTGGCCCCAAGGGTGCCGCTTTGCGGCGCGGGCTCGCCAATCGAATGACTTGGGTTGATGCGCAAGAATATAGCTGACGGCTCCCCTGGGACCGATGAACCTAATAGCAAAGGGGTTGGTGTCATTGTAGGACGCCGTCGTCATCGGTAGGCCGATGACAATTCCCGTGCGCTCATTGAAATCCCTGGGCGATAGCACCAGTAACGGGTGCACGTCCCTCATCTCGCGACCAGCCTGCGGGTTACAGTCGATCCAAATCATGTCGCGACGGGCAGGGACCCACCGCGATCCGGCCGCCATCACATCACCTCGGATCCGACCCGGCGGGTCACCATCGCCTCGCCTCCGTGGCAGGCGGGATCAAACGCGGCGAGTTTCTGCGCGAGCGTCAGCCTTCGTCGACCAGCGCGCTTAACGAGCACCCCTTCGTCCGCGATCGAGACCTCCACGGGCTGCCCGACAGCGAAGTGCGCAGAACGCGCCACCGCGGCTGGTATGCGTACGGCGAGGCTATTTCCCCACTGCTGCACGGTGAGCTTTGCGGTTCTTGACATCTGCATTCACCCTCTCGCTAATGTATCAACCAGTGTATACATCGCATCGATGAGCGTCAAGGCCGCCTTCCGCGCACAGGCGCGGGCTGCGCTTCAGCGATCGACCGCGATACGGGAGGTCATGATCCCCGGGGCGAATGACAGGAGTTTGCCGAGAGGTGTCATCCCCGACCAAGACTGTGCTCTGGGTCGACTGGGAATTATCCAAGGACCTGCGGCGCAGACGCGAGCCCGTGGACAAATACGCTTCAGCCTGTGGATCGATACAGATTTTTGCGTCCGATGCTCATCATCAGGCGCTTTTCAATCCCCATCTACATTGGCGGATGATTGGGTTGTCGTCTCGCGCGATCTGCGCCCGGTGCTTTGGGAGCAGAGGGACGGGAGTTCGAATCTCCGTACCCCGACCACTCTACAGCGCTGCAGCATCACAGATGCAGCGGCGCTCAAAGAGCACTCTAACGCGCGGGAGATTCAAACTCCCGGCTGTAAACGAACCATTGCTCGACCGCCGCGCGAGTTTTCGGGGCCGGCCGGATGCCGTAGTGCCGTCAGGCAGGTAGGCGGTGCGGTGCGCAAGCGAAGAACGAGCGGGCCGCAGCGCCGCGAGCAATCTGCCTGCTCCGGCTAACGCTTGCGAGGGACCGGGCAGGATGTCTGCTTCGGTGCTTTGTACGGGGCCCAAAGAGGTCCTCGCAAGGCCGGGAGCGGTTGGGGGGTTGGGGCAATGGAGCAAGCGGTGGTGACCGGCGTGCCATGCAAGAGATGAGGCACTGCGGCAAGCAACTGATCTCTCTACGTCGGTCCGTGCGCCGGCGCACCGACGACACGTTCGATGCCGCGTACCGTGCAACAATCGCAAATGCGCACACGGGGCAAGGCCCATGAATCCGCTCACATCGTTCTTGGTGATTGCCTGTGTTGCTGCAGCGCTTGCCGTCGGCTACTTCGTCGATCTGTATCCCGCGCTGATCCTGTTTGCGCTCGCCATCGTCATCGCCGCGTCGCTCAAAATGGCCAACGTATGGCAGAAGTTCGTCATTCTGCGGCTCGGCAAACTGCAGAGCGTCAGGGGCGCCGGTCTGTTCGCAATCATCCCCGTCATCGACTCCGTGGTTGCAGTCATCGATGCGCGAATTCAAACCACGGCGTTCAATGCCGAGCAGGCGCTCACCAGAGACACCGTGCCGGTGAACGTCGATGCCATCGTCTTTTGGCACGTGCACGACGCGGAAAAGGCTGCGCTGGCCATCACCGATTACCGCCAAGCCATAGACCGCGTTGCACAGACTTCGCTGCGCGAGATGATCGGCTCCTCGGTACTGGCCACTCTGTTGTCCGATCGCAAGCAAGCCGACGAGCAGCTGAAGGTCGAGATCGGTCAGAAGACCGCTCCGTGGGGCATATCGGTGAGCTCGGTGGAGATCCGTGACGTCGCCATTCCCGCGGCCCTGCAGGACGCGATGTCTCGCCAGGCTCAGGCCGAGAGGGAGAAGCAGGCCAGAGTAATTCTCGGCTCGGCCGAAGCGGCGATCGCGAGCAGTTTCGTCTCCGCGGCAGACACTTATGCCGGACATCCGATGGCGCTGCAGCTGCGAGCGATGAACATCATCTATGAGACTACCTTGGAGCGCGGTGCGACCATACTGCTGCCGAGCTCGATGGTGGACAGTCTGAATCCGTCTGGTCGAATCTTGGGCCTCGCCTTGGGCGGAAATGAAGCCCTGAAGCTGAACGGAGCACTCGAGCCGACGCAGCCGACGCCGCCGACACAGCCGACGCCGCCGACGCAGCCGACGAGGGCGGGGGCGGTGCCATTGCCCCTGGGCCCGGCGGCATGAGGGCGCGCGGCAGCCGCCCCGACGCCGGACGCCCTGCATCCCCCCGTCTGTGCGCTACCGAACACAAAGACGGGCCATTGTTTTACAATCGCGACACACAGGGATCTCAGACCGAGTAAATGCGGTTGGTCGGGGCCCGGACAGGTGCCGCTTTACCAAGGCTTCAGAGTCACATGCCCGAATCTTACGAGTACGCTGACAATTACCTTCTGGCTGCGCTGTCGCTGGCTGAACAGGCGCGAATCTATCCGCACCTGGAATTGATTCCGATGCCGCTCGGCAAGGTCCTGTACGAGTCCGGGGATGTGCTGCACCACGTTTACTTTCCGCTCGACTCCATCATCTCGCTGCTGTACGTGATGGAGGACGGTGCTTCGGCGGAGATCTCGGTCGTGGGCAACGAGGGCCTGATCGGGGTGGCGCTGTTCATGGGCGGTGAGACAACTCCGAGCCGGGCCATTGTGCAGAGCGCTGGGTACGCGTACCGGTTGGTCGGGCAGCGGCTCAAGGATGAATTTCACCGCAACGGCGAGCTGCAGCAGCTGCTGTTGCGCTACACGCAAGCGCTGCTGACGCAGATGGCTCAGACTGCAGTCTGCAACCGGCACCACTCCGTCGACCAGCAGCTGTGTCGCTGGCTGCTGTTGTCTATCGACCGGCTGCCCAACAATCAGTTGGTCATGACCCAGGAGCTCATCGCGAACATGCTGGGTGTTCGCCGCGAGGGCGTCACCGAAGCGGCCGGCAAGCTGCAGAAGCTCGGCGTCATCCGTTACGCCCGCGGCCACATCACGGTGCTGAACCGGGCGCGGCTGGAACAGCTGTGCTGCGAGTGCTACGCGGTGGTCAAGAAGGAGACCGATCGCCTGCTGCCGGGTCTGGGCCCGCACGCGCAGGCCCGCGGGGCGTACCCGATCCCCGGCGCGCGGTGAGCTTCGTGATCGGTACGGGCAGAGTGCCCGAGGCCGGCAGGTATCGGGCAAGCAGGTCTGCTCAGGGCACCATCGCACGTATCAGCGTGGCGATCTCGATCGTCGCGAAATTCGAGAACGTGTCGCAGACCGCGTAGGGCAGGATAATGCGGTTTCCCTGGCGCATGGCGCCGCACGTATACACGACGTTCGGGACGTAGCCCTCGCGGGCCGATCGCTCCGGTCGCAGCAGCGGCTCGGGCAAGCGGGCGAGTACCTTCCCGGGGTCCTGTTTGTCGAGTAGCGCCGCTCCGATGCAATATCGTCTCATCGGTCCGACACCGTGAGTGAGCAGTAACCAGCCCTCTTCGAGCTCGATCGGCGAGCCGCAATTGCCGATCTGGACGAATTCCCAGGGGAATCGAGGTGCGAGCAGCGCGGCACCCTCCTGCCAGGAGTACAAGTCATCCGAGTAGATGAGGTAGAGGTTCTCGTTGTCCTGCCGCCCGATCATGGCGTAGCGACCGTTGATCTTTCTCGGGAAGAGGGCCATGCCCTTGTTGCGCGCAGCCGCTCCCGTCAGGGCCGTCATGCTGAAGCGCTCGAAGTCGGTGGTCTGGAGCAGCTCCGAGCGGATCGACCTGCCGTTGTAGGCGGTGTAGGTCGCGTAGAAAGTCTTCCGGCCGGCGTCGTCGAACTCGACGAACCGGGCATCCTCGATGCCGTTCGACTGCGCCTCGGTCACGGGGAAGATGACACGCTCGCTGATGTCGCCGTCGGGCTGGAATTCCACTTCGATACAGTCGCTGCGCATGCCGGGGACCACCCGCTGCAGGTGGGGAATCGACGCCAGGCGTGCGGTGGGGTCTACGGTCACGGTGCCATCGGCCGCGAGCATTCCCGATCGGAAGGTGAGTGAGGACACATGACCTTCCCCTACGGCCCGCAGGCTGAGGATGAAGCGGCGCGCGCCGCTCGCCACGCCGGACTGGTCCGGGTGCGCGACCATGCTCGGATTGAACAGCGCCGCCGCTTCGAAGGAGTACTCATGCAGGAAGTAGGCGCCCACGAGTTGGCGTTGCACCTGCGTGAGGGGATTGTGCACGGAGTGAACGACTTCCATCGCGTCGGCACGCGTCTCGAAAGTCGCGAGCAGCCGGCGGTGGCGGCCCTCGAAGTTCTCCAGCACCTCCGTCAGTTGCCGCAAAGCGGTGTCGGGATCGAGAGCGAGGACCCGGTCGACGATGTGCGTCACCCGCTTCGTGTCCGTCGGGGTGAGGTCGCGAGGCTCGGTGCTCGGCTTGAAGTGACGCATCACCACTCTGGTCGGGTCGGGACTCAGGCGCAGGGGCTGCCGGTTTACTAGCGTGGGCGATGACAAAGTGTCTCCTTATCGCTCGGCTGTCACGCGAAGCCATCGGCGTCGGCAGTGAGCTGCATCGGTTGGATCGGGCGGGCGGTGCTCAAGCGGTCGAGCTGCCGCATATCGGCGAGACTGAGAAGATAGGAGATGACGGATTCGCCGCCGCGGTTCTCGTTGGGGCGATCCGGATGCAGGCCGTCGCGGCAGCTGCCGCTGTCCAGGTCGATCAGCGGCAAAGACAGATCGTTGTCGCCGAAGAACCATGCGAGCGCCCGCTCCGCGTGCGCCAGCCAGGCATCATCGCCGTCGGCACGCCACGCAGCGAGGCACGCAGAGATCGCGGCCGCGGCTTCCAAGGGCTGCTGGTCGAAGGCGCGCGGCATCGTTCGCTTGGCGCCGAAGCTCATCGAGCCGACGGGCCTGAAGCAGCCCGCGGCTGTCGTCTGCAGGCTCATGAGCCAGCGCAGTGAGCGCAGGCCGGCTCCCAGGTGGTGCGGCGTTCCGAGCGCGTATCCCGTCACGATCAGGGCCTGTGGCAGGCGCGCGTTGTCATAAGCGAGCTCTTCCTCGAACCATTGCCAGTCGGCGCTCTCGACCGCCTCCATGAGGACCAGCAATCGGTCAGCGAGCCGCTTTCGCATGCCGCAGGCTTCGGCGTGCTGTGGGACTGCCGCGCAGTAGCCATCCAGGCCGAGCAGCGTGAAGCTCCAGGCGCGCGGCGAGAGAAAGCTCTCCACGATCGGCAGCGCCTCGGCGAACAGGGCCGCGGCCCAGCGTCGCCGCGGCTCTCCGCGGCCGGCGCGGGCGCACTCGCCGAGGGCCCACAGCGCACGCCCGTGACTGTCCTCGGACCCCGGCTCGCCGTGCCAGCGCCGATCGAAGCCCATGAAATTGCGAAAGCGCTTGGTGGCGGGATTCCAGGCATGCTGCACGAACGCGGCGAACCGGCTCGTCAAGGCCTCCGGCAGGGGCGACTCACCGGCCCGCTCGAGGGCGCAGGCGAGCAGCAAGGCGCGCGCGTTGTCGTCGGTGCAATAGCCATGCGAGCGATCTGCAACGGAATGCGCCGCATGCTGAAGCAGACCGGTGTCATCGCACAGGGCTAGCAAATGTCCGATCGGGGCCGCCCGGACACCCTGAGAGGCGCGACGAGCTGCGCTGCGCTCCTGGGTCTTGCGTGGAGTCTGGCGGCGCCTCGCGCTGCCGCAGGTACTCTCGAACAGTGCGCAGTAGCGCTCGGCGATTCTCGGCCATATCGTCGACCGGCCTTGCGCGTAGGCGCGCTGGCGCATTGCGAGTCGCCTGGGCCCGTCGCTCAGCAATGCCGCAGTCTCGCGGCCGAGCGCCGCGACATCACCAAACGGAACCAGCACGCCGCGCCCGTCTCTCAACAGCTCGCGCGCGTGCCAATAGGGCGTCGAGACGACCGCCTTCCCCATGCCGAAGCTGTAGGCCAGGGTTCCGGATGTCATCTGCGCCTCGTTGAGATACGGAGTCGCGTAGACATCGCACATTGAGATGAACTTCAGCAGCGTCGCCTGATCGACGAATCGATCGAGAAACACGACATGGTTCTCGATTCCAAGCTCGCGCACCCGCGCCACGAGGCTGTTGCGATAGGCCTCGCCTTGATCACGGACGAGGTTCGGATGCGTCGCGCCGAGCACGACGTATACCGCCGCAGCGCAGCTCTTCAAGACTTCGGGCATCGCGTCGATCATCACTTCGACACCCTTGCTGGGCGAGAGCAGGCCGAAAGTCAGAATGACCGGACGGCCTGCGAAGCCGAGGGAGCACTTCGCCTCATCGGGCTCGACGAACGCGCCATCCGGAGTCCCGTGCGGAATGACCTCGATCTTCCCGGGCGCCACTTGATAAACGGCACGCAGCAATTCCCGGCCCTTCTCGGCCATGACGATGACGCGCGCGGAAGCCTCGACGATCTCGCCGAGGACTCGCCGCTGCGCCGACGTCGGCCGCTCGAGCACGGTATGGAACGTGGTGATGAGCGGCATGGTCAGCCGCCCGGTCAGCGCAGTGATGTGGCTGCCCGCCTCGCCGCCGAAGATGCCGAATTCATGCTGCAGTGAGACGATTTCGCACC
Organism: Pseudomonadota bacterium; assembly: GCA_021816775.1. GTDB lineage: Bacteria > Pseudomonadota > Gammaproteobacteria > Steroidobacterales > Steroidobacteraceae > 13-2-20CM-66-19. Next base: position 11,717 of record JAKAXA010000027.1, read on the forward strand.
GCGCGCGGTTCAGGATATCGGCTGCGTTCTTGTAGTCCTCGAGCCGTCGATCATTGATCTGCAGGCACACGGCGGGCGGGTAGTCGTAGGCGCGCCCGTCATCGGTCATGGCCACGATGCAGCATCGCTCGTGCTGCGGCAACTTCTCGATGGACTGCTGCAGGTCGGTCGTGAAGGTGGCGATGCCGCAGCGTCGCGGGAGCGAATTGCCAACCAACGCGAATCGCCCGAGGGGGCTCATGGCGCCTCCTCGGCAGGAGCAGCCCGACTGGCCGGCACCGACTCTACTCGCAAAGACGCTCGCGACGGGCCGCGGGCAGGGTCAGGCACGCGCATGCCGTTCGCGCGCCGGAGCAGGTACGGCGCCGGAACGGACCGAGCATATGCAACCAGGCACTGAAGGCGATTCGCTCCGACTTCGATGCGGGCGGGCTCGCCGTCGAGAAAGACCGCATTGCCCGCTTCGACCTCGATCGAATCCACCTGGCCCGCGCCGGCGAGTATGAACAGCCAGGTCTCGGCTGCGGCGTCCAGTTCCCGCACCACCCCAGGCGCGAGCGTCATGCGTTCGAGCACGAAATGCGGGTTGGCAACGAGCAACGTTCTGGCCGCGGTCAGTTTGCGCGGCGCGGTGTGCCGCTCGGACTGACGGGCGCTTGCAGCCGCCACGGCCATATCGATGTGAAGCTCCCGCCGCCTGCCGTGCTCGAACAGCCGCAACGTCGCGTCAGCTCTTTGCTGGACCTCGACGATGACCAGCCCCGCCCCGATGGCGCGGATCGAGTCCGGGGGCACCAAAGTGCAGTCGCCCGCTCGCACCGCGTGCCATTGAACTCGTTCGGCGATCGTGCCGTCGCGGATGCACGCCTGCAACTGAGCGGGATCGAGCTGCTGCTTCAATCCTACGGCGATGCGGGCATCCGCGGTGGCGGCGAGGACGTACCATGCTTCGCACTTGCCGTGCACCAGGCCGATCGAGCGCGCGAGCTGCTCATCCGGATGCCCCTGAATCGAGAGCGGCTCGTCGGTGAAAATCAGTTTCAGCAGCAGAGTCGGCTGGGGTGCCGAGGAATCGGCGCGCTCGAACCGGGCTTCTCCGACCGCCGTCAGTGGGTCCTGATAGGCGTTCCAGGGCCTCAGGTCGGTGCGGCCCCAGGGCTTGGGTATGATGTGAATGCGGGCCTGTTCGACCGCCATGAGGGCCTCCTGGTTGACGAAGCGGGAACCAATGCGCCGCTCTCCCTTCCCGGGACGTCGAGATGCTTTCGCTCGCGCGCAGGCGGTGACTCGATGTCCCAATATGGAGCCGGGGCGTCGGTGTTGGCGGATACCGTCACAGGCGCGAACCTCGCGCCCAAGAGACACGCGCAGCCGGCAACGTTCATCCGATTTGAGCCCTCCGGTGAGTCACGCGGATCCGTAGCAAAGGAGGTGAAACGTCGTGCGGTAGACCGATGAGGATCACCACAGCCCCGACGTCCGCGCCTCCCGCGCGATGCAAATTGACTCGGGTCACTGGTGCGATCGCGAACAAGTGAAATAACCGCCCGCGAGTGATCGCGCCGAGGATCCCGAAAGAATGTCGCTGATGTTGCCATCTGCGCTCGAGTTGACGATTCGGCCGGCGATGACGCCGGCAATGGACCCCAGGACGATCCACGACAGCGATGGCATGACGATCTCCGGCTGCGAGGCGCACCGGGTGAGGGTCACGCAGCGGCACGCTTCTGTCGAGTAGACGCACAGTCTGCCTGCGCATCCCGGCGACGTCGGTGCGCAGGCGCACAGAGCGCGCAAGATCGGGCTGCTACATTAGTGAGGGAATCCGATCGGCGGACGTGGGGATAGTCACGCGGTCCGATCGAGGAGTTGCATGCCATTGTTCACGTTGGAGCACAGTAAGGCCGCGTATCGAGTGGACTTCGCAGTGCTGGGTGGTGCATCCACAGGTCTCGGGGCGCTTCTGGTGCTCATGAGCCCCCGCGCACGCCTGATCGAGACTGTCGCGTGCGCCACACTCGGCCTGGCCAGCTGGACCTTCATGGAATATGGGGTGCATCGGTTCGTTCTGCACGGCGTGAAGCCGTTCAGCACGTGGCACGCGGAGCACCACCGGCGGCCAGCGGCGAGGATCTACGCGCCGACACTTGCCAGTGTCGTTTCTATCGCCGCGTTGTGCTATCTGCCCGCGTGGCTCGTCCTGGGTCACTGGCCCGCTTGTGCGCTCACGTTCGGAGTGGTGGTCGGCGATCTCGCCTACTCGGTTACCCACCACGCGGTGCACCACTGGGGCGGCGCAGGCGGCTGGCTGGGGCGGCGCAGGCACTGGCATGGACTGCATCACGCCCGGCCCCTCGAACGGGCCCGGCGGCCTGGATATTACGGCGTGACGAGCCCGTTCTGGGACTACGTCTTCCGAACCGCCCCTGGCGGCAGCGGCAATGGCCGGCTACGCGGCTACCGAGCCGCGGGCACGATCGGCATCTGACCGCCCACGCCGGCCCCCAGCAGGCCTACCGGACACTCGCAGTGTCCTGAGCCTGCGCTAAAGCTGGCGGCGCCGGATTCAGCCAGATGTCCTCCGGGCCCACGAGGCGCGCAGCCTCCTGCGGCCCCCATGTGTCCGGCTCGTACGAGTACAGCGGCGCCACGTCGCCGAGGATCGGCTCGACCACGCGCCACTGCGCCTCCACGAAGTCCTCGCGTGCAAAGAGTTGGCCGATGCCGCGCAGCGCGTCGCCGAGCAAACGTTGATAAGGTGGCAGATTGGCCGCGCCGCTGCGCGTGAGAATCAGCTCAACGTCCTTTCCCACCATGCGCTCGCCCGGTTGCTTCACGCGCAAGCCGAGGCCGATGTCGATGTCGGGGCTGATGCGCATGCGCATGTGGCTGGAAACCGGACTCACGTGTTCTGCGAAGGTCTCGCGCGGTGGCCGGCCGAACTCGACCCACACCTCGGTGGCGGTGACCGGCAGCTTCTTGCCGGCACGGAGGTAGATCGGTACATCGGCCCACCGCCAGGTGTCGATGTGGAGCCGGACAGCGACGAAAGTCTCGGTTGCCGAGTCGGGGCTCACGCCGGGCACCGAGCGATAGCCGGTGTACTGGCCGCGCACGACGTCCTCGATCGCAATGGGGCGAACCGCCTTCAGCAGCCGGACCTTCTCATCGCGCACCGCCTCGAATTGCTCGCCCGTCGGCGGATCCATGGTGAGTATCGCGAGCACCTGCAGCAGGTGGTTTTGAACGACGTCGCGCACTGCGCCGGTTGCGTCGTAGAACTGGCCGCGGTCCTGCACTCCGATGCTTTCGGCCATGGTGATCTGGATGCTGCGTACGTACGTGCGATTCCAGATCGGCTCGAACATAGGATTGCTGAAGCGGGTGTAAAGAATGTTCTGCACCGGTTCCTTGCCGAGGTAATGGTCGATGCGAAAGATGGCCTCCTCCGGGAAGCACCGATGCAGGATCCCGTTCAGCTCGACGGCCGAGGCGAAGTCATGGCCGAAAGGCTTTTCGACCACCACTCGCCCGTTGGCGGCGCAGCCGCTCGCGGCGAGTCCTTCGACCACCGTCGCAAACAGGGCGGGCGGAATGGCGAGGTAGTGCAGCGGCCGCTGCGCCGCGCCCAGCTCCTGGCGCAGGCGCGCAAAAGTCGCCGGATCCGCATAATCCCCGTCCACATAGCGCAGCAGATCCAGCAGTTTGCGCAGGGTATCCGGATCCGCCCCACCGTGGTGATCGAGGCTGTCCCTGGCGCGTGCCCTGAATTGCTCGAGCTGCCAGCCGGCCTTCGCCACGCCAATGATCGGAACGTCGAATTTCTCGTCCCGGATCAAGCCCCGCAGCGCAGGGAATATCTGCTTGAAGGCCAGGTCTCCGGTCGCGCCGAAAAAGATGAATGCATCCGACGGTTGCTCTGCCATCAACTTATCCTCCGTTGCGGCCGAAATGACCATGCAGCCCCGCGAATCGACTGCCGGGCGGCCTGCCGGCGCTCGCCGGGTCCAACCCGATCCCGCCGGGATACCAACCTCCTGCCGCGATCAACGGACCGCGGGATGCCGCCTGAGAGGACGGCTCCGGGGGCGCAGTACTGCGCGCACTTGTCTGAACGCGCGGCCTGCACCGCGTGGGATGCTCCGAGTCCCCTTGGACGGGCCACAGTGACCTGTGTACGCCAGAGCACCGAAAACAGCAACCGTACGGTGCATTCTGACCTAAGGCGCCTCACGGTCGGAGCGGCGCACTGCGCAGGTACACTGCCGAGGAACTCGACCATGAACCTCCTCTTGTTCGCCGTCATGGGCGGATACATCGGGTGGAAGCTCGGCCGGACGATTTGCGCCTCCGATGGGCGCTTCTCCCTCACCAGGAATATCCTCATCGGCACCGCCGGTGCACTGGTCAGTGAATGGCTCGTCGTCCGGGTCATGGGGGAATCTGCGCAGCAGGATTTCACCGTAAGCGCCTCGCTCGCATCGCTCGGCGCGATTGCGCCCCTGGTCGGCGTCGATCTCCTGCGGCAATTCCGTCACGCGCTGAAGGGCAGGTCGTAGTGGCAAGGACGCTTTGGCCGGCACCTCGCTGTTCCGGCTGCGCGTGCCGGCCGAATGCCGCCACGACATTTTGCGCGACCCGTGCGGCCTCCGACCGTCGTCGATAGGAACCAGAGTGCCGTCGTACGCTGAGCGGAACCGCCTCGAGCCGCCAGGCGGTTGACAAGGCGATTGCGCGCGCCAGCGCCCGCGTACTCAAGTGCGCAGCAGCATCAAGCTCATCAAGCACGATTGAGGCCTGTCGCGCTCGCCCGGGATTTTCTGCAGCGGAGGGTCACCGCGGCGCAGTCGTGGGCTTGCGGGGTGCGAGCCGCTCGCGGTCGTGCGATCCGCTGAATTCTCGGGCGATAGGGAGTCAGGATCATGCGGAACTCGAGCATCTGCAGCCGCACCGGAGTCTCTTCAGGGCGGCCGCGCCGTACTCGGCCGCTCCATGCACCCGGAAAGCGTTCTGCGGCAACTCCAGGCCGACTGTCGCACTCCTCATGAACCGACGTGCCTGCCGCTGTTCAAGTGGTTGTTCAGCCGTGTCGCCTCGGCGCATCAGGCGCCGTGACGGGGTGGGGGCGAGTGCCATGTTGCTTGCCTTCGCGCGGCCGCGAGGTTGAGAAATACTCGCGAACCCTCGCGGCAATCTGTCGATCGGTCATCTTGTCCGCGGCCTCGACGGCGCATACTCGTCCCCCGAGCTTGTTCTTCACGAGTCGTTTCTTCAGTTCGCCCTTGGCCTCGCCCGGACCCAAAATGATGAACGATGCGGCATTGCGAAGCGCCGCGACAACCGCATCGTAGTAGATGTTGAGCTCTCCGGTGAGCGCATTCTGTCGACTATCGTCCGCCGGCACCTGATCTGCGGCATACCGTCCCTTCATCGGAGAATCCCCTGAGCGACGCAGCTGGCTCTCTACCTTTGAGACGATGTGTGTCGAGCGTTCGCCGGCGGGAGTGACAAAAACCATCAGCGCTCTGCGATGATCGATCCAAACGCCGGCCGTGTATTTCTTCATGTGCTGTTGTCCTCGTTCAAGACCAATGAAGTATGCGCGCTTGTTACGGTGCAAGCGATGGGCTGGCGGGCAACTGATTCTGGGCCGACGGCGACCCCGGCGGCGGCCGGCTCTGGTCGTGATGGCGTTGAAGCTTCGCAGCACTCGGCGTGTGCCGCCTGTGTCCACGCGCAGGGTACGTGTCGCTTGTGTACGCTCCCGTACAGACCGCTGCGCTGACGGTCTGCTTGACTGTCACGCTCGTGCTGAATTCGCGGGGGTCGGCCAAGCGGCGAGCCAGATGGTTCAACGACAATGACAATCTCGCCAGCCGAACTCGCTCACCGCGCGCTCGATGCCGCGCCCGATGCGATGTTGCTCGTCGATGATTCCGGGGTGATCCGGTTCGCGAACCGGCAGGTCGTGGCTCTGTTCGGCTATTTGCCCGAGGGGGTCATTGGCAAGAGCATGGGGCAGCTGGTTCCGCAGTGCTGTCGGGGCGGGTCCAACGCGCACGGAGAGAAGGGCGTGGACGAGCGGGGTGTGTGGCCGATCCGTGCGGAAGGGAATTTGATCGGCCGGCGCGAGGATGGGACGGAGTTTCCGCTGGAGATGACCTTCAGTCCCATTGGCGACGCCGACGGCACTCACGTCGCGGTCATCCGCAACGTGACGGAGCGCACGCGAGTGGAAATCGCGATCGTTGCGGCGCGAGAAGATGCTGATCGCGCCAATCTGGGCAAGAGCCGGTTTCTGGCCACCGCCAGCCACGACCTGCGCCAGCCCGTCCAGACTCTCGCCCTCCTGAATGGCATTCTTCGCCGGACGGTGGTCGAACCGGGCGCCACCGACGCGCTCGACCAACAGGAGCAAGCGATCGGAGCGATGTCGCGACTCTTGAATGCGCTGCTCGACATCAGCAAGCTTGAGTCCGGAGTGATAAAACCGGAGCAGACCGACTTTGCCGTGGCGGTGGTGTTTAATGAGTTGCGTCGCGAGTTCGCGAGCCTCGCGGAAAGCAAGGGCCTCACTCTGCACGCCGAGGAATGCGTGGACTTCGTGCATAGCGACCCGTCGCTGGTGGAGCAGATTTTGAGAAATCTCGTTGCCAATGCCATCAAGTACACACGGCAGGGTTGTATACGATTGCGTTGTCTGCACGAGCAGGCGCTGGTTCGCATCGAAGTACTCGATACGGGAGTGGGCATACCGGCAGATCAGCTGCGGTACATATTTGACGAGTTCTATCAGGTGGGTGTCGCGACGAACGCTTCCCGCGATGGGTTTGGCCTGGGGCTGAGCATCGTGCAGCGCCTCGTCAGGCTGCTCAATCTCAGGCTGGAGGTGCGCTCAGAGGTCGGCAAAGGGTCGGCGTTCTCTCTTGAGCTGCCATCGGGGGTCCCGCAGGCCGCCTCGCCGTGCGTCGATGTGCAGCGGCGCGCTGCGCCCGAGCCGCGAACCGATAGGCCGCGCGTCCTTCTGGTGGAGGACGATTCGGCGGTGCGCGAGGCGACACGTATGTTGCTGAACGTGGAGGGCTACCGCGTAAGCGCGGTGTGCTCGCTCGAGGAGGCGCTACAGCATGCGCGGCAAAAGGGCGGCGTGGATCTTTTGGTAACGGACTATCATCTGAGCGAGGGCGAGAAGGGCACGCAGGTCATAGCGGCGCTGCGCGAGAGATTGGGTGCTTCTTTGAAGGCGGTGCTCATCACCGGAGATACATCTTGCGCGATCAAGGAACTGCCGCGCGATCCGCACCTGCGAGTCACAAGCAAACCTGTCAAGGCCGAGGAGCTGCTGGCATTGCTCAGAGAGCTTCTGGCCGCCTGAGCCATGTCGTGTTGCACGGCCGCCGGCCTGCCTCCTGCAATTGCAGCCGTTGTTTCGGCGCGAGGGAGTTGCTGAGGGCGACACCGGAGGCGGTGAGCCCGTTGATCATCGCGTCGAGCCAGGCCTGCTATCGATGATGATTCTCGGCATCCGAGGGAAAGGTGTGGGGCGGGACATTGACGTCGCGCAGGTTCAGTCGCGGCCTGCCATTCGCTCCAGCGCGCTCGCGCTGTCAGTCAGAGCCATGCCCGCCAAGAGGCCCCCGCCGGCGTGGCATTCAGGGAGCGAGGCGAAATCTCGGTGCGGGTGCTTCGGGCCGGCGACGCAGCGCAAGGCAAAGCTCGTGCTCGAAGAGGACGGTGCGCCGCCTGCTGCCCCGCACGTTCCCTGAGGGCTTCATCCAGGCGTCCGGTGGTTCTCGCATGTCAAAGGATGTCGTGCGTAAGTCGGTTTGTCCGATGCCCTCTGCGGGCAGAGCGTCGCGAGTTCGAGCGTCCGTCCCCCGACCGCTATTCACGTGCTGTCGGCCAGAACACTGTGGCTAATGGGGTGGCTGATTCTCGGCACGCCACGTCACGGGAACAATCGTCGCCCGTTGAGGCGCTAGTCACGCGCGCAGCGGGAGCTCGCGAGGCGAAGCCTCGGGCGTGCGGTTGCGGCGTCAGTCGCGCGATGGAAGCGAGACTCTGGTCAATCGCTGCTGGCGGAGGTTGCTGATCCCGGCGCCGCCGCGGCGCTGCCTCCATGCTCTTTGCGTCGGCCGGCTTCGAGCAGGGCAGTGCGGTTGAATATACGGCCTTGATGCCTTAGGGTGCCGTTGCAATGCTGGGAACGCCGTGCAGGTGTGAAGGCACCGGGATTTCGGACGGGATCCGCAAGCGACCTTGAGCAGTCTCCTTGGCAGTGTGATGCAGCCCGGCGAGATTGAGCCGGATCTGGAGCTTCGCAGTCGTGCGGTCCCGCTCGAACCACGTGCAATCGCGGGAAACCTCGTCGGCTGAAGGAGCCTCGCCAGTGAACCGTCCCATCCGAGTCCGCCGTTGTGCCGCAAGCGTCGGATTTCTCGTGCTGGCCGCCGGCTGCCTGGCCGGCTGTGGCGGCGGCGCGGGCGGCGGGTTCTCCGCAACCCATACCATCGGCGGCTCGATCAGCGGGCTCGCTTCCTCGGGATTGGTTCTCACGGACAACGGCGCTGACAGCCTCATGGTGCCATCCGGCGCGATGACGTTCACATTCGCCCAAGCTCTCACGGCAGGCGCGACCTACGATGTGGCCGTCGCGACGCAGCCGTCAGGCGAGACCTGCGCGGTGACCGCGGGCTCCGGGACGGTCACCGGCAATGTCACGACGGTCAGTGTCACATGCGTGGCGGGTGCCTCCTACACGGTGGGCGGCACTGTCAGCGGCCTCACGGCCTCCGGGCTCGTCCTGCAATTGAACGGCGCGAACAATCTCTCGGTTGCTTCCGGTGCGAGCACGTTTACGTTCCCCACCGCGTTGCGATCCGGTGCGGCTTACACGGTCACGGAAGAGGCGCCGCCGAGCGGCGAGGCTTGCACGGTCGCCTCGGGCACCGCAACCGTCACAGCCAATGTGACGAACGTGCGCGTGACATGCTCCGCGCTCGCTACCGCCTACACCATCTCGGGGAGCATCAGCGGGCTCACCGCGCTGGGGCTGCATCTGCAGTTTTATTCCGCTGGGCAGAGCCTCGCGGTCGCATCGGGTGCGACGACCTACGCCTATACCGAGGTGCCATCGGGCACGAACGTGGCGCTGTCGATCGTGACGCAGCCCGACTGGCAGACGTGCACGCCGAGCAGCTCAAATTACTCGGGCGTGATCAATGCCGATCTGACCAGCGAAAACCTTGCGTGCGCGGCGGCCACCGCGACGGTTCAGACGGTGAACGCGGGTAACTTCCCGCTCAGCGATCCCACGGGCGTGGCTGTCGATTCCCAGGGGGACGTTTACGTTGCCGACACGGGCGGCAACGAGATTCTCGAGATCACGCCGTCGGGGAACGTGACACAAGTCGGGGTCTCGGCGACGTTCAACCGGCCGACCGGTGTGGCGGTTGATGCGTTCGGAAACGTGTACGTGGCCGACACGGGTGACAACGAGATCCGGGAGATTACCTCGGCGGGGACGCTGCAGACGCTGGCATCCGGCCTGCGCGGTCCGCAGGGCGTGGCGGTTGATTCCTCCGGAAACGTATTCGTGGCCGACACCGGCAACAACGAGATCGACGAGATCGGGCCCGGGGGCACGCTGTCGGTCATTGCGGGCTCGGCCGGTTTGATTGGCTGTATGGACGGCAATGGAACGGCCGCGTCGTTCGACGAACCGACCTCACTGGCGTTCGATTCGTCGGGGAACCTGTACGTGGCGGACCGCAACAACAACGCCATCCGCAGGATCACATCGGTCGGAAGCTCAGATACGGTGACGACCTGGGCAGGCGGGGGCGGAGCCTGCGGAGGCAGCTCGCCCGGCGCCGGCGGCTACCAGGACGGGACCGGAACCAACGCGCTGTTCCTCGGCCCCACCGGCGTGACGGTGGATGCGGCAGGCAATGTGTTCGTCGCCGACAGCGGCAATGACGCGATCCGCGAGATCACGCCGGCAGCGGTTGTCACGACGGTGGCCGCTCTCACGCTCCCGAGCGGCAGCACGGGCACCACATACGCGTTCAGCCATCCTTTTGGCATTGCCTCGGACGCGGTCAGCAATCTGTACGTTGGGGATAGCTACAACAATAGGATCGAGGAGATTTCACCCTGACGACGTTGTGAATCCACCGCAGAACGCGGCTGATGCCCGCGCCCTTGGGATCTGCTGAGCGCTTCGGGGCCGCGCCGGGCATAGGAACAGAATTCGCCGAGCAAGTCGGCCCGTGGTGCAATGGAGCGCGCCAGCGGGGCACCGAAGAGAATGCCTTGCGGGGTGATTCGTCTGTGGCATCGGGCCGGTGGACTTTGCAGCCCTTTTCGATCATTGTCGGCCCTGCTGCGGGAGCCGCTCGAGCCTCGTGGCCGGCTGTTCGGCGTGGATGACGGCCGGTTCGCGTGGCGATGACGGACGAACAGATTCACAATGAACAGAGTCGTCTTCGGGACACTGCGCCGGCGTTGGTTACGGACCCTGCTCGTGGGACTGTCCACGCTGGTCGCGTTCATGCTCCTCGGATTCTTCCTCGCGATTCGCCACGGCTTCGCGGTCGGCCCGGTGCAGCTCGGAGCGAATCTCCTGCTGATTGAACCGAGGGGCGGAACGACTCAGCTGCCGATCGGGCTGTTGCCGACCGTGCGGTCATTTCCGCAAGTGCGCGCCGCGGCCGCCATCGGCGGCGCGTCCATGCGCTACGGCGCCGATGCCCGACCGGTGGGGGTGGAGGGACTGTCCGCAAAGGCCTTCCTTGCCATCTCCGGCCTGGTGCGCGCGGGGGCGCTCCCGGGCGCAGAGGCGCGCGCATGGCTCGCTGACCGTACCGGGGCACTGGTGAGCGCAGCGAGCGCTCACCACAACGGCTGGCGGATCGGACAGGACCTGGTGCTGCATCCCATGCGGGGAGCGCCGCAGCGCGATCTGACGTTTCACGTCGACGGGGTGATCGCCAAGCGCAACGGCGTGAACTTCGCGAGCGACGTCAATCTTCATCTCGGCTATTACCGTCGCTGGACGCACCAGGATACCGTCGACGCATTTGTCGTCCAGGCGCGCCATGCGCGCCAGGCGGACGCGCTGGCCGGCGCCATTGAGCGCAGATTCGCCAACAGCACGACGCCGCTGCGCACGCAGACCTTCAAGTCGCTGCTGCAGGGAATCGTCGAGCGGCTGGCCAATGTCAATGCGATCACCTCCGTGGTGATCGTCGCGAGCCTGTTCGGTCTGTTCCTCATTTGTTTCAACACGGTGATTCATTCGGTATCGGAGCGGCTTGGGGAGTTCGCGCTGCTGAAAGCCGTCGGGTTCGTGCCGGCACGGCTCGTGTGGCTGGTGTTTCTCGAGGCGTTCCTGGCGATCTTTCCCGCCGCGGCCGCGGGCATGCTCTGCGCGGGGCTCATCGTGCATGCGATCGCCGACGAGAAGCTGCAGTTGCCGGGCATCATGCTGACTCCTGCCGCAGTGGCCGTGAGCGCGCTCATTGCAATCGGGCTCGTCATCCTGTCCTCCTTGCTGCCCGCGCTGCGCGTCGTGCGCCTCAACTGCGGGCAGGTCCTGCGCAAGGGGTGAGCATGCGGCTGATGAACGCCATTCGGGCCGTATTGCGGCTGACGCTCGCCGCGGTCCGCGCGTGGCCCTCGCGCCCCGTCGACACCCTGGTCACCGTGTTGGGCTTCGCCACCGTGGCCGGGATTCTCGCGGCGGTGCTGGCGATGGCGGGCGGCTATCGCCACATCTTCGATGCCGCGGCGCAAAATACCACCGCGATCGTATTGAGCCGGGGCAGCAACAGCGAATGGAACAGCAGTGTGCCTGCCGGCGCCGTCGCTGAGGCGACTGAAGCGCCGGGCGTGGCGCGCGCCGGCAGCGTGCCGCTGATCGCGGAAGACCTTCTCGGCAGCATGCCGGTGCATTACCGCGGGCGCAGCCTCTCGGCCCGGATCGTCGTGCGCGGCGTCTCGCCCACGATGTTCGCAATCGACAAGGGGTTGCATCTGGTGAAGGGCCGGTGGTTCCGACCCGGTCTGAACGAGATCGTGGTGGGCGAGGCCGCAGAGGGGAGCTTCCGCGGCCTCGCCGTCGGCGATCGGGTGATGGCCGCAGGTACCCTGTGGACCGTGGTGGGTGTGTTCTCGGCCGGCGCCCAGTTCTTCTCCTCGGAGGCCTGGACCAGCTTGGGGTCGCTGCAGGGGGCCGAGCGGCGCCCCCGCACATATTCCTCGCTGTATGTCGAGCTGAACTCGCGCAGGGCATTTCACCGCTTCACCCGGGTGCTCAGTCAAAACCCGCGGGCGGCGCTGCACGTGATGCGCGAAAGCACATATTTCTCGCATCAGGCCTCCGGCATGAGCAAGCTGATTATCCGGGTCGGCGGCTTTTTCACGACGATGATGGCCGCCGCGGCGGTGTTCGGCGCCATGAGTACGCTGCTCGTCATGGTGGAGGCGCGCCGCCTCGAGGTGGCAACGCTGCGGGCGCTCGGCTATCCGCACGGCATCGTGTTTGCCGCGACGCTCCTCGAGGGATCGCTCCTGGGGTCGCTCGGGGGCATTGTGGGGGCGGCGGTGGTCTACCTGAGCTTGAACGGCTATGCGGCGAGCACCCTCGGAATCGGTGCGCAGACGGTAGTGACGACAACGACGCCGCAGGTCTTCTTTCACTTTCTGGTCAGCGGCTCGACCATGCTCAAGGCGGTGCTGTGGTCAATCGCCATGGGGATGGCCGGTGGACTGTATCCGGCCGTGCGGGCCGCGCGCATGCCGATCGCGGCCGCCCTGCGGGACATCTGAGGCGCGCAACCCTGCGCTTGCGCAGGCTCTGCGACGCAGTCGCTGCGCTCGGACCTGAAAGCCCTGCCGCGCGGCGACTCGCCGCGCGGCAGGGGGCTTGCCTATTGGCAGGTGCCGCTCGTCACCGGACAGGGCGGATATGACGGCTGCTGCGGGAACGCCGGGGTCCACGGCGGCGGCTGCGGCACGATCACCGGCTCGCGCTTGATCTCCTTCAGCAGCACGTTGACCGCAGTGTCGATCTGCGTGTCCTCGTTGTGACGGGCCAGCAGACCAGGGTTGACGTGCACCGGGATGGACGGCACGACCCCGATGTTCTCCACGACCCACTTCGAGTGCGCGCCGTACATGGCGATCTCGGAGACGACCTGCTGGCCGCCGTCAAGCAGCGTGAACTGGTTGTCATAGCCGCGCACACCGCCCCAGGTGCGCGAACCGATGGTCGGGCCCAGATGGTACTGCTGGAAGCGGTACGCGAAGATGTCCCCATCCGAGGCCGAACCGTGATTGATCAGCGCGGCCATGTGCCCGATGTAGGCATTCTCGGGGCTCTGGTAGTGCGCGCCGTGCCGATTGACCCAGGCCGCCACCATCTTCTGCGTCAGCTGGTTGAACAGGATGGTGTCGATGAAGCCGCCAAGGTTCCACCGGTCATCGATGATCAGCCCGGGCTTATCGATCTGGCTGTAGAACTGGCGCACGAACTCGTGCAGGCCGGTCGCCTCCATGTCGTTGAGGTAGACGTAGCCGACCTTGCCACCGGAGAGCCTGTCGACCTCGCGCCGATTCTCATTGATCCAGTGCAGCAGGTGCAGCTTGCCGCTGTTGACGATCGGCCTGACCAGGATGGTCCAGGGCTTTCCGGTCGGCGTGGCCGCGATGGTCAGGCTCATCGTCTGCCCCAGAGTGCCCTGCAGCAGGGAATACGGGTTGGTCGGGGCGCTGAGCGGCGCCCCGTTGATGGCCAGCACGTAATCGCCCGTCTTGACCTTGAGCCCCGGCTGCGCGAGCGGCGCATAGTAACCCGGGACCGTGTTGTCGCCGCGGAAAATGCGCTTGAGATAGTAGCGCCCGGTGGCGGCATTGAGCGCGAACTCGACGCCGAGGCCGGCCGTCGGCTGCGGCGGGGACTTCCAGCCCGTGTCGCCGCCGAAGATATACATGTGGCTCTCGCCCAGGGAGCCGATCATGTTCGCCATGACGTAATTCAGATCCTCCCGGTCCTGCACCAGCGGGAGCAGCGCCCGGTAGTGCTTGCCGATCGTCGCCCATTTGCGCTTGATCAGCTCGGGGTTCACGAAGTAGTCGCGCACGTTGCGCCAGGCTTCATTGAAGATCTCGGCCCACTCCGCGCGCGGATCGACCTGCATCTGCATGTGTGCGGTGTCGAGCGTCTTGACCTTGGCCTGCTTGCTGAACTTCGCCGGGCGCAGCACCCAATTGCCCTGCAGCTCATAGAGCAATGTCGAGCCGTCGGCCGACAGTGCGAAGCCGCTGCCGATGCCCGAGACCAGCGTCAATCCCTTGCGCTTCGCGAGTTTGTAGGCGCGAAGCTGCGGCACCTCGCCGGGGATGGCGCCGCCGAGCACCGGCACCGGCATGGTCGCGTAGTAGACGACGCCTTTGGACTCATCGACCTGCGTGATGTTGGCGGCCGGCACGGGCACCTGAGCGGCGCGCTGGATGAGCCCGGCGAAATCAATCTTGACGTGAAGCTTCTTCGACTTGGCCTTGCCGTTGTGCTTGCCCTTGCCCTTGCCCTTGCCCTTGCTCTTGCTCTTATGAGGTTTCGCCTTGTGTGATCCGGCGGTGGGGCGCTGCGTGCGCGGCGCGAAAGGCGAAGGCGTGGCCGCCTGCAGCGTCGTCACGTACAGCCCGTCCGGCACGACGCCGGAGGCGCTGAAGTTATAGCTGGAGATGACGGGGTTGACGAGACGCGCGGAGACGAAGAACAGGTACTTGCCGTTGTGCGAGAAGACGGGGCGGCTGTCGCTGAAATTTCCGCGGCTGACCTGATGCAATGCGTCGGTGTCGACGTTGACGATGAACAGCGCGCGCAGGTGGTTGGGGAGGTGCTTGGAAAACGCCAGCCAGCGGCTGTCCGGCGAGAACGCCACATCCTGGAACGCGTCCACGATCATTTGCCGGTCCGTGGTCACTTCCTTGCGCTTGCCGGTCCTGGTGTTGACCAGCCACAGCTGCTGGCGCGAATTCGTATAGGTCAGCCAGCGGCTGTTCGGGCTCCACTGCAGCGGTCCCGAATAGGTTACGCCACCGTTTGGCGTCAAGGCGCGCGGTGTGCCATGGCCGTCCGCCGAGCGCACCATCACCTGGCTGTCGAGGCCGTCGGCGCGGATGTAGGCGATCCACTTGCCGTTCGGCGACCAGGCCGGGTCCTTGTCGTTGCTCGCAACGCGTGTGCTGAGGTCCGTGGTGTGCCCATACTCGGCAGGCACCGTGAACAGCGCGCCGCGCGCGCTGAACACGGCAAGCTTGCCGTCCGGAGCGACATCTGCCGCGCGGATCATCTTCGCGGCGGAGTAGACGTAAGGCAAGGTGTGCCTTCCACTCAGCGGTACCGTGACCGGCACCGGGCTCAGCTTGCGGCTCGCGAACGAATACACGTACAGGCGGCCGCCGTCAGACAGGGCGATGCCGGTATTGCCGGCGCTCGGCCAGTCGATGTCATAGATCGGGAAATGCGTCAGCTGGCGAGTGGAGCCGGTCTTGAGGTTCTTCGCCCAGAGATTGAGCACGCCCGCCGCTCCGCGGTCCGAGGCGAAGTAGAGCGTGTCGCCCACCCACATCGGGAAGGTATCCTCGCCCTTCCAGTGGGTCAGCTGCGTGCTCTGGCCGCTCTTGAGGTGGTACGTGAAGATATTGTCGGCCTGTCCACCGAAATAATGCTTGCGGTGAAACGGGCGCAGGATGCGCGACAGCTTGTTATACGCGACCGCGGTGCCGCCGCCGTTGAAGGAGAGCGCGCCGGTCCACGGCATCGGCAGGACGCTCGGCAGGCCACCGCTGACCGGCACTTCGAACGCGCGCTCGATCTGCGGATTGAAGCTCTCGCGGCGCGACAGGAACACGACATCGCGGCTGTCGGGCGTCCACCCGACGACGATGTTGTCGGGCATGGTCGCGATCCTGCCGTTCATGGGCGCATTGACCGAGCGCCAGGTCAGCTGCTTGACCGGACCGCCGTCAATCGAGACGACGTAGACGTCGGTGTTGCCGCGGTACCAGCCCGTAAACGCCACCCATTTACCGTCGGGCGACACCATGGGGTGGGAGTCGTGGCCGGAATCCGCGGTGAGCCGCACGGCCTCACCGCCCTGCACCGGGACTTTCCAGACGGAACCGCCGGCCTCGAATACCACGGTATCCCCGTGGATGCTGGGGTAGCGGATCAATGCCTGCACCGGACCCGGCGCGGCCTGGGCGTGCGCATCGTGCGGGAGCAGAAAAAGGCAGAGCGCGGCGCCGAGCGCGCCGGCAAGTGTCCTGAACGTCATTGAGCAATCCTCGTTTGCGACCCCAAGAGATGGCACGAGGGCCCGTTCAATGGGCCCCGTCGATTCGAATTGATTAGTGCCGGGGATTCTGCGCGCAAGGCCATTGGGTGGCAAGAGTCACGCGCCGCGCGCCGCGCCGGCGGCCCGGCTCTCGAGAGGCCCGTGTTGGAACCTTCCGCGCCGGTCAGATGCACCGAGCTCAGTGTCGCGTCGGCGTCAGTTCGCGGCGGTGGCGTATCGGGCCGGCCTCGAGACGGACGGAGGTCAGGTTCTTGCGGCGGTAGCGCGCGAGCGGTATGGCCAGCTGGCGCGCGGCGGTCTTTACGCGCGGCAGCGGTTCGGGATCGGATTTGGCCCACCACGACGGCCGCTCGCGCAGGAAGCGATTGACGGTGATCGGACCGACGCCATGGAAGCGGTCGAGGCGCCTCTCGAGGCCTCGGCAGGCGCGCACCGAGGCGTGCAATTGGCGACGGCTGCCGTGGTGCTGCGCCTGCCGCATCGTGCAATCGCGCAGGATCCTGGTCGCGGTCTTGGGGTCGTAGCGCAGGTAACCGCCCTCGCGCAGGACCGGTTTGACCAGAGTATCCCCGCCGGCGGCGAGGATCTGCCGGACTGAGCAGGCGATGGCGCGCGACGCTCAGGTCAGTGCGCCGGGCGATGGCTTCACTGATCCGTGGGCCGAGCAGTACGCTCGCGAGGAACACTTGAACAGTTCCGCGTCGGTTCCCGCAGCGAGCCTGATGCCGAGCTGCTCGCAATACAGGCGCGATCGCGGCAGCGTGGCTTCGCTCAGGTCGCTTTGCGCGAATTGAATGGGTGCACGGCGCAGGGATGAGGCGCCTTTACGTCGGCGGTGACCGTGTGTGCTTCGGCCGACCGGCAGGCTCACGGGACGACGCCGATGCGTCACTGCCACGCTGCAGCCTTGAATGCGCCTGCGGCAACGGCTGCGGTCGCTGCCGCGCTCACCCCAACGTGGGCTCGATCCAGATCACGGCCCGACGGGTCATCTCGCCCGATGGATGATGCAGCCAGTTGCCCGGCGGCTCCGTCGGGCTGACCGACAGTGCGGCCCACTCGTTCTCATCGAGCACCTCGATATGGCCATCGAAGCTCTCGATCTGCACGGTGCGCAGCGCAGCATTGACGGCGATCACCTCGAACAGCTCACCGGAGTCCCACCGGACGTACCAGTGATTGAGACGAGGCAGAATTAGAGTCGAGTACATATCGGACTCCGTCGCAGCGGTCGGCTGGTGCGGGCAGTGGGCGCATTGAACTCCTGTTCAGTTCCGCTGAAGTGCCACAGGCCTCCTGCGCAGTCCTGTTTGCCGATGGCGGTGCCCCGCGTCCGCGCGCTATCCGACCCCGCGCACAGTATCCGGGCGCGAGGCCGGACAGCCATACGGGGATTCCACGAGCAGGGCCTGCAACAGGCCCGCTGCCGCGGGGGGTGGGCGGGGCACCGTCGGCCGCTCGCCCCGCGGCGCGGGCGGCTACAGGCCGAGGGAGTGGCGCACGGGCTTGCCGGCCTGGCGGTTGCGGATCCAGCGGTCGATCACGTGATTGAGGATGGTGAGCGGCAGGGCGCCATGCTCGAGGATCGCGGCGTGGAAGTCCTTGATGTTGAATTTTGGGCCGAGGGCCTGCTCGGCCTTCTGGCGCAGATGCAAGATGTCCATCTGGCCGATCATGTAGGACAGCGCCTGACCGGGCCAGGCGATGTAGCGGTCGACCTCGGTATTGATGTTCTGGCTGCTGAGCGCGGTGTTGTTCTCGAAATAGCGCACGGCCTGCGCCCTCGTCCAGCCCTCGGAGTGGATGCCGGTGTCCACCACCAGGCGCACCGCCCGCCACATCTGCCAGTCGAGGTAGCCGAATTTGGAGTACGGATTGTTGTAGAGCCCCATCTGGTCGCACAGCGACTCGGTGTAGAGGGCCCAGCCCTCGCCGTAGGAGCTGTAATAGTCGAAGCGGCGGAATTCCGGCAGTCCCTTCAGCTCCATCGCGATCGGAATCTGCAGCTGATGGCCCGGGCGGCCCTCGTGGCAGACCAGCACCTGAATGTCGTATTTCGGCCGGCTCTGCGGCTTGTAGAGGTTGACGGCGATGTAGCCCGCGACGCTGCCATCGCCGGCCGGCGGCACCGAGTAGGCCGGATAGGTGTCGGGGGCGAGCGAGGCGGGGATCGCCCGCACGCCGTAGGGCACGCGCGGCAGGATCCAGAGGGGAAAGTACCTCACCAGCAGCGGGTTGACGCGCATGGCGGCGGCGCGGTACGCCTCGAGCAGGTGCGCGGGGCGCTTGTAATAGAAGCGCGGGTTGGTGCGCAGATTGTGCACGAACTGCGGGTACGTGCCCTTGAAGCCGATCTGGTCGAACACGCGCTGCATCTGCGCGTGGATCTCGGCGACGCGCTTCAGGCCGATCTGGTGGATCTCGTGCGGCGTCAGGCCCGTCGTGGTGTACTTGCGGACCATGTAGGCGTAGTAGGCCTTGCCGTCGGGCAGCGCTTCGGCGGCGATGCTCGTGCGGCAGTGCGGCAGATACTCGTTGTCGAAGTACTGCTGCAGCTTGCGATAGGCCGGCGTGACCACCTGGGCGATCGCGGCCTTGGCCTCGGCGCGCAGCCGCGCCTGTTCGGCGGCCGGGATGAGCGAGGGCAGGTTCCTGAATGGCGCGTAGAAGGGGCTCGCTGCAGGGCTGGAGACGATGTTGGCGGCGATCTGGGCCGGCACGCCCTGCATCACCACCCGTGGTTCGGTCATGCCGTCCTTGACGCCCTGCTGCAGCAGGGCGATGGTCTCGTCCATGTAGGGCGTGAGCGTGCGCAGGCGCTCGATGTAGTGACGGTAGTCGGCAAGGGTCCGAAAGCGCAGGGTGTGGGTGAGGGTCCGCAGCGTCTGGATCCCCCACAGCTCATTCATCGGCATCAGATAGGTCTTCAGGTCGTAGCCCTGAGTCCGGATCTGGTAGCGATACTTGAACAGGTCGTAGCTGATGCGGTCCTCCCGGTCGAGCTGGCTGCGATCGATGGCCGCGAGGCGCTTGAGCGTCTCGAGGTCTTCCTGGTGCTCCCGGGCGAGATTCGTCAGGCTCTCATTCGCCCATGACCCGTCGAACTGATGAAAGCCGTCGGCGGAGGCTTCGAGCGGATGCTCACGCATTTCCCGCTGCCACTCGGCGCGGAATAGCCGATGCAGGGCGACGGTCGCCACGTTCCCGGCCGCTGCAGCGGCCGCAGCGAGTGGCGACGCGCCGATCACGAGCACGGCGCAGAATGCGATCACTTTGGGCGCGCGAAGCATGATTCCCCCTGGTACGCGTGGTTTTTCCGCAGTGTACCGGCTCGCTCAACGCGTGGCACGCCGGCGCAGTCCGCACGTGAGGCGCGACGGCACGGCCGGCGAGGGGAGTGGGGCGATCCGGCGGGCGGGCGGCGCGCGAGTACGATCATCCTCCCGGGGGTCGACGGCTCCAGGGGGGGCGATTGCCAGCGCCCTCGGCTTCCGCTAGCTTGGTCGTGACGGCGCGCCGATCCTGAACGCGCTTGGGGGGGCCATACTGCTGCGGGGCTGCTCTATTACTCGTGGAGACCCGCGATGTCGCGGAGGACTTTGGCGAGCATGACGAACGCGACCGTGCTGGTCGGGTGGCGCCAGCGTTGGAACCGCAGCCTGCTGCAGTTTCTCGGTCGGCGTGTGCGCTCGACGGTCGAGATCGAGGACCTGGCGCAGGAGATCTATCTGCGCCTGCTGCGCGCTCCGGACCTGCTGCAGGTGCGCAATCCCCAGGCCTACCTGCTGCGCGTGGCCGGACACGTCGTTGGCGAGTGGCGGCGCGAATACCCCCCCATGGAGAGCTTCTCCCCGGATGAGAGCGATGCGCCGGTCGATGAATGCCTGCCGGAGCTTGCCGTCGACGCCACACTGTCCGAGCAACGGCTGAACCAGCAGCTCGAGCAGATGTCTCCCATGATGCGCGCGGTGGTGCTGCTGCGGCTGCGCGATGAGTATTCCTACAAGCAGATCGCGCAGGAGCTGGAGTTGACCCTGCGCCAGGTGCGGCGCTATCTGGCGCACGGCTACGAACAATTGCGTGGCGTGCTCGATGAGTGACCTGACGCGTTCAACGCAGAGCAGCCGGTTGTGGGGCGAGGAGGCGACCCAGTGGTGGGTGCTGCTGCACGGCGAGAGCGCAACGCCGGCCGACCGGCGCGAATTCCTCACGTGGGTGGCGCGCTCGCCGGAGAGGATCGAGGCCTACCTTCGGATCGAGCGGCTGATGACCGTGCTGCGCGCCGACACGGTGCGCTGGCCGGACACTCCCGCCGAGGCCCTGATCCGCACGGCCCGAGCCTCGGTGGAGCCCGTCGCGCTCGCTCTGACCGATGCAAGGGCGTGCCCGCCACCGGATTCCCGGCACTCTGAGGTGCGTAAGTCCGGACGTCCGCGCGCGCGTCTTCGCGCGGGCATCGCTGCTGCGGCGGCGCTGCTCGCCGCCGCGCTCGCGGCGTGGCTGTGGCTGCCCGGAGGGGCGCAGATCTACCGGACACACCTCGGCGAGCAGCGCTCGATTCTGCTCGCGGACGGTTCCCGGGTTACGCTGAACTCCGCCTCCGCCATCGAAGTCGATCTGCGCAGGCACCGCCGGGTTATCCATCTGCTGCGGGGCGAGGCGCTCTTCCAGGTCAGTCACGATCCGGCGCGGCCGTTCGACGTGCACGCCGACGGCGAAGTGGTCCGGGCCATCGGCACGGAATTCAACATCGATCTGCTTGCTCGGGACGCCGCGGTGACCGTGCTGCAGGGTCGGGTAGCGGTCATGAGCGCCGCGCAGGCCAGAGCGCCGGTGCGGGCGGCACTGTTCGCGCCGGGCGCCGGGCGCGCGCCGGGTGTCGCCCCGCGGCTCGAGCGATTCCCGGCGCCTGCCGGTGCGCTGATCCTCGGGGTTGCGCAGCGTGTGTTCATCACCCCGCACGGCGTGAGTGCGCCGCGGCCGGTCCGCGACCTCACTGCGACCACCGCCTGGACGCGTGGGCAGCTGGTGTTCGAGCACCGACCCCTCGGGGAGGTGGTCGATGAGCTCGACCGGGACGGCAATCAGCACATCGTGATCGACAGCCCCGCGCTGCGCGAGCGGCAGGTCACCGGTGTCATTCAGCTG
Organism: Pseudomonadota bacterium; assembly: GCA_021816775.1. GTDB lineage: Bacteria > Pseudomonadota > Gammaproteobacteria > Steroidobacterales > Steroidobacteraceae > 13-2-20CM-66-19. The sequence continues at coordinate 33,232 of JAKAXA010000027.1, forward strand.
GATGACTCCCGCTCGCTGCTCGAGTTTCTCTCCGATGTGCCCGGCGTGGTGATCCGCCGCGGGAGCGATGGGACGAGCGTCGTGACGCTGCAGCCGGCTCGCCCGCCAGAGATGAGCGGCGCTCACGCACGCATGAGTCCATCTCATCGCTGAGCACGGCCAGAGCGATTATTTTTTTTTCACGGGAGGGGGTCAACCCTGGCCAGACGCACTCTACCATAGGACTAAAGAGCGTCGATTATCGCCGCCAGGTCGTCAACGGGGAGGTTGCCATGCATCGCCGATGGTCCGTGATTTCCGTGCTTGTCGCGTTGATCTGCCTGCTCTCGAGCGCCCCGTGGGCGGCGGCGGGCCCGACGCGAACCTTCGATCTGGCGATCAGCAGTCAGCCGCTCTCCGCGGCGCTGCAGGAGCTGGCGCGCCAGAGCGGCATCCAGATCATCTTCTTTTCCAAGCTCACCGATGGCCACAAGGCGCCCGCCGTGCGGGGCGACGTCACCATCGATTATGCGTTGCAGCACATGCTCGGCGGCACGCATCTGACCTATCGCCGGCTGAACGCGAACGTCATCGAGATTCGCCAGCCCGGCGTGCCGCCCGTCGGCACGCTCGCCTCGAGAGCCGATCCGCCGCGGCTGCTCGCGGCGACGTTCGCTCATCCCGGCCCCGCTGCCGATCCTGCCGCGGATTCCCCGGGCACCGCTGCGGCCGATCCGGCCGCCGACCCGCCGCCGGCAAGCCAGACCGTGCTCAGCATTCCCCGCGTCCCCTCCGCATTGCACACGGTGATCGTCACCGGCACGCGAGAGGTCGGTGTGACGGAGGCGACCTCGCTCTCCCCGATCGACGTGGTGACCCCGACCGAGTTGGCCGCGACCGGAGCGACGAATCTGAATTCCGCCCTCAGCGTGCTGTTGCCGTCGTTCAATTTCCCGCAGTCGACGATCACTGATGCGACGGACGCCTCGGAGCCGGCGCAGCTGCGCGGCCTGTCGCCGAACGAGACCCTGGTGCTCATCAACGGCAAGCGGGTCCACGATACCGCGATCACCAACGTCGACGGCGAATTCGGCCGCGGCTCCTCGCCGGTCGATCTCGGCGCGATTCCCATCAACGCCATCGACCACATCGAGGTGCTGCGTGACGGTGCGGCCGCACAGTACGGCTCGGGCGCCATCGCGGGCGTCATCAACATCATCCTCAAGAAAGGCCCGCGGGGCGGCTCGTCATTCCTGTCGGCCGGGCAATACATCAAAGGCGACGGCCGAACCGTGACGGGCGGGGTCGACGACGGCGTGGCGCTGGGGAGCAAGGGCTGGGTGCGCGTCAGCCTGAACGGCACCCGCCAGGGGTCGACCAATCGCGCCAATCCGGACTTTCGCTTCCCCGGCGATCCGCTCTACGGCCACACCACGGTCCACTACGGCCTGCCGGACGAGCACACCCTGCAGGCCGCGATCAACATGCAGTATGACTTCAGCCCCGAAGTCCATCTGTACGGCTTCACCGTCGTGAACCACAGCAACGTGTGGGCGGGCGGATTCTACCGCGCGCTGTCGCAGTACGAGAATACCCAGCCCGCCGCGGTTGCGGTGTATCCGCACGGCTTCCTGCCGATTGAAGCGAGCACCCTGTTCGATGACCAGGAGGTGCTCGGCGTGCGCGGCACGGTGTTCGGCTGGCATTACGACATCAGCGCCGATACCGGCGGGAACTCGTGGAAGCTCAACACCGCGGACACCTTCAATTACTCGCTCGGTAGCGCCTCGCCGACCAACTTCTACATCGGCATGAACAAGATCCGCCAGAGCGTGGCGAACGCCGACTTCAAGCGGGTCTTCAACCCGAGCTGGGTGCAAAACGGCCTGCTGGTCGCCTGGGGCGTCGACTACGAGAGCGACAAGTTCACCACCTACCAGGGCGAGCCGCAATCCTACGCCGGCGCGGGAGCGCAGGTATTCCCGGGCTACACGCCGCTCGATGCCGGCTCGCACTCGCGCAACAGCCGGGCGATCTACCTCGATCTCGAGAGCAACTGGACCAAGGCTCTCTCGACGGAATTCGCGGTGCGCCGGTCGCAGTACAGCGATTTCGGCGGCGCGACCACCTACGATCTGTCGGGCCGCTACGCGTTCAATAAAGTGGTTGCGCTGCGCGGGACCGCGGCGTCCGGCTTCCTCGCGCCGACGCTGCAGCAGGAGTACTACTCGAACACCTCGACCCTTTTCATCAACAACGTCCCGTACAACATCCGCCAGTTCCCGGTGACCAATCCGGCCGCCCAGGCGCTTGGCGCGCAGCCCCTGAGGGCCGAGAAGTCGCACAGCTTCTCGGTGGGCCTCGTGCTTACGCCGCATGACGGTCTGTACATGACCCTCGATGCCTACCAGATCACGATTGCGCACCGCATCGTACTCAGCGGTGATCTGACCGGCGCGGCGGTGCAGAGCTACCTCACCTCGGTGGGTATCCCGTTCGTCGACGGCGGCGCCTTCTTCTACAACGGAGTGGATACGCGCACGCGGGGCGGGGATTTCGTGGCGCACTACACGGTGCCGCTCGCAGCATCGCAGCTGGCCCTCAGCGCCGGCGTGAACTACAACAAGACCGAGATCACCGGCATCGCGCCCAACCCGCCGCAGGACGCTCTGCACGGACTAGTGCTGCCCATCGTCAATCGGCAGGAGGCGGGCTTCCTCACCTCGTCTGCGCCGCTGACCAAGGCGTATATCCTGGCGGACTGGAACGTCGGCCACTGGGTCGCGCACGGCCAGCTCACTCGCTACGGGCAGTGGAGCAGCATCAGCAACAACGGCCCGAAGTACGACCAGACCTTCGGCGCGCGCCTCATCCTCGATGCCAGTCTGTCCTATCATCGCTCGGGCTGGATGCTGACGGTGGGGGGCAATAACGTCGGCAATACCTACCCGCAGCGCAATAACAATCTCAATAACTTCACGGGCATCTTCGCCTATCCGTTCTCCTCGCCGTTCGGCTTCAGCGGCGCGTACTACTACGGTACGGTGGCATATCGCTGGAACTGATGGCCGTGATCTGCAAGACTGAGTCATTCTTGAACGATGCAATAGGATGGACGTGATGCACATGCGCAAGGCTCATCTGGTGTGGATGGCGGCCGCCGCTCTCGCGGCGCTGCCGGCGGCTCAGGCCGCCGCGAAGGTCGGCTCGAGGAACGCCATCCCGAGGCAGGCGCTTGATTCAAGCGCGCCGCCGACCACCGTGGCGGCGCTGGCGCACGATCATCCGGTACTCGCGCGGCACGCCATGGTGGTGAGCGCGCAGCACCTCGCGACCGAGGTCGGGCTGCACATCCTCAAAGAGGGCGGCAACGCGATCGACGCGGCGGTCGCCGTGGGCTACGCGCTCGCGGTGGTGCATCCGTGCTGCGGCAACATCGGCGGCGGCGGCTTCATGGTGATTCACCTGGCGAGCGGCCGGAATCTCTTTCTTGATTTCCGGGAAAAAGCGCCGCTGAAAGCCACGCCGACGATGTATCAGAATGCCCGGGGGCAAGTCGTGCCGGGGCGCAGCACCAAGACGTACCTCTCGGTCGGCGTGCCGGGCACGGTGCTGGGGCTCGACACGGCGCTGCGCGCGTACGGCACCATGAGCCGCGAAAAGGTCATGGCCCCGGCCATCCGCCTGGCGCGCGAGGGATACGTGCTCGAGCAGGGTGATATCGATATCCTCGATACCCGCGTCAAGGACTTCGCCAAGCACAAGAACGTCGCGGCGATCTTCCTCAACCACGGCAAGCCGTACGTCGCCGGCGAGCGGCTGCGTCAGCCGCAGCTCGCGCGCACACTGGAGCTGATCTCCCGCGAGGGCAGCCGCGCGTTCTATCGCGGACCGATTGCCCGCGCGATCGTGGCGGCGAGCCGCGCGCACGGCGGCATCCTGACAATGAAGGACCTCGCCGATTACACGGTTCAATGGGCGAAGCCGGTCGAGTGCGCCTATCACGGCTACACCATCGTCTCCGATCCGCCGCCGAGCTCCGGCGGGGTGACCATCTGCGAGATCCTGCAGATCATCAAGCCGTATCCGTTCTCCAAGTGGGGCTACGGCTCGGTCGACAGCCTGCACTACCTGGTCGAAGCCGAGCGGCGCGCCTTTGCGGATCGCAACACGTATCTCGGCGATCCGGCCTTCGTGCACAACCCGATCGACCGGCTGCTCTCGGCGCAGCATGCGGCAAAGCTGCGCGCCAGCATCCGCCCCGATGCCGCGACGCCGTCCGTCGACGTCAAGGGCAGCCTCGGTCCCTATGAGGGCACCGACACCACGGACTACTCCATCGTGGACAGGCATGGCAACGCGGTGGGAGTGACCTACACGATCAATTACCTGTTTGGGCTCGGGCAGATCGCCGGCGACACCGGCTTCTTCCTCAACAACGAAATGGACGACTTCACCTCTAAGCCCGGCGTGCCGAACTCCTTCGGCCTGGTGCAGGGCAAGGCCAACCAGGTCGAGCCCGGCAAGCGGCCGTTGAGCTCGATGGCCCCCACGATCGTGCTGCGCGGCAAGCGCCTGTTCATGGTGACCGGCAGCCCCGGCGGCTCGACAATCATCTCGACGACGCTCGAGAGCTTCCTCAACGTCGTGGACTTCGGCATGAACGTGCAGCAGGCGGTCAATGCGCCGCGGGTGCACCAGCAGTGGTACCCGGATGTGGTGTTCGCCGAGCCTGGACTGATGAGCCCGAACGTCGAGCGGCGGCTGCGCGCGATGGGCTACCGCTTCAAGATGGTCAAGTCCTGGGGTGCAGATGAGGCCATCGTGGTCAATCCCGTCACTCACATGCTCGAAGGCGCCAATGACCGGCGCCGGCCCGCAGGTCTCGCCGCCGGCTATTGAGCGGAGCGGCCAGCCGGCCGGTCAGGCCGGCTGGCCTCCGCACTCTCCTCCGGCGAGTGCCGCACGCAGCTGCTTGAGATCATCAATGCGCTGCGCCGCTTTGCGCAGCGCCTGAATGTCGATCTCCTCGGCCGAATACAGCGCCCGATAATCGAGCTCTGCGCGCCTCAGGGCATGCACGGTGCTGCGCCAGCGTGCGGCGAGGGTCTGGTGGGCGGCGGCCGCTAGGGCCGCTTTCCAGCGGCTGTGGATGTCGGAATTCATGGGTCCTCCGGGTTCGTCCCAATCTTCGCCGCAACGCGTGACAGTCTCGGGACGCTGGCGTAGCAGCTGCTTTACAGCCAAGTCCCAGGTCAGGTGGGCACAGCCTTTCCGGCCGCTCGAGGGATTGAATGACGCAATGGTTGCCCTTACAATGTCGGCCTAGGCAGATATATCTGCAGATACCTCCTACGGGGTATTTGCCCGGAGGCGCCCGTTGGGGAATATCTACGACGTCCGTACGTACGAGCCGAGTCAGAGCATCGGGTACCTGATGACCCGAGTGAAGGTGGAGATGCTGGCCGCGCTCGATCGGGAGTTGGCCGCCGATCCGCACCTGTCCGCGCTCGGTGTGACAGCCGCACAGTTCATCGTGCTGGTGAGGCTCGTCGGGACCGCCAACAGGAAGTCTGCCACCGACTTGTGCAAGGAGCTATCGTACGACGCGGGCGCCATGACCCGCATGATCGATCGACTGGAGAAGAAGGGATTGGTGCGCCGGATGCGCTGCGTGAAGGACCGCAGGCTGATCTATCTCGAGGCAACCGATGAAGGCCGGGCCGCCTATCCGCGGATGCTCGAGATGTCCGTGGCGGTGCAAAACCGCTTTCTGCGCGGCCTGGAGCAGAAGGACGCGCAGAAGCTGAAGGACTACCTGACCCGCATGCTGCACAACGCGGGCTGAGATGAGCCTTTTTTTGGCAGCTGAAGCTTGCCTAGGCATATTTCGCCACGGCAGCCAGAGACGATTCGGACGGCGATCGCCGGGAGAGTTCAGACCATGACCAGCGCCCATGACAGGACGAGTTCGCTCTGGAGTAGCCCCAGGGCGCGATGGCTCACCGTGATTTGCACGGTGGTCGTCCTAGCCGGCATCGGGTACGGCATCTACTGGTACACCTACGCGCGCTTCGTCGAATACACCGACGACGCTTACGTCAGCGGCAATGTCGTGCAGATCACCCCGCGGATCTCCGGCACGGTGGTGGCGATCAACGCCAACAACACGCAGTTCGTCAAGGCGGGGGACCCGCTGGTCCGCCTCGACCGGGCGAACGCCGAAGTGGCGCTGCAGAAGGCGGAAGCGAATCTCGCGAGCACGGTGCGCCGGGTGCGCAACATGTTCGCAACTACGGCCGAGTTGCGTGCCGACGTGCAGGTTCGCCAGACGGCGCTGACGCAGGCGAAATCGGACTACGCCCGCCGCGCGAACCTGGCGCGCACCGGCGCGGTTTCGGGCGAGGATCTGCAGCACGCGCTCGATGCGGTGCACGCCGCGCAGGCGGCGCTCGCGGCCGCCGAGCAGCGTCTCGCCGCCAACCGCGCGTGGGTCGACAACACGACCATCGCCAACAACCCTGCGGTGCAGTCCGCGGCGGCGGCGGTGCATGCGGCCTATCTGACGTACGCGCGCACTCTGCTGCCGGCGCCGGTGTCCGGCTTCGTGGCCGAACGCAACGTGCAGCTGGGCGAGCACGTAAGTCCGGGCATGGACCTGATGTCGGTCGTGCCCCTGAATCAGGTCTGGGTGAACGCGAACTTCAAGGAATCACAGCTCGCGGACATGCGCATCGGCCAGCCGGTGAGCCTGGTGTCGGATCTCTACGGCAGCGATGTGGTGTTCCACGGCCGTGTCATCGGCTTCGGCGCCGGCACCGGCTCGGCGTTCTCGTTGCTGCCGCCGCAGAATGCGACCGGCAACTGGATCAAGATCGTGCAGCGCGTGCCGGTGCGCATTGCGGTCGATCCGCGCGAGCTCGCCGCGCATCCGCTGCAGATCGGCCTTTCGATGAGCGCCTACGTTGATGTGCGCCACGACCTCTCGCCGCGGCTGCCGGAGGTGGCGAGCAATGGCCCGGATGCCTCGACCGACGTATTCCGGTCGGTCGATGCGCAGGCCGCGCGCACCATCCGCCAGATCATTGCCGCCAATGACCCGGGCGAAGCGCATGCGGGACTCGGCTCCGCCGGCGCGCGCGTCGATCAGGCGCGCGGCAACGGCAAGGCGCACGACGCCGAGCGTCTGGTCTCGGATCGGCATCCGGAGAACACCGCGGCGCGCCTGCTCGGCGCGGGTCATTGGATGTACTGAGGAGCCGGTTCGCCATGACCGAATCCAACGCGGCGCCGGTTGCGGCGCCTCGCCCGGCTGCCGCGCCGGGCGCGCTGCCGCCACTCGAGGGCATGGCCGTCGTCCTTGGGACGCTCGCGCTGTCGCTGGCGACGTTCATGAACGTGCTCGATACCTCGATCGCCAACGTTTCGATTCCGGCGATCGCCGGGGACCTCGGCGTCTCGCCCGATCAGGGCACCTGGGTGATCACCTCGTTCGCGGTCGCGAACGCCATTTCCATGCCGCTCACCGGCTGGCTGACCCGACGGCTGGGACAGGTGCGCCTGTTTACCGCCTCGACCATCCTGTTCGTGATCTCCTCGATGCTGTGTGGCCTGGCGCCGACCTTCTCGTCGCTGGTGATGTTCCGCGCGCTGCAGGGCGCGGTGGCCGGACCGATGATCCCGCTGTCGCAGGCGCTGCTGCTGTCGAGCTACCCGAAGGCGAAGGCCGGCGCGGCGCTCGGAGTGTGGTCCATGACCACGCTCGTTGCGCCCGTGGTCGGCCCGGTGCTCGGCGGCTGGATCACGGACAACATCTCCTGGCCGTGGATCTTCTACATCAATGTGCCGGTGGGCATCATCGCCGCGTTCCTGACCTGGAGCATCTACCGCCATCGGGAGACGCCCACCGCCAAGCTGCCGATCGACAAGGTAGGCCTCGGCCTGCTGGTGGTGTGGGTCGGGGCGCTGCAGATCATGCTCGATAAGGGCAAGAACCTGGACTGGTTCAACTCCCCCTTCATCGTGACGCTGGCCATCGCCGCGACGGTCGCCTTTGCGGTGTTCCTGGTCTGGGAGCTCACCGATAGGCACCCGGTGGTGGACCTGAGCCTCTTCCGGCGGCGCAATTTCCTGGTCAGTTCCATCGCCATGTCGATCGGCTACGGCCTGTTCTTCGGCAACGTCGTGCTGCTGCCGCTGTGGTTGCAGCAGTACATGGGCTATACCGCAACGCTCGCCGGGCTCGTGCTCGCACCCGTCGGTCTGCTCGCGATTCTGCTCACGCCGCTCGTCGGCCGGCTGGTCGACCGGCTCGATCCGCGCTGGTTCGTTACGGTCTCCTTCCTGGTGTTCGCGCTCGTGATGTTCATGCGCGCCGACTTCAATACCCAGGCGGATGTCGAAGTGCTGCTCACGCCGACGCTCATTCAGGGGGCGGCTATGGCTACGTTCTTCATTCCGCTGCTCGCGCTGGCATTCTCGGGGCTGGAGCCGGAACGGATCGCCTCGGCCTCCGGACTGATCAATTTCACGCGCATCACGGCCGGTTCGTTCGCCACTTCGATCACGACCACGCTGTGGTGGCAGCGGGCGACGCTGCACCACGCCCAGCTCGTCGAGCGGCTCACCGCCAATCCGCAGGCCGCACAATTCATGACGCAGGTGCACGCGGCCGGTCTGTCGCGACAGCAGGGTGGGCTGCTGCTGAATCAGCTGATCAATCAGCAGGCCTACATGCTCTCGGCGGACGATATCTTCTACGCGTCCGGGTACCTATTCGTGGCCATGGTGGTCCTGGTCTGGTTCGCGCGTCCGGCCAAGACCGCGTTGTCGGCGGAGGTCTCCGCCGGCGCGCACTGAGCGGTGCTCACTCGCGCGGCGGGGCGAGACCCGCCGCGCGCACACCGGCTGCGAATTTGTTCTCGGAGGCCGGCCTGAGACGGCAGGACTGCCGCAGGGCCTCGACCAGCGGTGCAAGCCCCCCCGGCTCTGCGTCCCAGACCTCCACTTCGACGCGCAGCAGTTGCTCCAGCTGGGCCTCAGAGGGCCCGAACAGGCTCGTCTCGTCCAGAGCAATTTCGCCGGCCGGCCGGGCCTGGCCGCCCCGGTGTACCGCGAAGCGCTCCCGGAGCGTCTGCGCCATGAACAGCGTTCGCAGCGGCTGAGCGGCGATTACATGGCGGAGCCAGGCGCCGACCGGCCCTGGCAATCGGGCGAGTTCGGCCGCGCCCTCCGGCAGCGTCTCGGTGATTTCCCGCCGGTCTGCGAGATCCGCCCGGGCCGAGCGCAGGCTCTTCAGCGTGGCCTCGGCGCGCGTCCCCGCCTGGCGCTGCCGCAGGGCAAACCCGGACCGAAAGACGCGCCAGTCGGCTGTATCCAGGTACGTATCCCGCAGGCGCTGCGGGGGAAGGGGATCGATCCGCAGCTGATGCAGGGCAGGGTGCGCTGCCAGCCAGCGCCGCACCGGCGCCAGATCGTCGGCGGCAAGCTGCCATTCCAGTTCCCGGTCGAGCTGCGCCGAGGGCTCCAGTGAGGCCGGGGGCATCGAATCGGTGGACATAAGCAGGTTCGGCTCAGGGATCTGGCCCTTCAGGCTCATCGCACTGCATCATAGCCTGGGATGTACCCTCCAGGCCGGGCGCCGCTGCAGGCCGCACAAATCGAAATTGACGCTGGCGCCCGCGGTTCCGTATCATTCGCGCCCCCGTGCGGCAGGTCTGGCTTGCGGGCGAGTGGGCGATGCAGTACCGCGTGCCCGTAGCTCAGTTGGATAGAGCACCGGCCTTCTAAGCCGGTGGTCGCAGGTTCGAGTCCTGCCGGGCACGCCAGCCGCTTCGGCGGATGGTCGGGACGTGCGCCGGGGTGTGGTTGCGACGATGGTGGACGTAGCTCAGCTGGTAGAGTCCCGGGTTGTGATCCCGGTTGTCGTGGGTTCGAGTCCCATCGTCCACCCCAGATTCGGCGGAAGTCGCCCCTGGCGGCTGCTGCGACACGATACGGGCCGTTAGCTCAGCTGGTAGAGCAGGAGACTCTTAATCTCTTGGTCGTAGGTTCGATCCCTACACGGCCCACCAAATCTCTCGGAATATCAGTAGCTTGCCGGCGTGTAAGGCCTGGCAAACTTCACTGTGTGCGTTATTTCGTGCAGACTCCGTGCAGCGACTTACTCACCGCTGCACACAGTGCACCGAGGCGCATATGGCTTCCATCCAGCGCATCGTCTCGCCGCTCACGAAGGACGTTTCCTAATCGTGCGCAGGTCCGAGTAAAGGGCCGCTCGTCAGAGTCGGCGACATTTCCGAACCGGAAGGAAGCAGAGGGCTGGGCGGCCTCGATCGAAACCGCGATCCGCGAAGGACGGCACTTTCCGCACGCCGCCGCGAAGCGCACGAGCTTCGATGCGCTCGCCGAGGATTACGTGGAGACGGTCCTGGTCGAGTTCGACGAGGTGCAGCGGCCGCCAGCAGCAGCGTAGTGCCGACCGACAGTCCCGGGGCTCTCTCGGGCACGTGCCGATCGATGATCTCCACCACGCCCAGCCGGTCCGCCGCGGCTTTCAGCGCCGCGACATCCCCATGCTGGAAGGAGCGGATCCGCAGCTCCCCCAGTGGAGCTTGCAGCAACCGGTTCAGCAGCTGATCGGCGCTACCGAGATAAAGCAGCGGCACGGGGCGCGGCTTGCCGCGCACGCGGCGCGATTCGACGATCCGCCAGTAGGTGCGTCCGGCGACCCGGTGCTTTTGCAGGCTGGCCACGGGTTTTGTGTATAGCATGGCCAAAATTCCCTGTCACCGACCTATTGATATCAGATAATGCCCGTACCACAAGCGTTTGTAGTCGCACCATCCTGGTTCGATGTTTTGTCGATACGCCAGAGTGACGCTGGCGCGTGACACCAAAAGGCTGAAATTCAGCTCTTTTGCAAAACTCAGGACGTCAAAGGAAACGCGAGCGTCAGGCGCAGTTAAGTCGCGCTAGTCACCAAAGCTCAGCTCGTTGCCCAACACCCGCACTTGCTGAGCGTCAATTGAGTCACGTGGGCGCTGCGATGTTGCGCGGTGAACGGGCTCACCGCCGCTGTCTTCGACTCTCCATGCGGCGAGTTGCTGATTCACGAACCGTCCTTCCTGGCTTGGTTCCTCGGCCTCAGCGGCCGTGCCATGCCGCGCGCCGGGCGCAGGGCCCCTGTGGGGCGCCGGCTGCGGGGGCCGGTGGGCATCGAGTACGATCGTGGTAGGCCCCGCTAAGGATGCCGGGATATCCGCTCCGTTGCGCAGCTTGCGACTATACGCAACTTGCGTATAATGGATCCCGTCATGCAGGCGGTCTTCGTCGAATTGCCGGCTTTCGAGCGAAGCCGCGAGAACTACCTGGATGACGGTGGCTTCGGTCGCCTTCAGGAAGCCTTGATGGCGAACCCCGAGGCAGGCGAGGTGATCCCGGGAACGGGCGGCTTGCGCAAGATGCGATTCAGCGACGCGCGCCGCTCCAAGGGCAAGCGCGGCGGTCTGCGGGTGATCTATTACTACTGGACGGGTGGCCCGGAGTTCTGGCTGTTCACGCTGTACGACAAAGATGAGATGGCAGATGTGACGCCCAAGCAGCGAGAGGCGTTGAAGGAGCGCATCAAAGACGAGCTGAAAGTGAGGCGCAAGACATGAGAAAGAAGCGCAATCTGTTCGATGAGCTGATGGAAGGGTTTGACGCCCTGGCTGGTCAGCGTGCTGGCAAACGAACGCTTCGGACGCATGCTTTGAAACCGAAGCCCGCGCCGGAGATCCGCGCCGACGAACTCACGAAAGTCCGGGAGGACATGAAGCTCTCCCGCAGCCTTTTCGCACGCTACCTGCGTACCAACGTCCGCACGCTGGAAAATTGGGAGCAGGGTCGGGCCAAGCCAAACGCGCAAGCGGCGCTGCTCATTCGCCTCGTGCAGCGCTATCCCGATACCGTGCGGCGTCTCGCGGAGATCTAAAGACGTCGCACTACGCGCCATGCTGCCGGTCTGCGTCCGGCGTTCCGTAGCGTCCGGGCGCGTCGTGCCGTGTTGACGTTGCGCTGTACGCAGCGCGTGCGGTCGCGGCTGAGGTTGCCGGAACAGCTCCCGGAAGCCCCCGCATCGACCGGGGCCCTCGGGGACTGGTACGTTCATCTCGTGCGCTTTGGACGCCCCGAATTTGCCATCGCGACAAGTGAGCGCAGTCTGCTCACGATGCTGCTCCCGGCGCGCGAACTGCGCACGAGTCTGGTGCCCAATCTCCACGCCTCGCTACGGAGCCTCCTCGAGCGGCTCGACGTTCCGCAGGAGTGCATCAGCCGCGAGCTCGCTGCCATGCAGCCGGTCAGCTTCGGTCGGGCGACGAATCGGCGCGTGCTCGGCTCGATGAACGATTTCGCCTTTCAGGCGAGCCATCATCTGACCCACGGTGATGATCTGGCAGCGATTGCGGTGAGACTTTCACATACACCCATGTCCGCCATCGGTGAAAGGCCGGGGCATTTGGGCTTTCCGGATATGCTTGCCCGCGCTCTGCTTGCGGACGGTGTCGTCTGACGCAACTCACGGCCATTGACTGCCATGGACATTGAAGAGGAATTCACCGGTGCCTTGGCTGCCCTGCAGCGTCGCAGCCGGGAGGAGCTTGCTGCCTTCATCGTTTCCTTGCTTTGCGGCGCGCCTCCGGGCGTTCGGTCGTATGTCGAGGCATTTATCGCTGCGGCGGAGCCCGCCAAGATCGCGACGATCGTTCGCCGCGAGATCGGCGCGCTCCGCATGGGCGAGCGCGAGTATGACGTGCGCCACCGCCGCAGCGCCGAGATCGTCGCCCGCGCAGGCTACACCCTCGGAATCATTGAACGGGTCGTGCTGCCGAGCGATGTAGCGCTCGCTCGAAAGCTTCTATGCGAGCTGCTCGACGCCCAGCAGCAGATTGCGGAGCAGGCCTATGAGGACGATTACGGCGCTGAGGAGCTATTTGCGCGGGTGCGGAGCCTGCTCAACGTGACCACCGCGCGCTGACGGCTCAGTGCAAATTCAG